>JBDGUE010000037.1:0-8291 GCA_042216045.1 Halanaeroarchaeum sp. | reverse complement strand
TTCGAGCGGGAGGGGGTCGCGGGCGACCCGCGGGACCGCGCCGAGCGGTTCGACGCGTCCGTCTTCCGGTCCCGCCTGCGGGCGGGGATCGAGCGGCGCTACGAGGAGTTCGGCCACGCCGGCGCGTTCGACGGCCGAGAGTGAGACGGGTGTGGTTCAGTCACATTTATAACCTGCCCCGGCCGAACCTCGGGTGAATGACCGACGTCTCGGTAGTCATCCCGAGCATCAAAGAGAACGTTCTCACGCTGGAGAGCGTGCCCGAAGGGGTGGACACGCGGGTCATCCGGGAGGGAACGCTCAACGAGGCACGTAATATCGGTGTCGAACGCGCCGAACACGACCGGATCGTCATTCTGGACGACGACATCTCCTTTTCGGAGTCGTTCTTCGGGGACCTGGTCGACCGGATCGAGCGCGGCAAACTGGTCGGTCACCCCGACTGGGACTACGGGTTGGTCGCCGGGCGGGTGATGGCGTTTCACCGCGACGACTGGGAGCGGTTCGGCGGCTTCGACGAGTTCCTGCAATCGCACATGGGGGACACCGAGTTCTCCCTGAAGTTCGTCCACCGCGGGGACGGTGTCGAACACATCGATCCGGACGAGGTCGAACACGCCCCTCACGAACGGTCGGTCACCACTTGGGATCGCGTCTGGCGGATCGCCTACCTCGCCGCGAAGTACCCGCGGTCGGCCCCGACGATTCTGACACGAACGATTTCCTGAGCTGATGAGCATGACTGACACGAACGTGCTTCTGGTCGTGATGGACAGTGTCCGTGCGCGCAACTGTAGCCTGCTTGGCCACCACAACGAGACGACGTCAAATCTGGACGCCCTCGCCGACGAGGCGACGGTCTACACGCAGGCGCGGTCGCCGGGGACCTGGAGCTTGCCCAGCCACACCTCGATCTTTACCGGCCTCCACGTCGAGGAACACGGGATCCGGCGTGCCCACCACCGGTTCACCGGGCAGACCTTCTGGGACGAACTCCCACACCGGACCGGCGTCTTCTCCGAGAACATGTGGATCACGGACATGGGCGTCGGGCTCGAGGACCCCTTCGACGACATCCACGGTCAGCAGAACGTCCTCTTTCAGGAGGGACTCGATCCGGGCAACTTCGCGCTCTCGGAGGGCCAGGGCGAGTACGTGAAGTACCTCAAACGCTGTCTCGCCCACGACCATCCGCTCAAGTCGGCTCTGAACGGCCTCTACATCAAGGCCGCGTGGGACTACCCGCGACTGTTGCCCGACGGCCACACCACTGGAACTCCTGCTGAAGTGTACACCGACCTGTTCACCGAGTGGATCGACGAGCGCACCGACGGGTGGGCCGCCTGCATCAACTACATGGACGCCCACCTGCCCTACGAACCTGAAGCCGAGTTCGACGAGTGGGACGACGGGACCGCCCGGGAACTCCAGAACGACTGTGACGATCAGGTCTGGTCGTTCAACGGCGGCGAGAAACCGGTCTGGCAGATGTGTAGCTTCGAGGCGCTGTACGACGGTGCCATCGCACAGATCGACCACGAGATCGGCCGCCTCGTCGACGCGCTCAAGGCCCGCGGCGAGTGGGACGATACGCTCCTGATCGTGACCTCCGACCACGGCGAGGGCTTCGGCGAACCCTCGGAGGTCCGCCCGGACGCGATCATCACCGGCCACGGCGCGGGCATCCACGAACTCCAGTTGCACGTCCCCCTGCTGGTGAAGTTCCCCGGACAGGAGACCGGCGCGACCCACGACGAACCGGTGTCGCTGACGGACACGCCCCACGTCGTGCGGGCGGCCGTCGACGGCGAGTGGGAGACCGACGAGTACGTCACCGACGGGCCGGTGCTGGCCTCTTCCCACGGGCTGGAGGAACCGATGGAGGAACGGGCAAGCGGGTTCGTCGACGACCTCTGGCTCTACAACGGCGACTACCGGGCGCTGTACACCGACCGCGGCGACCACGTCGAGAAAGGAATCAGCTGGCGCGACGACTACGAGTCCGTCGTCGACGTGTACGACGCGCAGTCGAGCCACGTCATGCGCGGCGAGTCGGCCCCGGAAGTGCGCGAGGCCTTCGCCGACCTCGCCGACGCCGGCGTCAGGGAGTCCGCCGGCGAGGTCGACGTGTCGGGGGCGACCGAACAACGACTGGAAGACCTGGGGTACATGTAACGTGGGTCCGATGGTTTTCACTACAGTCAGCGGGGTAGCACTCGCATGGAGGTAGCACTGGTCGGGACCCTTCCGGACGCCGACGCGACGGACCACCGCGGTCCGGAGCGAACAACGATCGGGTTGAGTGAAGCACTCGCAGCAGCAGGAGTCGATGTCACTGTGATCGCCGATGAAGGGGATCCGACGAAGATAGACGTTCCCGCCCACGTCCTCTGTGACGAGCAGCCCCCAGGGATCGGTCGCATGGTGCGATTCAACCACGAAATTTGGAGCCGGGACCTGCTTGACGCGGTCGATATTGTCCACACGTGGCGCCCGCTCTACCAAGCAGACGTGATGTCCTGGCACGGCATCGGGATGGAAGACGAGGTGGAGGCGAAGTTCCCGGGAACCTTCGATTGGAAGTGGCGACTCGGTGCGAAGATCCACCGCTGGGCGAAGACACTGACTGCCTATCGGGCCGACCAGTCGATCGTGACGGCGCCGGGGAATCGCGGCTTCGCCGAAAAGTACCGGGTTCCGGTCGATGGTGTCATTCCTGTGGGTGTCGAAGAGCGGTTCCGGCAGGCGGACTGCTACGACGGCTCGCTGGACCTCCTCACAGTCTCCCGAATCGAACGCCGGAAACAGCCACACTTCGTGGACCGGAACACACCGGAGCGCTACGAGACTGCCGTTGTGGGCGGTGCTTCGAACGACGCCTACGCGGACTCGCTATCGGAGCGATGGGTCGGCAGAGTCGACGATGCGGAGTTGCTCTCGTATTATCGTCGGGCCGGCGTGTTCGTCCTCCCATCGTACTTCGAGCCGTTCGGTCTGACGGCCGCGGAGGCGATGGCGGCCGGAACACCGCTGGTCGTCGCAGATACGACCGCGATCTCCGAGTGGGTTCGAGAGTACGACCTCGGTACCGTCTACGAGTTCGACGACCCGGCGAGCTACCACCGTGCGATCCAGACAGCCCTGGAAGATCGAGATTGCTACAGCGAGAACGCGACTGCGTTCGTCGAGGACCGACTCACCTGGCGAACCATCGCGGAAGAGTACTTGGACGTGTATCAGAAGATTGACCATGACACCAGACAACTCCACAGGAATTGAAATGCGAGTGGAGTGGCGAAGCGACACGACTGGTCCAAGCCGGTAGGCTTATTCGCTCGAACGAGGTACTGGAAAGAGACATCCAGTAGGGAAACAGATGAAGATTGCACTGATCGTTCTGGACACGCTTCGGGACCCCTCGTTCGACGAACGGTTCGACTGGTTACCTGGAACACGGTTCTCCAACGCGTGGAGTACGTCGCGGTGGACCGTTCCGGCGCACGGCTCGCTTTTCACGGGCCTCTATCCCTCGGAGTCGGGAATCAACGCGCAGTCGGAGTACGTCGGTGATCAGACGACGATCTTCGAGGAACTGTCCGAAACTGGATACGAGACGTATTTTCTGACGGCGAACGCCCAACTTTCGCCGCCGTTCGGTTTTGGGACCAGTGCAGACCATATCGTCCAGGCGGGGCACGCGTCGTTCGTCGGCAAAGACATCGTCCGTCTATCGAGGATCGTTGACGAGACCGAGCCCGGTGTGGGCCGGTACGCAACCTTCCTCAAAGAGACGATGTTCGGGGACGAAGACGTACTCCCGACGCTTCACAACGCGATCGAAGCCAAACTGAAAGAGCACAACATCAGAGGGTATCGAGACGACGGGGCGAGTCGGTTCCTGAAGCGACTACGGCGGGAGTCGTTCCCCGACGACACGTTTCTCTTCATGAACCTCATGGAACCGCACGCACCGTACAACGCTCCGCCGGAATACAACCCGTTCGGCACGCAGCTGAACGTCGATCCATTCGCCGCGGCCTTCGGGGACGAGTCGCCGGATGCGGACCGACTGGAGCGGGCCTACGAAGCCAACGTCTCCTATCTGGCGGATGTCTACGAGCGAATATATCGAGATGTACTCTCCGAGTTCGATCTTGTCGTGACCCTCGGCGATCACGGCGAGATGTTCGGGGAGTTCGGAATGTGGACGCACGTGATGGGCGTGTATCCGCAGCTAACCAGCGTCCCACTGGTTGCGACGACGCCCGGCGATACCGACGACACGTCGGAGAAACTTGTTAACTTCACCGATGTCTACCGGACGCTCAAGTCCGCGGCCGGGATGGACATCGATGGGGTGACGCTCCACAACGAGCAGCAGCGGGACCACACGATCACCGAACACCACGGCATCACGGACCGCAAATCCGAGCGGATCGCTGGCAAAGGGTACGACATCCCTCCGGAGGTGCTCTCGACGTGCCGCGGTGTCGCTACGAGATCTGGATACTGGTACCAGTGTTCTGGCGGACCGAGAACAGTTGGGAACCCTCCGGACGACCCGGAGGACCTCATCGCGGATATGCCCGACGTGGTCTCGGGAAGCGATCTCGACCTCACCACAGGGACACAAGAACAGTTGGAGAAGTTGGGATACCTGTGAGCGATGCGACCGAAGACGATTTGTTAATTGAGTGGCTGATGTGCTGATGACGGTTTTATAACTCCGACTGACTACGATCAGGATATGATACTCGTTGTGTTGGCGCTGGATACCGTCGATGTCCGTCACCCGGAGGACTTCGGCTGTGAGAAATTACTGCTTGAGGACCACACGGAGATGCAATCGGTCGCTCACAGGTTCGGACACCTGCACACGGGCGAAGCCTGGCCATCCATCGCCACCGGACTCCATCCGACCAAACACGGCATGATGGGCCACGGAAAGTGGGACAGTCCGTTCCTTCCAGCCTTCTCCCGAATCGCACACGCGCCGAACGTCGGCAGGATTATTCAGGGTCGCATCGGAGACGTTATAAAAAAGAACACAGAACTGGACCCGCCAGATTATCTTCTTCGACGGGGAGTACTGCACCGTCGACAACTAGCGAAGAGTCTATCGGAACGATGGCCTGCACTACCTCTGGGGGCTGTTCGAAGAGATCAGGGAGACCTACACCGAGGCCGCAAGCAAGTTCAGGTGGGTCCACGAAGCGATCACCCACGATGTCGAGATTGCTGCGATCCACATCCACGTAATCAACGTGCTGGGGCACATCTACTCCGACTACTTGGAGGCCAATCGGAAGGTCTACGAGGATATCGACGAGCGGATCGGCGCGGTCCGGGACGCACTCGGCAAGGACGACGAACACCCGATCCTGAACGACCACGGGATGGAGGCGACGTGGCTGGACGACGACAATCTCGGCACCAACTCCTGGCGGGCCATCGCCTTGACGACGGTCGGCTCGTTCCCAGAACACGCCCTCGATATCATGGCATGGATCCAAGATTACGTCGAGGAGATCGACCCCGAACGGACGCGGGCGGACATTCCCGAAGACCAGCTCCGCGAACTCGGCTACATCGACTGACCCGCCTGTAATGAGTGACCGCACCGACTTCGGCGAGCAGGTCGGGTTCGGGTTCGTCGGCCGGCTCCTGACCGCGGCGCTGGGGCTGGTCGGGACCGTCGTGATCGCACGGATGACGACGCCGGACGTCTACGGGCTGTACTTTTTCATCTACGGCGTCGCCGACACGCTGAACAACCCCTTCGGCGGCTGGGTCGAGGGCTGTCGCAAGCGGATCACCGAGAGCGACGCCCTGGAGGGGGAGATCATGGGCGCGTACGCCCTCGGGCTCGGCCTGTTCACCGTCGTTGGCGTCGCAGTGATCGCCGTCGCCGGCGAGTTCGCGACGGGGTCCATTCCCGTCGACGGGCTCGGCCAGCACTGGCCGGTGCTGGCCCTGCTGTTCGTCGGCCTGAACCTCACCCAGCAGACCGGGATGATCCTCAGCGTCCGGCCGAACTTCGGGTACCACAGCTGGATCGACCTCCTGAAGACCGTCCTGAAGTACGTCGGACAGATCGGGCTGGTCGTCCTGGGGTACGAGGCCGGCGGTCTCGTGGCCGGGACGGCGCTGGCGCTCATCGTGGTCGCACCGTTACCGTTCCGGCTCGTCGGCGTCCGCCCGCGAGTGCCGACGCGGGCGACGGTCCGGCGGATCTGGACGTTCGCGAAGCCGAAGTTGCCCCAGAGCATGCTCAACACGATGCTGGGGCGGATCGACACCATCCTGATCGGTATCCTCGCGACGAGCGTGTTCGTGGGGTACTACAACGTTGCGTTGCGAATCTCGGCACCGGCTATCTTCGTCACCCAGTTGATCTCGAACGGCACCTACGGGGACGTAAGCGACCTGCACAGTCGGGGCGAAGCGGTTGCCGAACGGCTGCGACACGCCGCCTCTTACAGCAGCGTCCTCGCCGTCCCGCTGTTTTTCGGCGCGCTCATCCTCGGTCGGGAAATTCTGGTCACCGCATACGAGCCCAAGTACGCCGGTGCGGCCGCGTTCCTCGTGTTGATCGCTCTCTATCGTCTCCTCATCACCCAGGGGCGAGTGTTCATCTCCGCGATCGACGGCCTCGACAAGCCTCACACGAGCTTTCGTATCTCGCTGGTGAAGTTCGTCACGAACGTCGTGGGAAGTGTCGGGCTGTTCTTCGTCATGGGTCCCATCGGCGTCGTCGTCGGCTCGACTATCGCTCAGTTCGTCACCTACGTACTGTCCGTGTATGCCGTCAGAGTGGAGGTTCCGACGGTCACGATTTTCCCGAGACCGTTGCTCCATCAGTTCGTGAGTGGCGGCGTCATGGCGGGCGTGGTCTGGGGGCTACGACGGGTGGTCCCGGTACGGTCGTGGCTGTACGTCGTTGCGCTGGTTGCAGTCGGTGCGGCGGTGTACGGTGCGGTGTTGCTGGCGATCAGCGAATACCACCGTGCGACGCTCAGGAACGTCTCGGGCGGCCTGCTCGGACGGATCACTCCCTGATTCCCTCGCGATCGGTCGCCGCACCGAACAGAAGGTTTGAAATCGGGAGGTTAGCAACACTGCCCCATGGCTCGGAACGTCGTCCTGGTGACGGTCGACTCGCTCCGCGCGGATCACGTGGGGTGTTACGGGTACGACCGCGACACGACACCGGAACTCGACGCCTACGCCGAGGCGGGACACCGGTTCAGCGCCGCGTTCTCGCACGCCTGTGCCACCCGGCCATCGTTTCCCGCGATCCTGACCTCCTCGCACCCGCTCATGTACGGCGGGTTCGAGCGTCTCTCCGAGAAGCGGACGCTGATCTCCGAAGTCCTCTCCGACCAGGGCTACGCCACCGGGGGTTTTCACTCCAACCTCTATCTGAGTGCCGAGTTCGGCTACGACCGCGGCTTCGATACGCTGTACGACTCGCGGACCGACCCGTCGCCGATGACACGGCTCCGTCAGGCCGTCAAGGACAACCTCGACCCGGACGGACTGGTCTACCGCGCGCTCGAAAAACTCTATCAGGGCACCGAGCGCGCCGCCGGCGTTGACGTGGGGTCGTACTACGACACCGCGGAAGACATCACCGACCGGGCCGTGGAGTGGGTCGACAGACAGGGCGACCGGCCGACCTTCCTGTGGGTCCACTACATGGACCCCCACCATCCCTACTCGCCGCCCGAAGAACACCAGGTATTCGCCGACATCAGTCGTCGGGAAGGCGTCCGACTCCGTCCGAAGATGATGGAGAACGACGAGGAGATCACCGACGAGGAACTGCAAACGCTGATCGACCTCTACGACGGCGAGATCCGGTACACCGACGCCCAGATCGGTCGGCTCCTCTCGACGCTGGAAGCGGAGTGGGACGACTGGACGGCCATCGTCACCGCCGATCACGGCGAGGAGTTCCGCGACCACGGCGAGTTCTTCCACCAGAACCGCTTCTACGACGAGGTGATGCACGTCCCGCTGATCGTCTACGACGGTGACTCCTCGGACACCCACGACGAGATGGTCGGGCTCATGGACATCGCGCCGACGGCCGCGACGCTGGCCGGTGTCGAGACGCTCCCGGAGAACTTCTACGGGTACTCGCTGGGCCCACTGCTGGAGGGGCGGTCCGGGGACTGGGAGCGGGAGGGGGTCCTCGGGAGCTGGTACGACGTGCCGGCGGGGCCCGAACGCTTCGCCTACCGCACGGCCGACTGGAAGTACATCCGGGATTACGTCCACGACGACGA
>JBDGUE010000039.1:0-9187 GCA_042216045.1 Halanaeroarchaeum sp. | reverse complement strand
CGTCCTTGTTCTGCCAGCCGATGTTCGTCGAGAGCCCCTTGTCGTGCATCATGTTCGTGGTCGGGGCGCCGACGCGGGACTTCTCGTCCTTCTCCTTCGAGTCGAACGCCCGCCACTCGGGACCGTGGTCGATCTCGTCCTCCTCGACGACGAGGCCACACTCGCTGCAGACGGTCTCGCCGCGCTCCTCGTCGATGACCAGGTGACCGCCACACTCGGGGCAGGTGGTGGCGTCTTCTCGGCTCGATTCCTCGGTCTCGGTGGATGTTCGTTGGCTCTCGCTATCGAACGTCCTGATCTTGGTGTCGGACATGATGGGGCAGGCAGACGGAGAGGGAGAGTATAATTGTCCTCCCGTCGTTTCCTTATGTACTGTAATATCGTAAGCCACTTAAACATTTCGGTAATTTGCATCCTGAAAGATCACTAGAGACGTGGCAGACAACCCTCAATGGTGGCGAAAATCGCCACTTTTGGATCGCCTAAGATCGTGTCAGCCGTTCACTCGACTCCGGCCCGGAGGACAAAAGTCTGACGGTCAGTGCGCAGGCGCTCGCCCACCTCTCCCGTGGCCACCGTCGACGTCGGCCACCGCTCCACCTGGCCGACACTCCCGGCCGGCCGAACCGGATTTCCCCCGACGATCGATCCCCTCTGAGGGATCGCGACGCACGTCTGATCGTCGATGGCCGACGTGGCCCCACTCCTCGACGACGGTCGGTCTCCATCGGAACTCGACCGACTCGAAGCGCTACGACGAGTTCTCGACGTCCTCGGCGATCGCGGCCAGACTGTCGTCCGGGGTCTTCGTGGTCGCGTAGGTGGCACGCTCGCCCGGCGCCCTGAGTCCGATCGTGACCTCGGGGTCGACGACGTCGACCAGGACCGTTCTGCCGACGTCGAGGTCGCGAGCGGCGACCCACGGCTCGAGGGCGTCCGTTCCCTCCCCGGGATTTCGCGCCAGGCGCGGGGTCTCGTAGGCGCCCCGGAGGACCGGCGCTCCGTCGGACCCGCGGCCCACCTCGGTGCGGTACTCGGTTCCGTCGAGGACCACTCGAATCACCTCGCCGACGGGAACGTCGTCCCCGTCCGGGAGTCCGATCTCCGGGCGATGGGTGCCGCCGTGGCGCCCGAGAGTGGCCTCGAGGGTCTCGACGGTGGGGTGATCGTGCGTGACGCGATCGGGCATGCCCGCCCGTAGGCGGTCGCCCCCTCTACGCGTTGCGGTCTCGGGCGGGATCGGTGGACGGAGTCACGGGAGGTCGTACCCGCCGAGGTCGTCCCAGATGACCACCAGGGAGGGCGTCACGAGGATCGCGGTCAGGTAGCTGTAGACGATGGCGATCGACATGATCGTGCCGAACTGCCCGAGGATCGGGGTGATCGAGAGGACGAGCACCCCGATGCCGGCCGAGGTCGTGAGCATGCTCCCCGAGAGGGCACCCCCGGTTCCGATCACGGTGGCCGTGAGGGCGCTCTCGATGTTCTCGCCGTCGTACTCGTCGACGAACCGGTGGGTTATGTGGGCGGAGTAGTCGGTTCCCAGTCCGATCGCGATCGACAGCACGGTGGCGGTCAGGGCGTTGAAGGGCATCCCGATGGCCCGCATCGTCCCGATGATCAGCGCGAGCGTCATCAGGATGGGCACCAGGTTGACGACCCCCAGGGTGGCGTTGGCCTCGAGGAGGCGGTAGATGAGGAGGAGGAAGATTCCGGTCCCGATGACGGAGACGGCGAGGCTCTTGACCGCCGAGGAGAGAATCGTGTTCGCGATGGCCTGGAAGACCACCGTCTGACCGGTCGCGGTGGCCGGCAGCCGATAGCGGTCGGCGAGGGTCTTCGCGTCGGCGGTCGCCGCGGCCTGGCTGGCGTCGCTCTCGACCTCGTAGACGACCCTCGCGCTCCGGTAGTCCTCGGTCAGGTACGATCGGGCTCGATCGCCGTACGGCGACGCGAAGAGCCGATCGTAGATGGTCTCGAGGTTGTCGTCGGGTATCCCGTTGTCGTTGACGTCGTTGCGGGCGACCAGTCGCGCGAAGGCGGGACTGCGCTCGCTGTAGTCCCGAACCACGTCGATGATCGAGGTGGACTGGGCGGTGCGCCCCTCGGTGACGAACGCCTCCGGTGGGGACGTGCTCGCCCGATGGATCGACTCGAGGGCGTGATCCGCCCGCAGTCTGCCGTTGACGTAGATCGTCACGGAACTCCGGGCGTTGGTGGCGAAGTTGTTCTCGAGGAAGTTGAGCGTCGAGGTGACCGAGTACTCGTGGGGGGCGAACGGTTCGGGGAGGCCCTCGAGGTAGTCGGGTGTGTCCTCGGGCGGGAGGAAGTCCTCCTGGCTGAAACTCGTCGAGACGCCGGCTCCGTACCCGGTCATCGCGATCGTGAGGACGAGCATCGCCGCGACGAAGATTCGCGGCCCCCGACGTGCCGCGACGACCCCGATCGAGAGGGTCCGCCCCACGAGCGATCCCTCCTGGCCGATGGGATTGGTCCCCCACGTCGGGAGACCGCGTGCCTCCCGCCAGTCGTCGAGGAGCAACTTGGCCGACGGCAGGAAGATCCCGAAGATGAGGAAGGTGAAGACGATCCCCGTCGCCGCGATCAGGCCGAAGTCCCTGATCGGCTTGAGCGAACTCACGCCGTTGGCGGCGAACCCGATCACCGTCGTCCCGGTGACGATGAAGAAGGCCACGAGCAACTGGTCGACGGTCTCCTCCATCGAGGGGACGGGCGCCCGGCCCTCGACGCGCTCCTCGCGGTACCGGTTCACGGCGTGGATGCCGAAGTCGATCCCGACCGCCAGCAGGAGCGGTGGCACCGCGACGAGCATCTGCGTGAAGGGGATCCCGGCGAGCCCCATGAAGCCCATCGTCCAGACGATCGCCATGACGAGCGAGAGCAGTCCGACGAAGAGGTCGAAGGGGTCCCGGTAGGCGTAGATCAGGAACAGGACGATCAGGACCACCGCGGCGGGAATCACGATGATCAGCGAGTCGAAGATGACGTTCGCAAACTCGGCGGAGATGATGCCCGTGCCGAACACGAGAAAGGTCCCGCTGCCCGCCTCCACGACCCGCTGGGTCTCCACCTGGATCGACTGGAGCGGACTGGATCCACTGGTCCCGGCACCCGCAGTGAGTCCCGCCGGGATCTCGTGCGTGACGGCACCGATCGTGGCGTGCGCGCTCGCGGTCTCGCGGTTGAAGTCCGTGCTGAGCGTCCCCGTGAACCCGGGACGCCGGGCCGCCGATCGCACGGCCGCGTCGATCTCGCCCGGCGTCGCGCGCTCGACGGCCCGGATCTGTTCTTCGATCGTCGTGGCCGAGGGATCCAGGGTCCGGGCCACGATGCGGGCGGCACTCGTGGTTCGGGTCACGCGGAGGGCCTCCCGCTCAAGGATTCGCTCCTGGGCGCGCAGCATCTGGAGCAGCGAGGGCTTCGAGAGGACGTTCTGGCCGACCTGGATCAACTGCGTCGAGCCAGTATCGGGACCGAAGTGCGTCCCGAACTTTCGGTCGATCTCCTGGAGTGCCTCCTCCGCGGCGGTCCCCTCGGAGAACTGACTCGTCCCGGTCGACGTGGAGATGTTTCCGAGGCCGGCCGACATCACGAGCGTGATCACCAGGAAGGTGGCCACGACCCGCTTCGGGTGCCCCGAGATGTGCGACGAGACGCGCGAGACGACGTCCTCGTAGTCGACCATCTGTCAGCGACGCCAGTACCAGAGCGCACCGATCAGGGCGAGCACCACCGCGACGGCTCCAATCGCGATGCCCGTCGGGAAGCCACTCGACTCGGGGACCGACGCCGCGACGGGCACCTGGTAGGTCTTCGAGAGCCGGCTGTCGCCACCCACGTCGTACTGGAAGTCCATGGAGAGCGGGTAGGTCTTCTCGCGGGCGGACCCCGCCACGCTCACCCCGAAGGTCAGGTTCGTGGACTCCCCTGGGGCCAGCGACTCGACGAAGGCCGAGTCGTCGGGGGCGCCGAGCGGATCGCTGGCGAAGATCTTCGCGTTGACGTTCCTGACGGTTCGATCGCCGTTGTTGGTCACCGAGAGGACGACCGTCTCGGTCCGTCCCGCCGTGACGGTCGTCGCGACCGGATCGATCGCGAACTGGTCGCGTTCGGGTGCGACGGGAGCGAGGACGCTCTCCGGCGACGTCGATCGGTCGTCGCCGTCCGCGGTCTCGTACCTGACGACGAAGGAGAGCTGACGGGGCGAGGGCTCCGCGCTGTCGGAGACCTCGATGGGGAAGGTGACGCGCTCGGCCGCGCCCGCCCCGAGGGTCCCGATCGCGTACTCGGTCTCGAGGGGCGAGACGTGCATGCCCGTCCCCTGGAGGGCGACGACGACGTCTCTGACCGCGGCCCCGGGGTTTCGTATCGTCATCTCGACGGACCCCTCCTCACCGACGCGGAGCGCGGTCTCGACGCTCTCGAAGCGGAACCGTCCGTCCGCCGGACCGAGGGCGACGCCCACGGTCATCGGCGACGAGGACCGCTCGAGGCCGTTCTCGTTCTCGTAGGTGACCCGGGCGGTGACTGGATACGTTCGCTGTCCCGCCGAGGACGGCGCACCGGTGTCGACGGCGATCGTCGCCGTCTCGTTGGGCGCGATCGTCCCCACGAAGGTCGTCGCGGACGCGTCGGAGCCGAAGCGGACGGAGCCCGTCTTCGAGGTCAACGCGATCGAGGCGTCGGTCGCCGTCTCGGTCCCCGTGTTCCTGACCGTCACCGAGACGGTGCCGAACTCCCCGGGAGCGATGTCACTCTCGACGGACTCGACGGAGAACGAGGCGCGGTCCTCGACCGTGACGGTCGCGTAGACCGTCGTTCGCTCGCGTTCGTCGGTGTCGTATTCGTACGTGAGCGTCACGGGTATTCGGTAGGTTCCCGGGTCGATGCCCTCGGGGACGGTGAGGACGAATTGATCCGTCACGGGTCGTCCGTCGGCGAGGGTCCCGAGGAGGTGGGTCCCGGACTCGATCGTGAACGGGGTCGATCCGGACGTCATCGTCGCACGCACGTTGCGTGCGGTCTTCACGCGGTCGTCGACCTCCGCCGCGTCGTTGACGAACTGGACCGTGACCTGGGTCGTCTGTCCCGGCACCACCGTCGGCTCGGGCGTGTACGTCTCGAAGCGTGGGTCCTCGGCGGCCGCCACCGGTACGGACGCCACCGTCGTGCCGACGACGAGGGCGAGGACGATCGTCAGTATCTGTCGTCTCATGGTGTGATGGATCGGACCTGGATCGAACGCGATGGCCGTCGGTTCTCGCTCGGGACGTAAAGCATTGTAGGTTTCTACTACCTCTGCCGGCTACGGGGGCGATTCCGGCGCGATGGCGTCCTCGACGAGGGGGACGAGGACGGCCCCGAACCCGGAGTTAGCGCTCCAGATCGCCGTCTCCGTGCCGTCCTCCGAGACGCTCATCAGAATCGTGTCGTCGTCGACCACCAGCAGTCGGCCCGCCTGGGTTCCCGCCTCGATCGCCGGAGTGACGACCCGCAACGTCTCCGGGGGCTCACTCGAATCGACCGCCTCGTCGAGGAGCACGACGTCGATTCCCTCCCTCGCCCGCTCGAGCAGGCGCTCCTCCACCGCCTCGGAGCGGCCGACGGCCGGGTTCGTCCCGTAGATGATTCGACGCGTCGCCCCGTCGATCAGTTCCACGGTCCGGGACTCGATGGCCGCCGCTCCGGAGAGTCGCCAGACGCCCGCCTCGCTCTCGGGGGTCTCCGACCGCTCGCCTTTGACCGACTCCAGGTACTCGAAGGCCCGCTCCTGGGACCGCTCGAAGCGCTCGCGAAGGCGATCGCGCGCCTCCTCGATCGGCACGGGCCGATAGGTCTTCGGGGTCGTCTCCTGGATCTCGAGCAGGCCACGCTCTGCCAGCGACTCCGCCGTCCCGTAGACCTGGGACTGCGGCACGTCGGCGACCGTGCTCACCTCCTTTGCGCTCCCCGTCCCGAGTTTCTGGAGCGCAACGAAGACTCGCGCCTCGTAGTTCGGGAGGCCGAGTCGTTCGAGGGCGTCGATCGGGTCGACGTCGGTGTCCGCTGTCATCCGCGTGATCCGGACCTTCGTCCCGCGAGGGCATGAAGGTATTCGTCCGCGGTTGCTCGGGCACCCGTCCCGATGGGGGCCCGACGGCGCGTCGCAACCCCTTTCCCGGTCGCCCACCTCCCTCTCGACGAATGTCGCCGATTCAGCAGCCGGTGGAGGGCTCGCCGTGACGAAACACGTCATCGATCCGGAGTCCGCCTCGAAACTCCAGGACGTCTCCCGGTACCGCTACCTCTCGCGGGACGAACTCCTCGCGTCCCTCGACCCCGACCCGGAGGCGACGGTGATCGACCTCGGGAGCGGGACGGGCTTTTACACGCGCGACGTCGCGCCCTGGGTCGGGTTCGTCTACGCGGTCGACCTCCAACCAGCGATGCACGAGGCGTTCGCGGAGAACGGGGTGCCGGAGAACGTCGAACTGGTCACCGCCGGCGTCTCCGACCTCCCACTCGACGACGACGCGGTCGACGCCGCCGTCTCGACCATGACCTTCCACGAGTTCGTGGGCGAGGCGGCCCTGTCGGAACTCCGGCGGGTCATGGCACCGGGGGCCCGTCTGGTGGTCGTCGACTGGTCCGCCGACGGACGGGGGGAGCGGGGGCCACCGCTCGACGGGCGATACGGACCGGGCGGTGCCAGCGATCGCCTCGAGGCCGCCGGGTTCGAGGCAGAACGCGTCGAGGGGCGCCTCGAGACCTTCGTGGTGACCGCCGTCTCGCCCTGATCACTCGTCCTCGAACGTGACGGTGTCGGTCGGCTGTCCCGCCGCGTCGACGACACTCTCCGCGACGTGGATCGGCGCGTCGACGCGAGTGGCGATGGCGATCGCGTCGCTCGGACGGACGTCGAAGGTGAGCGTCGACCGCTCGCCCTCGCGGTATCGCTCGACGGTGAGCTTTCCGTAGAAGGTCCCGTCCGTGAGGTCGTCGATCCTGACGGCGTCGACGACGCCGCCGAACTCCGTGAGCAACTCGACGAAGAGGTCGTGTGTCAGCGGCCGCTCGAACGTCTCCGCTGCGAGCGCCATCTGGATCGACCGCGCCTGGTCGTCCGTGACGAACACCGGGAGCACCTCGTCGCGCACGTCGAGGATGACGGCGGGGACGTCGTCGTCACCGGCGGCGTCCTCCGTGACGGCGACGCCCCGCAGCGTTGCCTCGTGGTCCATGGATACGACTCCGGTCACCGCGACCAAAAGCTCTTCTACCGGCGTGGGTCAGGACCGCTCGGCCCGGATCTCCGCGGCCAGTTCCCGGGCGGCCCGGCGAACCGACTCGTCGCTCGAGAGCGACGGCTCCCAGCCGAGCGCCGAGAGCTTCTCGATGGAGAGGCGCATCTTCGGCACGTCGCCCGTCCAGCCGCGGTCGCCGCCGGTGTACTCGTAGGTCGGGTCCACGTCGAGTTCGTCCGCGACGACGTCCGCGATCCGGGTCACCGAGGTCGTGGTCTTCGTCCCGAGGTTCACGATCGAGCATCGGTCGGTCGCGTGCTCGACGACGTGGGTCATGGCGTCGACGCACTCCTCGACGTGCATGTAGGACTTCTCCTGTCGGCCGTCACCGAGGATCTCGAGCGTCGATGGATCCGCCAGGAGCTTCTCGATGAAGTCGGGAATCACGGTCCCTCGCTGGTGCGGACCGACGATGTTGGCGAACCGGACGACGTACGCGTCGATCCCGTGTGAGTGGGCGTACGTCGAGATCAGTCCCTCCTCGGAGAGCTTGCTCGCGCCGTAGATGCTGATCGGTTCGAGCGGGGCGTAATCCTCCGGCGTCGGCATCGGGGCCTCCCCGTAGACCGTCGAGGAGGAGGTGAAGAGCAGGCGTTCGACGCCGACCTCCCGCATGCGCTCGAGGACGTTGTAGGTCATCGCGTCGTTCTCCTCGAAGAGCCGTCGCGGTTCGGGGTGGTTCGTGTCCGTGTACGCCGCGAGGTGGAACACGACGTCCACGTCGGCGGTGATCGCCGCAGCGACGTCGTCCGGATCACGCACGTCGAGGTTCGCGAACTCGACGGCGTCCGGGACTCGGTCTCTGGTGCCCTTCTGGAGGTTGTCCGCGACGAGCACGTCGTTGTCCGCGGCGAGCGCGTCCGCGAGGTGGGAGCCGATGAGGCCCGCACCGCCCGTGATCACGACTCGTCTCCCCGTGAGTTCCATGCCTCGACCTTCGCTGGATCCCGCAAGTGCGTTCCGGTCTCACCCGACCGTCCACCACCCGGGCCGTGAGGGCGTCTGTCGACCGTCCCCGACCCATGGGCGGACGCGGTCGACGGGGAGGCCCCGAGTGGCTCGTCGACAGGGAGTCCTGCAGCGACGGGATGGATCGCGTGTCTCTCTGTCCGCTCCCTGGATCGCGAACGAAACCCCCAAGCGCACGCCGATGCACCCTCCCGTATGCAGAACTCCCCCGAGGTCGCCGTCCTCCGCCTGGGCCACCGACCGGGCCGGGACGACCGGATGACGACCCACGTCGGTCTGACCGCACGGGCGCTCGGTGCGGATCGGGTCATCTATCCGGAGAACGCCACCGACGCGGTCGAGACGGTCTCGGACATCACCGACCGCTTCGGTGGCCCCTTCGCGGTCGAGCGCACCGGAGAACAGCACGCCACGATCCGCGACTGGGAGGGCGACGTGGTCCACCTGACGATGTACGGCGAGCCGATTCAGGCGGTCGAATCCCGGATCGGGGCGGCCCACGACGACCGGCCGCTGCTGGTGGTCGTCGGGTCCGAGAAGGTCCCCTTCTCCGTCTACGAGGCCGCCGATTGGAACGTCGGGGTGACGAATCAGCCACACTCGGAGGTCGCGGGCCTCGCCGTCTTCCTCGATCGCCTCTTCGAGGGGGCCGAACTCGATCGCGACTGGGTCGGTGCGGAGCGTCGCGTCGTCCCCCAGGAGACCGGCAAACGCGTGGTCGACGTCGACTGAGCGGCGCTTCTCACAAGCTTAATGGTCGTCGGGGGGACACTGTACGACAATGGCTTTTGAGGACCTGCTCGAGGACCCGGTGGTCCAAAAATATCTCAACGAACTGGTGGGGCCGAAGGGGATGCCAGTGGCCGCGGCACCCCCGGACGGGGAGGTCACCGACGAGGAACTGGCCGAGCGAC
>JBDGUE010000032.1:0-9916 GCA_042216045.1 Halanaeroarchaeum sp. | reverse complement strand
CGAGTCGCGTCCCGTCGGGTGATCGAGTCGCGACCTCGGTCAGATGGCGAGGTCGCCGGCCCGCTCTTTGACCGTGACCTCCTCGGCGTCCACGGCGTCGACGTCGAGGAACTGCGGGACGTAATTCCGCCGTTCGAAGTCCTCGCGTTCGTCCTCGGACCCGGCGACGCACCAGAGCTGAACGCGGTCCGGTCCGTGCCAGTCGCCGTTGCGGGTGACCTGGAACAGCGTGTACTCCTCGCCGTCCACCTCGACGACGCCGTCCTTGCGGACGTCGGGATCGCCGTGGATGATGAGCCGCTTCATGCCACCGGCTTCGTCGTAACCGGGAGTAAACGTTTCGGACGGGTCCAGACGCCGCCCCCGAACCAAACGGATTTTAAGCGGGCCCACCAAAGCAGGGGTAACGAGTTGGTTCGCCATGCAGATTCCACGACGTATCACGAGCTACTGTCCGAGTTGCGACGCCCACACCGAGATCGAGGTCGAGAAAGTCCGACGGGGGCGGGAGACCGGCATGAAGTGGTCGGACCGCCAGGAGGAGCGCGGAAAGTCCACCATCGGCAACGCCGGCAAGTTCTCGAAGGTCCCGGGTGGCGATAAGCCCACGAAGAAGACGAACTTCAAGTACCGATGCAGCGAGTGCGGCAACGCGCACCTCCGCGAGGGGTGGCGGGCCGGAAAAGTGGAATTCCAGGAGTGACGATGGCTGGGCGATTCATCTCCGTCGAGTGTCCGGACTGCGAGAACGAACAGATCGTCTTCGAGAAGGCCTCGACCGAGGTCGCGTGTGCGGTCTGCGGGCACACCCTCGCGTCGCCGACGGGCGGTCTGGCCGAGATCGACGCCGAGATCACCGAGGTCGTCGAGGCGCGATGAAGTACGAGGGCTGGCCCGAACAGGGCGAACTCGTCGTCGGCAAGGTCGACGAGATCGAGGACTTCGGCGTGTTCGTCGACCTCGAGGAGTACGAGGACAAGCGCGGGCTGGTCCACGTCAGCGAAGTCGCGTCCGGGTGGATCAAAAACGTTCGAGACCACGTGAGCGAGGATCAGACCGTCGTCGCGAAGGTCCTCGACGTCAATCGCTCCTCCCAGCAGATCGACCTCTCCATCAAGGACGTCAACGATCACCAGCGGTCGGACGCCATCCAGGAGTGGAAGAACGAACAGAAGGCCGACAAGTGGCTCACCCTGGCCTTCGGCGAGGACATGGACGACGAGACGTTCCGCCGCATCGCCAACGCGCTCCTCGCCGAGTTCGGGAGCCTCTACGACGGGTTCGAGCAGGCCGCGATCCACGGCGATGAGGCCCTCGAGTCCGTCGACCTCTCGGCGGAGGAGAAACGCCAGGTCGTCGAGACGGCCCGCGAGAACGTCTCCGTCCCCTACGTCACGGTCACCGGCTACGTCGACCTCGAGTCGCCGAATCCCGACGGTGTCGAGGACGTCCGTGCCGCCCTGGAGGCCGCGGAGGGAGACGGCGAAATCCCCGAGGAGATCGACCTCGAGGTGACGTACGTCGGATCCCCCGAGTACCGAATCCGGGTGCAGGCGCCGAACTACAAGACGGCCGAGGACGAACTCGAGGCGGCCGCCGATCGAGCGGTAGCGGAGATCGACGAGTTGGGCGGAACGGGCGCCTTCCACCGCGAGCGACAGACCGAGGCCGAATGAGGGCCGCGGAACCGAGAGCGCTCGATTCGACATGAGAGCCGACATCCGGGTCTGTTCTGACTGGCGCGACGAGCACGAGCGGCCCGTCTACACGCTGACGAGCACCTGTCCGTCGTGTGGCGCACCGACGGAGAACAGCGCCCCCGCCCCGTTCGATCCGGCGGATCCGTACGGCGAGTACCGACGCGCACTTAAGCGGCGCGTTCGCGAATAGCGGTATGGACGAAATCGAGGTCGAGGCGGTCGCGGACGTCGAACTCGACGATCCGGTCCTCGTCGAGGGACTGCCAGGCGTCGGTCACGTCGGCAAACTCGTCGCCGAGCACCTCGTCGAGGAGATGGACAGCACGCTCGTGCGCCGGGTGTACGCGGAACACTTCCCGCCACAGGTCGGCATCGACGAGGACGGCGTCGGGACGCTCGCACACGCGGAGATCTACGCCGTCGAGACGGACGGACGGGACCTGCTCCTCCTCACCGGGAACCACCAGGCGAACGACGGGGCCGGCCACTACCGGCTGACCGACGTCTTCCTCGAGATCGCGAGCGAGGCGGGCGCGTCGACGGTCTACGCCCTGGGTGGCGTCCCGACGGGCGAACTGATCGAGGAGTACTCCGTCCTCGGTGCGGTGGCCGAGGAGGCACAACTCGACCGCCTCGAGGACGCGGGCGTGGAGTTCCGCTCGGAGGAACCGGCGGGCGGCATCGTCGGGACGAGCGGCCTCCTGCTGGGCATGGGCGGACGACGTGGCTTCGAGGCCGCCTGCCTGATGGGCGAGACGAGCGGGTACGTCGTGGATCCCAAGAGCGCCCGGGCCGTCCTCGAGGTCCTCGAGGACCTCCTCGAGATCGAGGTCGACTACGAGGCCCTCGACGACCGGGCCGACGAGATGGAGGAGGTCCTGGGGCGCCTCGAAGAGATGGACGAGGGACCGAGTCCGGGCGGCGACGACGACCTGCGGTACATCGGCTAGTTCTCCGGCCACTCCGTGACCTCGTAGGCCGTGCCGGCGTCGCGAAGCGGGTCCGTCACGCGACCCACCTCGTCCGCCGTCACGATCACGACAACGTGAACGCCGCGCTGTGCGGCGGCGGCGGCGACGTCCCCGGTCGCGAACGTGGTGGCCGGTTCGACCGACGCCCGTCGAGCGGCCACGACCGCCTCAACGCCCTCGGCGAGGACGAGGTCGGCCTCCTCGCAGGCGGCGGCCAGTTTTCCCGCGTCGACGCCGCCGCTCCCACCGGATCGCACCGGCGGCACCTGGTAGAGCGAGACCGCTCCCGGCGAGAAGTCGATGACGCCCTCGAAGCCGCTGACGCCCACGTCGTCGCCGGCCTCCGCGTCGGTGGTCGCGACGCCAGTCGCGGGACCCGACGCGCCGGGGGTGGCGTGTAAGAGTCCGTCGTCCATGGAGAGCGTGACGGTCTCGCCCGCCTCCACGTCGTCCGTGGCGATGGCCGCGTCCTCGTAGACGCCGCCGAGGACGTCCTCGGTCACGCGATCGGCGAACCGCCTGACGTCGCCGGCCATCCGGAGGAGCCAGTCGACGCCCTCGTTCGTGACCCGGTACCGCGATCGCCCCTCCTTCTCGACGAATCCCTCGTCGTCGAGGTCGCGGATGTACTCGGAGACGGCCTGGCTCGTGATCCCGACCGCCGAGGCGATCTCCTCCTGGCTGACCGCCGGCTGTCGGTCGGCGATCTCGACGAGGATCCGAAACCGCGTCGCCGTGCGCTTGTCCTCCAGTACCTCGGTCATACCGCCCGCAAGGGCGGGCGCCGACAAAAACACCACCGGTCGGCAGACGGGAATGCCACCGGTCGGCAGACGGGAACGCCACCGGTCGGCGGAGGGCTTCGACAACATCTTCTGGCGCCACCCCCTCCGTTCGCCCGTGTCCGAGGACACCCGCCGCCTTCTCGACCGCGCCCTCTACCACGCGGGAAGCGAGACGCTCGTCCTCTCGGACCTGCACGTCGGGCGCGAGCAGACCTCCGCCGTCGAGTTGCCGATCGGAGCGCGCGCGGATCTCCGCGAGCGCCTCGCGGCCCTGCTCGACGCGGTCGCGCCCGACACGGTCGTGTTGGCGGGTGACGTCCTGCACTCCTTCGATCGGGTGCCGACCGGCGTCTCCGGCACCCTCGACGGACTGCTCGAGGCGATCGAGGACCGCGACGCGTCGCCGGTGGTCCTCGAGGGCAACCACGACACGATGCTCGCGACCGTCCTCGACGGTTCGGTCCAGACCGCACACCGCCTCGACGGCGAGACCGTGGTCGTCCACGGCCACCGCGAACCGACGATCGAGGCGACGCGATACGTGATCGGTCACGAGCACCCGACCATCGAGATCGAGGGAGTCCGCCATCCCTGTCTGCTCGAGTGTCGGGATCAGTACGAGGGGGCAGCGGTGACGGTCCTCCCGGCGTTCACCCGACTTGCGAGGGGCGTCGCGGTGAATCGCCTCGCCGCGGACGAGAGCGCCTCGCCGCTCCTCACGAACGTCGATCGCTGTCGGCCGACGGTCCGTCCGAACGAGGAGACCGTGACCTTCCCGCCCCTCGGCGAGTTCCGCTCGATGCTCTAAGCGCGCTCCCGAGACGGCCGCCGATCCGCCACGACGGCGCGCGCCGCCGCCGTGCCGCTCTCGATGGCGCCCTGGATCGACGATCCTCGCGTGTAATCGCCGGCCAGATAGACCGGCCCCTCGGGGGCTCGAACGTCGGGCAGGGACTCGTGGACCCCTGGCGGTTGTTCGAACTGGGCGAACGGGCACCGAACGGTCCGCTCCAGGCGGAGCGACCCGAGAGCGGCCTCCGGGAACCAACTGGACAGCGCCTCCCGGGTCCGCTCGAAGAGGTCCCGGTCGTCGACCGACAACGCGCCGAGGGTCGTCGCGCTCAACAGCACCCGGTCGTCGGGCCCGTACTCCGGGGCCACCGCGCCGACGGGGGCGACCTGGTTGGGGACGGGATCCGCCGCGTTCAGGAGGATGGTCTCCTGCTCGGCGATCGGCGACCCCGCGGCGACCGAGACGTACTGCGTGACGCAGGCCTTCCCCTCGGTGGGAATGGACCCGACCCCGGTCAGCGACGCGCTCGTGGGGGGGTCGGCCGCCACGACGACCGCGTCCGCGGCCGCCTCCGTGCCGTCGACCGCGATCGTCACGGTGCCGTCTGCGGGAGCAACGCGCTCGACCGTGGAGTCCAGGTGGATCGTCGCCCCCGCGTCTCGGGCACGGTCCGCGAGTTGTGCCGGAATCGCGCCCATGCCCCTGGCGGGGACGGCCACGTCGCCTTTGGCGAGCATCGCGAAGGTGGACTCGAAGACGCGCTTCGACGTCTCGAGGCCGCGATCGAGTGCGATGCCCCCGAAGAAGGGGGCGGCGAAGTTCTCGACGAAGCGCTCGGAGAACCCACGATCGGCGAGCGACTCCCGTATCGTCGCGTCGGGCCCCTCGAAGAGCGACCCGTAGGGCACACCGACGAGGTCGCGCCGCAGGGACAGGACGCGGAGTTTGTCCCCGATCGTGAGGTCCCGGTTGAAGGCGGTCTCGATGGCCGCCCCCGGGTGGCGGAGCGGGTCCGCGAGGGTGGATCGGTGATTCGGTCGGCAGACGGTCGCACCGGCGGGGAATCGATGGAGGTCCAGTGCCGAGAGGTCGAGGGCGTCCTCGACGGCGGGGTAGGCGGTGAGGAGCACCTGGAAGCCGCGATCGAACTGGAACTCACCGTCCCGTTCGGTGCGGACCCGGCCGCCGACGGTGGACTCGCGCTCGTGGAGACGGACCTCGAACCCGGCGTCGGCGAGCCGTGCCGCCGCCTGCAGTCCCGCGAGGCCCCCGCCGACCACGACGACCGACTGCGTCATGTGGGCGACACGGGCAATCCCACGATACGGATCCCGCTCATCTGGACCCCGACTGGCCCATGCCGGGAATCGAGACGACGTCCTCGATCCGGGCGGTGAGGTTGGCTGCGCTGATCACGATGCCGAGGTAGAGGAGGGCGACCAGGGTGAAGATGGCGGTGTACCGGTAGTTGCTCGAGGCGATTCGGGAGGCGACTTCGTACAGTTCCGGGACGGTGATGAACGACGCCAGCGAGGAGTACTTGATCAGGTAGACGAGTTCGTTCGACCAGGCCGGGATCGCGTACCGCAGCCCCTGGGGCAACATCACGTACCGGATCCCCTGCAGGTTGGTCATGCCCACGGCCCGCGCTGCGGTCAACTGTCCCCCGTCGACGGACTGGAGCGAGGCCCGAATGTACTCGGCCTGGTAGGCTGCGCTGTTGATCGTGAACCCGATGATGGCGACCCAGAACGCCTGTCCGGGGATCGGTCCGACGTCCACGAGCGGGAGTTCGCGGATCCACGAGGAGAGACCGAGACCGTAGTAGAGGACGAACAGTTGGGCGAGCAGGGGCGTTCCACGGACGAGTTCGGTGTACACGAGCGCGATCCACGCCGAGACGTTCCCGTAGACCCGCGCGACGCTGAGCGGGACGGCGATCACGAACCCGAGCGCGATCGAGACCAGCGTGAGGACGATGGTCATCCACGCCCCCTGAGCGAGCGACGGGAGGTGGGTCATCGCGAAGGCCAGGGACCGCGAGAGGGGTCGGATGAGAGCGGGGTCGACGAAGGGTTCGCCGGCGGCGATGCCGAGCGCGTCGCCGAGGACCCAGGACACGGACCACCGGGCGATCAGCCAGCCCCAGAAGACGAGGTAGAACGCGATCCAGACCCAGCCACTGCCCGAGACGGACACGCCCGATTCGCGTCCCTCGGTCACACTCGCCGCCATCGGTCAGTGGGCCCCCGCTCCGTTCTCTTCCGTGATGGTCTCGAGGAACTCGGCCGTGCGGGCCTCCCGGGGATCGTCGAAGATCTGTTCGGGGGGGCCGCGCTCGACGAATCGCCCCTCGTCGAGGAACATGATCTCGGAGGCCGCCGACCTGGCGAAGCCCATCTCGTGGGTGACCACCAGCATCGTCGTCCCGCCCTCGGCGAGTTCCCGCATCGTTCGGACGACCTCGCTCGTGAGTTCCGGGTCGAGGGAACTCGTCGGCTCGTCGAACAGGACGAGTTTCGGATCCATCGCGAGCGCGCGGGCGATGCCGACCCGCTGCTGTTGGCCGCCCGAGAGTTCCCCCGGGTACGATTCGGCCTTGTCCGCGAGCCCCACCGACTCGAGGTGCTCCATCGCCCGTGCCTCCGCCGTCTCCGCGTCCAGTCCCACGACCCGCTTGAGACCCAGCGTCACGTTCTCCATCGCGGTCAGGTGGGCGAAGAGGTTGATGTCCTGGAAGACCATGCCCACCTCGCGGCGGAGGTCGTTCACGTCGTAGTCCGGGGCTGTCGTGCGCTCCCCGTCGAGGTAGATCTCGCCCCCGTCGATGTCCGTGAGGCGGTTGATGCAACGCAGGAGGGTGGACTTGCCGCTCCCGCTGGGACCGATGACGACGTTGGCGTCGGCCGCCGCCATCTCGAAGGAGACGTCGCGGAGGACGGTCTCGTCGTCGTAGCTCTTCTTCAGGTGTTCGACGCGAAGCAGTGGCTCTGTCATGTCTCTCCCGTGGGGATGCGATAGACTCGCTCGACGGCGTCCAGCGCGCGATTCGTCGTGAACGTCAAAACGAAGTAGATGGCGCTCGCCACGAGGATGACCTCGAGGACCGCCGTCGTCTGCTGGACGAAGAGTTCCTGGGTGCGCGTCAGCAGTTCGGCGAAGCCGACCGCGATGGCGAGCGAGGTGTCCTTGAGCACGATGGTGAACTCGTTCTGGAATCCGGGAATCGTGCGCCGAATCGCCTGGGGAACGACGACGCGGTAGATCGACTGGACCCGACTCAGGCCGACGGCGCGGGCCGCCTCCAGTTGGCCCTCGTCGACGCTCTGGAGGGCGCCCCTGAAGATCTGGGTCTGGTAGGCCGCACTCCGGAGGCCGATGCCCAGGACCGCGGCGACGAACGCCGAGCCGATGGGGAGCACGAAGTAGGCGTAGATCAGGATGACCAGAAGCGGGGTCCCCCGCAGGACGGTGCCGACGACCTCGACGGCGCCGCTCGCGTATCGGCCGCCGTAGGCCTCGACGGCGCCGGCCGGGAAGCCCACGAGGAAGCCGAGCAGGATGCTCGAGAGGGTCAGGGCGATCGTCAGGAACACCCCGCCCGCCAGGTACCGCCAGTGCGAGAGGACGAAGGCCCAGTCGCCCGTCTGCAACGGGCCGACCAGGAGACCGGAGGCGAGGCTCATGGAGGGCGGCTCAGGACTGCTGGGCGAACCACTTCTGGGTGAGGTCCTGGTAGGTCCCCGCGTTCCGGACGGCTTCGAGACCGTCGTTCAGGGCGCCCACGAGCCGGTTCGAGTCCTCTCTGACGGCGAACCCGTAGTTCTCTCCCGTCTGGTAGACGAAGGCGATCTCCACCGGCCGATTGGCGGCGAACGTCTTCGCGACGGGCGTGTCCAGGACGACTGCGTCGATGTTGCCGTTGACGAGGTCCTCGATCGCGAGGACGTAGCTTCCGTAGCTGTTGTACTGCTGTTGGGAGAGCTTCCCGGTATCGATGAGTTCCGTCTGGATGACGTTCTCGCCGGTGGTCCCCTGCTGGGCACCCAGGGGGTGGCCACCCAGATCGGCGAGCGTCGTCGGCGAGAAGGACCCGCCCTCACGGACGACGATCGCCTGGTCTGCCGAGTAGTAGGGGTTCGTGAAGTCGACGGTCTGATCGCGCTTCTCGGTGATCGTCATGGCGGCGGCGATCACGTCGATCTTGTCGTTCGTCAGCGCCGGGATCAGGGTCTTGAAGTCGAACTCCTCCCACCCCTCCAGGGTGTAGTCGGTCTGCTCGACCACGGCGGAGAGGAGGTCGATGTCGAAGCCCACGAGTTTGTTGCCCTCCTTCATCTCGAACGGGGGGAACCCCGGGGCGGTCCCGGCGGTGATGGTCATCGTCTCGCCGCCGCCCCCACCCAGACAGCCGGCGGTGGTCGAGAGCGCGACGGCACCACTCGCACCGACGGTCTTGAGGTACGCCCGACGATCGAGTGACGACGTGTGCGGTGACATGCCACCCTATTCGCCGATGGATAGGTTAAAGGTGTCGTCGGCGAACGGCGCAACGACTTTCACCGCCGCCACCGAATCACTCGACTCGATGGGCCGAGTCATCGTCGCGCTGGGCGGCAACACCCTCCTCCCGATGGGCGAGGCGTCCATGGACGACCAGCGCCGCCGGGTGCGCGAGTCGGCCGCGGCGATCGCCACGATCGCCGACGACGGGACGGACCTGGTCGTGACCCACGGGAACGGCCCGCAGGTGGGCCACCTCCTGCTCCAGCAGGAGCAATCGACGGACGGACCGCGGTACCCACTCGACGTCCTGGTGGCCGAGACCCAGGCCCAGATCGGTTACGTTCTCCAGCAGGAACTCGGGAACGTCCTCGGGGAGACCCCCGCGACCGTTGTCACGCAGGTTCGCGTGGACGAACACGACGAGGCCTTCGAGCACCCGCGGAAACCGATCGGCCCACACTACACCGCCGAGGAGGCCCACTCGTTCCCCTTCCAGACGCGACAGGTGCGGACGGCCGACGGACGCACCCGGTACCGGCGGGTGGTCCCCTCGCCGGAGCCTCGCGAGGTGATCGAGGTGGAGCGGATTCGATCGCTCGTCGCGGACGGGACGCCGGTGATCTGTGCGGGCGGTGGCGGCGTCCCGGTCGTAAGAGAGGGGGGAGAACTGGCCGGCGTCGAGGCGGTCGTCGACAAGGACCTGGCGAGCGCGCTCCTCGGGACCGAACTCGACGCGTCCACGCTCGTGATCCTGACGGACGTCGCGGCCGCCTACGTCGACTTCGGAACCGCGGACGCATCCCCCATCCGAGAGACCACCCCGTCCGCGTTGCGGTCGCGTCTGGAGGCCGGCGAGTTCGGCGAGGGGAGCATGAAACCGAAGATCGAGGCGGCCATCGACTTCGTCGAGGGACGCGGCGAGCGAGCCATCGTGACCGACACGGACCACCTCGAGGCGGCGCTCGCCGGCGAGGCCGGCACGCGCGTCCACCCGGACTGAGACCAATGTACGACGTAATCGACATCGACGACCTGACGGCATCGGAGATCGAGGACCTCTACGCGCTCGCGGCCGACGTGAAGGAGCATCCCGACGACTACGGCGACTCGCTCGCGAACCGGACCCTCCTCATGTTCTTCGCGAAGCCCTCGACGCGCACC
>JBDGUE010000011.1:0-11177 GCA_042216045.1 Halanaeroarchaeum sp. | reverse complement strand
GCGGGAGCCATTGCCACTTGGAACGCAGGACCCTAACCCGACCTATTCCAAGGAAGAGTGTAGTGTAGTACTATTCCAGTGTAACGAGCCATCGATTCTAAGTGGCATATGAGTCCATCCGAGCGATTCCTTCAGCCCAGAGCTAGTCATAGAATATCGGATATCCATTTGTCCAGGAGCAAGAAAATCGAGATCTGAATTGCGTAAATTCGGGGAAAAAGTCGAACCGACCCTGAATATACCGGCAGGATAGGATTCTAGTGCCACAGAGTACCCCCTCGTATCCCGTTCCTGAACGTCAACGACAAACGACGCACCCGTCTCAGAATCGACGATATCGACGCTCCCGTCACCAACGATGATATACTGATTGCCCACTGCAACCTCTTCGCGAATGATGTCTAGAGCAGCACGAAGTGAGAATCCAATGTTCAATAATTTTGCGAGAGCTCGTCCGATTTCGATGGCACGATCCTTGTCGACGTTCCCCGCCGTTCCAACTCCCCCCAATGCTCCGCTCTGCGCCAGATCCAATGCCTGCTCGAAGGAATGATTTGCGTCGACGAAGAACGCCTTGATGGAGATCTCGTCAACGTCGCGAACGTCGACGACTCCATCAGCAGCGTGCAGTCCGTTCGAGGAGGTCTCTCCGATGTAGTGAAGGAAGTCGTATGGAGTCTCCAGAATCTCACGCAGTTCGTCCCTCGTTGTTTGAACGAACGTATTGATGTCGTATTCGAGGTCACTTCGACCACGATAGGTCTCCTCCAGCACGTCCGGTTCCTGGACGAGTGAAGAGTCGTTGCTGACGACGCCGATCGACAGCGTCGGTTCTTTTTCGTGCTGTCGAAGCTGCTGATCGAACGCCTCGATCGTCCCCTTCGTCGCGCCGATCGGGACGTGATCGCCGAACCAGACGTGTTCGACCGAGTCGTCGAACAATTCGGGTTCTACCAGAAGACGCACTGTGGTACCGTCGTTCAGAAACCCGTTATCGGCGGCATTAGACGCTCCCAGAGAAGATCGCGAATCTCCGAGACCGACTCGCGTCCCCCGGGGATTGCGAATGATCGCCAGTTCGTTCACGAGGTGGGGGAGCGTCTCCGCGCCCTCCCCCGTGGGCGGCACGTAGGCCGTCATCACCCACCGCGGAACAGCGTCCTCCACGTCATCGAAGTCGACCTTCAGGTACTCTCGCAGGCGGGATTCGAGGGGCATCTCGTAGAGGTCCGAGAGGTCCGCCTCGAGGTGTTCCTCCACCATCTTCCGCTCGTAGAGATCGTTCCCGTAGAACCCCTCCGTGCGCACCACGGAGTCCAGGAGGAGGATCTGCTTCAACACCCGGGCCACCTCGTCCTCGAACCAGCGTTCGGTGACGAGTGGGTAGGTGAGTCCGTCGTCCGTGACGAT
The DNA here is from genome assembly GCA_042216045.1 of Halanaeroarchaeum sp. Classification (GTDB taxonomy): domain Archaea; phylum Halobacteriota; class Halobacteria; order Halobacteriales; family Halobacteriaceae; genus Halanaeroarchaeum. The sequence goes on along the minus strand of JBDGUE010000011.1, from coordinate 9,767 downwards.
CCGTGGCGGTTCCCCCGGTTCGATGTCCGCCCCGAGATAGAACGCCAGCGAGGCGATGGGGTAGATCATCCGTGGTTCCGGGGGCACCTCGATCGTGATTCCAGTGTCTTTCGGCTCGACGTGCTCCGGGATAGAGAGCTGGTCCCCGATCTCGAGAAGCGGTGGGTGACCGCGGAGGGTGGGATAGGCCACCTCTGGGCGGGTGGTCTTGAGCGAAGACGAGAAGGCCTCGATGGCGGTCATCAGGTCCCCGGGGTCGGTCGTCGTGGTGATCGTTCCCGCGGGCTGTTGGTGGTACGATCGCGCGGCGACCGAGACGGTCTGTTCCCCACCCAGATCGATGTCGAGGTGGTCGGCGCCAGCGTCGAAGGTGATGGGGCCCTCGACGCGGAAGTAGACCTTGATCGTCGAGCTGATCTCGAGGTGATAGGTCCCCTCCCCCAGCGTGCGGTGCTGATGGGAGCGGATTCGGTCGATCATCTCTCCGTCCGGCGTGCGCACGTAGACCGAGACCATCGTGTCGAGGCCGAGGGTCTCGGCCTCGATTGCCCGGCTGGCGTCGACCGGGAAGAGAAATCGCCCCTCGTCGACGTCCCGGGGGTCGACCGGACGGTCGGTCCGAAAGGCGACGTTCCGACCCTCGATGGGATCGTTGACGACGAATCCGGGATTCGATTCGGCAGGCCGAGCGTCGATCGATACTCGTGACATGGTCAGTCGGGCCGGCGAGTGAGACCCACCGCGCGTCCGCTTCGGCGATTGGAGGGCCTGGTATAAAGTGGTACGGTCCGTCACAGGCCGAGGGCCTCGACGAGGTCGTGGGTGTCCCAGTAGAGGTCACCGTCGTACCTCGTCAACCCGTCCGCCCGAGAGAGGAGCGAGCGCGTTTCTTCGTCCGAGAGGGAGACGGTACGGGCGCCAGTCCCGGGACCGAGATACATCTCGACGCCAGGAATATCGAGGTAGATGGACGAACCGACCCCGAATCGACCGCTCGGATGGTTCTCGAAGGTGACGTCGAACCCCTCGGAATGCGCTTCGATCGTCAGCGTCATCGGCGTCGTCGATTCCGGCTGCGCCACGTCGATCCGGCCGTTGCCGACCACCACGTACCGCTCCCCGCCGTCGAGTTCCCGACGGGCGACGTCGATCGCCCCCCGGAGCGTGAATCCCTTGGTCAGGAGGCCGGTGACCAGACGGCCGATGCGGCCCCGATCGGCCGGTGGAATCGTGCCGATCGTTCCGATGCCGCCCAGGGCGCCGTTCCGGGCGAGAAAGAGGGCCTCCTCGAAGGAGTGATCGGCCTCGAGGAAGAAGGCGCCCAGGTCCACCCCCGTCAGGTCCTCGAGGGAGAGCGTGCCGTCGGTTCCCACCAGCCCGTCGGGGTCGGTCTCCCCGACGAAGTGAAAGAGGTCGTACCCGTTCGCGAGGATGGACGCGAGATCGCCCGTCGTCGCGTCGACGTACCGATCGACGGACGCCTCGATCTCGGAGGAGAGCGCGTACGTCTCGTCGGTGCCGTTCTCGCGATCGTCGGTCGACGGGTCGTTCGTGACCACCGCCACATCGATCTCCTCCGTGGGGGTCGGACGGTCGAGGGCGTACTCTAAGGCCTCACGCGTTCCCTTCGTGGCCCCCAGCGGGACGTCATCGGCGAACCAGACGGGTTCGATCGAGTCGTCGACGAGCGTGGGGCGGATCAGGTGCCGGGGCGCGTCGCCCTCGAGGACGTACTGACGGGAGCGCTCCTCGGGGACGCCCAGGGTGGAGCAGGCCGTCCGCTCGTCGACGCGGGTCCCCCGGGGAGTGCGGACGATCGCCAGTTCGTCGACCACGTGGGGAAGCACCGTCGCACCGGTCACCGTGGTCGGAACGTACGCGGTCATGACCCAGCGCGGACCCACGGCGTCGAGGTCGTCCGCGTCGACGGAGAGATACGCCGCGACGCGCTCGCGGATGGGACTCCCGTAGAGCGTCTCGAGGTCGGCATCGAGGAGGGGCTCGACGGTCTCCCGTTCGATGACCTCCTGTCCGTAGAGGCCGGCCGACCGGACGACCGCGTCGAAGAGCAGCATCCGGCGGAGGGCGTCCGCGACCGCGTCCTCGATCCAGGGGGCGTCGTCGAGTGGGTGGACGAACCCGTCCGAAGTCCTGATCCGCGGCGTCTCGGCCGGTTCGACGCTCGCTCCGAGGTAGAAGGCCAGCGACGCGACCGGGTAGATCATCCGACGGGATGGTGGCACCTCGACGGTGATCCCCGTGTCCGGACTCTCGAGGTGGGCGGGGATCTGGAGGTCCTCTCCCACCTCGACGCGTGGGGGATGGCCCCTGAGCGTGGGGAAGGACACGTCCGGTGTGGTCGACTTGAGGCTCGAACTGAACGCAGAGATGGCGGCCATGACGTCCCGCGGATCGTCCCCGACGGTAATCGTCCCGGACGGTCGCTCGTGGTAGGATCGCGCCCCGACGACCACCGTCGTCGGCTCGGGAAACTCGAGGGTGACGCGATCGAGGTCGACGGAGGCCGAGAACGGTCCGCCAACCTGGAGGTAGAGCTTGATTGGGGCGCTGATCTCGACGTATCGTCCGGCGCCCGAGAACGCGTGCGGGTCGGGGGACGTCACGGGATCGTTCTCGGTCCCGTCCGCCGACCAGACCGCGACGTACTCCCGCCGCGTGAGGGCGAGAGAGGACGTCGTGACCTCGACCGCAGCGTCGATCGGGAACAGGAAGTCGTCGTGGGTGACGGGACGAACGCGAACCGGATCGGCGGTCTCGAAGCGGAGAAGACGACCCTCGATCGCGTCCTCGACGACGAATCCGGGCGGCCCCGCTGTGCTCGTAAAAGAGATGCGAGATTCGGACATGGAGGGCGAAGATCCACCCGAGGGGAGGGCGTGCCCGAACCTAAATCTGTGGGAACGGGGCGCGACACAAGATGGAATACCGAGGAGTGCAATACCAGAGGTATGCAACGAAGGGAGTTCATCGCGGCGACCGGGGCCGGGACGGCCGCGGCACTCGCGGGGTGTACCGGAGCGCTCGGGGCAGTCCCAGCGCCAGCGGTCCCCACGTCGCGACTCGAGGAAGGGGGATGGGTTCTGCGCGAGGAGACCCAGGAGACCGTCTTCGAGGAGAGTTACGGGCCGGTGACGGTGACCGCGAAGGCACACACGCTCCTCTACGGGGACGCGGCCCTCCGACGGTCGCTCCGGGAGAAGACGCTCGGTCGCGTGGACGGCCGCGTGGCCATGTTCGCCGCGACCCGGATCGCGTTCAGCCCGAACCTCGTCGACCTGCCGGGTGGCATCGCGACGGACCCGATCCTCGACCGAACGGAGGCCGCCGCACGCGCGCAGTTCGAGTCCCAGATGCGGGCGGCGGGACTGACGGACGTGACCCGGACGGACACCGGCACGCTCGCCATCGACACGGGCGAGACCGCCAGACTCACCGAGTACGAGGCCACCTACCCGGTCGGCGACCTCACCTTCGACGTCACCGAGGAGGAGTCGATCGCGCTTCCCATCGGGGGAATCGCCGTCGCTTCCGACCTCGCGGTCTGGCAACACGGTGGCTCCGTCCTGGTCGCCGGCGGCGCCTACCCGGCTGAGACGGTCGACGAGACCGTAACCACCGATCTCTCCAGTGCCATCTCGGTGACCGTCGACGTGCACCTCGGACTGGACCCGGCCTCCTACCGTAGAGAGTTGCGGGGCCTCATCACGAGCGTCGAATGACCTGGGAGGAACTCTTCGACTGGGCGTCACGGTTCGACGCGACGGAGGAGGACGTCGCCGAGGCACTCGCCGATCGCCGGGGGTCGCGATGAGCGATCCAGCCTCCGTCGTCGCCGACGCGGACGTGCTGGCGGCCGACCTCTTCGCGGACGGACGGGCACGGGAGGCGATGGACCTGATCAGGGCCCACGACTGGCTTACGCTCCTCGCGAGCGAGGCGCTCCTCGACGACGCCGAGGCCGTGATCGCGACCCTGGCCGAGGCGGACCTGGCATCGGCGTGGCGCGACCGCGTCGAGACGCGAGCGACACTCGTCGATCACCCCGCCGGAGACCACCCCGGCCTGGCGACTGCCGTCGCCGGCGACGCCGGCCACCTGCTCGCCCTCGACGGCGAACTCACCTCCGCTGCGGCAAACGTGGCACTCTCCGGTCGAGTGCAGACGAGCGTGCGTACCCCCGCCGCGTTCGTGCACGTCTTCGATGCGCCATCGCTGTACGAGGCCGTCGAGGGCGGCGCCTACCCCGGTCCCGACCGCGATCCGCGCGATTAGGCGTCGGCCAGCCAGTCCGCGAACTTCGAGAGCGCACGCGAGCGATGGGAGAAGGCGTCCTTCTCTGCGGTGGTCATCTCCGCGAAGGTCTGGCCGTCGTACTCGAAGATCGGATCGTAGCCGAACCCGCCCGTTCCACGCGGAGCGACGAGGGTGCCCGTCACGCTCCCCTCGAACGTCTCGACGCCCTCGTCGTCGGCGTACGCCACCACGCAGCGGAAGGTCGCTCGGCGGTCCTCGGCCCCGCTCGCCAGTTCCCAGACGCGGTCGACGCCGAGCGTGTCCTCCACGTAGGCGGCGTAAGGGCCGGGAAATCCATCGAGGGACCGAACGAACAGACCGGTGTCGTCGACGATGACCGGTGCCGTGCCGTCAAGGGCCTCGTAGGACTCCCGTGCCCCCCGGGCCGCGATGTGGGAGAGGTCGTCGCTTTGTACCTCGAGGTAGTCGTAGTCGAACTGGGAGACGTCGGTGATCCCTGCGAGGTGTTCGCGTGCCTCCTCGAGTTTGCCCTCGTTCGTCGTCGCGAACCGCAACATAGCCGTAGGGGTGCCCTCCGGGGAGAAGAGTGCTCTGGTCTCCTCAGTCGTCGACCAGCACTTCGACCGGCCCGTTCTCGTCCGTGGCGTCCCGGGAGCGCTCCTGCCAGAGGAGGAGGCCCGCGACGGCCACGACGATCCAGGACCGCCAGTTGGCGAGGTTGAGCGAGTAGCCGACGCCGAAGGGCTTCTCGACGAGCATCCGCTCTCCAGGCTGCCAGTAGGCCTCGAGGAGTCGCTTGAGGCTCGGTCGTTCGAAGTTGTACGGGACCCCGAAGAGCTCGCCGGACGTGGGTGTGTCGACCATGTATATCGGTAGGCCTGCGTCGGATAAAGTCGTTTGGGCGGCGGGCGAGAGTTTATCCGAGAACCCGGGACAACCCCGGCTCGTGACCTGACCTAGGCCCGAAGCGAACACGGCGGGAGCGTGGTCACCCGCTTCGGGACCTGCAGACGACCGCGGCCACCTGCTCGCCCTATCGATAGCGACCACGTTCCTCGATCGCGCGCACCTGGTCGAGGACGGCCTGGTCGCCGGTCTCTCGGTAGGCGTCCTCGGCAGCCGCGATCAGCGCCTCCGGGTCGTCGGCGGTCCCGCCGAGGCTCTGCTCGAAGACGTGCAGGTCCATGGCGTGGTCCTCGACGTCGTGGGAGTAGTAGCCGAGTCCGAAGTCGATGAGATAGGTCCGAGAGCCGTCGACGCGGACGTTTCGAGTCGTGGGGTCGCCGTGGACGAAGCCGGACTCGTGGATCGTGGCCAGGTGCGTCCCCACGTCGCGAACCCGATCGGTGGACAGCGCGTCCCGCAGGTCGCGGTCGCCGACCCGTTCCATGAGGAGCGTCGTCTCCGGGACGTCGACGTCCTCGATGACGGGCGTCGGAACGCCCATCGTGCGCGCGTCGTGTATGAGACGGGCCTCCTCGACGGTGCGCTCGCGCCGGAGTCGCTCGTCGAGCGCCGGGTGCCGGTAGGTCTTCGGCGTTCGTCGCTTGCGGACGACCTCCCCCTCGATCGACACGACGGCCTCGGCACCCCGCACCGTGTCCGAGCGGTCGATGGGTGCCTCCACCGACTCGCTCTCGCGCCAGGTGACCGGGACCTGGTCCGGGCGGAAGTCGGAGTCGATGGCGGAGTCCTCGATCGCGACCGTCTGGCCCGCGGCCGCCATCTTCGCACCGAGGACGGCGATCATCCCAGCGTTGTCGCGGAGGAACCGGTCCTCGGGGACGTGGAGGTCGGCGCCGCGCTGCTCGGTCATCGTCCGGAGCATCTCCTGGAGGCGTCCGTTCTGGGCGACGCCACCGCCGACGACGAGTTCGTCTCGGCCGGTGAGCGAGAGGGCGCGCTCGGCGACCTCGGTGAGCATCGCGAACATGGTCTCCTGGAGGCCGCGGCTGACGTCCTCGACGGGGACGCCGTCGTCCGTTGCCTGCTTGGCGGCGCTCATGATCCCCGAGAAGGAGAAGTCCATCCCCTTGACCACGTAGGGAAGGTCGACGTACTCGCCATCGCGGGCGGCTTCCTCGACCTTCGGTCCCCCGGGATGGGACCAGCCGACGTGACGGGTGAATTTGTCGATCGCGTTGCCGGCCCCGGTGTCCATGGTCTCTCCGAGGACGCGATACCGACCGTTCCGGTACCCGAGGACGTGGGCGTTCGCGCCGCTCACGTTGAGACAGACGGGCGAGTCGAACCCCGACTGGTGGCGCCCGATCTCCAGGTGGGCGACCATGTGGTTGACCCCGACGAGGGGGACCGAGAGCGTCTGCGCCAGCGACCGTGCGGCGGTCCCGACGACGCGCAGACAGGGTCCGAGCCCGGGGCCCCGCGAGAAGGCGACGGCGTCGATCGGGCCGTCGGCGCGCGCGAGGATCGACTCGACGACGGCGGGGACGGCCTCGCGCATGTGTTCGGCGGACTCGCGGGGGTGAATGCCGCCGCTCTCGGGCCGATAGGCGTCGGTCTCGATCGTGACCTCGTCAGACTCGTCGTCGTAGAGCGCGGCGCTCGCGGCCCACGCTGTCCCCTCGATGCCGAGAACGCGCACGCCCTACTTCCACTCGGTGTACCCACACCGACCGCAGTGCATGCGATCGTCGTGGTCCGCGAGGAAGGCGTCCTCACAGCGCGGACAGCGCTCCCGCGTTGCCTCGCCGTCCTCGTAGTAGTCGCCGCGGGCCATCACTCGGCCGCCTCCTCGCCGTCGGTCGCGATCTTGTTGCGCTCGAGCATGTACTCCTGTTCGACGTCGGCCGCGACGTCGGCGGACTCGTAGACCTTCGCGTAGCCGATCGTCTTGCGCATGCCGAACTTGGTGTCGAGTTCGTGCACCACGACCTCCTCCGAGTCCTTGTCCAGTTTCGCCGCGAGGCTGTCGCGAACGGAGAGCCGCGAGGGACTCGCGTCTTCGTGGACGACCTCGAACGTGACGTCGGTCCGGTGGAGCATGGGATTGTCCTCCTGCTCCAGAATCTCGATTTCCATGGTCAGTTGGTGGTAGTTGGGTGCGAAATCAGTAAAAGGATTTCGAAGCACGCACCGAGACGTCACGCCGGTGGATCGGCCCCGACGAGGTCCCAGAACCGCCGCTCCGTGTCCAGCCGTCCACAGAGGTCCCGAACGCGATCCCTGTTGGCGGACGTGACCGCGACCAGGACCATCCCCTCGCCCGGTTGCCCGTAGACGACGGACCCACCCTCGGGGGCCATCATGACCGCCGGGAGGGCGGCCAGGTCCTCCTCCCCGTCGACCCTGAGCAGCGTCGACCCGGTGGCCGAGAGCGCCGTCGCCAGCGCCTCCAGAAGGGGCTCGGTGAGAGATCCGGCCGGATTCTCGACGGCGACCTCCCGATCGGCAGCGGGCAGGCCCCGCTCTACGGCCTCGGCGATCGGCTCGCGTTCCGTCGCGCCGTCGACGATCGAGACCGAGGGGATCGCCCCCGCTGCGGCGAGGTGATACGTCACGACGTCGCCGACGGCGACGATCGGCGGCCCCGCGTCGGCGAGGAGTGCGTCCGCGTCCTCGTAGATCGGTCCCAGGGGGTCTTTGAACGCGTCCCGCTCCGTGTTCGGGAGAGTGGCCACGGTTCGAGCCACGGTTCGATCAGCGGACCTTCAACGCGTACTCGCCCGCCTCGTCGACCTCCATCTTCTCTGCGATCTCGCTCTCGGCGGGGTGTGTGATCACGACGTAGCCGGCCCAGTCCTCGGTGAGCGAGGTCGATCCACAGTACGGACAGGCGTCCTGATCCGGGTCGACGATGTGGTGACACTCCCGGCACGCGAGGCGGTTCGTGGCCATCTAGTCGCCCTCCGTGGCCTGTTCTTTCTGTCGCTCCTCCCGCAACCAGCCGTGCTTGCCGAGGCCAGGCTGTTTGGCCGTGAGTCCGATCTTGGACTCGCGGGGGTTGCGTTCGTCGATGCTCTTCGTCACGATGCGCGCGCGGACGGCGTCCCCCACCCCGAGCGTGCGATTGGACTCGCGCGAGGCGAGTTGCTGGTTCTCCTCGTCGAAGGCGAGGTACTCGTCCGAGATCTGAGACACGTGCAAGAGTCCGTCGACCGGGCCAATGCCCACGAACGCGCCGAAGTTGACCACCTCGACGATCTCCCCGTCGACGACCTCCTGCATTTCGGGATCGAAGGTGACCGCGTCGAACTCGGCCTCGTAGTAGACGCCGGGTTCGTTGGGCACGACTGCGCCGTCGCCGATGTCGTGTACCTCGGTGACCGTGACGATGCTGCCGACGTCCTCGTCCATTCGTCCCTCGAGTTTGTCCTGGAGGAGACGCTTGACGAGGTCCGGGGAGACCTCGGCGAGGTGGCGCGGTGGGACCTCCACCGTGTCCTTGAGCCTGACTCGTTTGTACATCTATGGGTTGGTGCGGATTAGTTGATTCCGGCCCCGTAAATGTATTACCGGTACGCCCGCCTCGAGCAGGCGCGACCGGAGCGGGGCGTCGTTCGTGACGACGGCGTCGACCCCGCCCGTCGTGGCGAGGGCGAAGAGCGCGTCGTCGGCGTACGGTTCGTCGGTCTCGACGGTGTCACAGCGGGACGCGAGGTCGCTCCCGACGGACGCCGCCTGGCCCTCCTCGCCGCCCGCGTCGGCGAGTTTCGCCAGTTCGTCGCGGACGGCCGCGGGAATTACGCAGTCGTAGCTCCCGAGCAGCCGATCGAGTTCCTCGAAGACGCGGACGTCGACCTCGACCGGCATCATCAACGCGTTGGCGTCCATCGCGACCCTCATCCACGAAGCGTTCCTACGCCGATGAGCCGCCAGCGGGCCCCGACGCGGCGGTTGATCGCGATCTGCGATCCCTCGGGGGCGCAGACCGGTCGCTTCAGGGAGACCTCCGCCTCCCCGTCGCGGGCGCTGGTCACGGCCCCGACGGTCGTGGCGGTCCCCACGGTGAGCATGAGAGGTTCGCCGGTCGATATCTCCTCGATGTCCTCGTCCTCGTCGGCCCCCACGAGGCGATCGAGGAGGTCGACCCCCATCGTGAAGTCCTCCCAGACGGGGGGAAGGGCCTCGGGGTCGCCGGCGACCTGTCCGGCGAGGGCGTCGCCCTTCGTCAGGCTGGGATCGAGGCCGGTGCCGACGCCGAGCAGGCCGCCCGGCGTCGCCTCGTCAGTCGGATTCCCGCCGGCCTGCAGGGAGCGGACGGTCGTCGAGACGGGTTCCCACTCGGTCTCGTTCCCCGACTCGATCTCGCGGCCGGGACGGATCTCGATCTCGTCGTCGGTCTCGAGGACGCCCTGAACGAGACTCCCACCGAGGACGCCGCCCTGGAGGTCGACCCACGTCGTGCCCGGACGGTTGATGTCGAAACTCCGGGCGACGTACAGTTCGGCGGGGGCATCCGGATCGCGCTCGGGCGTCGGGATCTCCTCCTCGATCGCCTGGATGATCAGGTCGACGTTGATCTCCTGTTC
>JBDGUE010000020.1:0-11527 GCA_042216045.1 Halanaeroarchaeum sp. | reverse complement strand
GTCTCGCGACCGGTCTGAATGCTCTCGGCGGTGTCTCGATCGACGTACTCGGAGACGCCACCGCTCATTGGGCCCTGCTTTCCCGTTCGCGGTTATCAATCTTCTCGTCGCGATACGGCGGCTCCCGTCATCGATAAAAAAGGCCTATAATGCCGTGGGGTGGAGGTTCCCATAGCAATGAGCGACGACCCGCCGGAGGACCGCGACCGGGCCGACGAGGAACCGGTCCCCGAGAGCGGTTCGTCCGGGTCGTCGACCGGAGCAGCCGACGACGAATCGACGGCGTCGGGGGAGAGCGGTTCCACGGACGCGGACGACGTTCCAGAGTGGGCGCGATCGGACGAGGAGCGTGCCGCCGACGAGAGCCGCGAGGACGCCGGGGACGAGGACGCAGTCGATCGGGGCGACGATTCGTCCGACGAGAGAGCGGACCACGGACCGGGTGACGGGGGAGATCGCGACGACACGACCGACGAGGGAGCGGACGGGGAGCAGGAGGTCTATCGCTCCCTCGAGGGCGAGAACGAACCCGACCCACCGACGTACGAGAGTCCGGGGACCGGCGCGGAGTCGGGGGCCGACGCGACCGCCGCGGCGTCGGAGCGATCCCCGATCGAGCGGAAGGCGGGGCCAGCCTACGACCAGGAACAGCCCCTGGCGGACCACGTCGAGGAGATGATCCGGCGGCTGGCGATCGTGGCCCTCGTCGTCGCCGGCGTCACGGTGTTGCTCTTTCCGTTCGCTGAGGGGGTCATCACCTTCCTCTGGTACTCGGTGCTCCCGGAGGGCGTCGCCCAGCCCCACGTCTATCACCCCCTCGAGTTGCTGTTCACCCAACTCAAGACCGCGAGCCTCGCGGGCCTCGTCCTCGCGCTCCCGGTCCTCGTCTACGAGACCTACGCCTTCATGCGGCCGGGGCTGTACCCCCACGAGCGCCGGTACTACCTGGCCGCCGTGCCGACCAGCCTCTTCCTCGCGCTGTTGGGGTTGCTCTTCGGCTACTTCCTGGTCCTGCCCGCGGTCATGCGCTACTTCCTCTATTACACCCAGGACGTCGTCGACATCGCGTTCGCCCTGGGGCGCACCTTCGATTTGATGCTCACGCTCCTGGGCTACCTGGCGATCGTCTTCCAGATCCCGCTGTTCGTCATGCTCGCGATCACGATGGGACTGACGAGTCGACAGTGGCTCGAGGACCGACGCCTCATCTTCTGGGGCGTGTTCGTCGGCGTCGCCTTCCTGTTCACCCCCGACCCCACCGGCATGGCGCCCCTGCTCGTCGGCGGGACGATGATCGGCCTCTACGAGGCGACGCTCCTCCTCCACCGCTGGGTCACGCGGAGCTGACCCGATCCCAACGGTTTTGCCCCGCCCCGCCGAATCCCGGCCCCGATGGACCTGGAAGCCATTCCGGGGGTCGGCGAGAAGACCGCGAGCGCCCTGCGCGATCTCTCCGACCCCGAGGGGGCCATCGAGCGCGAGGACGTCGCGGCGCTCGCGCGAGCCCCCGGCGTGAGCGAGGGCCGGGCCGCCCGCATCGTCCGGAGTGCGATCCGCGATCGTCACGACGACCCGGGGGGCTTCCTCGCGACGGACCGGGCCGAGGAGATCTACGACGCGGCCCTCGCGCTCCTCCAGGAGCGGGCCGTCACGGGGTACGCGGAAAAGCGTCTGGAGACCTTCTACCCGAGTGCGATCCCCGCCCGCATCGCGGAGACGCGGTCGATCGCGGAGCGGGCGATCGAGCGACCGATCGAGGCCGACGCCCGCGAGGCCATGGCCGACCTGGCGCCCCTCTCGCGTCCGGCGGAGGTGCGGGTTCGGGATCGCTGTCTGGCCACGACCGACGGCGAGACCTACGCGGCGGCCCGCGAGGCGATCCCCGAGATGAGCGTGGAGGTCGTCGACGACGCGCGCGACCTCGCGGAACTCGCCCGCGGGTATTCGACGGTGATCGCCCTCGACGAGGCCTTCGCCGGCGTCGACGTGGACGGCGACGTCCGCGTGGAACCCGACGCCCTCGAGCGCCCGGCGGAGATCGTTCCCGAGCGCACGCTCGCCTTCTACGCGACGAACCGCGAGACGATCCGGGCCGCAATCGCGGTCCACCGCGCGGCCGACCTGGAGACGGATCTCGACCTGGACGCCCTCGATCGGGCCCTCGGGAACCTCGAGACGGACGGGACGGTCGCGGGCGACGACGAACTCGAGCGGCTCTCCACCGCGGTCGACGACCTCGACGCGGCGGTCGCGACGGCGGAGTCGGTCGCCAACGACCGACTGAAGGCGGCGATCGAGGAGCGCGACGTCACCATCGAGGGCTCGGACCTCCTCTCGCTGGTGGAGCGCGGCGCGGGCGTCGACTCGCTGCTCTCCCGCGAACTCGCCGACGAGTACGACGAGGCCGTCGCGAGCGCCCGCGAGCACTGCATCGACGCCCTCGATCTGGCCGAGGACGAGGCGGAGATCGCCAGGCGCGCCTTCCCCGACGCGCCGACCTACCCCGTCGAGCACGACGAGGAGGCCGTCTCGCGTCTCCGCGAGTCCCTGGTCGCCGAACGGGACCGGCGGGCGGCCGAGCGCAAGCGCGTTCTGGCGGCCGACCTGTCGGATCGACGGGAGGCCGTCACCGACCTCGTCAGGCGCGCCCTCGACCTCGACGTGGAGTACGCCATCGCCCGATTCGCCCGGGACTTCGACTGCACGCTCCCGGAGCGGGGCGGCCGCGGGTTCGCCATCGAGGGCGGGCGGTCGCCCCTGCTCGAGGAGGACGTCGTCGACGTGGAGCCGGTCGACTACGCCGTCGACGGGGTGGCCGTCCTCTCCGGCGTGAACAGCGGGGGGAAGACGGCGACCCTCGACCTCGTGGCGCTCGTGACCGTCCTCGCCCACATGGGGATGCCGGTCCCGGCCGACGCGGCGCGGGTCCCCGCGGTCGAGGAACTCGCCTACCACGCGAAGAGCCAGGGGACCCTGGACGCGGGCGCCTTCGAGAGCACCCTGCGCGACTTCGCCGCCATCGCGGACGACGCGGCGAACGAACTGGTGCTCGTCGACGAACTCGAGAGCATCACCGAGCCGGGCGCGTCGGCGCGCATCGTCGCGGGGATCCTCGAGGAACTCGTGGCAGCGGAGGCGAGTGCGGTGTTCGTCTCGCACCTGGCGGGCGAGATCCGGGACGCCTGCGCGGTCGAGATCACGGTCGACGGCATTCGGGCGCTCGGACTCGAGGACGGCGAACTTGTGGTGGACCGCTCCCCCCGCAAGGACCACCTGGCGCGGTCGACCCCGGAGCTCATCGTGGAGAAACTCGCCGGGGAGGACGACCGCGACTTCTACGATCGGCTCCTCGCGAAGTTCTGAGTCCTCACTCGAAGCGGACGAGGGGCTTGATGACGCCGTCCTCTTTTTTCTCCATGAGCCGGAAGGCCTCGTCGACCTCCTCGAAGTCGAACTCGTGGGTGGTCATCTTCGTCGGGTCGACCCGGTCCGCCTCGAGCAGGCGGAGCAGCCGCGAGAGTCGGAGGCGACCGCCGGGACAGAGCCCGGTCTCGATCGTCTTCTCGCCCATGCCGACGTTCCAGGCCTCTCGCGGGAGGTTTACGTACTCGCCCTCGCCGTGGTAGCCGGCGTTCGAGATGGTGCCGCCCGCCCTCGTCGCCGCCACGCACTGCTCGAAGCTCTCGCTCGCGCCGAGGGCCTCGATGGCGGCGTCGACGCCCTCCCCGTTCGTCGCGTCCCGGATCGCCTCGACGGGGTCGACCGCGGCGAAGTCGACGACCTCGTCGGCGCCATACTCGCGGGCGAGTTCCTTGCGGGCGGGGACGGTCTCGACGGCGAAGATGCGGCCCGCGCCCTGGAGGGCCGCCCCCTTCGTCGCCATCAGGCCGACCGGTCCCTGCGCGAAGACGGCGACGGTCCCGCCCATCGGGATGGCCGCGTTCTCGGCGGCCATGAACCCGGTGCTCATCATGTCCGTGACGTACACCGCGGCCTCGTCCGAGACGTCCGCCGGAATGGGGGCCAGGTTCGCGTCGGCCTCGTTCACGTGGACGCGCTCCGCGAAGGTGCCGTCCTTGACGTTCGCGAACTTCCAGCCGCCGAGCGGCTCGCCGGACTGCGAGGGGTGCCCGTCCTGGGCCGCCGCCGATCCCCAGTCCGGGGTGATGGCGCCGACTGCCACGCGATCCCCGGGGGCGAAGTCCTCGACCTCGGCGCCGACCGAGTCGACGACCCCGACCACCTCGTGGCCGAGGGTCAGGTCCTCGCGCTCGCCGATCGCGCCGTGGACCGTGTGTACGTCCGAGGTGCACACCAGCCCCACCGTCGGGCGGACGATCGCGTCCAGCGGCCCGGGCTCTGGCTCGTCCTTCTCCGCGAAGCCGACCGATCCGACCGATTCCATGACGAATGCTCGCATTGGATGTCCTCCACTCAACGTGTTATATCTACAATATGTTAACCGTTTCCACGATCTTCACCGACGCGGAACGACCGCCCACGCATCGAGCGGCGAAATCGCCGGACTGCGTGGCGACGAACGCGATGGAATCGAATCCGAGCGAAGCGTTAAGTAGCTACGCCGGCGTGGTGTGCCTGATGGCCGACGACCCGGACGGGGGGATGCTGTCCTGGGACGAATCGGTGTTTCGCGACGAGCACGTCTTCGAGATCGATTACGTCCCGGAGGTCTTCCGCCATCGCGAGTCCCAACTGGAGACCCTCAAGTACGCCCTCAGACCAGCGGTCCGGGGATCGCGCCCCCTCAACGTGATGGTCCGCGGCCCGCCCGGGACGGGCAAGACCACTGCCGTCCAGAAGGTGTTCGGCGAACTCGACCACCAGGGCGGAGTCCGGGCCGTGCGGGTGAACTGTCAGGTGGACTCGACGCGCTACTCGGTGTTCTCCCGCGTCTTCGAGGCGCTGTTCGATTACGAGCCCCCCTCCTCGGGCATCTCCTTCAAGAAACTGTTCGGGCAGATCGCCGACAGGCTCGTCGACGAGGAGGAGGTCCTCGTCGTGGCGCTCGACGACGTCAACTACCTGTTCTACGAGGGCGAGGCCTCCGACACACTCTACTCGCTCCTTCGGGCCCACGAGGCCCATCCCGGGACGAAGATCGGAGTGCTCGTCGTCTCCTCCGACCTCGAACTCGACGTCGTCGACGACCTCGACGGCCGGGTCCAGAGCGTCTTCCGCCCCGAGGAGGCGTACTTTCCGGTCTACGACGTCTCCGAGATCGTCGACATCCTCCAGGATCGCATCGAGGCCGGGTTCCAGGAGGGCGCCGTTCCCCCGACGGTCACCGACCGCGTCGCCGAGTTGACCGCCGAGACCGGCGACCTCAGGGTCGGGATCGACCTCCTCCGGCGGGCGGGTCTCAACGCCGAGATGCGGGCGAGCCGCCGGGTCGAGACCGAGGACGTAGAGGAGGCCTTCGACGAGGCCAAACACGTCCACCTCACCCGGAACCTGCGGTCGCTGTCGGAGACGGAACGCACGCTCGTCGAGGTCGTCGCCGACGAGGGCGGACGGCGCGCCGGGGAGGTCT
Organism: Halanaeroarchaeum sp.; assembly: GCA_042216045.1. Lineage (GTDB taxonomy): Archaea > Halobacteriota > Halobacteria > Halobacteriales > Halobacteriaceae > Halanaeroarchaeum. Next base: position 5,976 of record JBDGUE010000020.1, on the reverse strand, counting down.
ACGACGCCTTCCACGAGCGCACCGACCTGGGGTACACGCGCTACACGGAGATCGTGAACAAACTCGACAAGCTCGGCATCATCGAGGCCGAGTACGAGCAACTCGAGGGTCGGGGCCGATCGCGGACCCTCAGTCTCGCCCACGACGAGGACGCGGTCCTGGATCAACTCTGAGCGCCCGGACCGCCCGACCCCGCCGTCCGAACCTTCAAGTCAGAAGGCCGGGCCACCGGCGCCCATCCTCGATCAGTCGCCCGGGGCGAACGCGGCGGGAGCGTGGCCACCCGCTCCGGGGCGATCGGCCGGCCACCTGTACGCCACTCCACGCGACTCGAATGCTCACTCCCGATCCGCGCGGTGCTCGGAGATGATGGCGTCCACCATCTCCGACTTTCGCTCCCTGCGGCGTTCTGCGGCCCGGTCCTCCCAGTTCTCGATGGCCTCTTCGACGTCGGCCTCGCGGGCGACGGCGAGTTCGTCCACCTCCTGGATGGTGATCTGATCGGCGGGGGCCACGGGGACGTCGTGCTCGAAGAGGACGTCGTCCGCCACGTCCGAGAGGCCGCCGCCGCCGTCGCGGACGACCAGTCGGGGCTCCAGGGCCACCAGTTCCTCGGCGGTCCGTCGCCCCGCCCCGGTGGCGTCGCGCAGGTAGACCACGTCCCCGCGGGCGATGCCGTACTCCTCGTTCGCGGTCCGGAGCGCGTCGAGTGAGAACTTCTCGACCGGCTTGACCGCGACGAGGTCGCCGTCCGTGTCCACGTCCGCGAAGTTCGAGTGATCGAGCTTCCAGAGGTCCTTCAGCCGCTCGAGTTTGCTCTCGAGTTCCTCGGCCCGTCGGCGCTCCTCGTCGAGTTCGGCCTCGAGGGAGTCGTTCTTGAACCGGAGGTGGGCCACCTCGCGGTCCTTCTTCACCTCGCGGCGCTCCTCGCGTCGGGCGTCGGAGAGCTCCGCCTCGTAGTCCTCGATCGTCTCCTCTTTCTCCTCGAGTTCGGTCTCGAGGTCCTCGACGTAGGACTGCAGGCGCTCGACCTGTCGCTCCAGGCGACGGATCCGCTCTTCCTCCTCGGAGCGCTCGACCGACTCCCCGTCGTCGGTCGACTCCTCCGTGGTCTCCTCCTCGGTCAGGTCCTCGACGACCGCCTCCGTCGTGACCTCGTCGCGCAGCACGCGCGCGACCACCTCCTCGTGATCGACGTCGCGGGGAACCTTCCTGACGATCCGCTCGATCTGGTCGGCGTGATCGTCGTGGGCGAACAGCGCCGCCGCCACCGCGTCGCGCTCGTGGTCGTTCTCGTGGTCGACGTCGCGGGTGCGGTGAAGCTTCTCGTCGACCGGCAGGTCGGACGCGGGGACCCAGCCCGCCGCGTTGAAGCTCCGGCGGATCTTCTCGACGGTCTCCGGCATCGGCGTGACGTCGGCGGCGACGACCACCGGCCGGCCGTGTTCGACGATCCACTCGATCACCGCGGCGGTGTCGGCCGTCCTGGAGCTCCAGGTGTCGAGGACGCGTCCGTCGAGGGAGACGAGGCCCAGGCCGGTCGTCGTCCCGGGGTCGACTCCCACGACGACCGCGTCCCGTCTGGTCGCCAGGGGCTGGAACTCGATGCCGTCGCGTCTGATCGGTTCGATCTCGATCCGGGTGTCGCCGGCGCGGTGTTCGGAGAGCGGAATCTCCTCCGCGGGGGCCTGCACGGTGAAGACGGCGTTCGAGAACCCGCCGTACTTCTCCGTGACCTCCCGGTCGTACTCGAGTCCCGCGTCGTCGAGGTCGCCTTCGACCTCGCGTGCGGTCCGCTTGACCGCGCCGTGGATGCGCCGCGTGTGCCGATCCTCGCTCCAGCCCCCGTTGCCCGTCGATCGCCCGCGGGCCACCTTGACCGTCGTCTCGTCGGTGAACGCCCGGACCTCGAAGCCGACGTTGCGGGCGGCGAGACGGGCGGCCGCCTCGGCCTCCCGCATCGGCTCTTTCCCGTAGTCCACGCCGTGGCGGTCGGCGACCCGGGAGAGGGGTTCCGGTCGCTCGTCCCCGGTGACCTGCACCAGTTTCGTCGGCGCGGGCAACCGACGCAGGAGGTGGACCAGGTCGTCTTTGTCCGCCGCCAGTTCGTACATGTTGTCCGTCGCGACGATCCCCGGCGTCTCCTCTGCGATCAGCCTGAAGAGCTTGCGGCGCGAGACGACCGCCCGATCGACGGACTCGCCGTCGAACCGGCACAGGGCGTAGGAGGGCGTCTCCCCGCGGACGTCCCCGCTCTGTACGTCGACCCCGAACACCACCGCGTCGAGTGCCCGCGTTCGGGTACTCACGACCGGCGTCTAGCGGCCTCGCGAATTTAAATCTCGCCCCGGTCGTCGGCGGTCTCCACGGCGGAGAAGAGGTGGATTCATTGTGGACGATGGTTAACGTGACCGGTACAGGAGGCCCTAACCGGTACTGGCACCGGGAACCGTCGCGCGTGTGGGCGGGCGTCGGACGCCCCCGTCGGACGGGCGAGTGCGTCGCCCGGGTGGGCCCCACGTGCCAGGAGACCGCACTCAGCAAGCACATCATGACACGAGAATGGAATATCGTCGTTTGCGTCAAGCAGGTTCCGGACGCCGATGACGTCTCTATCGACCCGGAGACGGGAACGCTGAATCGCTCGGACGCGGCCGCCGTCCTCAACAAACCCGACTACAACGCCGTCGAGGCCGCACTCGAACTCCGCGAGGCGGTCGGAGGGACCGTTACCGCCGTCACGATGGGGCCCCCGTTCGCCTCCGCGGTCCTGGAGACGGCAGTGGCCCTTGGCGCCGACGACGGCGTCCTCCTGACCGACCGCGCCTTCGGTGGGTCGGACACGTGGCCGACCAGCCTCGCGCTGGCCAGCATCGCGGAAGAACTGGCGGCAGACGTCGTGGTCTGCGGGGAGGAGAGCACGGACTCCTCGACGGGGCAGGTGCCCCCCGGCATCGCGGCGCACAACGACTGGGCCCAGTTGACCTACGTGGAGGAACTCGAGCCGGCCCCGGAGGACGAGGAGTTGATCGCCAAACGCGACATCGAGGGGGGCCACGAGCGGGTGGCAGCGACGCTGCCCGTCGTGGTCGCCATGGAGTTCGGCTCGAATCACCCCCGCGTCGCCGGCCTCCACCGGAAGATCTTCGCGGAGACGGACTTCGAGTCCGAGGAGTACTCCGCGGAGGACCTCGGCATCGAGGACAAGGTCGGGCTCGCGAACTCGCCGACCTCGGTCGGCGGCATGGACACCGCAGAGCCGGTCCCCCGGAAGAAGAAGATGGTCGACGACGTCGAGGACCTCTTCGAGGCCCTCGAGGAGGAGGGGGTGGTCTAGATGCCCGCGGACGTCGATCCCGACGACTACGAGGACGTCTGGGTCTTCGTCGAACAGCACGAGGGCGAGGTCGCGAAGGTCTCCTGGGAGTTGCTCTCGGAGGGCCGCACACTCGCGGACAAGAAGGGCGAGCGACTGGTCGCGCTGGTCATGGGCGAGGACGTAGAGCACGTCGCCGAGGAGGCCATCGCCCGCGGCGCCGATCACGTGATGGTCGCCGACGACCCCGTCTTCGAGCCCTACCGTGCCGGTCCGTACGGCGCCCAGTTCGCCGACCTGGTCGAGGATCGCAACCCGGACATCGCGCTCATCGGCGGGACCCACACCGGTCGGGACTTCGCGGGACGGGTCGCCGTTCCGACCTACGCCGGGCTGACGGCGGACTGCACGGAACTCGACATCGAGGAGGACTCCCACCTCCTGTTGGCCCGTCGACCCACGTTCGGCGGCGACGCGATGGCGACGATCAAGTGCATGAACAACCGGCCCCAGATGGCGACCGTCCGGCCCGGTGTCTTCGATCCCGCGGACCGCGACGACGACCGCGAGGGCGACATCGAGTTCGTCGACGTGACCGTCTCGGACGACGACGCGCACTCCCGCGTGATCGAGCGGGTCGTAAGCGACGTCGTGGACATCACCGACGCCGACATCGTGGTCGCGGGCGGGTACGGGACCGAGGGCGACTTCTCGCCCATCGAAGACCTGGCCGACGCGCTCGGCGGCGAGGTCGCCGCCAGTCGGGAGGCCGTCGAGGAGGGGTGGGCCGAGCCCGCCCGCCAGGTGGGTCAGACCGGAAAGACCGTCCGCCCCGACCTCTACGTCGCGGCCGGCATCTCGGGGGCCATCCAGCACCTGGAGGGGATGGACGACTCCGAGACCGTGATCGCCGTGAACTCCGACGAGAACGCACCGATCTTCGAGAACGCCGATTACGGCATCGTCGGGGACCTCTTCGAGGTCCTGCCCGCGCTCGTGGATCGGATTCGCGAGGCGAGAGACGAGGAGGTGGCATCCGATGACTGAGACACCGAACTACGACGGCGCGTACGACGCGATCGTGGTCGGGGCCGGTCCGGCCGGCTCGGCCGCGGCGCTGACGATGGCACAGCGCGACCTGGACGTCATCATGATCGAGCGCGGGGCCTACCCCGGCGCGAAGAACGTCTTCGGCGGGGTCCTGTTCACCCCGACCATCCGGGAACTCGTCGACGACCTCTCCGAGGCCCCGACCGAGCGCTACGTGGCCGAGAAGAAGTTCTCGATGCTCTCCGAGGAGGACGAGACGGCCGTCTCCATGAAACCCGGGGCCTGGCACGAGGAGCCACACAACGACTCCTTCACCATCCTCCGTGGCGACTTCGACGAGTGGTTCGCCGAGCAGGCGGTCGAGGCCGGCGCGACGCTCGTCACCGAGACGACGGTCCTCGACGTCGTCCGCGACGGCGACGACGCGGACAGTCAGATCGTGGGCGTCGAGACCGACCGACCGGACGGGACGCTGCGCGCCCCCGTCGTCGTCCTCGCGGAGGGCGCGAACTCCCTCGTCAGCGAGGGCGCGGACCTCAAGGAGACCTCCGACGCCGAGGACGTTGCGGTGGCGGCCAAGGAGGTCCGCAAGTACGACCGCGACACCATCGAGGAGCGCTTCAACCTCCACGACGAGGACGGCGTCGCCTACCACTACTTCGGCGAGGGCGCCATCCCCGAGGGGTTCGGGGGCGCCTACATCTACACCAACAAGCGCACAATCTCCATCGGGCTCGCGTACTCCATCGCGGACGCCCGCGAGCACGATCAGACCCCCGACGAGGTCCTCAACGAGTTCAAGAACCATCCCGCGATCGCGCCACTCGTCCGGGGTGGAAACCTCGTCGAGTACTCGGCGCACGCCATCCCGGAGGGCGGCTACGAGGACGTCCCCCAGTTGGTGCACAACGGAGCGGTCCTGGTCGGCGACACGGCCAGCCTCGTGTTGAACAACGGCGTGCACCTCGAGGGAACGAACATGGCCGCCGAGAGCGGGTACCACGCCGGGAACGCGATCGCCGACGCGGTCGCGGAGGGCCGCACCGACGCCGCCGCCCTCTCCCAGTATCGCGAGGACCTGGAGGACTCCTTCGTCATGGCGAACCTGGAGCACTACAAGTGGTTTCAGGACTTCGTGGAGGACGAATCGGACCTCCTCTTCAAGGAACTGCCGCGGGCGATCGCCGAGGCCGAGAAGGAGTACTTCCGCATCGACAGGGAGCCGAAAGAGTCACACGCCAAGAGCGCCAAGAACATCGTACTCCAGGCGATGGGCGGCTACGTCGGTGCTGCCAAGCGCGCCTGGAAGCTACGGAGGTTCCTCTCATGAGCGCCCAACCCAAGACCCCGGACGTCGAGAACGCGAGCATCGAAGACCGCCTCTACGCCAACAAGTACACCGATCACGAGGAGAACCACCTCGGCGTCAAGGTCGAGGGGTTCTGCGAGGACCGGTGTGAGACCTACGACTGCGTGTCGGTCTGTCCCGCCAACGTCTGGCGGAACGAGGGCGATGAGGACGGGGTTCCGATGATCGCCTACGAGAACTGCCTCGAGTGCGGGAGCTGTCGGTTCGCCTGCAAGTACGACAACGTCGTCTGGGAGTGGCC
>JBDGUE010000005.1:0-12093 GCA_042216045.1 Halanaeroarchaeum sp. | reverse complement strand
GGCTTCTGCGGGCGGACGGTGACGACCGCCGCGTCGCCGGACTGGATGAAGTCGGGGTTCTCCTCCTCGACTTCGCCGCTGGACGGGTTGATCTTCTGGTCGATGGACTCGATCGTACAGGCCACCTGGGCCGTGTGGGCGTGGAAGACGGGCGTGTAGCCCGCGGTGATGACCGAGGGGTGCTGCATGACGACCATCTGGGCCGTGAAGGTCTCCGCGACGGTCGGCGGGTCGTCGGTGGGACCGACGACGTCGCCGCGGCGGATGTCGTCCTTGCCGATGCCGCGCACGTTGAAGCCGACGTTGTCACCGGGACCGGCCTCGTCGACCTCCTCGTGGTGCATCTCGATGGACTTGACCTCGCCGCCCACGTCGGAGGGCTGGAAGGAGACGTTGTCCCCGGGGTACATCATGCCGGTCTCGATCCGTCCGACCGGGACCGTCCCGATGCCCGAGATGGTGTAGACGTCCTGAATCGGGAGCCGAAGGGGTGCGTCCGTCGGCGGGGACGTCTCCGGCAGGTCGTTGAGGGACTCGAGGACGGTCGGACCGTCGTACCAGGACATGTTCTCGGACTGCTCGGCGACGTTGTCGCCCTCGAAGGCCGAGATCGGGATGAAACTGGCGTCGTCCGCGTCGAAGGCGACCTGCCCGAAGAGGTCCTTGACCTCGGCGACGACCTCGTCGTAGGTGTTCTGCTCGTAGTCGACGAGGTCCATCTTGTTGACGCCCACGATGAGTTGCTCGATGCCCAGAGTGCGGGCGAGGAAGACGTGCTCGCGGGTCTGGGGCTGGACGCCGTCGTCGGCCGCGACGACCAGGACGGCGTTGTCGGCCTGAGACGCCCCGGTGATCATGTTCTTCACGAAGTCGCGGTGGCCCGGCGTGTCGACGATCGTGAAGTAGTACTCGTCGGTGTCGAACTCCTGGTGGGCGATGTCGATGGTGACCCCGCGCTCGCGCTCCTCGGCGAGGTTGTCCATGACGTAGGCGAACTCGAAGCCGCCCTTGCCCTTCTCCTCGGCTTCCTCGCGGTACTGCTCGATGACGTGCTCGGGGACGCTCCCCGTCTCGAAGAGGAGACGACCCACGAGCGTACTCTTCCCGTGGTCGACGTGGCCGATGATGGCCAAATTCTGGTGCGGTTTGTCGCTCATGGTGTATTCGCGCTGAAGACGCGCTCTGTGGGTTTCCTTCGGCAGTTCGCATTAAAACCATTTCGAAACCCGCTGAGCCCCACCCGAGCGCCGTCTTGCGGTTCGTGTGAACCGCGCCCACGAATCACCCCAGTCGGTCGACGTCGGCGAGGACCGCACTCGCCGTCTCGGGGCCGCCGGCACCCCTGCCGCTCACGTTCAGTCGGCCGGCGTGCTCGGTCTCGAGTTGGACGATGTTCATCGTCCCCGTGACGGCGAGGGTGTCGTGTTCGGGGACCAGGCGGGGCCCGACCTGGACCGCCCCGTCCCGCACCTCCACGATCAGGCGGACGGTCCGCCCGTCCTCCGCGGCGAGGTCGAGGGCGTTGGTCGGCAGGTCGGTGATCCCCTCGACGGTCGCGTCCGCGAGTCGGTGGCCGCCGTCGTCGAGGACGTTCGCCACGATGGTCCCCTTGAGTGCCGCGTCGGTTCCCTCGACGTCGAAGCCGGGGTCGGCCTCCGCGACCCCGAGGTCCTGGGCCTCCACGAGGACGTGCTCGTAGGACAGGCCCTCGGCGGCCATGCGCGAGAGGATGAAGTTCGCCGTCCCGTTGAGGACGCCACGGACCGTCCCGACCCGCTCCGGACCGACCCCCTCGATGGTGGCGACGGCCGGGATGGCTCCGCCGACCGTGGCCTCGAACCGGACCTCGCCAGCCGACGCGTCCGCGAGCGCCATCACGTCCCCGTACCGCTCCGCGACCGGTCCCTTGTTGGCGAGGACCACGTGGCGGTCGCGCTCCAGGGCGCGGGCGAGGTGGCCGAACCCTGGTTCGGCGTCGCCCAGCGTCGTCGGGGTGGCCTCGACGAGAACGTCGTAGTCGGCCTCGAGGAGGGTCGTGGGATCGTCCTCGCCCACCGTCCCGGTCTCGACCTTGCGGTCGAGGACTGCCGAGACGTCGAGGCCATCCCCCGCGATGGCCGCCCCCGCAGAGTCCGCGAGGCCGACGACCGCGTGTCCGTGCTCCGGCGCGAGGTCCGCGACGGCGCGGCCGACGTCGCCCGCGCCGACGATCGCCAGTCGCATCGTCAGGCCTCCCCCACGAGCGGCTCGATCACGCGGAGGTCCTTCGCGTCGGCCACCTCGCGCACGTTCGCGATCGCGTCCGCCGCGCGTTCGGCGTCGGTGGCGATGCGGAGCCGTGCCGTGGTGACGTGGTCGGTGCCCACCGCACCCGACAGCGAGAAGTCGACCACGGAGGCGTGATCGTCGGCCTCGAGGCGCTCGATGGTGTCGGAGAGGTCCGTCTCGATCAGGTGGCCAACCAGCATCAGCGTGATCTGCTCGCCGTAGCGCTCGGTCCCGGCCCGGATGACGTTGACGCCCCGGTCGCGCAGGGCCCCGATGATCGCCTCGAACTGGCGCGGCGTCGCCTCGAGGTCGATCTCGACGGGGATGCGGCCGCGCGGTGTGAGCGACCCCCGCTCGTGGAAGATGCTGAGCAGGTTGCCGCCACGATCCGCGATCGGCTCGAGCGCTCGCAGGAGTTCGCCCGGCTCGTCGGTCAGCTCGAGCCGGACCGTGTGGGCCTGCCGGCGCCCGCCAGGTTCGTCGTCCATACTCCCCGTGGGAGGCGATCGTGCTATAAGCCTTTGGCGCCGGAAATTCTGACCGACCGCCCGGCCGGGCCCCGTCACAACCGCGATCCGGGGCCGGCATCGCGAACCGGAAGGATCCCCCTGTCGCGGGGCCCCCGCGGACTGCGTGGGGAGGTTTTATAGTGAATAGGCAAAAACCACCGCACAGTCGATGGTGCGAAGGGATCACGGGACCGAGGGGGCTGGGGCGGGGGACGGTCGATCGACGGTGCTCGTCGTCGACGACGAGGAGAACATCACGGCCCTCTTCGAGGCCTGGCTCCAGGCGGACTACGAGGTGATGACGGCCAACGCCGGCGACAGGGGACTCGAGTTGCTCGACGACGACGTCGACGTCGCGCTTCTGGATCGCCGGATGCCCACCCTCTCCGGGGACGACCTCCTCGAGCGCATCCGAGAAGGCGAGTACGACGTGCGCGTCGCCATGGTCACGGCGATCGATCCCGACTTCGACGTCCTGGAGATGGGCTTCGACGACTACCTCACCAAACCCGTCTCCCGCGAGGACCTCGAGTCGACCGTCGAGACGCTGCTGGAGCGGCGACGGTACGACGAGGAGGTCCGTCGCTACTACTCGCTGGCCGCCAAGCGGGCCGCCCTCGAGGCGTCGAAGCCGGCCTCCGAACTCGCCGAGAGCGAGGAGTACCAGGACCTCCTCGCGGAACTCGACGCGGTCGAGGACGAACTCGACAACTCCCTCGCCGCCGAGGAGGACTTCGTGTCCGCCTTCCAGAGCCTCTGAGTCACGGTTCGTCGGATTCGGCCAGGAGCGCCCCGAGGTAGCCCCCGGCGGCGCTCAACGCGACGCCGTACACGATGGCCACGACGATGGCGAACAGCACGAGTCCCGCCACCAGCGCCAGGCCGACCTCGACGGCGATCACGAACGGGACCGCGACCGCCACCAGGAGCATCCCGAGCGTCAGCGGAATCGACGCGATGGCGCCCGCGTAGGCGCCGACGCGCAGACCGTCGTCGCGGGACCCGTCCTGGAGGTAGCCGGCGACGCCACCGCCGAGGACGGTCGAGAATGGAAGGAAGGCGAGGACCACGCTGACCAGGGCACCGATCAGGGCGTTGCGGAGGGCATCGTCCATGGACGAGCGTGTCCGCTGCGAGGGGTTGAACGTTCGGGTTCGGGGGCGGACGTGACACGCGCCAAAGTGGTTGATAGACTTATATTATTGGCCATCCAAGATTGGCACGTGACAACGAATGCCAACTGAACGACAGCTCCGACGGCTCTTCGAGTGGATGGTCACGGCGAGGTACTACGAGGAGCGCCTCCAGGAGGAGTACCTCGAGGGAAAACAGCCGGCCTTCGACATCTCCGCCGGCCCGATACCGGGCGAGTTGCACCTCGCCGCGGGCCACGAGGCGTCGGCGGCCGGCGTGGTGGCCCACCTCCGGGAGACGGACACCGTCACGGCACCGCATCGGCCCCACCACGTCGCCATCGCGAAGGGCGTCGACCTGAAGCGGATGACCGCCGAGATATTCGGGCGGGAGACCGGCTTGAGCGGCGGGAAGGGGGGTCACATGCACCTCTACGACCCGTCGGTGCACTTCGCCTGCAGCGGGATCATCGCGCAGGGCGTTCCGCCGGCCGTGGGCGCGGCGATGGTCGCGAAGAAGCGAAACACGGACGACGTGGCGGTCGCCTTCCTGGGCGAGGGGGCGATCGATCAGGGCGCCTTCCTCGAGTCGCTCAATCTCGCGAGCGTGCGGGACCTCCCGGTCGTCTTCGTCGTCGAGGACAACGACTGGGCCATCAGCATGCCGAAAGAGCGCATCACGGACGTCTCGGACGGGTCCCGGCGGGGCGAGGGGCACGACATCCCCCACGACCGGGTCGATCGGGACGACGCCGTCGCGGTGTTCGAGGCGGCCCGGGAGGCGGTCGGCAGGGCCCGAGACGACAACGGGCCGACGGTCCTCGAGGTCCAGGTCCACCGCCGCATGGGCCACTTCATGGGCGACGCGGAGGCCTACCGGCCGGAGGCGGACGTCGAGGCGGCCACGATGCGCGATTCCATCGAGCGGATGGCCGACGCGCTCGCGGCGGCCGGCGTCGGCGAGGGGGAGCGCGCGGCGATCCGGGACGACGCGAGAAAGCGGGTGGACGAGGCCATCGCGTGGGCCAAGGACCAACCGGAACCGGACCCGGAGGCGGCCACCGAGGACGTCTTCGTGAATCCGCCGAGCGGCGTCACGGACACGGACCCCACGGTCGGTGGGGGTGAGACGCGATGAGTGCCCGGGAGTTGACGATGAGCAAGGCGATGGTCGAGGCCATCGCGACGGAGATGCGCACGGACGAGGACGTCTTCGTGATGGGCGAGGACGTCGCGGACTACGAGGGCATCTTCTACAGCACGACCGGACTGCGCGAGGAGTTCGGGTACGACCGGGTGATGGACGTTCCCATCTCGGAGACGGCGTTCATCGGGGCCGGCCTGGGCGCCGCGATGGAGGGCATGCGGCCCGTCGTCGAGTTGATGTTCGTGGACTTCTTCGGCGTCGCGATGGATCAGATCTACAACAACATGGCGAAGACCGCCTACATGAGCGGGGGAAACGTCCCGGTGCCGATGACGCTCATGACGGCGGTCGGGGGCACGTACAACGACGCGGCCCAGCACTCCCAGACGCTCTATGGCACCTTCGCCCACCTGCCCGGAATGAAGGTCGTCGTCCCGAGCACGGCCGCCGACGCGAAGGGGCTGATGCACAACGCCATCCGCGACGACGATCCGGTCGTCTACATGTTCCACAAGCGCCTCATGGGCCTGGGCTGGATGCCGGCCCCCGAGGGACCGAAGACGGCCGTCCCGGAGGAGGACTACACGATCCCCTTCGGCAGCGCCGACGTGAAGCGCGAGGGCGCGGACGTGACGGTCGTCACGCTCGGCCTCCACGTCCACCGCGCCCTCGAGGCGGCCGCCGAACTCGAGGGGGAGACGGACGTGGAGGTCGTCGACCTGCGGTCGCTCGTTCCCCTCGACACGGAGACGGTCCTCGAGTCCGTCCGGAAGACCGGTCGTCTGGTCGTCGTCGACGAGGACTACCGCTCGTTCGGCGTCACGGGAGAGATCACCGCCAGGGTTGCCGAGGCGGCCCTCGACGACCTCGAAGGGGTGCGCCGGGTCGCCCTCCCGGACGTGCCGATTCCGTACGCCCGACCGCTCGAGGACGCGGTCATCCCGGGAACGGACGACGTCGTGGCCGCCATCCGCGCGGTCGAGCCATGAGCGGGGAGCGGACGGCCGTCACCGTCGACGACGTGTGGCCCGCGGAGACCGACGAGGAGGAGGCGGTCGTGGTGGACTGGTTCGTCGCGGAGGGCGCGACGGTGACCGCCGGCGAGACGCTCTGCACCGTCCAGGTCGAGAAGGTCGACGTGGACGTCCCGGCACCGACCGACGGGACCCTGGTCTCGATCGAGGTGGCCGAGGACGGCGTCTGCGGCCCGGGCGACACGCTGGGCGTGATCGAGGGCTGAGGCCGGGCCGCAATCGCTTTTGTCCCGGGCCCCGTAGGGCGACCGTGATCGAGGACGGTCACCGGGGCGCGATCGTCGCGGACGCCCGCGTCTTCCAGGAGGAGTGGGTCCCCGGCGACATGCGCCACCGCGACGCCGAACTCAACCTCATGGCCTCGGCGCTGCAGCCCGTCGTCGAGGGGGATCCCGGCGACGAACTGCTCCTCACCGGGCCCAGCGGCACCGGAAAGACCTGCAGCGCGAAGTACCTGCTCGGCAAACTCCGCGAGCGCGTCCTCGACATCGACGCCCAGTACGTCAACTGCTGGTCGGATTACACCCGGTATCGGGTCCTCTTCCGCGTCGTCGACGGCATCGAGGGTGCCGACGTCCACCGCAACCGCAACTCGGCGAGCGACCTGCTCGATCGCCTGCGCGCCGTCGATCACCCGGTCGTCGTGATCCTCGACGAGGTCGACCAGCTCTCGGAGACCGACGTCCTCTACGACCTCTACGAGTTGCCCCACGTCGAGATGGTACTGGTCTCGAACGGCGAGGCGGCCGTGCTGGCGGGTATGGACGACCGACTGCAGAGTCGACTGCGGGGGGCGACCCGGGTCTCCTTCGATCGATACGGGACCGACGCGCTCGTCTCCATCCTCGACCAGCGGGTGAAAAAGGGCCTCCAGCCGGACGTCGTCGACCGGCCCCAGATCGAGGCCATCGCCCGGGCGGCCGACGGGAACGCCCGGGACGCGATCGCGATCCTGCGCTCTGCCGCCCAGATCGCCGAGAGCCGCGACGCCGAGCGCATCGGCCCGGCCGTCGTCGAGGACGCGATGGACGACGCCCGCACCCGCGTGCGGGAGACGCTCCTCGAGAAGCTCAACGACCACCAGCGCGCGCTCTACGACATCGTCGCGGAGCGAGAGCCGATCGCCCCTGGCGACCTCTACGAGCGCTACGAGGCGGCCGTCGACGATCCGCGGACGCGACGGACGCTCCGGACGTACCTGAACAAGTTGGAGCAGTACTCCCTCGTCGTGGCCGAGGGGGCGTCCCAGGGGCGACGGTATCGGACCGGCAATCCGGGCCCCGACGAGCGCTGACCACCCCGGGCCGATCGATGGCCGTCACGCGACGGCGATCGCTGGCTACCGCTCGAGGACGATCTCGTCCATCGACAGGAAGGCCGTCTCGTACCCCTCGTGCCGACTCATCTGCGGCGGCGTGTCGACCTCGACGGTCACCCGGTCCCCCGGATCGAGGGCCTCGAGGGTCGTCCCGTAGTGCACGGAGAGGTCGGGGTGGACGCCGGCCGCGAGGCGCTCGTCGGCGATCGTCCGACCCGCTCGCTCCACGGACGCGGACAGCGACGCGAAGGGCAGTTGATACCGGTTGTACGGCGTTCGCGGCGAGACGGCGAGGTAGGTCTCCTCCGCGGTGCCGCCGAAGGGCCGCGCGTCGGGGATGGCCCGGACCGCGACCGCAGCGTCCCCGCTGGTCCCGGTCCCCAGCGGCGTTCCCGGCAGGGCGGCTGGTTCCGGGACCTGGGAGTCGGGGACCTTCGGCATGGGCATCGGGTCGACCGCGCCGCGCGTTCCCTTCTTCTCGGGGAAGCGCCTGATGGGTAACTCCCGGAGGGCCGCCCTCGAGTACGAGAGGGGGAACGTACAGGTGACCGGGGACGCAGGTCCGCGGGGCATCGAGCCGTGGCGGGCGATCGAGGGGGGCGAGAGGTCGACCTGGGCGGCGTACTCGCCCGCCGCGGGGAGCGTGACGTTCGCCCCGAAGTGCAGTCCCATGGGCTGTGAGAGCATCGACCAGGGATTGACGGTCGTGACGTGCCGGTCCCCCACCGTGACGCGGACGGCGGGACTCGCGTCGGGGACCACGATGCCGGTCTCCGTGTCCCAGACGGCCACCATCAGGTGCATCGAGTCCTCGGATTCGATCGAGACCCGTTGCGTGTGAGACCCCGTGACGAGCCAGAACCTGTGGGGGTAGGTGGTGAAGAGCGCACAGCCGTACCCGCCGGCCGTCTTCGTCCCGATCACGTCCATGCCCTCGACGTGGGAGGGGTAGTAGACCGCCCGGGGCCGGTCCTCGACGACCGGCGGGGCGTAGGAGGACCGCCAGTCGAGCGCGCTCGAACACCCGGCGAGCCCCGCCGTCCCCAGGGCCCCCGCCGTGGCGAGGAAGCGTCGGCGCTTCATGGATCTGCCGGGGGAAGGGCCCGCAGCGACCGCGGCGGGAGGAGGAAGTTGCCCCGCCGCCGGACGGCCATGTACTGCAGGATACCGTTGTTGGTTCGCGTGCCGACGGCCGACTCCTCGGCGACCTCGGTCCCGTTCATCGCCCGCCGGGTCGTCTCGAAGTCCTCGATCCCCGCCTGGAGCGCGAGGAAGTGCAGTCCGGGCCGATCGCCGTCGGTCGTATCGAAGTCCCGACGCAGGATGATCGGGTCGCCGTCCTCGCGTGCGGAGACCATCTTCTGTGAGTGCCCGACCACCCCCGACTCCCGGGCGGCCTCGGTCGGTCTCCCACAGGAGGTCATCCCGCTCGAGGTGCCGAGATTGGCCCCGACGCCCTCGACCGCGTCCGCCTCGGCGTGGTGGGGGCAGAACATCTTCGCGACGCGCTGGTACCGGTCGTCCTGCTCGTACCAGCGCTCCAGGTCGAGGTCGATGCGGGAGACGTGCTGGGTCGTGCCGGGGGAGAAGGGGCCCTCGTCGATGGTGACCTGGGCCTCGCTCGCCTGGTTCTCGGCGAACGAGGACTTGAATCCCATGTAGAGCGGGGCCGCGGTCGGGATCGTCCCGTCGGCGACGTCGGTGACCGCCTCGTGATCCGCGGGGAGGCCGCTGCCGACGAAGCCCGTCCGGCGGTCCTCGACGGAGAGGACCTCCGTCAGGGCGTGCGTGACCGGCACGCCGTTGAGCGAGTCGATGGTGCCCCGGAGGGCCTGCCCCGCGGTGATGACCGCCGCCGGCACGTCGCTCGCCAGGTGGACCATCACGTCCGCGTCGTCGGGGGCCGGGTCCTCGAAGGGCGCGAGGGCGCCGGGCGCTGGGAGGTCCACGCTCGGGGGCAGGGAGGCCTCGAAGCGGTCGAAGTAGTACGGCGAGTACCCGACCGTGAACAGCAGGCCCCGATGGGTCCGGGGGTAGGCGTGTTCGAGCGTTCGCAGCGCCGATTCCACGGTCGTCCGCTGGTCCTCGGTCGGCGGGCCCTCACCCGGAAGCGAGAGGGTCAACAGGACGCGGTGGCGCGGCGGGACGACGTTGCCCGCTTCGTCCGTCGCCAGGACCGCGTTCCAGGCGTGCTGTCGCTCGGGGAGCATCGAGAGGCTCGCGGGACCGCGGGGGAGGTCGGGACGCCCCCGCTCGCCGAGACAGGCGGCGAGTCCAACGGCACCGCCGACCGCGACGGCAGCCTTCAGGAACGAGCGCCTGGAGGCGACCGGGTCGTCGGACGGCTCCGCGCGGGCGTGCTCCCCGTCCGCGCGGGCGTGATCCCCGTGGAACCGCTCCGGGGAGGCGCAATCCTCGTCGGATCGGTCTGCGGGCGCTGGATCACCGTCTGCCCCGTCGGTGGCGTGATACGGGTCGTCGGCCGAACCGCCTGACTGCATCACCGACCCCTCGGTGCCCGGACGGAAGGGGGTTCTGGTGTACGCGTCGATACGCGCGATCGCCGCGACCGGTGGATCCGCCGGGGCCCCCGCGCGGACCGGACAGTGTCGCGGAGCAGCGCCCAGCGAGGCGATCGGCGTCGGTGCGGGTGGGTCCCTTCGACCGGCACACCAGAACGCGATTAGGGGAGGAACCGGTACGGGCACTCGAGACGTGCACACCACTCGGACCACGGACACCGACGGCCCAGTCCCCGCGATCGGCGCGCCCCTCGCCATCGGCGGTCGACTCGCTGGCGTCATCGCGGGCCTCGCCGCCGTGCCGGCCGCCGCGGCGCACACCGGCACGACCCACGCCGGGACGCCCCACTGGGCCATCCTGGCGCTGCTCCTGGTGGGGATCGGGATCGTCGGCCTGGCGCGACTGGCGACGCAGCGGGGGCGGATCGAGGCCCGCGCGGGCGCGGGGACAATCCTCGCGGGGGTCGTGATCGGGGGGCTCGGCGCGATCGGTCTGGTCGAGATCCAGGTCGTCTCGCGGACCGGCCCCTCGCTCGGTGCCCTCTACCCCTACGCGAGCCTCCTGATCGGCGCGAGCGTCATGATCGGCGGGCTGATCGTGACCCGACTCCGGTGGCCCGACAGGCCGCGCTACGCGGTCCTGCCGGGACTGCTCGGCGTCTGGATCGTCTACCCGAACGTGCTCCCGGACGACGGAGTGACCCACCCGCTCGGCTACGCGCTGGTGCTCGGCCTCCCGATCGCAGTGGGGTACGTGGTCCGCCGTGACGCCGGGGGCGCGATCCGGGCGGCCCTCCGTGATCGCTTCGCCCGGACGATCGGGCTCGCGACCGGGGCGTTCACCACCGTGCTGGTCGCCTTCTCGGCGGGCACCCTCTCGGTCAACCCCGACGACGGCATCGGGCTCCCGACGGAGCCCGTCCTCACGACGATCCCGGTGGCAAACCCCCTCGTGACCTGGCCGGCCATCGAGTTCTACCTGCCGGCGGTGCCAATCGCGGGGATGGTGTCCGTGGGCACCGCGATCCTGTTCGGCCTGCTCGGTGGCCTGGTCGGGACGAACGCCGCCGTCCTCACCGCCCAGTGGCAGGCCGGTCGATCGGTCTCCCTGCGCGGGTCGCTCCTCGGGTCGGTGGCGACGACCGGGGCGACCGCCTGCTGTTGCTGTGCGCCCGCCGTCTACGGCGTCCTGAGCGCCCTCTTCGGGTCCGCCGTCACGCCGATCTACTGGGCCTTCATGGACTCCTCGTCCCCGCTCGGCGCCGCCTTTCTCGCGGCGAGCGTCCTCCTGTTGACCGCGAGTCTGGTCCACGCGGGCGGTGGCCCCGGCGGGGCGATGACGGACCCGACGGCCGAAGTCTCGCTGTGAGCCGCCCCGCGGGGTCCGTCGGGCGCGACGCGGACGTCGACGGCCGGATCCGCCCGTGCGCGTGGGGTTAAGTGCGCCGGGGCCCTTCGCGCGGACATGGACGTTCGCGAAGACGTCACGGCCCGGGACCTGCCCTGGTCGTGGGCCGGGACCGAGGAACCGATCACCGTCACCGTCGTCGAGGGCCCGGCGGCCACCGTCCTGTTCGGGACCGGAGACGACTCCACCGCCGACGACCTCCTGGCGGTCGCCCGGGAGTTCGACGTCGACGTGGCCGTCGCGGAACACGGCGACGTGGACCACTACGGCGGCATTCCGCACCTGGTGGACGCACTCGATCCGACGATCGCGATCCCCGCCGGCGACGCGTTCGCGCTGGAGGAGGCGGGCGTCCCCTTCGACGTCGCGATGGAGGTGGGCGAGACCTACTGGGGCGTCGAGACGATCCCGGTCCCCGGGCACACGCCAGACAACGCGGCCTACCGCTACGGCGACGTGTTGATCGCCGGCGACGCGGTCTGTGGCAGCGACAGTCCCTTCGCGATGGCGGGGGACTGGCCGGGGACGCTCGCCCCCCTCGCCGACCAGTTCAACCACGACACGGCCCGGACCCTCGAGAGCGTCGCTCGACTCGGCGATCTCGACGTGGAGACGGTCCTGACCGCCCACGGGCAACACGCCCTCGAGGACGGCGCCCGCGAGATCGCGGCGCTGATCGACGCGATCGAGGAGCGGTCCTGATGCGCCTGGGACTCGTCGTCGAGACGAACGACCCGGGGACGATCTGGAACGC
>JBDGUE010000040.1:0-13371 GCA_042216045.1 Halanaeroarchaeum sp. | reverse complement strand
ACGAATCCCCACACTTATCTCGTCGTGTGCGGAGAGACGACACATGACGTCGTTCTCCGACAGGGTGGAGTCGATATCCATCAGCGGGATTCGCGAGGTCTTCGAGGCCGCGGGCGAGGACGCGATCAACCTCGGCCTCGGACAGCCCGACTTCCCGGCGCCAGACCACGCACGCCAGGCCGCGATCGAGGCCATCGAGGGGGGCGAGGCGGACGGGTACACCTCGAACTACGGGACGGCCGACCTCCGCGAGGCGATCGTCCGGAAGCACGCCCGGGATCAGGGCCTCGACCTCGAGACCGACCAGGTCATCGCCACGGCCGGCGGCAGCGAGGCACTCCACCTCGCCCTCGAGGCCCACGTCGACGAGGGCGATGAGGTGCTCGTCCCGGACCCCGGCTTCGTCTCCTACGCCGCCCTCACGCGACTCGCGGGGGGCGACCCCGTGGGCCTCCCGCTTCGCGACGACCTCACGCTGGATCCGGCCACGGTCGAGGAGCGGATCACCGAGGACACCGCCGCCGTCGTCGTCAACAGTCCGGCGAACCCGACGGGGGCGGTGCAGTCGACCGCGGACGTGCGAGCGTTCGCCCGCATCGCCGACGAACGCGACGTCCTCCTCATTTCGGACGAGGTCTACGGACGCATCGTCTTCGAGGGCGAGCACCGCTCCCCCATGGAGTTCGCGGACTCCGACAACGTCGTGGTCGTCGACGCGGCCTCGAAGACCTACTCGATGACCGGGTGGCGTCTCGGGTGGGTCGTCGGCAGCGAGCGCAGAATCGAGCGGATGCTCCGCGTCCACCAGTACGTGCAGGCATGCGCCAGCGCGCCGGCCCAACACGCCGCCGAGGCCGCCCTCACCGGTCCCCAGGACCGGGTCGAGGAGATGGTGGCCGCCTTCGAGGAGCGACGAGACGTCCTCCTCGACGGGCTCGAGGACATGGGTCTCGACGTGCCGCGCCCCCAGGGGGCCTTCTACGTCATGCCCGCGGTCCCCGACGGCTGGGTGGACGAGGTCATCGACAGAGGGGTCGTCGTCGTCCCGGGAGCGGCCTTCGGCGAGCACGGCGCGGGCTACGCGCGGATCTCCTACGCGGCCAGCCTCGCGGACATCGAGGCGGCGCTCGACGCGATGCGCGAGGCGACGCGGGCGGTCGGCGGTCACTGACCGTTCGGCCGTCGATCGCCGACCCGAATTCATCCGGGCGGGAATTTACGGCCTCGACCCACGCGCTCTCCGTATGACCTTCTCCGTCTGCGTCCGCCGTTCGGTCGAGGAGGGAACCGCCTTCGGCGCGGCCGTCGCGACCGACGCGCCCGCCGTCGGCGCACTCGCGCCCTACACCACCGAAGACGGCGTCATCTGCACGCAGTCGTTCGTCAACGTCCACCTGGGCCGCCGTGGCGTCGAGTTGCTCGCCGACATGGCCGTCGGGGACGCCGTCGACGGCCTCCTCGGTCAGGACGACGACGCCGACCTCAGACAGGTCCACGGGATCGACCGGCGGGGAAACGCCACCACCTACTCGGGGGAGGGATGTGAGGAGTGGTTCGGTCACACGACGAGTCGGGACGGCGACGCGACGGCGGCGGGGAACATGCTGGCGAACGGCGAGACCCTCGACGCCGCGCTCCGCGGCCTCGACGAGCCCGCCGAGGACCTCGTGGACTCGCTGCTCATCGCACTGGAGCGCGGCGTCGAGACGGGCGGGGACAAGCGCGGTCACACGTCGGCCGCGATCGACGTCTGGGCGCCACAGACGACCGCGTATCACGACCTCAGGGTCGACGCACACGACACGCCGGTCCGGGAACTCCGGCGTGTCTACGAGGCGGCCAAAGCCGCGAGCGACGAGTTCACCGAAGAGAAGCGGTCGCGCCGGTTCGACTGAGGGGGCGACGATCGATCAGCGTCCGTCGACGCGATGACAGGCCGCCTCGTGGTCCGGGCCGACGGTCCGCATCTCGGGATCGGCGTCGACGCACGGCGAGGTGAGCCGCGACTGGAGGAGCGTCGCCGCCGCCTCCCACTCCTCCGCTGCGACCGAGACCGCCGCCTCGCGCACGACGTCGGCGAGCCCCTCCGGGAGGTCGTCGATCGACACCGGCAGCGTGTGCTCCACGATGTGATCTGCGACCGCGTCCGGGTCTGTCGGCTTCCCCTCCAACTCGAGACGCGTTCGGATCGCCTCTGGCGAGATCGCCCTGTTCTCGACGCGCGTCCGGAACGTGAAGACGTTGCGATACGTCTCCTGGTCGCCGTCCCAGTCCGCCGGGGGGACGAGCGCGTGACACCGTGTGTGGAACCGGCAGCCGTCCGGCGGATCGGCGGGCGAGGGCACCGAACCTGGGAGCACGATGCGGTCCGTTCGCGACGTCGGGTCGATGCGCGGGATCGCAGAGAGCAGCGACTCCGTGTAGGGGTGGCCTGGGTCGTCGAACAGGTCATCGACGGGGGCGGTCTCGACGATCTCGCCCAGGTACATCACCGCGACCCGATCGGCGATGTGCCTGACGACCGAGAGGTCGTGGGAGATCATCAGGATCGAGAGGTCGAGTTCGGCCTGCAACTCCGAGAGGAGGTCGAGGATCTGTGCCTGCACGGAGACGTCGAGGGCGGAGACCGGTTCGTCGGCGACCAGGAGCGACGGTTCGACGGCGATCGCCCGCGCGATCGCGATGCGCTGCTGTTGGCCTCCGGAGAACTGATGGGGGTACCGATCCAGGTGGTCGGGTTTCAGTCCGACCCGCTCGAGGAGGCGCCGGGCGTACTCCCGGCGCTCGGACTCGCTCGAACCGATGTCGTGGACCTCCATCGGCGCCTGCAGGACGTCGGCGACGGTCTGACGCGGATTCAGCGAAGCGAGCGGGTCCTGGAAGATCATCTGCATCTCGCGCCGGTAGGGCCGCATGGCCCGGTCGCCGATCCCGGCGATCTCCTCGCCGTCGAAGCGCACCGACCCCGCCGTCGGTTCGGTGAGGTTGAGCACCGTCTCTGCGAGGGTGCTCTTCCCGCACCCCGACTCGCCGACGACGGCCACCGTCTCGCCCTCCTGGAGGGCGAGGTCCACCCCGTCGACGGCCCGGACCGGGCTCGTCCCTCCCAT
Source organism: Halanaeroarchaeum sp. (assembly GCA_042216045.1). GTDB lineage: Archaea > Halobacteriota > Halobacteria > Halobacteriales > Halobacteriaceae > Halanaeroarchaeum. The sequence continues at coordinate 10,261 of JBDGUE010000040.1, read as the reverse complement.
CAGTCGGTCGATCCAGCCCTCGGCCTGGTCGAAGTGCTTTTTCAGCCCCGAGATCTCCAGGAGGGGATCGGTCGCGTCGTCGCGCCCGCTCATCGTCGTCCCCCCTCGGTCTGGGAGCCCTCCGTTGCCGTCCGTTCGCCGCCGTCTCCGCCTCGATCGCCTCCCCTCTCCTCCCGTGGGCTCGCGCTCTCGCCCCGGTGGTGGCAGGCGGCCTCGTGGTCTGCCGTGGCGCCGACCCCCCGGAAGTCGGGCTCCCGCTCGAAGCACGCGAGCTCCGACTCCTCACACCGGGGAGCGAAGTGACAGGCGTACTCGATGTCGACGAGCGAGGGGACCGTTCCCGGAATCGCCTCGAGGGACTCCCGCGGGTCGTCGATCCGTGGCGTGCTCTCGAGGAGGGCCTGGGTGTACGGATGCCGGGGGTTGTCGAACAACTCCTCGGCACCGGCCCGCTCGACGATCTCGCCGGCGTACATCACGTTCACCCGATCGGCGACCTCTGCGACGACGGCGAGGTCGTGGGTGATGAGGAGGATCGCGGTGTCGAACTCCTCCTGGAGCCGCAGGAGTTCGTCGAGGATCTGGGCCTGGATCGTCACGTCGAGGGCGGTCGTCGGCTCGTCGGCGATCAGCAGGTCAGGTTCGCCCGCCAGGGCCATCGCGATCATCGCCCGCTGGCGCATTCCGCCCGAGAACTGGTGGGGGAACTTCGTCGCCTGGGTGGCGGGCTCGGGGATCTCGACGGCCTCGAGCATCTCGATGGCCTGCCGCCACGACGTCGTGTCCCGGACCGCCCCCAGGAGCTTTCGCTTGATCTCCGCGGGAAGCCCGGTGGACTCCCCGACGTCCTGGTGGAGGCGGACGGTCTCTGCGATCTGCTCGCCGACCGTGAGCGTCGGATTCAGGCTGTTCATCGGGTCCTGGAAGACCATCGCGACGTCGCCGCCCCGAACCTCCTGCATTCTCGTCTCCGAGAGCGAGAGCAGCGACTGGCCGCGGTAGACGACGTCGCCCTCGACGATCTCTCCGGGGTCCTCGAGGAGGCCCATGACCGACTCGGCCAGGACGCTCTTTCCGGAACCCGACTCGCCGACGAGGCCGACGATCTCGCCCTCCTCGATGTCGAGGTCCACGCCGTCGACGGCGCGCACCGTCCCCTCGTCCGTGTGGAACTGCGTGTGGAGGTCCTCGACGGAGAGCACCGTCATCGCTCCTCCACCTCGCTCTCGCTCACGTCGAATGTGTCCCGCAGTCCGTCGCCGAGCATGTTGAAGCCGAGGACGGTGATCATGATCGCGATTCCGGGCATGATGCTGATCCACCAGGCCATGCTGATGAACTGCCGCCCCTGGGAGAGCAAGAGTCCCCACGTGGGCGTCGTCGGCTTGACGCCGAGACCGAGGAAGGAGAGGCCCGCCTCGGCCAGGATGGCGAGCGGGATCATGAGCGTCCCCTGGACGATCAACGGGGCGATCGCGTTGGGCAGGATCTCTCGCCCCATGATCCGCGCCTCGGTCATGCCCACCGCCCGCGCGGCGGTGACGTACTCCTCCTCGCGAATCGAGAGCACCTCGCCACGGACGAGGCGAGCGAAGTCGTCGATGTAGGCGATGCCGATCGCCAGGACGACGTTGATCACGCCGAGCCCACCGGCGAAGGCGATGATCCCCGCCCCGAGGATGATCTCGGGGAACGCCCACTGGAAGTCGATGTATCGCATCAGGACGCTGTCGACCCACCCGCCGTAGAACCCCGCGAGGACGCCGATCAGCGTGCCGATGGAGAACGCGATCGCGACGGTCACGAGTGCCACCATCAGCGAGACGCGTGCCCCGAAGATGATCCGGGAGAGGAGGTCGTGTCCGTAGGAGTCGGTTCCGAGCGGGTGCAGGATGCGCTCTTGACCCGGGTCGGCGTTCACGTCGGCCATCGAGTGACTCATGGGGGGTTGCATCATTCCGAACGTCGCGTCGGGGTCGTAGGGGGCGATCTGCGGGGCGAAGACGGCGACGACGACGAACGCCGCCACCACGATCAACCCGAACAGCGCCATCTTGTCGCGCACGAGCGTCCGCCGAAGACGCTCCCAGATCGATTCGTGTGACTCGACCACGTCGACGTCCACGGCGTCTCGATACTCCTCGGGGACGCTCAGTTCCGTCCGATCGGGCCCACCCGAGAGCCACGCCCGATCGGCGGGTCCGGGGACGCCCGCGTCGGATTCGTCGCTCATTCTCCTTTGCCTCCGTACTTGATCCGCGGGTCGATCGCCGTGTAGGTCAGATCGACGACGAGATTGGTGAACACCATGACGCCCGCGACGACGATGATGACCGCCTGCGTGACCGGGTAGTTGCGGCTGAGGATGGAGTTGACGAGCAACCGGCCGAGCCCCTGGATCCCGAAGACGAGTTCGACGGTGACGCTCCCGACCAGTATCAACGCGAGTTGAATCCCCGCGACGGTCACCACGGGGATGAGCGCGTTCTGGAGCGCGTGCTTGTACAGCCGCACCCGGGGTGTGACGCCCTTGGCCTTCGCCGTTCGCATGTACTCGGTGCCGAAGACCTCGAGCAGTTCCGAGCGCATCATCCGCATCACGACCGCCGTGTAGGGGAGGCCAACGGCGATCCCTGGCAGGAGGATGCTCTTGAACCAGGGCAGGACCCCCTGGGCGAGCGGGACGTATCCGTAGACCGGCAGCAGGTTCATCCACACCCCGAAGACGAGTGCCAGCACGATCCCGAAGAAGAACGCCGGCATCGAGATCCCGAAGAACGCCGCGAGCGTGGCCGCGTAGTCGGCTGGCTGGTTCTTCCGGGTGGCGCTCAGGATGCCGGTCGGGATGGCGATCAGGAGCCCGAAGAGGACCCCCACGACCGCGATCGAGAGCGTGCGCGGGGCCGCCCGACCGATCAGGACGATGACCTCCTGACCGCTCGTGATGCTGGTGCCGAAATCGCCGTTCAGAAAGCCGGTGATCCACTCGACGTACTGGACGGGGAGGGGATCGTTCAGTCCCAACTGCTCGCGGATCTGCCGGACGGCTGCCGGGGTGGCCTCCCGACCGAGCATGGCCGTGACCGGGCCGCCGGGGATGAACCGAAGCCCGAAGAACACGGTCGTCGCCACCATCCACATGACGAAGACGGCGTGTGCGACGCGCTTTGCGATGTACCGGTACATGAATCAGGGGGCGACTCGCGTGGAGCGCCAGTCGGTCGGTTCGTCCCGACTCGTCCGACCGCCGGGAGTCGCAGTGATGAGGAGTGGTTCGCGTGGCACCATCACTGCTCGAGGTAGACGTTCTGGAAGTACCGCATGAAGGGGATGTGCACGAACCCCTTGACGTTCGGGCGCTTGGCCGCGATGTCGTCCCGGTGTGCGAGGTAGACGTGGGGAGCGTCGGCGATGAGCAGGTCCTCTATCTCCCAGAGAACCCGCTTGCGCTGCTCCCGGTCGAGGGTCCGGCGCTGCTCCGCCAGCAACTGATGGACCCTGTCGTCCTCGTAGTCGACCCAGTTCCAGGGCCCCTTCTTGCGGTAGAAGTTCCACAGCGACTGGTCCGGATCGGGGTCCCCGACGCTCCCGCTCACGGTCACGTCGTAGTCGAGTTTCGCGTACCGGTCCCAGTAGGTCGCGTTCGTGACCTGGTCGATGCTCACGGAGAACCCCTTGAGGCCGTCCAGTTGCTGTTGGATGGCCTTCGCCTCCCGGAGGCTGCTCCCGGCGCCCGTCGTGAGGATCGCGAACTCGGCACCGCTGGCGCCCGCCTCCTCGATGAGGCGCTTGCCCTCCTCCGGCGCGTAGTTCTGGTCCGGTGCCTTCTTCGGGCCGCCGACGCCGTCGTCGCCGTGTTCCCCGCGCCAGACCCACCGGGTCCCCTTGTTGATCGGTCCGGTGGACGCCAGCGCGTTCCCGAAGTAGGCGGTCCTGACGTAGGCGTCCCGGTCGATGACCTTCGCGATGCCCCGGCGGGCCTTCCGCGAGTCGAAGGGCTTTCGACGCTCGTTCATCGCCAGCCCGAGCCAGTTGATCCCGGGCTCCGTCAGTTTCGTGATCGAGGTGGCCTGTTCGACCTGCTGGACGTTCTGGAGTGGGACCAGGTTGGCGAAGTCGATGCCGCCGCTGCGGAGCGCGTTGACCAGGGTCGCGGCCTCCGGGATCGGTTTGATGTCGACACCGTCGAGGTAGGGCAGCTGACGCCCCTGGTCGTCGGTCTTGAAGTAGTCGTCGTTCGCGTCGAGTTTGAGCTCCGAGCCCACCTCGTGAGAGGCGACCTCGAAGGGGCCCGTGCCGACGGGCGTGAGGGCGTACTGCTTCGGGCCCATCTCCTCGATCGCCTCCTTGTTCACGATCGTCGCGGCCCGCCCCGGCCCGCGCGTGAGGTAGATCAGCGCGGGGGCCATCGGCTTCTCGAAGTTCAACTGGACGGTGTAGTCGTCCACGATCTTCACGCCGGTCCCCTCGATCGGACGCTTGAGGGTGGAGAGCTTCGCCGCGGCGGGCGTCTCCTTCGCGATCGTCCGGTCGATCGTGTACTGCACGTCCTCGGCGGTGAACTCCACGCCGTTGTGGAACGTCACGCCCTCGCGGAGGTCGAAGGTGAAGGTCCGACCGTCGTTCTCCACCGTCCAGTCTTTGGCCAGGTCCCCGCGGACGGTGAGGTCCGGTGCGAGCCAGACGAGGCCGTTGAAGATGTTGGCGGCGACCTGGAAGTACTGGCCGACGCTGATCTTCGGCGGGTCGAGGGTCTCGATGCTGCCGATGTTCCAGCCGGCGGTGAGTCGCCCCCCGGAGACGTCCTGTTCGGGGGGTGCGGTGGTGGTCGCGGTTTCGTCGGCCGTGGTGGTGGTCGTTCCCCCGCCACCGTCATCGCCACCGCCGCCGGTGCACCCGGCCAGACTGCCGAGGCCGACCGCCCCGAGCAGCGAGAGGGTGGTTCGCCTGTCGACGACCGGTCCGTCCAGGTCGTCGGTATTGATGGTCCCGTCCGAATCTTCCGTGTCATTATCTCGCATTGTCGCGCTCAGTGGTAACGTCAACAACGCTATGAAGATGGGGCCAAATATATCCGGGTGTGGGTCCCTCGAACCTAGACGACGTCCCCACAGTTGTGAACACCATATACAATATAAGGCCATGCGCGAGACGACACTGCGAATCCGACACCACGGCGAACCGGAGAGCGACGTGAGCGCCGCGTTCCCCTCGGTCCAGATCAACTCTGTCTCCTCGCTGACGGGCCGGCCCCCGCGACAGAAGCGAATCGTCTCGCTGTCCGGGCCGCCCGAGGAGATCGAGGGGTTCCTCGAGGCGTTCAGAACGGCCGACGCCATCGAGGAGGCCCGCCTCCTCTCGCCGGTCGACGCGACGCCCGCGTACGCCTCCGTCGTCCTCGACGCCCGCCGGTGGGACAGCATCGCCGCACAGCTCTCGGACCTGAGCGTCCACTACCGCGTCGGCACCACGATCAGGAACGGGTGGGAGCACTGGACGCTGTACCTCGAGGACGATCGATCGCTCGGCCGAATCGTCGACGCTCTCGAGGAGTCGGGAAACGACGTCGAACTGCTGCGTGACGTGTCACTCGAGGCCGTCGAGGGTCGGAAACAACTCGCGCTGACCCACATCGCCGATCGACTCACGGACCGACAGCAGGAGGTGCTCTCCGTCGCGATCGAGAGCGGGTACTACGACGGCGACCTGGACGTCTCGGTGGCGGACGTCGCCGACCGGATGGGGCTCGCGACCTCGACGACCTGGGAGCACCTCGCGAAGGCCGAGGAGACGGTCATGGCGGAGGTCGCAGACTACCTCTCGGCGACCGGAACGCCGCCGTAGCGGCCCCTCAGATCCGCCGTCTCACCGCGCCGTGCTCACGATCTTGACGACGTCGCCCTCCTCGAGTTCGTACTCGTCGCCGACCTCCCGGTCGGAGCGCGCGTCGAGGGCGTGGAGGTAGCCGTCGCCGATGTCGCTGTGAACCGCGTAGGCGAGGTCGCGTGGGTTCGAACCCGCGGGCAGGAGGAACGCGTCCGGGAGCACGTTGTCGTGGCCGTCCGTCCAGTGGGTCGCGTCCTGGACGGGATAGACTGTCACCCGCTCGAGGAGGTCGTAGACGGCGTAATCCAGGGCGGCCTGCACTCCGGTTCCCCCCCAGCGGTCCATCGTCTCGCGGAGGGCGTCGAGGGTCGCCCGCTGATCCGTCGAGATCTCGCCCGTGATCTCGAACGTCTCGTCGCCGGGATCGTAGTCGATCGCGTCCCGCTTCGCCCCACGGCGCAGGGCGAGTTCGCCCTGGGAGGTCGCCGGAATCACCGGTTTCTCGAGGTCGAGCAGGCGCTCGACGTTCTCCTGTGGGGCGACGTCGATCTTGTTCGCGACCACGACGATGGGCTTGGTTCGGCGGCGCACCGCCGTGGCCAGGGCCTCGCGGTCCTCGTCGTCCCACGCCATGGGGTCCTCGGGGTACTCGACGGCCCGGAGACTCGCGGTGACGTCGTACTCGGTGGCCCCGAACCCGGTGAGGAGATCGGTCAGTGACTCCCGCACGTCGAAGTCGGGGGACCGCGACTGCCGCTCTATGGACTCCCAGTTGCGATCGAGGATGCCGGCCAGCCAGAGGTCCATCTCGGTCTCCACGAAGTCGACGTCCTCGATGGGGTCGTGCGTGCCGACCGCGACGGGTTCGCCCTCCGCGTCCGTCCCGCCGGAGGCGTCCACGACGTTCAGGATGGCGTCGGCGTTGGTGAGTTCGTCGAGGAACTGGTTGCCGAGTCCGCGCCCCTCGTGTGCCCCCGGGACCAGGCCGGCGACGTCGAGCAACTCGACCGGGACGTAGCGCTTGCCCCCGTGGCAGGTGTCGTTTCCACACCGCTCGTCGAGGTCGAGACACGGACACCGCGTCCGGACGTGGCTCACGCCCCGGTTCGCGTCGATCGTCGTGAAGGGGTAGTTCGCGACGTCCACGTCGGCCATCGTGGCGGCCGCGTAAAACGTGGACTTCCCGGCGTTGGGCTTGCCGGCCAGCGCGAGCGAGAGCATGCCTTCGGGTATCGGCGGTTCGCGAAACTACCTTTCGGTTCCGCGATCGAAAGAGAGGAGAGATCGGAAGGCCCCACAACTGATGGCCGGCGGTGCGAGGGTCCGTGCCCGCCCAGGCGTCGGCCCTCGCGTCGCGCCCCGCCGGCGCACTCGCTGCTTGACCGGACGCCCCCAAAGATGATTGCACCGATTCTCAGAACTCTGGAACCGGCCCGCGCCGGCCGACTCACTCCGGCCTGCGCTGGCCGACTCACTCCGGATCGCGCCGCGTCGGTCGTCCGAGGCGCATCGCCCCCCTGGCCCGGATCGTCCCGTCGACGTCCGCGTCCTGGTGTACGAGGATGTCCTCGCCGGCCACGTCGCCCAGGACGACCGCGTCCTGCTCGACCGTCACGTCGCCCTCACGGGACGTCACGTCGCCGTGGACCGTCGTCCCCGAACCCACGACCACGTCCTCGCGGGCGCGGAGACTCCCGAAGAGGTTGTTGTCCTCGCCCACGTCGATCTCCTGGGCTCTGACGTTCCCGTGCAGTCGACACCGGTCGCCGATCTCCGCCGGGGTCGAGACCTGCCAGATCTCGTCGCTCACCCGCGCACTCCGCGGTATCTGGAGGGGCGCCGACTCCCGATCTCGGGCCAGGTCCTCGAGCAGATCCGCTGCCTCCTCCTCTTCGCCGATCCGGAGCAGGTGGGTGAGGTAGACGACGAAGAAGGTGATCGTGGGCATCGGATTTCGGATGACGATCCAGCCGTTCGCCTCGAAGCCCTCGTCGATCTGGACGTCGTCTCCGATGTCGAGGTCGCCGCCGACGACGAGTCGACCCGTGACGTGGACGCGTTCGCCCAGGTAGGCGTCGGCCCCGACGAGGGCGTTCCCGTCGACCTCACACCACATGTCGAGGCGGACGTCCCCCTCCAGTTCGACGTCGCCACCGAACGACACCCGTTCACCGGCGAGGAGGTTCGCGCCGCGGACCCCGAACTCCACGGTGCTCTGGCCCCCGACGAGGACGTCGCCGTCCGTGACGAGGTCGTGTTCTTCCACCGTCGTCTCGTCGGGGATGACCAGCCGATCGATCGGGTCCCGTCCAAACACGTGTTCGCGGAGCACCCGTAGCGACATAAATTCCCCGAGACCGACGGACGGACGTCCGACGTGGGGCTTATATCGGCCCGCCGAGTACCGGACCACGATGACTGCCCTCTCATTCGACGAGGACGGCGTCGACGTGGTCTACGAGGGGACCGAGTTCCGCATGGAGCGTACGCTCATCGAGGAGGCCACCCAGAAGGCCTACGGCGACGTGACCGACCACGAGGTGCTCACCCTGATCGAACCCGACCCCGCCCTCTCCGGCGAGCCCCGACGGATCGCCGACATCATCGCCTGAGCGGCGGTCCGCCGAACGAGGTACAGTTAAGCCGCTGGCCCGGCCAGTGGACGACATGGACGCGACTCCGGCACGGACACATCCGATCTGGCGCGTACTCGGCGGAATGGTGCTCGGTTACGGAATCGCACTGGTGGCCGTGTTCGTCCTCCTGTTCCTCCTGCCCTACGCCGTCTTCCTCTGGGCGTGAGCCGCCCGAGGCACACGCGGCCGGTTAATCAGGCGAAGGTGCGCGAGACCTCGGCGTCCTCGTCCTCGGCGTCCAGTTTCTCGATCGCCTGGCGGAAGTCCTCGCCGGTCACCGTGGTGCGATCGTTCCGGATCGCGAACATCCCGGCCTCGGTGCAGGTGGCCTTGATGTCCGCGCCGCTCATGCCGTCGGTCGCCGCGGCGAGGTCGGCGTAGTCCACGTCGTCCGCGACGTTCATCGAGCGCGTGTGGATCCGGAAGATCTTCTCACGGCCCTCCTCGTCGGGTTCGGGCACCTCGATGAGACGGTCGAAGCGACCGGGCCGGAGGATCGCGCGATCGAGCATGTCGAAGCGGTTCGTCGCGGCGATGATCCGGACGTCGCCGCGCTCCTCGAAGCCGTCCATCTCGGAGAGCAACTGCATCATCGTGCGCTGGACCTCCGCGTCTCCGGAGGTCTTCGAGTCCGTGCGCTTCGAGGCGATGGCGTCGATCTCGTCGATGAACACCACGGCCGGTTCGTGCTCGCGGGCGACCTGGAAGAGGTCACGGACGAGTTTCGCGCCCTCGCCGATGAACTTGTGGACGAGTTCCGAGCCGGCCATCTTGATGAAGGTCGCGTCGGTCTGCTGGGCGACGGCCTTCGCCATCAGGGTCTTGCCCGTGCCCGGCGGGCCGTACAGGAGGACGCCGCTCGGCGGGCTGATCCCCACGCTGTCGAACAGGTCGGGCTTCTTCAGGGGCATCTCGACCGTCTCGCGGACCTCGGTGAGTTGGTCGTCGAGGCCGCCGACGTCCTCGTAGCCCACGTCGGGACTCTCCTCGACCTCCATCACGCGGGCGCGGACGTCTGCCTCGTCGTCGAGACGCTTCACGACCGAGAGGGAGTTGTTGACGGCGACCCGCGATCCGGGTTCGAGTTCCTCTCGCATCTCGTCGGTGACCTCGGTCAGCGCCTCCTGGTTGTTGCCGTGCTGTTTGATCACGACGCCGTCCTCGCCGATCTCCTGGACGGTCGCGACGAACAGCGGCGACTGCTTGAGCTTCTTGTTCTCGTGGGAGAGGCGCTCGAGTTTCTGCTGGTACTTGTTGTTCTCCGCGTTGGCGTCGAGCAACTGGTCCCGCATCTCCTCGTTTTGCTCCTCGACCACCTCGAGGCGCTCCTGGAGGGCCTCGATCTTCTCCTGGTGGGAGTCGTCCTCCGAGTACGGGAGGTCGACCTCGTCCACGGTGTCGGTCATTGGGAGTGGATAGGTCGCTAATTCTTAAGAGCGTTCGGGTGCCGACACGGCCTCCGACAAATAACCATTGGTCATATTACGAGACCAGAAATATTATCATTCGGCATTTCGTATCGAGGCACGATGAGCGCATCTGCCCCCGCCACGGATCGACGTGACCCGCTCGTCGAACTGCCCCCGAGCGCGAAACTCGTCTACAAGGTCCTGGAGTACAACGGGACGCTCTCGCAGTCCGCCATCGCCGACCGATCGCTGCTGCCCGCACGCACGGTGCGGTACGCCCTCGGCCGCCTCGAGGACCGCGGCGTCGTCGAGTCGCGGCCGTCCTTCGAGGACGCCCGCAAGCGACTGTACACGATCGCCGACTGATCCATCCCACACCGTCCGGCCATC
>JBDGUE010000010.1:0-13537 GCA_042216045.1 Halanaeroarchaeum sp. | reverse complement strand
CGTCGCGATCGACCTCGTCACCGTCGTCGCGATCGACCTCGTCACCGCCGTCACGATCGATCCCGTCACCGTCGTCGCGATCGTCGGCGTGTCGGTCACTCGGGTCGTCCGCCGCGACGTCGACCGCCGCCTCGAGCGAGGAGACGCGTCGTTCGAGTTCGCGGACCCGCTCTCCGTCGGCGGTGTCTTTGGCGAGACGCCGCCACGCGACGACCACACTGACGACGAGGAGGACGGGGAGACCGAGGAGGGCGACCATCAGGAGGATCACGCCGAACTCGACGGGTCCGGGAAGTTGGAGGGGACCATACTGGACAGTCGGCGCGGCGGCCCATCAATATTTGCCCGGCGGAGCGACGCGATGGCCTCCCGTCCGTCGACCCGGTCGGCCCCGCGATCGCGTCCCGCGCGTCGCGACTCAGTCGGCCCAGACGCCACCTCGAGCCCCCGCGTCGGTCGTCCCCAGAACCCGGGGACGGTGGAGGACCACGGAGACGGAGAGCATCGAGAGACTCACCACGAGGAGCGCCGGGGTCCGCCGGGCGATCCCGAGCGCGACGAGCAACGCCAGGTAGTAGCCGTGAAAGAGGAGCGGGACCGCCTGGACCCGCCAGGATGGCCGCGCGAGGTGCCCGTCGTCGGCGAGAACCAGGGCCAGGGCCACCGCGACGACGGTCCCGAGGACGAGGGCCGCTCGCGGGACGGTGGTGGCGATCCGCGACCAGATCTCGAGGGCGACGACGAGTCCACCGACCGCGAGGCCGACGGTCAGAGCGCCCCCGAGGAGCGGTCGCTCCAGGCGCTCGGTGACCGTCGACCAACCGGCGGCGAAGAGCGTCGCGACCGCGAACCACCCGAAGAAGTTGCCGAGGGGGACACCGAACCACGCGCCGGGTGGCGTCCAGGTCCAGAATCCCGCCCGGATCGCCACCGCGTCGATGGCGAGGTCCACGTGGAGGGCGAACAGTCCCACGAACGCCGATCGGGCGGCCCCCGAGAGCCCCATCGTCGCGGCCAGACGGTAGCCGGCGTAGATGATGGCCGCCCACCCGATCCCGATCACCACGGGGACGTCGCCGACGGTGAGCAGGAACTGTTCGACGGGGTACTCGTAGCGGTCGAACCTGAGGATGACGAGTTGCTCGAGGAGGACGCCGTAGGGGACCGCCGCGGCGAGGAACGCGAGTCGCTCGCGATTCGGGTACGCGTCGGTCGCCACGATCCCCAGGGCCAGCACCGACACGAGGAGGTTCGCGACGAAGACGAGTCCGGTCACGGTCTCACCCCCGGCGGGGCGCCACGAGAAGGTTCCGATCGAGTCACTGGGAGGGGTCGTCCATCGCGATCGCGCGACGGTAGGCACCCCGGGCCCTGACGGCGTATCCGACCGTCGCCACGACGATGAATCCGGCGGCGAGGAGGAACCCCGCCTCCATCGAGACGACGTCGATGGTGACGCCCACGACCAGCGGTCCGAGGACCTGTCCGATCTTCCAGGAGATCGACCGCAGGGACATGGCGCTCGCCACCGAGTCGTACCGATCGCCCTCGTCGACGAACAGCGACATGCTCGCGGGGAGACGGATCGAGTCCGCGACGCCGATCAAGAGGTAGGCGACGAACAGCACGAGGAAGGCCCCGCCGAAAACCTGCTCGTTCCCGAGGAAGGTGATCCGGTGCGGTGAGACGAGCCCCTCGGCCCGCGGGGCGAGGGGAATGACCGCCGCGCCCACACCGTAGAGCAGTGCGCCGACGGCGACGAACCGATACTCGTGTCCGTGGCGATCGGTGAGCGTGCCGACGAACCCCTGCACGACGGCCTTCGCGAGTTTGCCGCCCGCCATGATCCACCCGATCGCGAACGTCGAGAGTCCGAAGGAGGTCCGGGCGTAGATGGGGAGGAAGATGATGACCGCCATCTTCCCGAAACTGAACAGCAGGCGGAACCCGACCAGCGATCGCAGCATGGGGAGTCGAAGGAGGTCACGGAACGTCGACAGGCGGTCCGTCTCTTCGGGTTCCGACTGGCCGCCGGGATCGTCGCGCAAGAAGACGTACACGAGAACGAACGATCCGAGGGTGATAGCCGTCAACACGAGATAGGGGACCGTGAAGCCGTAGGCGTAGAGGAGGTACCCGCCCAGGAGGTCGCCCAGCAGCGAGGAGAAGGCGGCGACCTGATTGTACGACCCGAGCCAGAGACCCTGGGCGCGATCGGGACTGATCTCCCCGACGATGGTCGATCCGGTGATCCAGAGGACGCTGGCGCCGAGGCCCTGGACCATCCGGATCAGGATCACGTGGAGTGCGCTCTCCGCGAGGATGAATCCCACGAAGACGACCACGTTGATCAGGAAGCCCGCGAGGAGGTAGCGTTTCGCGTTCCCCGTGTCCACCCGACGGCCGATCGGCAGCACGACGATCAACTGCACGACGGCGAAGGCGGTCCCGAACAGTCCCTCGACCACCCCCGAGGTCTGGAAGACGTCGGCGTAGAGGGCGAGCGCGATCAGGATGGTCGAGTACGCCTGACTGCGCGCGAACGCGGTCCCGGCGAGCGCCGCGAACTCTCGGTCTCCCAGCAGCGCGATCGACTGAAAGCGGGTCACGATGACTGGATGCCGGAATCCGCGGTCGTCGCGCAAAAACCCCTCGAAACGATGGCGTCGCCCCTCAGCAGTCGCGGGCCTCGAGCGACGGGTCGCCGACGTCGCCGGTGCCCGGTTCACGGAACGCGAACGAGACGACGGTGCCGACGTCGTCGCCGTCGGGACTGCGGACGTCGACCGTCCCGCCGGCCGCCTCGACCACCCACGTGACGAACCACAGGCCGAACCCACTCGAGTGCTCGAGACGGGACTCGGTGGGACGATCCGAGAGGAATGGCTCGTCCGCGGGCATGCCGGGCCCCTCGTCGGCGATGGTGAGTCTCGTCCGATCCGACGCGTCGGACGCGACGTCGATCTCGACTCGCGGGTCGCCCGCCTCCTCGTGGACGACCGCGTTCTCGAGGACGTGGACCATCGCGTCCTCGAGCAGCGGCGAGGCCACGACGCGGTGCTCGCCCCGGACCCGGTTCTCGACGCGGAGCCGTGGGTGCTCGGCCGTCGCGGTCTCGATGGCCGCCTCGAGGGTCGTCCCGAGGTCGACGGTCCGCGGGGCGTGGTCCTCGCCGCGCAGGAGCCGCTGGAGTTCGCGGGCCTGATCGGCGACCTCGACGAGACGGTCGTTCGCCGCGAGGATGTGCGTGGCCCCGGCGACGGTCTCCTGTTCGCCCTCGCGGAGCAACTCCGCCTGGCCACGGATCACCTGTGCCTGGTGTCTGACGTCGTGGCGGAGCACCCGGTTGAGCACCTCGAGTCGCCGGGAGAGGTGCTCGGCGCGTCGGCGCTCGGCCTCCGTGGTGGTCTCCAGTCGCGTGCGGTTGGCGTCGTACAGGCCGACGAGCAGGCCCAGCACCGAACCCACCGCCGCCGACTCGACCACCACGCCGAGGGATCTGACGAACGGGAGCGGGAGGAAGCCGGCGCCCACCGTCGCCGTGCTCACCGGGACGACGGCTCCGATCGTCCCCACGACGGTCCAGCCGGCGATGCGTCGCGTGCGATCGTAGAGGTCGAGGTGCCAGATTGCACTCCCCGCGACGAAGAAGAGGACCGAGAGCGTGACCGGCACGACGGCGGCGGCGACGACGCCGAATCCGCTTCCCGCCATCGCCAACGCGTGTGCCGTCGTCAGGGTGACGAGCACCCAGCCGAGACCCAGCAGCGTCCCCGCACCGAGCGCGTCGCCCCAGTCGACCTGCCCCTCCCGTCGGTGAAACTGGGACATCTCGTTCTCACCGGATATTTCCATCGACTAATGTGTACTGAATTTTCTGTCAGTCGGGAGAGACGACGGGGACCGAGTCCACTCGCGGGGTCGCATCGGTGGTCGCCGTTCGTCGGGGCCGCACGTCTCGTCCGATCGGTCTCCCCGCGGGCAAATCTTTAAGCGAACTCCCACGAAATTTCGTGAGGGATGGCGAGCACACACAACCTGCAATCCTACGAACGGGAACGGGAGTCCTTCTCCTGGCAGGACGTCTACGACGAGGCAGACTGGGACGCACCCGCGTCGCTCAACGTGGCCCACGAGACCGTCGATCGCCACGCGGACGACAGGGGACAGATCGCCCTCTACCAGGTCGGAACGGACGGGTCGCTCTCGAAGACGTCGTTCTGGGAACTCGCGAAGCGATCGGGGCAGTTCGCGAACCTCCTCGAGTCCCTGGGGGTGTCTCGCGGCGATCGCGTCTTCACGTACATGCCACGCATTCCGGAGCACTACGTCGCCCTCGTGGGCACGCTCAAGCGCGGGGCGGTCTTCGGGTCGGTGAACGAGCGCTACGGGCCCGACGGCATCGCCTATCGCCTCGACGACAGCGACGCGCGCGTCGTCGTGACCACCTCGGACAACCGGGAGACGGTGGCCGCGGCACTCGAGGACGCACCGAGCGTCGAACACGTGATCACCGTCGATCGGGGGCACGGCGTCCCCGCCACGGACGTCGTGTTCGGCCCGAGTCTCGACGCGGCCGCCAGCGAGTACGAACCGGCACGGACGAGCGGCGACGACGACGCCTTGCTGTATTACACCTCCGGGACGACCGGACCGGCGAAGGGCGTCCTGCACGAACAGCGGTGGATCGCCGGCGTGGCGGCGACCCAGCGGTACGCCGTGGATCTGACCGACGAGGACCTCTACTGGTCGACCGGCGACCTGGGGTGGCTGACGGGATCGATCAACACCCTCGGGGCGTGGTTCTGGGGCGTCCCGCTGTTCACGTACGAGGGGGAGTTCGACCCGGAGACCTGGGCGGACCTCCTCGATCGGTTCCCCGTCTCCGTGATCTTCTCGGTCCCGACGGCCTACCGGATGCTCCGGGAGAACGACGACGTCCTCGCGGACGTGGACCTCGACCTGCGACACGCCCTCTCCATCGGCGAACCCCTCTCTGCGGGGGTCGTCGAGTGGGGCGAGGAGACCCTCGGGGTGACCGTCCACGACACCTACGGACAGACCGAGACGGGCAACATGATCATCAACAACTACCCGACGATGCCGGTGAAGCCCGGATCGATGGGCCGCCCGCTCCCCGGGATCGAGGCCGAGATCGTCGACCCCGACACCGGGGAGGTCCTTCCGCCGGGCGAGACCGGTCAGATCGCCCAGCGCGGGGACTACCCGTGCTTCTTCGCCGAGTTCTGGGAGAACCCACAGAAGACGGACGCGGCGTTCGTGGACGGGCCGGACGGCGAGTGGTACCTCTCCGGCGACCTCGGGTACAAGGACGAGGACGGGTACTTCTGGTTCGAGGGACGCGCCGACGACGTCATCATCTCCTCGGGGTATCGCATCGGCCCCTTCGAGGTCGAGAGTTCGCTCGGCGAATACGAAGGGGTCGCGGAGGCGGCCGTGGTGCCAAAGGCCCACGACGAGCGCGGCAACATCGTCAAGGCGTACGTCGTCCCGAGTGGCGACGCGGCGCCGAGCGACGCCCTCGCGGCGGACATACAGGACCACGTGAAGACGGAACTGTCCGCTCACGAGTACCCCCGCGAAATCGAGTTCGTAGAGGACCTTCCGAAGACGGTGACCGGGAAGATCCGTCGGACCGAACTTCGGGACCGGACCGAGGAGGAAACAGGATGAGAGCCGACCGTGGCGGCGTGAGGTGGACCGACAACGACCGCCGCGAGACCCCCCTCGAGCGGGAGGCGGCAATCGAACGGACCCGACCGTCGCAGATTCGGTGCCGATGAACTTCGAACGATCGACCGAGGCGTCGATGGTGGCGTCGACCGCCCGCGAGGTGGCCGCCGACTACGGTCCCGAGTACTGGCGGGAGAAGGAACGAGACGGGGAGTTCGCCGCGGACTTCTGGGACGAACTCGCCGAGGCGGGATTCCACGGTCTGCTCGTCCCCGAGCGGTACGGCGGCGCGGGCATGGGCATGCAGGAGATGGCCCTCGCGATGGAGACGCTGAGCGCCGAGGGCACGGGCATGGCGGGAACCTGGTACCTGGTCCTCACCGGCGGCATGGCCGCGGCCGGACTCGGGCAGTACGGCACCGAGGACCAGAGGGAACGCTACCTCCCGGACATCGCGAGTGGCGAGCGCAACTTCAGCATCGGCATCACGGAACCGGAGGCCGGCACGAACACCCTCAACGTCGCGACCCGGGCGCGAAAGGACGGGGACGAGTACGTCCTCGACGGCCGGAAGGCCTGGATCACCTTCTCGGACATCGCAGACGACATGATCCTCGTCACGCGGACGTCCCCGCGCGAGGAGGTCGACCGGCCGACCGACGGCATCAGCCTGTTCGTCGTCGACATGGACGCGGCGGGAATCGACGTCGATCCGATCGACAAGCACGGCATCAACTACTCCAACTCCTGTGAGGTCCACTTCGACGGCGTCAGGGTACCGGCGACGAACATGCTCGGTGACCGGGGTGAGGGCTGGTCGGTCCTGGTCGACATGCTCAATCCCGAGCGCATCGGCTTCGCCGCCGCGGCCGTGGGCATCGGCAAACTCGCGGCCAACACCGCGATCGAGTACGCCAACGAGCGGGAGGTCTTCGGCGATCCCATCGGCACCCACCAGGCCGTCTCCTTCCCGATCACCAAGGCCTACGCGACGATGGAGACCGCCGCACTCATGCGTCAGAAGGCCGCCTGGAACTACGACACCGACCGCGACGCCGCCTACGCCGCAAACGTGGCCAAGGCGGTCTCCGTCGAGGCGGGCATCGAGGCCGTCAAGCAGTCGATGCAGGCCTTCGGCGGGTGGGGGTACGCGACGGACTACGACGTCGAGCGGTGGTGGCGCGAGGTCAACCTCACTCGACTGGCTCCCGTCACCCAACAGATGGCCTACAACTACGTCGCCAGAGAGATCGGCTTCCCCAGGTCATACTGATGATCGAGCGATCACCCCAGGCCCCCGTCGTCGGGGACACGGCGGGCGAAGTGGACGAGCGAGACGACACCCGGAAGTGAACCCATGCGCGTACGACTATCGACGGAGACGACGGACGAAGAGGCACGGGCGATCGCGGAGGCCCTCGCGGAGCGATTCGAGGACGACGTGACGGTCCTCGACGAGTCCGGAGCAGAGCGAGCGCGATCCATCCCCCGCCCCGAGCCCGAACCGGCGGGGGAGGCGACTGCGAACGCGGACGGGGAGTCCCTCGGCCCCACCGATCGGGAGCGTGCGCTCCGCGAGGAGATCGAGGACATCCTCGAGGGCGGTCCCGAGAAGTACAGAGAGCGCCTCGAGGACGGCGAGAAACTGTTCGTTCGCGACCGACTGGAGCGCTGGTTCGGCGAGGACGGACTGAAGTTCGAGGACGGAAAGTTCGCCCACTTCGACGGCTGGCACCCGGACAGTCCCGAGGTCGAGGACCCCGATCCCGACACCAGACTCCCCGCCGACGGCCTCATCACGGGGGCCGCGGACTTCGAGGACCGGACGGTCCACTTCATGGCCAACGACTTCACGGTGAAGGCCGGCAGCATGGCGAGTCGCGGGGTCGAGAAGTTCATTAGGATGCAGGAGCGCGCCCTCAAGTCGGGCAATCCGGTCCTCTACCTCATGGACTCCTCTGGCGGGCGCATCGACCAGCAGACCGGGTTCTTCGCGAACCGGGAGGGCATCGGGAAGTACTACTTCAACCACTCGCGACTCTCGGGGGTCGTCCCGCAGATCGTCGTCCTCTATGGCCCCTGTTTCGCCGGTGCGGCCTACACGCCCGTGTTCGGCGACTTCACGATCATGGTCGAGGGCATGTCCTCCATGGCGATCGCGAGCCCACGGATGGTCCAGATGGTGACGGGCGAGGACATCTCCGTGGAGGACCTCGGCGGCCCGGAGGTCCACACGAGGCACTCGGGCAGCGCGGACCTCGTCGCAACGGACGAGGACCACGCCCGCGAACTGGTCGCCGACCTCATCTCCTACCTGCCGGACAACGCGGACGAGCGCCCCCCGCGAACGCCGGGACGGCCACCGGCGAAATCACCAGACGGCATCGACGCCGTCGTCCCGGAGGAGCCCGATCGGGCGTACGACATGCGGGACGTGATCGAGCGCGTCGTCGACGCGGACAGCTTCTTCGAACTCCAACCGGAGTACGGCCCGGAGATCCTCACCGGGTTCGCCCGCCTCGACGGGCGCTCCATCGCGGTCGTCGCCAATCAGCCCAGTCAGCGGGCGGGGGCGATCTTCCCCGACGCCGCGGAGAAGGCCGCCCAGTTCGTCTGGAAGGCCGACGCCTACAACGTCCCCCTGTTGTACCTGACCGACACGCCGGGCTTCATGGCGGGGTCCCAGGTCGAAAAGGAGGGCATCCTGGAGAAGGGCAAGAAGATGATCTACGCCACCTCCGAGGCCACGGTCCCGAAGCAGAGCGTCGTCGTCCGAAAGGCCTACGGAGCCGGGATCTACGCCATGAGCGGTCCCGCCTACGACCCGGAGAGCACGATCGCACTCCCGAGCGGCGAGATCGCGATCATGGGCCCGGAGGCAGCGATCAACGCGGTCTACGCGAACAAACTCGACCAGTACGACGACGAGGAGACGCGCCGCGAGGTCGAAGCGGAGTTGCGCGAGGAGTACCGCGAGGACATCGACGCCCACCGCATGGCGAGCGAGGTGGTCATCGACGAACTCGTTCCACCGAGCGACCTCCGCGAGGAACTCGTCCACCGCTTCGACGTCTACGAGGACGTAGAGAAGGACCGTCCCGAGAAGAAACACGCGACCATCCTGTAGACGATGACTGGAAAGTACTACGAGGACTTCGAGGAGGGCGAGACGATCGAACACCCCCGACGGCGCACGATCACGGAGAGCGACAACCAGCGCTTCTGTGACCTGACGATGAACCAACAGCCCCTCCACCTGGACGCCGACTTCGCCGCCGACACCGCGTTCGGCGAGCGGGTGGTCAACGGCCTCTACACGATGAGTCTGGCCGTGGGCATCACGATCCCGGAGACGACCGACGGGACCATCGTCGCGAACCTCGCCTACGACGACGTGGAGCACCCCGCCCCCGTCTTCCACGGCGACACCGTCGCCGTGGAGTCACACGTCACGGAGAAACGCGAGACGAGCGACGGCGATCGCGGGGTCGTGACCATGCACGTGACCGTGCGGGCCGTCAACCGGCCGGACGAACCGATCGTCTGCGAGTTCGATCGGACCGTCCTCTCGGAGAAGCGACCGGAGCACACCTGAGACGAACCCGACCGATCGAGACCCATGTCAGAAGACACCATCGATCCGACCGAGATCGTCCACGAACCCTCCCGGGAGTTCGTCGAGTCGACGAACGTGTGGGCGTTCATGCAGGACCACGACATCGCCGACTACGACGAACTGATCGAGCGAACGACGACCGACGTCGCTGGGATCGAGGAGTCGGGCGTGGAGTGGTTTTGGGACGAGGTCGTCGACACGCTCGGCATCGAGTTCTACGAGGAGTACGACCGGGTGAGAGACGACTCCGACGGACCACAGCACAGCGACTGGTACCCGGGCGGAACGATAAACGTCGCGCACAACGTCGTCGACCGCCACGCGGCCGTCGACGAACCGACCCGCAACGCCGTCGCGACGATCTGGGAGGGCGAGGACGGCGAGGTCCGCGAGGTCACCTATCACGAACTCCACAGGCGGGCGAACCGCGTGGCGAACGCACTCGAGGAGCGCGGAGTCGAGACCGGCGACACGGTCGCCCTCTACATGCCGATGGTGCCCGAGATCGCCTCCCTCCTCTACGGCATCTTCAAGGTCGGGGGGATCGCGGTCCCGATCTTCTCGGGGTTCGGCGTGGACGCGACCGCGACGCGCCTCGAGGACGCCGGAGCAAGCGTGTTGGTGACCGGCGACGGCTTCTACAGGCGGGGCGATCCGGTCCACCTCAAGCCCACCGCCGACCGAGCGATCGAGGACGCCGCCACCGACGTGCAGTCGGTGATCGTCTACGATCGACTCGGTGGGAGCGATCCCGAATCCGTTACCGACGTGTCGATGCAGGCGGGGCGGGACGAGTGGTGGGCCGACGCCGTCGAGGGCCAGTCGCCCACCTACGAGACGAAGCGACTCCCCGCCGATCAGGAGTCCATGTTGCTTTACTCCTCGGGGACGACCGGCCGTCCGAAGGGAATCGTCCACACCCACGCCGGGCCGCTGGTCCAGGCGGCGAAGGAGATCCACTTCGGGTTCGATCACCGGGACGCAGACCGGTTCTTCTGGGTCTCCGACATCGGCTGGATGATGGGCCCCTGGACGTTGATCGGCAATCACGCGCTCGGCGGGACCGTCTTCCTCTACGAGGGGGCCCCCGATCACCCCGACCCGGGTCGCTTCTGGGAGATGATCGATCGCCACGACCTGACCGTCTTCGGCATCTCCCCGACCGCGATCCGCGCCCTGAAGAAGCGCGGCGACGAGTGGGTCGACGCACACGACCTCTCGTCGCTGCGCCTGCTGGGGTCGACCGGGGAGCCCTGGGACCACGAGTCCTGGACGTGGTTCTACGAGACCGTCGGCGACGGCGAGACGCCGATCATCAACATCTCCGGCGGCACCGAGATCATGGGCTGTTTCCTCATGCCGATGCCCATCCAGGGACTGAAGCCGGGGACCCTCGGCGGACCCGGCCTGGGCATGGACGTCGACATCGTCGACGAGACGGGCGCCTCCGTCGCGGACGAGCACGAACGTGGGTACCTCGTCGCCCGAGACTCCTGTCCGTCGATGACGAAGTCGCTGTGGAGCGGGGACGACCGCTACCTCGACGAGTACTGGTCGACGTGGGAGGACCTCTGGGATCACGGCGACTGGGCCCAGAAGGACGAGGACGGCCTCTGGTTCCTCCACGGGCGCGCCGACGACGCGCTCAACGTCGCGGGCCGCAAGGTCGGTCCCGCCGAGGTGGAGGCGGCGGCGATGGAACACGACGCCGTCGCGCAGGCATCCGCGATCGGCGTTCCCGACGAGACCACCGGAACGGCGGTGGTCCTCTACGTCATCACCGAACCCGCGGTCGAGGCGTCCGAGGCCCTCGCCGAGGCCATACGGGACGTGGTCGGCGAGGAGATGGGCAAGCCGTTCCGACCGCGGGAGGTCCGCTTCGTGGAGGAACTCCCCATGACCCAGTCGGGGAAGATCGTTCGGCGGGCCATCGAGGCCGCCCACACCGGCGAGGACCTGGGCGACCTCAGCAGCGTCGAGAACCCCGAGGCCGTCGAGCGATTGCGGGACGCCGGAGACGGGGACTGAGTCGGCCGACCGCACCATCCCGACATTGATTACGGTCCCCGTCGAGGGTCCGATCATGCTGATGACCCCGGGGCCGACCGCGGTCCCAGAACCGGTCCGGCGGGCGATGAGCCGGGAGCAGCCGAACCCGGACGTGGAGTCGGCCTTCGCGGAGCGATACGAGCGGGTGACCGACCAGCTCCAGACCGTCTACGGCACCGACGACGACGCGATCGTCATGGGCGGCGAGGGGATCCTCGGTCTCGAGGCCGCCGTGACCTCGACGGTGGGTCCCGACGACCGGGTCCTCGTCATCTCGAACGGACCCTACGGCGAGGGCTTCGCGGACTTCGTCGAGTCGGCCGGGGGAACGGCAGACGTCGTCGACGTCGAGTGGGGGACGCCACTCGACGTGGCGGCGGTCGATCGGGCCCTCGAGACCGCGGACTACGACGCGGCGACGATGGTCCACTGCGAGACCCCCATCGGGACCCTCAACGACCTCGAACCGGTGCTCGACCTGTTGGAGGAGCGAGACGTGCTCTCCATCGTGGACGCGGTCTCCTCTCTCGGCGGGACGCCCGTCCCAACGGACCGGATCGATGTCGCACTCGGTGCCTCACAGAAGTGCTTCTCCACGCCGCCGGGCCTGACGACGGTCTCTGTCAGCGACCGGGCGTGGGCACGCGTGGAATCCCGGAACCCGGACACGCTGTACACCAACCTCGCACCCTGGCGCGACGTGAGCGACGGGTTCCCCTACACGCACCTCGCGGCCAACGTGGCGGCACTCGAGAAGGGGCTCTCACTCCTCCTCGCGGAGGGGCTCGAGGCGGTCCACGAGCGCCACCGTCGGGCGGCGACACTGACCCGAGAGCGCGGTCGCGACCTCGGTCTGGACCGCTATCCCGATCCGGGTCTGGACTCGCCGACGGTCACCGCATTCCATGTCCCCGGTCGCGCGGAGGCGATACAGCGGGAACTGGCGGACGAACACGACGTGATCCTCGCGACCGGACTCGGCGACCTGGCGGCGGACGTGCTCAGGGTGGGACACATGGGCTACAACGCCGACGAGGGGCGAGTCGAGCGCACGATGGACGCCCTCGAGACCGTCCTCGCCGACTGATCGCGAAGACGACGAACGCCCCGTGGCGACCGACATCATCACGAACTTTTTGACACGTGCCCACGATAGTCGGCGTATGCCGACCGACCTCCTGTTGCCGCAGGCTGCGGACCGGGACCTGACGGCCCTCGGCGTCCGCGCGGAATCGCTCGACTACGACGGCGTCTGGCTGGGCGAACTCTGGGGACACAACGCCGCGGTCCAACTCGCGGACATCGCCGCCCGCACGGACGAGGTGGCCATCGGCACGGCCATCCTCAACGTCTTCTCGCGGACGCCCGCGGTCCTGGCTATGACGGCGGGGTCACTCCAGGACGTCTCCGACGGCCGCTTTCGCCTCGGGGTCGGCACCTCGACGGAGAAGGCCATCGAGGACCTCCACGGGATGGACTGGGAGGACCCCAATCCGGTCCGACGCGCTCACGAGACGATCGAGTTGACGTCGGCCTTCCTGGGGGGCGAGGGGCGCATCGAGTACGACGGCGAGGTCTTCTCGGTGCAGGACTTCCCCGCACTCGGCGTCGACGTCCCGATCTACCACGCGGCCCTGGGGCCCGCGAATCGTCGGGTCGTCGCCCGACTGGCCGACGGTTGGATCCCGCACAACGTTCCCTTCCCGGACCTCGAGGAGGCCTACGCCACCATCGAGGAGACGATGTCCGAGGCGGGCCGCGAGGGGCCGATCGAGGTCGCCCCGTACGTTCCCGCCGCGGTCGCCGACGATCCGGCGGACGCGAAGGACGCGATCAGGCGACACGTCGCCTACTACGTGGGGAACGGCGAGGGATACGAGCGCGCGGTGGCGAGGCGGTTCCCGGAGGGAGCGGAGGCCGTGGCGAGCGCCTGGCGCGCGGGGGACCGAGACCGCGCAGCGGGGAACGTCACCGACGAGATGGTCGAGGCACTCGGCGTCGCGGGCGCGCCCGAGGAGGCACGGCGGCAGTTCGCGGAGATCGCGGCAATCGACCCCGTGACCCGACCGATGGTGACGATCCCGAGCAACACGAGCGAGGAGGTCATGGATCGGACGATCGAGGCGTTGGCACCCGCGAATCGATAGACTGGGTCGCCCACTTGCCTGGGTCGCCCAC
>JBDGUE010000043.1:0-13559 GCA_042216045.1 Halanaeroarchaeum sp. | reverse complement strand
ATCGCGGTTACGGCCACCCGAAGGCCGAAGGATACCAAGCTACCCCACCGGCCCGTACCCGAAAGTAGGGGACAGCGTGCCTTTAACGCTTCCGGACCAGTCTCAGGCCCACCCGCCGGTGTCCAGCCAGTTGTGGGCCACGGTGATCGCCTGGTCGGCGTGGAGGACTTCGGGGCTCAGACTGACCGACCGGTCGGCGGCCGACGCGAGGAGGTCTCCCTCGGCCGCGGTGAAGTCCCGGTGATCCGAGAGCACGAAGGCCGGATTCGCGGGCGGGTCGACGCTCGCGACGGGGTCGCCCTCCTCGTGTAACTGGAGGACGGTCGCCCCGCGGAGGTCGGAGATGACCGCCTCGAGGCCCCGCGTCGAGACGTAGATCCCGGGGGTGCTCTCGACCTCCTGGTGGCCGATGGCCGCCTCCGCCGACTCGAGGGCGGAGCGCAGCAGGCCGGCAACGTTCCGCTCGTCGGGGCTCATGTACCGCACCTCCGAGCCCTCGATCCGGATCGCGACGCGGTCGTCGAACACGAGGACGATGCGGGTGTCGCGGCGGACGTCGTGAGAGACGAGGATGGCCGCAGCGACCGAGCGGGCGAGGACGTCGAGGCGGCCAGCGCCGCCGGGGAGGTCGTCGAGGGAGAACTCGGGGTCTGTCGGCGCGTCGTGGCCGAGGACGACGAACTGGCGCATATTCGGGCTGGGTGGTGGGGACGGTAAGGTGGCCCGGTTCACGCCCGAACGGCGTCGCGCTGGTCGGGGATCACGTCGAGGGAGGAATCGACGTCGCCGAGGACGAGGAGCGCCCAGTAGCGGAGGTAGGTCTGGACGGGCACCTGGACGACCGCGACGGCCACCGCCAGCAGCGCGAGGAGGGGGATCGCGAGGACCGCCACGACGACGAGGTTGAACAGCGGAATCCCAGCCGCCAGGACGCCGAACGCGAGCAGGGCGAACGGGATCGCGATCACCACGCCGACGATCGCGGACGCGATGCCGACGAGGATGCCGATCGCGATCGTGAGGAGGAGACCCACGAGGGCGAAGGCCGCGAACTGGGTCCAGTCCGATCGAATCAGCGAGAGGAGCCGGCGCCACCCGGCGAGGACGCCGCGGTCCTCTGCGAGCATGATCGGGACGACGAAGGCCGTCGTGAAGACGTAGGCGATGGCGGCGAGGATCCCCACCACGACGAGGACCGGCACGGCGAGGACGAGGAGGACCAGCGAACCGGGGCCCCATCCGAGCAGGAGCGGGCCCATCGCGAGGAGGAGGACTGCGCCCATCACGACGGCGGACAGCAGACCGAAGACGAGGCGGAACGCGAACAGTCGGGTGCCGGGGCGTGCGTACTCCCGCGTGTACGCCCGGACGTGGACCGCCTCGGACCGCAGCGACTCGAGGAAGGCGAACTCGAAGACGGAACCGAGCCAGGTGAACGCGAGGCCCAGGAGGAAGACGGCGAGGACCAGGACGAGGATCGAGAGGAGGTTCGCGGAGAGAAACTGTCCCAGGGACGGGGCGCCGTGACCGACGTCTGGGCCGAGGGGCATCGAGCCCTGCGAGAAGGTGAACTGCGGAACGGACCCACCTCCGCCACCGGTACCGGCGACGAACAGCGAGAGGACGGCGAGCCGGAGCCAGCGGCCGAGGTCTACGGGGAGGAGGAACGATCGCGTCGCCGCGAAGGCGTCGGTCAGGTCGTCGACTGCGTGGAGGGCCATGCTCCGAAGACGCATTCCACCGACAAAGAGGTAGCGGCCGCGACCGATCGAAGGATACGTGCCCGTCGGCCGGGTACGGCCGGCCATGAGCCTGCTCGACGACGCGGCCGCGCTGCTCGCAGAGGGGCCCCTCTGTGACGCCTGCCTGGGCCGCCCCGTCGCGGACCGGAGCTTCGGTCTGACGAACGCGGAGCGGGGCCACGCCCTCCGCGTCGCGGTCGCCCTGGACGAAGACGAGCCCTACGAGGAGCCCTCGGGGGAGTGCTGGGTCTGCGAGGGGCGGACCGAGCGGTACGACGCGTGGGCCGACCGCGCGGTGGCGGCCGTCGAGGACGTCGATTTCGAGACCTACCAGGTCGGGACCCGCGTGCCGCCGCTCGTCGAGGAGAACGAGGCCATGCTGCGCGACCTCGCCGGACTCCCCGAGGACGCCGGCGAGTCGTTCGGCTCCGAGGTCAACCGCGAGGTCGGGAAGCGCATCGGTCGGCACACCGGAACGGAGGTCGACTTCACCCGGCCGGACGTCCAGTTCACGCTCGACCTCCGCGAGGACGCCGTCGACGTGTCGATCAACTCCGCGTTCGTCTACGGGCGCTACCGCAAACTCGAGCGTGACATCCCCCAGACGGAGTGGCCCTGCCGGGAGTGTGGCGGCTCCGGCGAGCGGGCGGGCGAGCCGTGTCTGTACTGCGACGGGACGGGCTATCAGTACCCCGAGAGCGTCGAGCAACTGACGACCCCGCCCGTTGTGGACGCCATGGACGGCGAGTCCGCGACGTTCCACGGCGCCGGCCGGGAGGACGTCGACGCCCGGATGCTCGGGACGGGCCGACCGTTCGTGATCGAGGTGGCCACCCCACGCGAGCGCACTCCCGACGTGGCCGCCCTGGAGGACGCCATCAACGACTTCGCCGACGGGGCGGTCGAGGTCGAGGACCTCCGCCTCGCCACCTACGAGATGGTCGAACGGGTGAAGGAACTCGACGCGTCGAAGACCTATCGTGCCGCGGTGGAGTTCGACGGCCCGGTCGAGGCGGACGCGTTCGCCGACGCGCTGAGCGCTCTCGAGGGGGCCACGATCGAGCAGTACACTCCCGAGCGAGTCGACCACCGACGGGCGAACCGGACGCGAACGCGTGCGGTCTACGCCGCCTCGGGAAGCCTCGATGACGAGACGCACGCGACCGTCGAGGTCCACGGCGAGGGGGGCCTCTACGTCAAGGAACTCGTGAGCGGCGACGGCGGCCGGACGGAACCGAGCCTCGCGGGACTCCTCGGGGTCGGCGCGCGCGTGACCGCACTCGACGTCCTGTCCGTCGAGGGGGAGGACGAGCCCTTCGTCCGGGAGGAGTTCGTTCGAGACCCCGAGCGTAACCACTAACTCCGGACCGCTCGAGGACACGAGCATGCGCTTCGGGGTCGACGAGGCCGGAAAGGGGCCCGTCCTGGGGTCGATGTTCGCCGCGGCCGTCCTGGCCGAACCGGCGGCCCTGCCCGCGGCCGTCGCGGACTCGAAGCGGCTCGCCCCCGACCGCCGTGAGGCGATCGACGACGCGCTCCGGGCGAGCGACGAGATCGCGGTCGGCGTCGCGGAGGTCACCCCCGCGGAGATCGACGACCCAGAGACGGACATGAACACCCTGACCGTCGCGGCCCAGGCGCGGGCGATCGCCGCGATTCCGGCCGCCGGACGCGCGGGGCTGCTCGACGCGGGCGACGTCGACGCGGCGCGCTTCGCCAGGCGGGTCCGCGAGCGAGTCGACGCCGACGTGGAACTCGAGGCGGCCCACGGCGCGGACGCGGCGGATCCACTCGTCGCCGCGGCGAGCGTGGTCGCGAAGGTCGCCCGCGACGATCACGTCGAGGCCCTGGCCGACGCCTACGACGCCGACGTCGGCAGCGGCTACCCGGGCGATCCGACGACGATCGCCTTCCTGGAGGAGTACCTCGACCGGCACGGATCCCTCCCCGAAGACGCGCGCACGACGTGGTCGACGAGCGAACGACTGGTCGCCCGCGCCGAACAGTCGGGACTCGAGGAGTTCTCGGCGAGCAGGTGACACGGTCGCGTCGTCGGCCGATGGCGGGGACGAGCGACGGTGGGACGCCGGGCGGTGTGTCACGCGACCGCGTGGCCGGCCCGGCGGGCGGGGCTCAGATCACGGGCGGACGTCGCCCCGTTCCGGTACAAAAAGGTGGGGCGGCCGCGCCGATCAGCGATCCCGGGTGAGCAGCCGACGGAGGATGTCCCCGTAGGCCGGGCGCGTGAGCAGGACCCCGATGAGCACGCCCAGGATCGTGATGATGGCGAAGCCGCGGAGGTCACCGAGGCTCAGGACCGCGAGCGGACTCATCGCGATGATCGTCGTCGCGGCCGCCGCGCCGATGACCCAGAGCGCCTTCCGGAATCGACTCTGGAAGACCCGACTCGAGGACACCTGCTCGGCCATCACCTCGTCGGCGATGATCACGAGGTCGTCCACCCCGGTCCCGACGACGGCGATGAGACCGGCGATGTGCGAGAGGTTCAACGCGAGGCCGGCCGTCGCCGCGAAGCCCAACAGCAAGTAGACCTCCGCCAGTGCGGTGACGATCATCGGGAGGGCGATCTTCGGCTCGCGATACCGGGCGAAGACGGCCCCGCTGACGGCGAAGACGGCGAGCAGACCGGTGATCAGCGAGTAGAGCTTGAACTTCGCCCCCATGCTGGGCGCCATGTAGAAGGTGTCGACCACCGTGAGCGGGGCGGGCAGCGCGCCGGCGCGCAGGTCGACGCTCAACTGGCGAGCCTCCTCCATGCTGGTCGCCGTGATGACGAACTGCGGGTCCTTCACGAACTCGCCGTTCGCGAAGGAGTCCGCGAGCGAGGCCTTGACCCCCGCGTGGTAGACCACGCTGCCGTCCCGGATCGTGAGCAGGCAGTAGCTCGGATACTGCACCGAGCCGTTCGCGTAGGTGCACTGGCTCGCGGCCGCGTCCTGTGCGAACCCGTACTGGACCATCTCGGAGGCGAACTCCTCGGCCACCTGATCGGAGAGGGTGATCGGCACGACGGGCTGTCCCTGGGACGTCCGCGGGAGGCCGATCTGTCCCCCGGCCGCCCGGAGTTCCTCCTGTGAGAGGACGGTCGCGGTGGCCTGCGAGCCGTTCTTGGGGTAGCTCGCGACGATCCGCACGACGCCACGACTCGAGAGAAGTTCGCGCACCGTCGAGACGTTGCGATTCGCCGCCTCGACGACGATGTAGTGGGTCCCCTCGCCCGTCTGGGACTGGACGGACTGGACGGTGGTCCCGCCGAACCCGCTGGCGTCGACCTTCGCGGCGAGGGTCTCGACGATTTCCGTCCGGGTCGACTCGGTCACGCCCACGCGAATCGTCGCCGGGTCGTAGGACGTCGACGCGAGGGCGTCCCGGAGTTCCGCGACGGTGACGTTCCCGTACACCTCGACGGCGGTCCCGCCCTCCCGGGCGACTATGCGAACGTCGGATGGTGGCACGCCCGTGGCGTTCGCGACCGCCGATCGCAGCGCGTTCTGCTCGACGTCGGTGGCGATCCCGGTCGCCGTCACTCCGTCGACGACGGCCCTGACGCGGGCGCCACCGGAGAGGTCGAGCCCGTAGTCGAGGTTGGTCGGGCCGTCCGCCCGAACGGTCCCCGGGCCCGTCCCGCCGTCGTCGAGCCCCGGCGCGAACAGCGCCACCGTCGAGACCAACACGAGGACCACGAGGAGCGAGACCCGCCAGTACTCGCGGATCGCGCTCATCGACCCACCCCCTCGAAGACGTACCAGCGGAGCAACGAGACGTTCAGCATGTAGGTGTTGATCAGGTCCGTCACGAGTCCGAAGACGAGGACGACACCGATCGAGGCCATGAGGTCGATGCCGAAGGCCGTGGCCGTGATCGCCATGACGGTCATCGCCGCGATGGACGTCGTCGTCATGGTCACGCCCGTGCGCATCGCGCGCTCGACACTCTCGGAGAAGTCACCCGAGCGTCTGAGGACGTGGTTGTTGAGGAGGATGTCCGAGTCGACGCTGTACCCGATGAGCATCAGGAGGGCGGCGACCGTGCCCAGGGTGAGCTGGATGCCGAAGACGTTCATCAGCGCGATGGGCACCACGAGGTCGCCGAACGCGGAGAGCACGACCGCGACGCTCGGGACGAACGTCCGGAAGAGCCCGAAGACCACCAGGCTCATCCCGAGGAAGGCGATCCCGACGCCGATCAGGGCCATCCGCTGGGTGCTCTGCCCGAACGTCGGCGAGGTGCTCGAGGCCATGGGGACCGCGTAGCCCGCCTGCTGTGCGAGGGACTTCTGGGTGGCCGCGTCGGCGCCTGGGTCGAAGGTGACGATGTACGTGTG
Organism: Halanaeroarchaeum sp.; assembly: GCA_042216045.1. Taxonomy (GTDB): domain Archaea; phylum Halobacteriota; class Halobacteria; order Halobacteriales; family Halobacteriaceae; genus Halanaeroarchaeum. The sequence continues at coordinate 7,472 of JBDGUE010000043.1, read as the reverse complement.
GGCCTGGCTGGTGACCGGCTGGACCGATTCCACGGGAGCCGAAAAGACGGCCTCGAAGCGGGCGGTCGGATCCGCGAGGGCGCTCTGCGTGACGACCCGCAGTTCCGAGCCGCCCGTGAACTCGGTGCCGAGGGCGACCGGCGTCCCCATCGTCACCCACGTCGCGGCGATCACGGCGAGGGCGAGGAGAACGATGAGGACCGGGGGTCCCGCCAACTGGCGGTTCGAGTACCGGCCGTGGTCGATCTCCGGGACCTCGAATTGCGGCATGTGTCCCGTGTCCGAATTGGGGGGATAAGGCTCTGTTGATGTTCGCGACCGGCCGCGGGAAGTGAATCGGGGAGCCGAGGTCAGCGCACGTCGGCGAGGAACCGCTCCGGGAGGCGGGTGCGGACCGTCCCGGGCAGTCGATCGACCAGCCACTCGGCGACGGCCACCATGGGCTTGCGGAGGAGGACGTAGATCGCCGACACCGCGAGCAGGCCCAGGACGCCGCCCGTCACCGGGGACTGGAAGACGACCAGGGCGGGCGTCGCCAAGAGCGTGGCGAGCCCCAGGTCTTCGGGCGCCCCGTCGTACCTGATCAGCCGACGCGGCGGCATCCAGCGCCCGTGGAAGTGGCTGTAGACGGCCCGATCGGAGGTCCCCCGCCAGGGCCGCAACTCGAGCCCCCCGCCGAGGGCGTCCATGACCGCGTGGGCGGCGGCCGCGGCGAGGAAGAGCGCGCCGGCGACCGATATCGTGGTCGGATCGAGGAGTGCGATGCCGATCGCGGGCAGGGCGGCCAGACTCGCGTACACCGGGAAGTGAAGCGTCTTGCGGTGGCCGGCGTAGAGGTCGAGGTCGGGGAAGAGACCGCCGGCAGCGGCGGCGACGACGGCGATCGCGGAGACCTCGGGGGAGACGACCGCCGCGGCCGCGGCGATCGCGATCCCCACGAGCGCGTGGGTCGTGGCCATCATGTGTCCCCGGGTAGGGGGATCGTCCCTAAATATATGTCGCCCACCAGAGGTCAGAAACTGTCAGTCGGGACCGACGACCCCACCGGTTATCCCGAGGAGCCACGTACGACGGGGCGTGCCCTCCCGGGAAGCGTGGATCGAACGGTGGCTCACACACGCCATGCAGGCGGTGATCGCGGCAATCCTGGCGTGGGGGCTGTGGCGCGGAAACGCGAGCGTGATCGTCAACGGCGTGGTCGGCCTCGGGGTCACCCTCCTGCCGAGCGTCCTGGAGCGCGACTACGAGATCACCATCGGTCCCTGGCTCACGTTCCTGATCACGCTCGGCACCCTCCTGCACACCGTCGGGATGGTCGGCCCCTACGATACGATCTGGTGGTGGGACAACGTGACACACACCCTCTCGGCCAGCATCGTGGCCATCGGGGGGTACGCGATCACGACGGCGATCGACGAGTACGTCGAGGAGATCTACCTGCCGCCGGACTTCACGTACCTGTTCATCGGGGTGACCACGCTGGCCCTCGGAGTGGCCTGGGAGGTCCTCGAGTTTTTGGCCCGCGAACTCGCGCTGGCGATGGGGCAGCGGGCGGTCCTGGTCCAGTACGGACTCTCCGACTCCGTCCTCGACCTGCTCTTCGACGCGGTCGGTGCCGTGATCGCGGCGCTCTTCGGCGTCCCGCGCGCGCAGTCGCTCGTCGCGTCCATCGAGGACGCCCTCGAGGAGGCCTGGGGCGCCCGCGAGGATCGGGACCGGTAGCGGATCGACGGGTCAGGGCAGGTACCGGACCGTCACGACGCCGGGGGCAGAGCGGACCTCGACGCGGTCGACGCCCAACCGGGCCGCGGTCCGCAGGGTCTGCTCGTCGCCGAGGGCGTCCTCGACGGCGTCTCCGGTGACCGCCTCGGGGACGCCGATCACGTGAATCTCGCCCTCGCCCGCCCGTTCGCGCACCGCGAGGTCGCCGTCGTCGAGGTCCGCTGCGACCTCGCGGCTGGTCTTCGTCGGGCGCTCGTCGCTCTCGGTCACCGTCACCTCGCGGGTCTCCCGGAGGTCCTCGACCTCCCAGACCGTCTCCAGCGGGGGCACGGGGCGCAGGGTCGCCTCGACGATCTGCTCGGCGGCGAACCCGGGGTTGTCCGCGAGCGTGCACACCTGCCCGTCCGTCACGTTGGCGAGCACGGCGCTCTCCTCGTCCGCGGCCGTCACGAGGAACGTCCCCGTCGTGGTCATCGCCGCGACGTAGGGGTTCGGACGGTTTGCCGATTTCGCTCCGGAGGGAAACACCCACTACGCGCCCGCCCCGTGATGGAGACATGCGCGTCGACATCGCCGGCGCCCTCGCCGAGACCTCTCCGATCGGGGTCCCTCGCGAGGCGCTCGACCGACTGGACGACCGGGTCGCGACCGCCCACGACCGCATCCAGGGGGGCGGCGAGCGCGGGGAATTCGGCTACGCGTCCCTCGACCTGCCGGAGACCACCGATCCGGCCGCGATACGGGACGCGGTCGCCCCCCTCGCCGACGCCGACACCGTCGTCCTCGTCGGCATCGGAGGGAGTGCGCTCGGGGCCGCCACGATCACCGCGGCCCTCGGCGACGACACCGAGACGGTCGTCCTCGACAACGTCGACCCGGCCCACGTCGAGCGCGTCCTCGCGGACGTGTCCCTCGCCGACGCCGCCGTCAACGTGGTCTCGCGCTCGGGGACGACCGCCGAGACGCTCGCCAACTTCCTCGTGGTTCGGGACGCGATGACCGACGCGGGGGTGGACTGGACCGAACGCACGCTCGTGACGACCGGCGAAGCGGGCCCCCTCCGCGACCTGGCGGACGAGCACGACCTCCCCTCGTTGCCCGTCCCCGAGGGGGTCCCCGGCCGGTTCTCCGCGCTCTCTGCGGTCGGCCTCGCCGTTCCCGCGATGGCGGGCGTGGACGTCGAGGGACTCCTCGCGGGCGCCCGCGAGGCGGCGGCCGGCCTCTCGGGATCGCTCTTCGAGACCCCCGCCTACGCCTACGGCGCGACGGCGTACGCCCTCGACCAGCGGGGCGCCTCGATCCAGGCCATGATGCCCTACGCGGAGTCCCTCGAGCCCTTCGCGGAGTGGTTCGCACAGCTCTGGGCGGAGAGCCTCGGCAAGGACGGTCTCGGACAGACCCCCCTCAGGGCGCTCGGGGCGACCGACCAGCACTCCCAACTCCAGCTCTATCGGGCGGGACCGCTCGACAAGGCGGTGACCCTCCTCCGACCGACGGCGGGCCCCGATCGGGAGATTCCACGGGCCGACCTCGCGGGCCTCCCGCCACTCGCGGGGGCCTCGCTCCGCGACCTCCTCGACGCGGAGTTCGAGGCGACCGCCGCGAGCCTCGCCGCGGCTGGCCGCCCGACCGTCGAACTCGAGATCGACGCGATCGACGCCCGATCGCTGGGGTCGCTCCTCTACGAGATGGAGGCCGCCTGCGTCCTCGCCGGCGAACTCTACGGGGTCGAGACCTTCACCCAGCCAGCCGTCGAGTGGGGCAAGGAGGCCGCCCGCGACGTCCTCGCCGGGGACGCCCTCGACCGCGGGGATCGCCTCGTCGTCGAGTGAGGACGATCGCCTCGTCGGCGTGCGAGGGCGATCGACCCGCCCCGGCGGAGCGTCAGAGGCTTGTGGCGCCCGCCCGACCCTGCGACATGGACCGCTTCGTGCCGACCGTCGGATTCGTCCTGGGCGGACTGGGCGTCGCCGCGAGCCTCGCCCCCTGGACCGACGCGTTCGCGATCGCCGGGGCGGGAAACGCCCCCGGGCTGGTGGCCGCCCTGCTCGCGACCGTCGCCTTCGGAGCGCGCCGTCAGGGCGTCGAGGATCGCCGCCTGAGCCTCCTCGGCACCCTGGGGGACGGCGGACTCGCCCTCGCGGCCACCGTGGCCCTGCTCCTGCCCGCCGTCAGGGGAACGGCCGGGCCGGTGGGACTGGGACTCCCGGTGGCGTTCGTCCTGGGGATCGTCGGCGTGGGCGTCGGGGTCGCCGACTGGCTTCGTCTCGACCGGGAGCCCTTCCTCGAGCGAGCGGGCGCGTCGCTCGCGGCCCTCTGGATCGGCGTCGCCGGCCTGCTCGGGGGATACCTGGTCGCGATGGCCGGCCTCCTCGTGGTCCGCCCGGACGCCGTGGTGCTGCAGCAGGGCCTCTCGACCGTGCTCTTCAGCCTGGGCCTCGGGGCGGTGGCCCTCGGCACCCTCCACACCCGGGGACGGGGCCTCGCGTTCCTCGACGTCCGCGTTCCGGACCGGCGCGGGTGGCTGTACGCGATCGGGGGGGTGATCGGCATGTACGTCGTCCTCGTCGGCGTCGGGGCACTCGCGACGGCGCTCGGCCTCCCGTCCGCCCAGCACAGCTTCGTCGAGGCCGCCCGCGACACGCCCGTGCTGTTGCTCGTCTTCGTCCCGCTCTCCTGGCTGGTGATCGGGCCGAGCGAGGAGGTGCTCTCGCGAAACGTGATCCAGAAGTCGCTTTACGGCCACTTCTCGCGGACGTCGGCCGTCCTGGTGGCGACGGCGGTCTTCACGGTCATCCACCTCCCGGCGTACTGGACGGGCGGCGGGGCGGCCGTGTTCGCGACCCTGCTGCGCCTGTTCGCCATCTCCCTCGTCCTCGGCGCGGTCTACGAGCGGACGGACAACGTCGTGGTCGCCGCCCTGGTCCACGGGACCTACAACGCGATCCAGTTCGCCCTGGCCTACCTCGCGGTCACCGGAGGGGCGGCCTGACGGCTGACGAGCGTCTGACTGACATTTACGGTGGCAGACGGACAACGGCTGGTCATGTCCACCCGACTGACGGTCGTCTGTGACGACGGTCTGGAGCGCGAGGTGGCCGCGCTGGCGAGCGAGTACGACACGACCAAGGAGGAGATCGCCCGGCAGCTCATGGAGCGCGGGATCGAGTGTCTGGACTGAGCCGGTTCAGCTCGGGTTCTTGCGGGCGAGGTGACTTCCGCAGATCGGACAGCGCTCGCGGTCGTCCTCGAACTCGCGCCCACAGCCCTGACACTGGAAGTGCCAGTCGCGGCGCTCCTCGATGCCGTCCTGGGCGATGACCTCCACGGCCAAATCGAGGGCGTCCGCGACGTTCTGCATCGCGTAGTCGTCGGTGACCAGGGTCGCGTCGAGTTCGACCGCGGCGGCGAGGAGGTCCACGTCGGTCGCGGAGAGGACGGTCTCGTCCCCGGTGCGCGTCGCGACCTGGCGGACGGTCTGCAGGGTGGACTCGTCGGGGATCTGGATGTGCATCCCGCCGCCCTCCATCGCGTCGAAGCGGTAGGCCTGGGCGTCGGAGAGTTCCTCGCGGACCGCGGGGACGGTGGCCACCGGCCCGTCGGTCTCGTACTCGTGGATGAACGCCGACGTGTCGAGGACGTACATCTACCGGTCGACGACGATGTAGTCCTTGACCGCCTGCACGCGACCGACCGGGACCCGGTAGTGTCCCTCGTCGTCGACGGGGAAGTCGACCTCGACCGGCGAGTCCTCGAGTGGTTCGACCAGCAGGTCCTCGAGTTTCCCGCTCTTCAGGTCCATCGAGATGTTGTACAGTCGACCGAGTTCGGTGCCGTCCGATCCCATCACGGCCTTCCCGGAGAGGTTCTCGGCGAGTACGTCGGACATATGGTGCGGAGATCGGTGCGGATCCACATAAAGTCCGCGGGCGGCCCGCGACGACGATGGTATTATACGCGGCGGCCGGCACGGTTCGAGTACCAACCGTTCTCGCGGAGGGACCCAGCATGACCGACGAAGACGACACCGACGGCCCCGGGACGCTGCGGACGCCGATCGTGGCGGTCCTCGGCCACGTGGATCACGGAAAGACCAGCCTGCTCGACGAGATACGGGGCTCCGCCGTCATCGAGGGTGAATCGGGGGCCATCACCCAGCACATCGGTGCCACCGCCGTCCCCCTCGACGTGATCTCCACCGTCGCCGGGAGCCTCGTGGATCCCTCGGAGTTCGACCTCCCGGGGCTGCTCTTCATCGACACGCCCGGCCACCACGCGTTCACCACGCTGCGGGCCCGGGGCGGCGCACTCGCGGACATCGCCATCCTCGTCGTCGACGTCAACGACGGCTTCCAGCCACAGACCGAGGAGGCCCTCTCCATCCTCAGCGACAGCCAGACCCCCTTCGTCGTGGCGGCGAACAAGGTCGACACGATCCCCGGGTGGAACCCCACCCCGGACTCGCCGATCAAGCCGAGTTACGAGGCCCAGACCGACCGGGTGCGCTCGGACCTCGACGAGCGCCTCTACGACATCATCGGCGACCTCTCTGACGGCGGCTTCTCCTCGGACCTCTACTGGCGGGTCCAGGACTTCCGGTCGAACATCGGCGTGGTGCCGGTCTCCGCGGAGACCGGCGAGGGGGTCCCCGACCTGCTCACCGTCCTGATGGGGCTCTCCCAGCGCTACATGAAAGAGGAGATGGCGGTCGACGTGACCGGCCCCGGGGCGGGCACGGTCCTCGAGGTCACCGAGGAGCGGGGCTTCGGCACCACCCTCGACGTCATCCTCTACGACGGGACCGTCTCGGAGGACGACACCATCGTCGTCGGCGGATCGAACGAGCCGATCGTGACCACCGTTCGGGCCATCCTCAAGCCGCGTCCCCTCGAGGAGATCAGGACCGAGAAGCGCTTCGATCAGGTCGGCTCCATCGCCGCCGCCGCTGGCGTCAAACTCGCCGCGCCGGACCTGGAGGACGCCATGGCCGGGGCCCCCGTCCGCGTCGTGGGCGACCGCGACGTCGAGTCGGTGATCGAGGAGGTCACCGCCGAACTCGCGGAGGTCGCCGTCGGCACCGAGGACGACGGCGTCGTCGTGAAGGCCGACACGCTCGGCAGCCTCGAGGCCCTGGTCAACTCCCTCGAGGAGGCGGAGATTCCGGTCATGCGCGCCGAGGTCGGCGACGTCGCCCCCCGGGACGTCTCCGTGGCCACCACCGCCGACGACCCCAGCCACCGCGCCATCCTCGGATTCAACGTCGAGATGCTCGGCGACGCCGCCGACCGCGCCGACCAGGAGGGCGTCGAGGTCTTCCGGTCGGACGTGATCTATCGGCTCATCGAGGACTACGAGGCCCACGTCGAGGCCATCGAGGAGCGCCAGCGCGAGGCGGTCTTCGAGAACGTCATCCGTCCCGCCCGCTTTCGCCTCCTCGCGGACCACGTCTTCCGGCAGAGCGACCCCGCCGTCGTGGGGGTCGAGGTCTCCTCGGGCACCCTCAAGCGGAACGTCCCCGTCGGCCGCTTCACCGACGACAACGACTTCAGCCGCGTGGGCGTCCTCAAGGGCCTCCAGAACCAGGGCGAGGACGTGGAGGAGGCCCGCGCCGGCGAACAACTCGCGGCCTCCATCGACGGCCCGACCGTGGGCCGCGACGTCGAGGAGGGCGACGTGCTCTGGGTGGACCTCCCGGAGAAACACGCCAAGGTCCTCGAACAGGAACTCAAGGAGGACCTCCCGGCCGACGA
>JBDGUE010000026.1:0-13826 GCA_042216045.1 Halanaeroarchaeum sp. | reverse complement strand
ACCTGTCGATCCTGTGGTGCCACGTGGTCGTACTTCGAGACGGGAAGCGTGCGCTGTCCGGAGTGCGGGAGTCCGCGCTCGACCGGTCGGGGCGAACGGTCACTGCACACCGACCGCGACGCCACGCTCGACCTCACGCGGGTCCGCGAGCGCGCCGCCGCGGACCTCGATGAGGCACTCGACGTCGCGGGCGAGGAGAGCATGGCTTACCTGCGCCAGCGCGGATTCGTCCGGGGTGGGGACCTCGCACCCCTGGACGAGACGTACGTGCTCGCCCAGGAACTTCGCCACGCGTCGACGCTCGCGGGCCTGGACCGCGACGACGACGACCGGGCCTACCTGCTCGCACTCCTGGACGGGGACCGCCCCTCCCCGACGGCGGTCCCAGCGGCCCACCGGGAGAGTCGGGGGCTGGCAGTGGCGGCGGCGGTGCGGGACTACCGCGACGAACTCCGCACCTGGCTCTCGGAGAACGACTGTGACGGCGCCCGCGACCGGATCGAGACCCTCGGCGCCGTCGTGGACCGGGTGCGGGCACTCGACGGCGACGTCGACCCGAGCGCGGCCGAGACCCTCCTCGAGACCGCACGGTCGCTCGGCGCCCACTGTCGCGACGGCGGGGACGCCGACCTCGCGACGGTCGACGCCCGTCTCGACGACCTGCGATAGACGGTCGGCCGGACGAGTCGGTCCCTCAGGGGAGGGTGACGGAGACGTCCGTCTGACGACTGGTCGCCTTGACGGTGTTGTAGAGCAACATCGCGCGGGTCATCGGCCCCACCCCGCCCGGGACGGGCGTGATCGCGCTGGCCTTCTCCTTCGCGCTCTCGAAGGCCACGTCGCCGACGAGTTCGTAGCCCTTCTCGGTGTCCGCGTCGACGCGGTTGACGCCCACGTCCACGACCACGACCCCCTCCGAGAGCATCGACCCGTCGATCAGTTCGGGGGCGCCCGCCGCCGCGACCACGATGTCGGCCTGGCGGGTCTTCGCCCCCAGGTCCTGGGTTCTCGAGTGACAGACCGTCACCGTGGCATTCCCGCCCGGGCGCTTCTGGAAGAGGAGGTTCGCCATCGGCTTGCCCACGATGTCCGAGCGCCCGACGACGACGGCGTCCTTCCCCTCGGGATCGACGTCGATGGACGCGAGGAGTTTCTGGATGCCGTGGGGGGTACAGGGCTTGTAGCGCGGATCGCCCGCGACCAGTCGACCGACGTTCTCCGGGTGGAACCCGTCGACGTCCTTCTCTGGGTCGATGCTCCGGAGGACGCGGTCGGTGTCGACGTGATCGGGGACCGGCATCTGGACGAGGATCCCGTTCACGTCGTCGTCCGCGTTCAGGTCCGCGAGCAGGTCGTAGAGTTCCTCGGCGGGGACGTCCTCCGGGAGGCGGACGTCGCGGGTCTCGATGCCGACCTCGTCGCAGTCGCGCTGTTTCATCTCCACGTAGGTCTCGCTGGCCGGGTCCTCGCCCACGAGAACCGTGGCGAGCGTGGGGGTCACGGTGGCCTCCTCGAGGGTCTCGATGGCGTCCGCGAGTCCCTCGCGAATCTCCGCGGCGACGTCGTCGCCGTCGATGACGGTCGTCATTACCGGTCACTCGGAGGGGAGGCCTCTTCAATGTGCGGGTTCGTGCCCATTCAGAGCGACACTCGCCCAAAAATTATGCACAGATGTGGGGTAAACGGAGAGGGTCCCGTCGGCCGAGCCCGTGGCCTCGCGGTCACTCGTACAGCGGGTGTGCCTCGGTGAGGGCGTCGACCTCGTCGGCGACCTCCTCCAGTACGGCGTCGTCGTCGGCGTTCTCCACGACCCGATAGACGAGGTCCGCGACGGTCTCCATGTCCCCCTCGTCGAATCCGCGGGTGGTGAGGGCGGGGGTGCCGATGCGGATCCCGCTCGGGTCGAAGGCGGACCGCGTCTCGCCGGGGACGGTGTTGGCGTTGAGGACGATGCCGACCTCCTCGAGTGCCGCCTCGGCGTCTCCGCCGGACACGTCCGGGTGGCTCTCGCGGAGGTCGACGAGCACGAGGTGGGTGTCGGTTCCCCCGGAGACGAGCGAGAAGCCGTGTTCCTGGAGCCGGTTCCCGAGGGCCTTCGCGTTGTCGACGACCTGTCGGGCGTAGTCCTCGAACGCGGGCTCGAGAGCCTCCGCGAAGCCGACCGCCTTGCCGGCGATGTTGTGCATGATCGGGCCGCCCTGTGCACCGGGGAAGACCGCGCTGTCCACGTCGTCGGCGTGCTCCTCGTCGGTCATGATGATGCCGCCGCGACCGGCGCGGATCGTCTTGTGGGTCGACCCGGTGACGAAGTCGGCGATCCCGACGGGCGAGGGGTGGACGCCGGCGGCGACGAGTCCGGTGATGTGGGCGATGTCCGCCAGGTGGTGGGCGTCTGCAGCGTCGGCGGCCGCCTGCATCGCCTCCCAGTCGACGGTCCGCGGGTACGCCGAGAACCCCGAGACGACCACGTCGGGGTCGACCTCCTCGGCGACGTCGCGGACCTCGTCGTAGTCGATGCGACCGGTCTCGGGGTCGACCTCGTACTGCTCCACCTCGTAGAGCTGGCCCGCGAAGTTGGCGGGGTGACCGTGACTGAGGTGGCCGCCGTGGCTCAGATCGAGCGAGAGGATCCGATCGCCGGGTTCGAGGACGGCGAAGTAGACGCCCATGTTGGCCTGGGAGCCGCTGTGCGGCTGGACGTTGACGTGCTCGGCACCGAAGAGCTCCGTCGCGCGCTCGATGGCGAGCGTCTCGATCTCGTCTGCGTTCTCACAGCCGGCGTAGTACCGGGCGCCCGGGTACCCCTCCGCGTACTTGTTCGTGAGGACGCTCCCCTGGGCCTCGAGGACCGCCTCGCTCGCGTGGTTCTCGCTCGCGATCATCGAGAGCGTCTCGCGCTGGCGGTCGACCTCCGCGTCGAGGGCGTCAGCCACCGCGGGATCGACCGATCGAACCGTCTCGTGGTCCATGGACGGGATGGGCGCGCCAGGCCTGATAAGCGTACCTACCGCGGCAGGCGGTCCGCCCTGGCGCCCGATCTCCCGACGACGCCGGCTCTCGGCGTCGCTCCCGAGTTTTCGAACCGAATCGGCCGATAAAATTAAGGGTCGAACGGCCCAATATCCAAACGGGAATGACCGCCACCCTGTCGGGCACGAGCGTCGCGGGCGTCCTCGAGGCCACCCTCGCCGACGATCCGGCGACGATCACGGTCGTCAACCCCTCTGCCCGCGTCTTCGAACGGGTGGTGCGCGCCGCCGTCGACGTCGAGGGAGACCTGCCGTCGCTGCGCGTCGTCGGCGACGGGGACACCCTCTCGTCGGTCCTCGACGACTTCCTCGTCGCGAGCACCGCCGCGAACCTCGTCGAGGCCGACGTCCTCTCCCTGCGAGACCTCGCGACGTCCCTGTACTCGACGGCCCTCGTCACGGAGGACCGCGTCGTCGTCCTCTTCGAGGTCGGTGACGCGATCGGCGGCCTCGCGACCGAGGAGTCGGCATTCGTCGCGTCGGCGACGGCGGCGGTCGACGCGGAGTGGGACCGGGCAGCGGAGCGCTCGGTACGGACCCCCGCCATCTCCCGGGTGTACGAGACGCTCGCGTCGACCGCCGGCGAGGAGGTCCGGGCGGACTTCGAGGCGATGCTCGACTCCCTCGACAGCGCCCGGGGCGAGGAGGGCGACCTCGACGAGGTCACCGTGAGCCTCCTGGTCGCGGGAATGAACGGCGTCCTCCTCTACGACGTCAGCAGGTGGGGCGAGGACGTCGGCATCGCCAGCAAGGCGACGTTCTCTCGGACCAAGACCCACCTCGAGGACGTCGGTCTGCTCGAGACGGAGAAGGTCCCGATCGACGTGGGGCGGCCGCGCCTCCGCCTCCGCCTCGCGGCGGACCTCCCCGAGGGCGATCCGGCAGCGGTGGCCGAGATCGCGATCGAGCGGCTGTCCGCCTGAACCCAGGAACTTAACTCCCCGCTCCGTCGAGGGGCTGGTATGCGATTCGCGCTGGAGGTGCGCCCGTGACCGTCGGCGTCGTCGGCTCGGGCCCCGCACTCGACGAGGTGACCCGCGCCCTCGAGGACGTCGACGTGTCGGTCCGTACCGGCGACGTCGAGATCGTCGAGGCGGTCGATCTGGCCGTCGTGGCCGGCCTCGCGGGCAGCGGTGGCTTCGAGCGGGCCAACGACCTCGCGCTCGCCGGTGAGACGCCCTGGATCGCCCTCGAGGTGGGCGGGATCGGCGGCGTCCCCATCGAGGACGTCGACGCCTCGATCGCGGCCCTGGAGCCCGGAGTCGCGTGCTTCGACTGCCTGCGGACCCGCGTTCGATCCGTCGGGGCGGAGGCCGCGGACGAACCCTCCGCCGACCGGACCGCGGTCCGCCTCGCCGGCGCGTACGCTGGCCAGTTGGCCGTCCGCTCGATCGCCGGCGCGGCGGTCGCGGGAACCGTGATCGAACTCCCCCACGTTCGCCGGACCCTCCTGGGGGCGCCGGGGTGCCGGTGCCAGGTCGACGGCGACGGGACGATCGATCGGTCGGACGTCGATCGCTCCCTCGAGGAGTCAATCACCCAAGCAGAGCGTGCGATCGACGACCGGGTGGGCATCGTCCCCCACGTCGGGGAGCACGACTCCTTCCCCGCACCGTACTACCTCGCGACCGTCGCCGACACCACCGCCTTCGGCGACGGCGACGCGCCCGACAGGGCGGCGGGGGTGGCAGAGGACTGGGATCACGCCTTCATGAAGGCGCTCGGCGAGGCCCTCGAACGGTACAGCGCCGCGATCTACCGCGAAGACGATTTCGAGCGCGCGACCGTCGCGGCGGTGGACGGGATCTCCCCCGCGCGGTTCGTCCGGCCGACCGACGCCCCGGCGGTAGAGGACGGCGACGTTCTCCCCTGGGTCGAGGGCGTCGACATCGCGTCCGGGGCCGAGGTGGCCCTCCCCGCCGGATTCGTCCACTTTCCCCCGCCGGACGACCGCGGTGCACGCACGATCACGACCGGCCTCGGCCTCGGAAACGACTGGGCGGAGGCGGTGCTGTCGGGACTCTACGAGGTCGTCGAGCGGGACGCGACGATGCTCTCGTGGTACTCGACCTACGAGCCGATGACCCTCGCCGTCGACGACGATCGCTTCTCCCGACTCGAGCGGCGGGCCCGAAGCGAGGGCCTGTCCGTGACGCCCCTGTTGATGACCCAGGACGTCGACGTCCCGGTCGTCGCGACGGCGCTCACGCGGGAGGAGTGGCCCGCCTTCGCGGTCGGGTCCGCGGCCGATCTGGACGCGACCGCCGCCGCCCGCGATTCGCTCGCGGAGGCGATTCAGAACTGGATGGAACTCCGCGACATGGACCGCGAGGAGGCCGCCCAGGCGGAGGGAGCGATCGTCCGATACGCGGACTTCCCCCGCGAGGTCCGCGACTTCGCCGACGCCGCCGGGACGGTGCCAGCGGCCGACGTCGGGGTCGAAGAGCCCCTCTCCGGGACCGCAGAACTCGAGGTCGTCCTCGACCGCGTCGGTGACGTCGACCTCGACGCCTACGCGGCCTCCGTCACCCCGCGGGACGTCGCGGAACTCGGCTTCGAGGCGGTTCGGGTCCTCGTTCCGGAGGCACAACCGCTGTTCGTCGACGAGCCGTTCTTCGGCGAGCGAGCGAAGACGGTCCCCCGCGACCTCGGGTACGAGCCCCGACTGGACCGTCCCTTCCACCCGTATCCCTGAGTCGCCCGGCGGGGGTTGACGCCGAAAGTGGCGGCGATTCAGACGCCGGAAGTGGCGACTGGACGCCGGAGGCGGCGGTTCAGACGCCGAAGGTGGCCCGGAGCATGTCCCGCGTGCCCGGTCCGAGACCCACCGCGACCACCGCGATCAACAGGAGCGTGGAGAAGCGCGGGCTGTCCGCTATCATCCGGTCGTCGAACAGGGAGACCACCAGCAGGGCCGCGACGACCTTGAGGAGGAGGAACGGCCAGGCGGTCCCGACGACCGCGGTGATCGACTCGGGCACGAACCGCTCCGCGAGTCCGATGACGGCCCGGTTGATCGGGTGTTTGGGGACCATGTCGTACCCGAGTCCGAGTTCGTTGCCCCAGTCGATCCCGAGCACGTTCGAGACCCCGTCGACGGAGTGGGCCCAGAGCACGACCGCACCGAGGCGCGGGGTGTCCGCGGCGATCCAGGGGGCGTACTGGCGGACGAGCCACCAGCCCCCGCCCCCGATGAGGAGAGCGAAGCCCATCGTGAGGACGGTGAACGACGGGTGGAACGCGACGTAGGTGCGGGTCGCTGACAGCCAGAGGAGGTAGCCGACGGTGAGGGCGAGGAGGCCGGTGCCCATCCCGGCGAGCGGCCACTCGAAGGACGCCGTCAGGTCCCGTCGGGAGAGCCACACGGCGAGGAGGAGGGCGGCCAGGGTGAGGAAGAAGACGGTGAAGTAGATGAAGGGGCTGATGATGAGCGCGTTCAGCGGGAACTGGATCACCGGGTCGACGCCGGCGGGGACGCGATCGGAGGCGTCCTCGACGACCCGCAGGGCGCCGCCGAACAGCATGAACGGCAGGAGTGGGTAGACGAAGGAGAGCCGTTCGCCGAGGTTCAGTCGTCTGAGCACGAACACGAGGCCGGCGACGGCGACGATCAGCGTGAGGGCGTAGCCGACCTCTGAGACCAGGGTGTATCCGGGCTGGGCGGTCGGTCCCGCCACCCCCTGGCAGGCGGCCACCGAGGCGAACGTCCTCACCGCGCCGCCGTTCCACGCCACGCAGGCAGCGTTGTGCGCGTCGGCGACCACGGGCCCCCAGAAGTACTGCCAGAGGAACCGGGTGTACACGAGGTCCGGGGCGAGCAGCGATCCGCCGACGAGGACGGCCACCGCTCCCAGGACCACGGCCGTCCAGACCCGCTCGACTTTCGTTTCCGGGAACATCGGACGTCTTGTCTGCGTCGGAGGGACGATTTGAGACTACCGGTTTCGAACGGTCACAGGGGGAGTTCCGTGGCGTCGTACTCGTGGCCCAACACCACCATCGTCTGGGAGCGTTCGACGCCCTCGACGTCGGGCAGGCGGGAGAAGAGCAACTCCCGGAGGGCTCCCGCGTCCGCGGCCACCAACTGGACCAGGGCGTCCCACTCGCCGGTGGTCAGCAGCACCTCCTGGATCTCCTCTATGGCCTTCAGGCTGTCGAGGGTCTCCGCCGATCGCCCCTGGACGATGCGGAGGCCGACGACGGCCTCGACGTCGAGGTCGAGGGCGGTCGGGTCGACGTCGGCGTGGTACCCGCGGATGACTCCGCTCTCCTCCAGGCGCTTCACCCGATCGTGGACCGTCGCACTCGACATGTCGATGCGCCGGGCGATCTCGCTGTACGGCGTCCGCGCGTTCCGCTGGAGTTCCCGCAGGATGGCGCGGTCCGTGTCATCGAGGTCCATACTCCCACCACCGTCCGCCGCGGTTGATACCGTTACCGGTCGGTGCGGGCCCGTTCCGCGTGGCGCGCGGCCTCGATGAGGTCGTCGTGGGCCGTCCCGTTCGAGGCCACCAGCCCCGCGTCGTCCCAGCGCCAGCGCTCGCCCGCGAGGTTCGTCACCGTTCCCCCCGCACGCCTGATCATCGCCACGCCGGCGACCGTGTCCCAGGGGCGGGCCCGTCGGTTGCTGAGGACGCCCTCGAGGTGGCCGCCCGCGACCATCGCGAGGCTCGCCTGCGCGCTCCCGAAGCGCCGCGCGTCGCCGAAGCGATCGAGGATCCCCTCGAAGGCGGCGGCGTACTCGTCGCGTCGATCGGGAGGCCACCACGTCGTGGGCACCACGGCGAACCCCGCTGGGTCCGTGCGCTCGCTCACGCGGATCCGCTCTCCGTTCAGGCGGACGGCGTGCTCGTCCGCGACGTAGACGTCGCCGAGGGCGGGGAAGACGGCGACCGCCGCGACCGGTTCCTCGTCGATCACGGCGGCGACGACGGTCCCCCAGGTCCGGCTCCCGCGGACGTAGTTCGCGGTGCCGTCGATCGGATCGACGATCCAGGCGGGTCCCGACTCGGGGACGTCCTCGCGCTCCTCGCCCTCCTCGCCGACGACGGGATCGTCGGGATAGGCCTCCGTGACGACCTCGATCACCCGCTCCTGGGCCTCGCGGTCGGCTCGCGTGACCACGTCGGTCTTCCCCGACTTGGTTTCGACGTCGAGGTCGGTCCGAAAGTGCGTCTCGGCCACCTCCGCGCCGGCCCGTGCGGCACGCTCGGCGACCGCGAGACGAGTCTCGTCGCTCATCACCGATGAATGGGATCCACGACGGTTAGACCCTCCGCCGATCGATCGAGCGCACAGAAGCGTTTTGCGAGGGAAGTCCGTCCCGTGGACTTCCGCATCTCGGCCCGCGGTGACGGACCGGGCGATGCGAGGGAGGGGATTCGAACCCCTGGACCCCTACGGGAGCGGATCTTGAGTCCGCCGCGGTTTCCTGGCTTTGCTACCCTCGCACGCGTTCCCGGCTCCGCCCCTGGACCGCTTAGGCGTTGCGGACTCGCGCCGATCCGCCGCCGCGGCCCCGGGCCGAAACGAGCGAGACTCGACGCGAAACCAACACCCATCCCCCGGGCCGGCCTGGCCCGCGACATGGACGAGCACACCCGCGACGACTCGGTGGACCCCCCGCCCGACGATCGCTCGCCGACCGGGTGGGACGAGGAGGCGGACCGCTGGGAGCACGCGACCCTGCGCCGGGCGGCCCTCCACGGGGTCAGACTCTTCAACGAGGGAGAGTATCACGCCGCCCACGACTGCTTCGAGGACGAGTGGTTCAACTACGGCGCGGGGACGAAAGAGAGCGCGTTCCTCCACGGGATGGTCCAGGTCGCCGCCGGAGCCCACAAGCACTTCGACTACGGGGACGACGGCGGGACGCGCAAGCTCTTCTCGACGGCCGAACGCTACCTCGAGGGCCTCCCCGCCGACTTCTACGGCGTCGACGTCGCGGCGGTGCGTGACCTCCTCTCCCGGGGGCAGGACGAGCCGACCGCGGTCCGAGAGTGGTCGATCCCGATCGACGGAGAGCGGCCGACCGCACGCGCGGCGGACCGCGAGTTCGCGGAGCGTCTGCCCTGACCCGAAGGGGATTTGGCCCCGCGGGCCCTGGGCACACTCGATGCGCGTTGCACAGCTCGGAGCGGGACACCCGGACGTCGCGATCGTCGGCGCCGTCCACGGCGACGAGCCCTGCGGGGCGAGTGCCATCGAGCGCCTCCTCGAGGACGATCCCACCGTCCGCCGCCCGGTGAAGCTCATCGTTGCCAACGACGAGGCCCTCGAGCGTGACGTCCGATACGTCGACGCCGACCTCAATCGCTCCTTCGACGACGTCCCGGCGGACGCCCTCGAGCGCGATCTGGCGGAACAGCTCTCCGCGGAACTCGAGGGCACCACCGCGCTCTCGATTCACTCGACGCAGTCCTATCCCTACCCCTTCGCGATCGCCTCCGGGATCGACGAGGAGATCAGACGGATCGCGCCCAGACTCTCGGTCCGAGCGCTCGTCAACACGGGCGCCACGGGCGAGGGGCGCGTCTTCGAGGCCGCGGGACAGATCATCGAGGTGGAGGCGGGTTTGCAGAAGAGCGACGCCGCCGCGGAGAACGCCTACCGCCTGGCCCGGGAGTTCCTCACCGCGACCGGGGTCCTGCCCGGCGAGACCACGCCGAACGAGTTGCCGACCTACGAGATGGGCGACCCGATCGAGAAGCCCGCGGCCGAGGCCTACGAGGTCTTCGCGGAGAACTTCGATCGGGTGGAGGCCGAGGAGGCGTTCGCGGCGGCCGACGACGACTACCTTCGGGCGGCCCAGCCCTTCTACCCCATCCTGCTCTCGCCGTACGGCTACACGGACATCTTCGGCTACCGCGGCGAGAAACTCGGCACGCTCACCCCCGGGTGACTCACTCCGGCGGGGCGAGTTTCACGCGCTCGAGGCTCCGATTCAGGGCGCAGTGATCGTGAGGCGGGTCTCCCTCCACGGAGACGAT
Source organism: Halanaeroarchaeum sp. (assembly GCA_042216045.1). GTDB lineage: Archaea > Halobacteriota > Halobacteria > Halobacteriales > Halobacteriaceae > Halanaeroarchaeum. The sequence goes on along the minus strand of JBDGUE010000026.1, from coordinate 3,808 downwards.
CCGGTACTCGCGGTCGAAGGACGCCCCCATCGGCTCGCAGAGGTCGTGACTCGGACACTCGGTGTGTGGACAGGGGCCCGCGAGCGCCGTCTTGCTCCCGGCGTATGCCCCCTTCGCGGGGACGTTCGCCTCGAAGGAGGTCGGTTCGACCTCCACGGCGACGACTCCCTCGTCGTGGACGCCACAGTCGAGGGTCTGGCCCCCGTCCCGGACCGCCGTGACGGCGTACCGGGTGCCCTCCTCGAGTGTGAGACACTGCTCGCGGAACGGACACCCCTCGCAGGCAGGTGCCTCGCCCCGGTAGACGAACTCCGTCCCCGGCTCGGCGAGTCGGGTTCCGAGGAGGGTCAGCGCCATGGGGACACTGGTCGTCCCCGCCGGTTAAACGTCTCGGCCTCGACCGCCCGCGGTCGGCGCGGTGATTTATGTATCCGGTCTGCGAACCCCTCTGACGAACCGCAATGTACACCGTTCTCTTGCCACTCCACGACGACGTCGAGCGCGCGCAGCGACAGGCCGACTACATCGCGTCCCTCCCCTGTGCGAGCGAGGAGGTCACGGTGATCCTCGGACACGCGTTCTCCTCCACGGAGCAGTCGGCGCCGGAGGCGATGCAACGGGTCGACCGGGTCGAGACCGTCCGGGAGGCGTCGGCGATCCTGGACGACGCGGGGATCGAGACGACGACGCGAGAGCTCTCCTCGCCCGCGGCCGAGGGGATCCTGGCCGTCACCGCGGACGAGGAGATCGACGAGGTCGTCATGGGCGGACGCAAGCGGAGCCCCGCCGAGAAGGCGATCCTCGGCAGCACGACGCAGACCGTCATCCTCAACGCGGACGTACCCGTGACCGTCGTCGCCTGATCCGCCCGCGATCCAGAAGGCCTATTCCACGCCTCGGTGAACCCGCGTTCATGACCGCCCGGTCGCCCGACTGGCTCACCGCCCGACGGACCCTCCTCGCCCTCCTCGTCGTCTCCCTCCTCGGAACGGCGGCCCGCCTCGTGGCCCTCGGAGCGCGGGTCTTCTACTACGACGAGGCGTGGTTCGGCTACTGGACGCTTCGCTTCATGGAGACCGGCGTCTGGGAGTATCGCCCGATCCTGCACGGCCCCTTCTTCGTTCGCGTCAATCCGATCGTCTTCGAGACGCTCGGTGCGACGGACGCGGCCGGCCGCCTCGTGGTGGCCGTGATCGGCGGACTGCTCCCCCTCGCGGCCTGGCTGTACCGCGATCACCTCGATCGCGGTGAGGTGCTCGCGACGGGGGTGGCACTGGCCCTCAACCCGATCCTCCTCTATTACTCCCGGTTCATGCGAAAGGACCTCCCGCTCGCCGCCTTCGCGATCGTGGCCCTCGGCCTCTTCCTTCGGGCGCACGCCACGGGACGGGATCGGTACCTGTACGCGGGAGCCATCTCGCTGGGTCTCGCGTTCACCACGAAGGAGAGCGTCCTCCTGTGGATGGTCACCTGGCTCGGGGCCGGCGCGCTCGTCCTCGACCGTCACCTTCTGCGGGCCCGCGACACGCGCGACGGGTCGCTCGCGACACTCGGGGAGTTCCTCGATCGGTCCGTTCGGGGACTCCGCGACCGCGGCCGATCGCTCGGGATCGCAGGCCTCCTCTGGTTCGTGGTCGTGGTGTTCTTCTACGCGCCGCGTGCGGGCCCCGGTCAGCCCGTGGGCATCTGGCGCGCGCTCGCGGGGGAGTTCGGGACCCTTCCAGACGTCGTCGCGACGGCCACCCTGGGATCGCTCCGGGCCGCGCTCGACTACTGGGCCCACGGGACCATTCAGCAGCACGCCTACCTCCCCTACCTGGTCGACACCCTCTCGACGATGTGGGCGGGTGCCCTCGGCGTCTCGCTCCTCGCGACGGTGGGGTTCCTCGTCGATCGGTACGGCGGTGCGGCGCCACGGGGGGTCGTGGCCTTCAACTTCTTCTCCGGGGTCGCCGCCGTGCTGGGCTACCCGCTGGCCAACAATCTCCCGGTGCCCTGGTCGACGGTTCACGCCGTCGTTCCGCTCACGATCCCCGCCGGCGTCGGGGCGTTGGCCCTCCTCAGATGGGGCCGTGCCGGCGTCTCCGGGTCCGTCTTCGCGGCGCCCCTCGACGACCCGCGGGCGACGATTCGGACGACCGCCGTCGTCGTCCTGATCGGCGGACTCGTGGTCTCTGCCGGGGCCACGGCCCTCGAGACCAGCTATCGGGCCCCCCACGAGAGTCCGCGCGGCGACGGCGGCAGCGAGATCGTGTACTACGCGCAGGCGCCCGCGTCGCTCGATCGCGTCGTCGGGGCCGTGAACGAGGCGAGCGCGTCCGGCGGGACGGACACCGACGTCCTCTACGTTGGCCCCTCCCTCGCGATGGACGAGTCGGCGGTGGCCTACCCACCCGCGACGGGGGCCTGGCACGCGCGGATGCCCCTCCCCTGGTACACGGAGGCCGCGGGCGCCGACGTCGCGAGCGTCCCAGAGCCAGCGTCCGTCGGCCCGACGCCCCCACCGGTGGTCGTCACGACCCCCGCCCTGCGGGCCGAGACCGCCTCGCGACTCGGCGCGACCTACGAGTCGCGGACGTACGCCCGCGACGACGTCGGCGATCGCATCGTCGTCGTCTTCACCCGCGGGGACGGTTAGTCGGCCTCCGTGCGCTCGATCCACAGGAGCGCTCCGAGGCCGAGGAGGATGATCGTGTAGGACAGAGCGGCGAGCAGGGCCGACTGCATCGTCGCGTAGTCTCCGGTCCGGAAGATGATCGCCTTCCGCACCATCGCGATGATGCCGGTGTAGATGATCAATCGGACGATCTCGCGCGTCTCGCTCTGCCGGATGTAGGCGTCGACGGTCTGATAGACCTCGACGATGATGAGCAGGAGGAGGCCGGTGTCGATGAGACCGATCACCGTGCGGGGATCGGTGATGGCGCCCCTGGCGGTGACCTGTACGATCTCCCAGGCGAAGTCGAGGACGCCGATCGCGAAGAGGAGCGCGAAGATCCCCGCGGCGGCGAGTTCGCTCCCCCGGATGAACTGCTCGATCCGGTCGGCGATTCGCATCTGTGCGGTCCGGGGATCCGGCACCGCTCCGTCCTCGCGGTCTGCGTCCGACTCGTGGTCCGCCATCGCGCATGTCTTCTCTCCCGCGCCAATTAACGGTGCCGCCGCTCGACGGCCGCGACGCTCCCCAGGCGCACGACGGCGTTTTCGCCCCGAACGCCGACGCCGTCCCTGGGGGACGGTCGATCACGAGCGACCGGAGTGCAGTGGGGACGTGGCGTGGCCGATCGAGGGGGGTCTCGTGGGCGAGCGAGGTCGTCGAACCAGCGAGCGAGGTCGTCGAACCAACGAGGGGAGGACACGTCGAATCAGCGAGGGGAGGACACGTCGAACCAACGACGCCAGCTGTGTCGTGGACGAGCAACACGGGATATTTCATCCCTCATCTCATACGGGGAGACGCCATGACCGAAGTCGAGGTCACGCTCCCGGACGACGTCAACGCCGAACTCGACCGACTCGTCGAGCAGGGCGAGTTCATCTCCCGCGACCAGGCCGCAGAGGAACTCCTCTCGATGGGCATCTCGGCGTACGATTCGATGGAGCCAGACGACGAACCACGGGTCGAGGAGACCGTCGAACAGACCTTCGAGGACCAACAGGACCCCGCGGCCCAGTCCGAGGACGACGACCGACGGACCTTCTGAGCCCACGCCCTCGCCGCTCCGCCGGCCATCGATCGGTGTCCGGATTCGACTGCGACGCCACCGGTGTCCCGATTCGGCCGCGACGCCACCGGTGTCCCGATTCG
>JBDGUE010000009.1:0-14344 GCA_042216045.1 Halanaeroarchaeum sp. | reverse complement strand
GCCTGTCGATGATCCTCCTATGTTTACGCCGACGAACACGGCTGTGGCTATGCCGGTGATGAACACCACCGACAGCGTCATACGGTCGGATATTTGGCATAATTCCGCAAAAGAATATTGATTTGGTGAGGGAGCGAGTATTGCCGAACTGAACTCAGCCACCAATTTCTAATGGGTATGACCCTCCAGCCGTGGCTGTACACGCTCTTCGTAATCGCCGGAGGGTTCCACGTGCTCGCTGCCCTCTATGCGTATTGGTCCAAGCAGGTTTCCGACGACAGCGTGGAACCTGCAAACAGCACTGAACAGTCAGTGCAAGTGAGGGAAGTCGATTGCCCGGAGTGTGGGACTACAAACGAACGAGGATACAGGTACTGTGCGAACTGCGTGTCAGAACTCCCTGGCGGGGACAATATCGACAGAATGCCTACCGCACCTGTCGGGCGGCAGGTTTTCTGATCACTCCAGCCGATCGCCAGCAAATGAAAGAGTCAATTCCTCGGCTTCATAGACATCGATGCGTTCGTTGATGATCTCGTCGTCGGTTTCGTCTTCGATTCGGAGGTCATCAAGCCGTGCGACGGATCCCGCTGCCGTGAGGAGGCCACGACCCGACCGAAGGACTCCTTAGAGCCCCCAGAGCGTGGCGATGCCGATCACGGTGACCGTCGAGAGGAGCAGTTGGAGCGGTGCGCCGACGCGGAGGTAGTCGGTGAACCGGTACCCGCCGGGGCCGTACACGAACAGGTTCGTCTGGTAGCCCACCGGCCCGAGGAAGGCCGTCGAGGCGGCAAACGTCACCGCGAGGACGAACGCGAAGGGGTTCGCGCCGATCGCCGACGCCGCAGCGGCCGCGACCGGAATCATCAACACGACGCTCGCGTTGTTGCTGATGACCTCCGTGACGAGGCCGGTCCCGAGGTAGAACAGCCACAGGACGAGTATCACGGGGAGGAACTTCGCCGAGACGGCGACGAGATTGCCGAGGAGCAGGGCTGCGCCGGTCTCCTCCAGGGCGATGCCGAGCGGGATCACCCCCGCCAGGAGGAAGATGACGTCCCAGTCGACCGAGTCGTACAGTTCGTTCGGCTTGAGCACGCCCGACAGCACCATGGCGACGACGCCCGCCAGCGAGGTGACCAGAATCGGCTGCTGGAGGCCCGCCAGCGCACTCAGCTGGCCGATCCCGGTGAGCGAGGCGAGCGCGTTCCCGAGAAACGCCCACGGCATCGCCACGAACCCGACGACGCCGACCATGATGGCGACGGCGTGTGGGATCTTCTCGGTTCGGTAGTCGGGTTCGTCGGCCTCGTGTGCGAGGATGAAGTCCTGGTTCCTGGCGAGTCGGTCGATGCTGTCGGACTCCGCCTGCACGAGGAGCGTGTCACCGGCCCGAATCCGGACGTCGTCCATCCGGTCGCGAATGGTCTCGCCGCGGGAGCGGAACGCGAGCACGTTCGCGTCGTACCGCTGTCTGAACGTGGAACTCGAAAGCGTCTCGCCCACCAGGAACGAACTCGACGGAACGACCACCTCGACGACGGTCTGCTCGTTGGTCGCCTCGGGTTCGAGTCCCTCGTCGGTGTCGACGGACCCCTCGATCGCGAGGTCGTCGGCGTCGGCGAGTCGCTCGAGCGTCGTGCTGCTCGCCCGGACGAGGAGCGTGTCGCCGGCGTGGATCTGCTTGCGAGCGAGGGGCTCGGTGAAGCGCGCGCCGTCGCGGATGATCTGGAGGACGTCGGCGTCCGTCGCGGACTCCGCCATGGCCGTCTCGACGGTCTTCCCGACGAGCGGTGACCGCTCGCGCACCACGACCTCGGCGAGGTAGTCCCCGATCTCGTACTCCTCGACGTAGTCGTCCTCCGGCGGGACGCGCTCGGGGAGGAGTCGGTGGCCAATCGTGAGGAGGTAGACGGATCCGGTGAGGAGGACGACGACGCCGAGGACGGTGAACTCGAAGAAGTCGAACGCGTGGAGGGCGGGATACTCGCCGGAGAGGCGGGCCGCGGTGTCGCTCGCGAGGATGTTCGTCGACGTGCCGATGAGCGTGAGCATCCCGCCCAACTGGGACGCGTAGGAGAGTGGGATGAGGAGTTTCGAGGGCGAGGTCTTCCCGGCGTGTGCGACGTCGGAGATGACGGGGACGAGTATGGCGACGACCGGCGTGTTGTTGATGAATCCCGACGCGGGACCGGTCACGCCGATCGTGGCGAGCAACTGCCTCTCGAGGCTCTCGCCGGCGAACGCGGAGATCTTCCGACCGACGATCTGGACGACACCGGTGCGGCTGATCCCCGCGCTCAGGATGAGCAGGGCCAGGACGGTGATCGTCGCCGAACTGGAGAACCCGGAGATCCCCTCCGCGGGGGAGATGTTCGTCCAGGGCTCGAGGACGATCAGCGTGACCATGATGGCGATGGCGGTCACGTCGATGGGCAGCCACTCCGTCACGAACAGGACGACGGCCCCCAGGACCACGAGGAAGACGACGATCATGTCGGTGGTCGGGCCTGGGGCCGGACGGGCCTGCGAGGCGAGCGCCAGGAGAGCACGGCCAGGAGAGAGGAGATTCGCCATGGGACACCCACAGAGACCGACAGATGCGGTCACCTTGAAGACACCGACCGCGGGGGCGGACGATCTCGGGGGCGGGTCGCCTGAACGATTAAGTCCGGCCAGTCCCCAGAGCGGGCATGGACGACGCGAGCGCGTCGGTGCCCGAGGATCCACGGGAGCGCGTCGAGTTCTACCTCCTCGATCACCGGACGCCGACCGGTCGAGCGATCGACGTCGGCCTCCTCGGTCTCAATCTGGTCTTCGTGGCCGTGTACGTCGCACAGACCTACTCCCTACCGGCGACCGTCGAGGCCGCCCTCTGGACGCTCGAGGTCGGGATCGCGGTCGTCTTCGCCCTCGAGTACGCCCTCCGACTCTACGGCGCGCCGGATCGACTGGCGGAGGCGACCGATCCCCTCACGCTGACCGACCTCCTCTCGATCCTCCCGACCCTCGTGGTGCTCGTAGCGCCGGCGGGGCTCCCGATCCTGTCCCTCGGGTTCCTGCGGGCACTTCGGGTCGTCCGGGTGCTGCGGTTCTACCGGTTCACCCGGGACGAGGAGTTCTTCTTCGGAACGGTCGCGGTGGAGACGCTGCGCATCGGAAAACTCCTGCTCACGGTGCTGGTCGTCTTCTTCGCGTCCGCGGGGCTGTTCTACAGCGTCGAGGTGGCCGCCAACCCGCACGTGGCCACCTTCGGGGACGCCTTCTACTACGTGGTGATCACGCTCACGACCGTCGGGTTCGGCGACGTGCTCCCCGTCACGCCAGCGGGCCGGTGGGTGACGATCGGGGGCGTCCTCGCCGCCGTCGTCCTGATTCCGGGACAGGCGGGTCGGATCGTCCGCGAGTGGACCCACCGGGAGACGGTCGAGGTGACCTGTCCGAACTGCGGCCTCGCGTCTCACGACCCGGACGCCTCGCACTGTAAGGCCTGTGGCCACGTCATCTATCAGGAGCACGACTCCCGGTAGGGAATTGCGGACCCCGCCTTCCGGTTTCAGAACCGCTTTACTTGCAGTCCGAGAAGCCTCACTCAGTGCGCGTTCCAAACCCCCTCGAGGCCCTCCTGCTCGCGATCGGACGCGTCCTCTCCCGTCTCGGGCTCGTCTCCGCGGAGCGGGCCCGGCTGACGGTCGATCTCTCCTGGCCCCGCATCCTGACGGGGATCGCGCGGATGTCGAAGAACGCCGCCGACGTGGCGATGGTCGGCATCGCGCTCGGGCCGACCGCCATCGCGGGCGTGGGATACGCCGGCCCCTTCTGGGGCATCGCCTTCTCCCTGGGCGGCGGACTGGCGGCCGGCACCATCGCGCTGGTCTCCCAGCGATTCGGCGCCGGCCAGCACGCGGGCGCGGGACAGGCGATCCGCTCGAGTGCGGTCGTCGTGACCGCCGTCACCGTTCCCGTCGCCGCCCTCTACTACGCGGTACCGACCCCTCTCATCGGGGTCCTGACCGACGATCCCGTGGCCCTCGACTTCGGGGCTCGCTACCTCCACGTGGTCGCCATCGGCGTCCCCTTCGCCGCCCTCAATCTGGTCGGGAGTCGGGCCCTGATCGGCGCCGACGACGCCTGGACGCCGATGATGCTGCGCGGCGGCGGCGCCATCGCCAACGTCGCCCTCAACGCCGTGCTCATCTTCGGGCTGGGACTGGGCGTGGTGGGGGCCGCGATCGGGACCGTGCTGTCGAACGTCCTCGTCACCGCGGGCCTCGCGATCGGTCTCGCCCGCGGGGGACTCCCGGGCCTCGGCGGCTTCCCCCTGACCGTCTCTCCGCTCGGCCGGTACCTGGACCTGGGGACGATCCGGGACGTCGTCGAGATCGGGACGCCGGTCGTCGGGCGGAACTCCACGTGGACCGTGGCGCGATTCCCCGCGCTCGCCTTCGTTGGCATGTTCGGGTCCTCCGTGGTGGCGGCCTACATCATCACCCGCCGCATCTGGGGGCTCATGAACACGCCTGGCTGGGGCTTCGGGCTGGCGGCGAGCAGTCTCGTGGGCCAGGAACTCGGCACCGGCGACGAGGCGGACGCAGAGGCATACGGGCGGGAGATCACGATCTTCTCCGTGGCGACGTACGCCGTCGCCGCCGCGATCGTCGCCGCGTTCGCCCACCAGATCGTGGGGCTCTTCGTGGGGACGGCGGGGGACGTCTCCGTCCCACTCGCCGTCTCGATGGTCTACGCCTCCGCGCTGGCCATCCTCCCACAGGGGGTCACGAGCACCATCGCGGGGGCCCTGGACGCCACCGGGGACACCCGCTGGCCGTTCTACAGCCGCGTGATCGGGATGTTCGGGTTCTCGATCCCCCTCCTCTATCTCGGCGCGACGACCCCGCTCGGTCTCTGGGGGATCTACCTCTCGTTCTTCGGGGAGACGGCGATCTCGGCAGTCATCAACTACTACCGGTTCGCGACCGGCAAGTGGAAGGCGATCAGTCGCGGCTATCGGCCGGAGACGCGAACGCCGTCGGATTGACCGGAAGAATCAGTCGATGTGGCCTTCCTCGCGCAACTGCTCTGCGTCCTGGCTCGTGTAGCGCCACTCGATGTTCGCCTTCTCGTCCTGCCAGTCCCAGGGCTCGACGAGGACGACGTCGCCCTCTTCGATCCAGGTCCGGTACTTCATGCGGCCGGGAATCCGGCCCATGCGGTTCTTCCCGTCCTCGCACTGGACTCGCACGTGGTTGCCGCCGTTGTGCTGGGTGACGACGGCGAACTGTTCGTCGCTCGTGGGCATTCGGAGGTTCCGTCGCCCGGTTTCTTCTGTCACGGTCGCACTAGGGGCCTCCGACTGATAAACTATCGGCGAAGCGTGCTACCGTGTCTCGGTGAATGCCGGCACAACACCAGGTTATATTACAAAGGAATACCTCCGTGTTGCCATGACGGTCACCGCCATGCTGAGCGTCACCCCCCTCGACGACCCCACGGTGGACCTCGACGCGGAGGTCGCGCGAGCGATCGACGCCCTCGAGGACGCAGACGTCAGGTACGAGACTCACCCCATGGAGACGACCCTCGAGGCGGCGGACCTCGGGGACGTCTTCGCCGCGGCGCGCGCGGCCACGGAGGCCCTGCAGGCCTCGCGAACGGTGACGGACCTCACGATCGACCACCTCCGGGAGGAGTCGATCGCGGCCGACGAGAAGGTCGAGATGGTCGAGGCACACCTGGGCCGGCCGGCCCGTGGGACCCGATGACCGGCCATCGGAGCGTCTCGCGGCGGCGGGTCCTGACGGGCGCCGGGAGCCTCGCCGTCGGCGGCCTGGCGGGGTGTATCGGCGGTCCCGCCACGAGCAGTCCGGACACGATTCGCGTGGGGACCTACCCGGCCTACGTCGACGCCCCGAGCACGAGCCCCGGTGCGTGGGTCAAAGCGGAGTTCGAGCGCCGCCACGACGCGACACTCGAGTGGGTCGCACCGGACAACGAGTTGACCACCTTCATCCAGCGCCGACGGCAGGGTGCCCCCCTCGAGGCCGACCTCTACCTCGGGGTGACCCCCCAGCACCTCGTCAGGGCACAGACCGAACTCGACCAACCGCTCTTCGAGGGCTTCGACGTGGGCGCCATCGATAACGCCCGGGACATCCAAGACGTCTACCACTTCGATCCAAAGCGACGCGTCCTCCCGATCGGCGCGTCCTACGTGGCCATCGTCTACGACGAGACGGCGGTCGACGCCCCGCCGACGTTCGCGTCCCTGACCGACCCGGCCTACGAGGACGCCCTCCTCCTGCCCAACCCCCAGAGCACGACGACGGGCCTGCTCTTTCTCCTGTGGTCGATCCACACCGTCGGCCGGGACCGGTACCTCGAGTACTGGAACCGCCTCATGGACAACGGCGTCCACGTGCTCGGCTCCTGGTCGTCGGCGTACACCGCCTACTCGAACGCGGAGGCCTCGATGGTGGTCTCCTACTCGACGGATCAGGTGTACGCCGCGAACGCGAACGCGGACATGAGCCGTCACCAGATCGCGTTCCTCAACGACCAGGGCTACGCCTACGTCGACGGCCTGGGGAAGTTCGCGACGACCGAACGGGACGACCTGGTCCGACGCTTCGCGGAGTTCATGCTCAGCCCCGAGGTCCAGCGGAAGACGGCGGTCAAGAACGTCGGGATCCCGGCCGTGTCGGGCGTCTCACTCCCCGAGCAGTTCCGCCAGTACGCGAAGGTCCCCGAGAATCCCGTGCAGTACCCCCTCGACGTCCTCGCAGCGCACATGGACGAGTGGCGCGAGACCTGGGCCAGACGGATCGTCTCGGGGTGAGTTCGAGCCCCGTGGCCCCGCGGTTCGTGAGAGAGAGACGCACACCGCGTGACCGCCCGTCGGGGAGCCGAGGGCCACCCGGAGGGGGCGACACCGCCGGTCGATCGCTCGACGGAGGGGAGGCCGCACACGCCAGTCGTCGCCTCGGGCGCCGTGGCCCGGGTGGCGCCGGTCGAGGCGTCCGCCGCCATCGACGTGGAGGACCGTCCAGTGCGCGGCGAGACGACGGTCCGCACCGTCGAGACGCCGGTGTTCGCCTCCCGAGCGTGGCACGCGGGGACCCTCCCGATTCCGGGGCCTCGTCCGATCCGGGTCGAATTTGGGTCCGAGTCTGGTCTGACTCTGTGCGGAGTTCGGAATAGCTATAAGCGTCTCTCGGGCCTTCGTTCGGTCGTGGTGATACCACAATGAACACGACGACCATCCTCGGCGTCGCCCTCCTCGCGCTCGTCGCGACGACCGGCTTCGCCGCGGCGTCGGGCGGGGTCGGCCCCGCGACCGACGCGACCACGACGGACGGTGCCGGGGACGGCCCGGGCACTGGAATCGCAGCGACGGACGTGGACCGCCCCCTCGACGGCTCGAACAGTCCCTGGGTGACCGGCGACGAGCGACTCGCGGCCTTCCAGGAGCGGTTCGATCTGACCGACCGGCAGGTGGCCGAGATTCGCAGCGCGGTGCAGGCCGAACTGCAGGACGGGGCGAGCCCCGAGGCGGTCCGGGAGACGGTGCGGGCGATGCTCGAGTCCTTCGGCGTGACGGACCCGACGCTCGGTCCGCCGGCCGACGGCGGGCAGGGCCGTGGCCCCTTCGGAGCGGGGACTGGCCCCGGTGGGTGGGCTGGCGCTTCTGACGGTGGCGTCGGTGGGCCGGCTGGCGTCGGCGGGCCCCACGGCCCGGCCGACGGCTCGTGTGTGAACTGAGCGGCCGACGGGCCCTCGGGCAGCAGACGGGCCCTGGGCACCGCACACCTATTTAGGACGACCCCTCCAACGGTGAGGTAGTCGATGCGCAAGGTGCTCTGGTGGCTACTCGGGGGGACGCGGGGCGGCCGCAACCGTCTCCGGATCATCAGGGCCCTGAACCGAGAACCCATGAACGCGAATCAACTCGCCGAGCGACTGGACCTGGACTACAAGACCGTCAGACATCACCTCGACCTGCTCTGCGAGCACGACGTCCTGACGACGATGGGCGAGGGATACGGGACGACGTACTTCCTCTCGGACCGGATGGACGCCAACCTCGACGTCCTCGATTCGGTCGCCGAGGCGGCCGGGCTGGGTGACGTGGATGTCTGAGGGCGGTGCGGATCGCGCCTGGCGCCGGACGCTCCTCGTGGTCGCCCTCTCGCTCGTCGCGAGCGCGCTCGTCACCGTCCTCGTGGACCCGCACCTCCGCGGGCCGGGGGCCGGCCCCGGGATGCACCGGCCGGTGGCCCAGTACCTCCAGGTCCGCCTGTTCGTCTCGACGTTCAACGTCCTCGTGCTCCTCGCGCTCACCGGGAATTACGTGCGCGTCTACCGGGACATCCCGACCCGATTCACCGGGAGTCTCCTCCTGTTCTCGGTGGCGTTGCTCCTCTACGCCCTCTCGGCGAACCCCGCGATCCAACTCGCCTTCGGCTTCAGGGCGGGACCGGGCCTCGGGCCGTTCACCTTCCTGCCCGACCTCTTCGCGAGCGTGGCGGCGGCGGTCCTCCTCCACCAGAGCTACCGCTGAGCCGCGCCGTCGAGGACCCTGGGGAGCTCGGCGAGAGACTCGACCTCCGCCGTGGGCGACACCGAGAGATCCAGGTCGGCGCGGTGGTCCCGGCGAACGAAGACCGAGTCCATCCCGGCGTTGTGGGCCGCCACGACGTCCGACTCGGAGTCGCCCACGTAGACGGGATTCGTCGCGCCGACGTCGGCGACCGCGCGATCGAGGTAGTACGTCGCGGGCTTCTTTCGCCGCAGACCCGCCACGGTCATCTCGCGCCCGTAGACCGTCTCGAAGTGCTCGGCGACGTCGTTGCGCTCGAGGATGTACTCCACCGTGGGGTGCTGATTCGAGGAGACGATTCCGCGGGGAACGGGCAGGTCGAGGACGGCATCGAAGTCCCCGTAGAGCGGCTTCTCTCCCTCGTCGACGGCCCGTCGCTGGGCCGCGCTCGCGAGTTCGTCGCGCCGGCGCCAGAAGGACGACGGATCGAGGTCGTACGCCTCGGCGACCGACTCGAGGCGCTCGGGCGTGACGCCGAGGGTCAACGCCTCCACGTGCTCCTCCTCCGGGTCCTCGACGCCGGCCTCGGCGAAGGCCCGCTCGACCGCCTCGCGGATGACCGAGCGGTCCGTCAGTCTGCTCAGGACGCCGTCGTTGTCGAACAGCACCGCGTCGTATCGCATTCGGTCGGCCGTAGGCTGCCGTGACACAAACGGTTACCGGACGACCGCGGGTGGCGGCGGGGAAGGCCGACCCTACCGCACGATAGGGGCCCAGTAGTTACTGCCGCCTCGGCCGTACCGGCCCGCATGTCATCGTTTGCCGCCTCCGTCGTCGACGCCGTCCGACAGCCCGATTACACCGGTGCCAATCGGTGTTGGCCCTGCACGGCCGTCAACGTCGGCATCGCCCTCGCGCTCGCTGTCGGCGTCGCCGTCGCCTCGGTACCGATCGCCGGCGTCGCAATCCTCCTCGTCGCCCTGGGCGGCCACCGAGGCGGCGGACCCGGACGGCACGGTCCTCGACGGGTCGGATCGATCGGCCTGAGACCCAGGCCGCGCTGAATCAGTTGTAATCGCGCCAGCGCGCGCCGCACTCCGTGCACTTGAAGAACCGCGTCGGGGGCTCGTCGGCCGATCCGGTCTGCTTGATCGTGTACCACGCCTCGTCGTTCGCACACTCGGGGCACTCCGCTTCTGCTGTGGGCTTGCCCTCGAAGTTGGCGTCGGCCTCGGTCTCGATGACGTCGCTTTCGTCCTGGCGCTCCGTCGAGACGTACTCCTCCGTCAGTCCCTCCGCCTTCGGCTCCTCGTGGCCGCAGGACGCACACCGCATCACGTCGCCCTCGGCCCGCATCATGGAGCCACACTCCTCGCAGAACTGCATACTTGCCCTTCGGCGCCGCCGCTCAAAAGTCCCCGGCGTCGCGGTCCACCATCGGGCAGTCGCTGACCCGGTAGTGGTCCATGTCGACGAGCGCGAGGATCTCGGTCCCGTCGTGGGTGCAGTGGAGCGTCGGCGGGTCGCCGAAGTGCTCGCAGTTGTGACACAGTTGCTTCGTGACGACGTGGATCGGTCCGTCGTCCGCCTCGGCGGTCGCCGTCGGTGGGAAGGACCCCTCGCTCGGTCCGTCCTCGAGGAGCAGGTCAGTCCAGACCTCCTCCTCGTCGAGGTCCCCGACGTCCATCTCTGCGAAGTGGGCCTCCGCGTCCTCCTCTCTTCGTCTGGCGTCGACCGCGCTTCGCAACTCCTCGAGGGGACCGGGGTCCCCCTCCGTCCCCTCGTCTCGATCCTCCCCGCTGGCGGTGCGGTCACCCCCCGCGTCGTCACCCGACCGCGTCGAACGCCCCTCGACGTCCGCCCGGAGGTCACCGAGTGGCTCGTCGTCCTCACCCATCGGTCTCACCCCGGCGGTCGCCGTCGGTGGCCTCACCCGGCGCCTCCACGTCGACGGTCGTCTCGCCGGCGTCCGGGACGGTCGGCCGGTCGTCCCGGTCGCCCGCGCTCACCTCGACCTCCTCCAGGTCGGAGACGGCACTCCCGGATGGGTCCTCGAGGGCGGGCGGCGCGCCCGTCTCGAGCGTGGCGGACCCGAAGAAGCCCGGTGTGGCCGTGACCCCGGAGACGTCCGCGCCGCAGAAGGGACACTCGGGGGCGGCGAGGAGGCCGACCTGCACCTCGCTCCCGCAGTCCTCACAGACCGCCGCGGTGACGCCCGCCCGATTCGCGGCCGTCTTGATCGACTCGGTGCGTCGGCGTCGCTCCTCGCGCGCTCGGATGGTCCGATGTGACCGCCCCATCGCCTCGATAGCGTCGGACAGCGATCTGGCGTCCGCTGCCAGTTCGTCGGTCTCGTCGACGAGGTACCGGAGGATCTCCTCGTAGTTCTCGAACCCTCGCTCCAGCCGATCCTGGAGTCGGTCGACCGTCTCCTCGAGGTCGTCGACCGCGGTCTGGGCCCCCTCGGCCACGGTCTCGACGCGCTCGACGTCGGCCGCGAGGTCCCCGTGGTCGTGGTCGGCCGGCGCCTTCCGATCGGTCTCGCGTTTCACCTGGACGACGCGGTCTCGGACGTCCTCGATGCGATCGTCGAGTTTCCCGTCGAGGTCCTCCAGGCGGTCCGCCAGCCGAGACACCTCCGCGGCGGTGGCGGCCGGTTCGCCGTTCTCGGCCGCGCGCACCGCGGCGACGATCCGCTCGAGGAACTCGGCGGGCCCGAGGTCCGTCTGTGCGGCCCGCTCGCGCACCCACGACGCTGCGTCCCCGTCCACCGACACGGGATCGCCCTCCCCGGACTGGCCCGACATCGGCCTCACCTTTTCGTGTGCGGGCCTTAACAGTTGGCCCGCCGGGGACGAAACTGGACGGCTGATTGACACGCACATTTATACGTCGTGGAAGACCTTGTCACGCATATGCCGGGTGGAATGGGCACCATCGACTGGATCGGGTTGATCGTCCCGTTTGCCGTGTACCTCGTGCTGTTGGTCGTGTACTACGTGTGGGAGGGCAAACGCGAGGAACGTTTCAGGGAGCAGTACGCGGAGGAGATGAACGATGGCTGAGGCGATCGCGGGCGGCGCGAGCATCTACGTGCTCGCCACCTTCGCCGCCTACCTGGTCGTCCTGATCGGGATCGGCGTCTGGGCCGCGAAGTTCATGGACTCCGTCGGCGACTACGTCATCGGTGGCCGCCGGATCGGCCCCGTCGTGACCGGATTCTCGGAGCGCGCCTCCGAGATGAGCGGGTGGCTCACGCTCGGGGTCCCGGCCAACGCGTTCAACTCCGGGATCATCGCGTTCTACAACGGCCTCGGCATGATCCCGGCCGACCTGTTCGCGTGGGCCGGGATCGCAAAGCGACTCCGCAAGTACTCCGAGATCGTCCGGGCCGTCACGCTCCCGACCTTCTTCGAGACGCGACTCCAGGACGACACCGGTGCCGTCAAGGGGATCTCTGCGATCGTGCTCATCGTCTTCGAGGGGGGCTACGTCGGCGCCCAGATCGTCGCCGCCGCGACCCTCCTCCAGGTCCTCGCCGGTGTCCAGATGTGGGTCGGCATCGTCGTCGGCGGCGTGATCGTGGTGGGCTACACGATGCTGGGCGGCTACTTCGCCGTCGCCTGGACGGACTACTTCCAGGGCGCGATCATCCTGATCGCGTTCATCATCCTGCCGATCGTCGCCTTCGCCACCTTCGGCCTGCCGTTCCAGGACCTCGCCGCCATGCAGAACGGCGCCGCGCTCACGAGCATCACGGGCGGGGCGACCGGGTGGGCCGCGATCTTCGCGATCGCCGGCTACGCCGCGATCGGTCTGGGCGTCCCCGGCAACCCCCACGTCATGGTGCGGTTCATGGGGATCGACGAGGTGAAGAACGTCCGGAAGGCGGCGCTCGTGGCTCAGCTGTTCATGTTCGTCGCCTACCTGGGCGCGGCCCTCGTCGGGCTGTACGCCCTGACGCAGTTCGCCGGGACGATCGCGTCACCGGACAACGCGATGCCGGTGTTGACCCTGCAGTTGCTCCCGGGCGTCCTCGCGGGCGTCATCCTCGCCGCCGCGCTGGCGGCCATGATGTCGAGTGCCGACTCCCAACTCCTCGTCGCGACCAGCGCGGTCGTCGAGGACGTCTACCACGGCTTCCTCAACGAGGGGGCGAGCCAGGACCAACTCGTCCGCTACTCGCGGTACGTCACGCTGGGGCTCGGGTTCGCATCGATCGCCTTCGCCTACTTCGCAAAGGAGACGCCGATCTACGACCTGGTGCTCAACTACGCCTGGGGCGGCCTCGGCGCTGGACTCGGTCCGCTGCTGATCGCGACCCTCTGGTGGAAGCGGCTGACGAAGTGGGGCGCCGTCGCGAGCATGATCACGGGGACGACCTCGATGATCCTCTGGACGCAGTGGGAGGCGATCCTCGGTTCGGCGACCATCCAGTCGATGGGGCCGTTCCTCCAGGGAGTGCTCACGGTCTACGGACTGCTCCCGGCCTTCGTCCTCTCGACGATCGTTCTGGTCGTGGTCTCGCTGCTCACCACGCCCCCGGACCAGGAGGACGTCGCCGAGCACTTCTCGGCGATGCAAAAGCCGCTCTCGGCCGTCGCCGACGAGGAGACCGACACGGGCGGCACGCCGGACTACCTCGCCGACGGCGGCACGCCCGAGCCGAAGGCCATCACCGAGGCCGACGCCATCCGCGGCCACGTCGAGGACAGCGACTACTGGGACTGATGTCCGTCCCGGACGCCGCAGCCGACGCCGGCGACGACCGCGACGACCGGATCGCCGACGCCGCCGACCTCTCGGTGATCCGGCCCGCGATCGAACGCGACGACGTCGACGCGAGCGGTCGGGTCGGGGCCGTCGCCTACCCCTATCGGGTCTACCGGGCGACCGCGACGATGACCCGCCCCTTCGTGGGCGATCGGACGCGCGAGTACGTCGTCAGCCTGGACCGGTCGCGGCGCATCCCCCTGCGGGCCGACGCCTACCCGGAGACGGAGACCCGGACGCTGACCGACGTCCTGGTTTTGCCCGCGGAGGTCACCGCGGCGGAGGCAGACGAGATGACTCGCGACGCGGTCTTCAAGTGGACGCTGCGCACCCACTCGCTCAACGAGGCACCGGACATCGACCTGCTCGACCCGATCGACGTCTACAAGGTGTTCTGGCTGGCCGAGCGACCGGACGGCGACGCGATCGTCGACTCCGTGCGGGGCGGGGAGCGTCCGCTCGACGACGGGCCCCGGTAGCGCGGACGGTGGGCAACACCCATTTACTCGCCGTCCCTATGGGGGCCTATGGCCTACTGGAAGCAACTGCTCGAGGTCGACCTGACCACCGGCGAGGTCGACACCAGAGAACTGTCCGAGGACGTGTTGCGGAAGTTCCTCGGCGGGGCGGGGCTGACGACCCGCCTGCTCTACGACGAGGTCGGCCCCGCGGTCGATCCGCTCTCCCCGGAGAACGTCCTGACGGTGGCCCCGGGACTGCTGGTCGGTCCCTCCGTGCCGACCGGGTCGAAGACGACCTTCGGGTTCAAGTCGCCGCTGACCGGCGGGTACGGCAAGTCCGTCGTCGGCGCCAAGATGGGCGATCAACTCAAGCGGGCCGGCTACGACGCGATGGTGATCAGGGGGGCGGCCGACGAGCCAACGACGCTCGTGATCGAGGACGACGACGTGCGCCTCGAGAGCGCGGCCGACCTCTGGGGGAGTGACACCTGGGAGACCGACGACGCCCTGAAGGAGCGATACGGCGGGCAGTTCCGCACCGCGGTCATCGGGCCGGCCGGCGAGAACGAGTCCC
>JBDGUE010000022.1:0-14536 GCA_042216045.1 Halanaeroarchaeum sp. | reverse complement strand
TCGGTCCCGATCCACGTCTGCGAGTGAGTCGGTCCCGATCCACGTCTGCGAGTGAGTCGGTCCCGATCCACGTCTGCGAGTGACTCGGCTCCTCGCTCTCGGAACGCGTGGCCCCGCGATCCGCGACGTCGAGGGATACGGTCCGCGTCGTGGGATCCATCGAACCGTTTCGCGGCGGTGATCGACGCTCGAGGGGCCTTCGACGACTGCAAGAGTTAAGCGTCCCCACGGCGTAGGGCGGCCCAGTATGCCCGAATACACTGAGGAGGAGCGGCGGATCCTCGCGTACCTTCGGGACAGCGTCTCGGGAGGCGAGCGCTACTTCCGGGCGAAGAACATCGCCGAGGCGCTCGGTCTCTCGGCGAAGGAGGTCGGGGTTCGGCTCGCCGGTCTCTCCGAGAAGACCGAGGACGTCGACATCGAGAAGTGGGGACGGTCTCGCTCGACGACGTGGCGCGTCGAACGGGCGTGACCGGGGTCTTTTTCACGCGCGCCAGGGAAGCATCGGCATGACCGTTCGTGTCGAGCGGACCTTCGACGTCGACGCGGAACCCGACGCCATCTGGGAGTTTCTCGCCGATCCCGTGGCCCGGGCCCGCGCGATCAGCGTCGTCGACAGCTTCGATCGCCGTGGGGACCGGACCATCTGGCACATCGCGCTCCCGATTCCGCTGCTCAGGACGACCATCGACGTGACGACGCGGGACGTCGAGCGTGAGGAGCCCTCACACGTCTCCTTCGAGGGTCGATCCTCGGCCTTCGACGTCACCGGGGAACACACCATCACGCCGACGGAGGACGGTTCGCGCGTGAGGAACGTCTTCGTCGTCGACGGCCACGCGCCCGGCGTCGAGCGCTTCTTCGAGCGGAACTTCGAGTCGGAGATCCACAACCTCGAGCGCGCGCTCAAGCGCTCTCTCGCCGACCGATGAAGCTCTCGCTCGTCCAACTCGAGGTGACGGCCGGCGATCCGGCCACGAACCGGGAGCGTGCCGTCGATCGGATCGAGACCGCTGCCCGGGCGGGGGCCGACCTCGTCGCCCTGCCCGAACTGTGGAACGTCGGGTTCTTCGCCTTCGATCGGTACCGGGACCTCGCCGAACCGCTCGACGGACCCACCCTCACGCGCGTGCGATCCGTGGCACGCGACAACGATGTGGCCGTGCTCGCCGGGAGCGTCGTCGAGGACCTCTCCGCGTCGACGTCGGGTCCCGCGGACACCGGTCTCGCGAACACGAGCGTCCTCTTCGACGAGGACGGCGACCGGGTCGCGACCTACAGGAAGCGCCACCTCTTCGGCTACGAGTCCGCCGAATCCGAGTTGCTCGTCCCCGGGGACTCACTCGGCGTGGCCGAGGTGGGGGGCTTCACCGTCGGCGTGACCACCTGTTACGATCTCCGGTTCCCCGAACTCTACCGCGAACTCCTCGACGCCGGCGTCACGCTGGTCGTCGTGCCGAGCGCCTGGCCCTATCCCCGCGTGGAACACTGGCAGACGCTCTCGCGGGCCCGCGCCATCGAGAACCTCCTCTACGTGGCCACGGTCAACGGCGCGGCGGCCTTCGAGGACGCGACGCTCCTCGGACGGTCGACCGTCTACGATCCGTGGGGCAACGCGATCGCCGGGTCGGGCGATCGTCCGACCGTCGTCGAGGCGGAGATCGATCCCGACCGCGTCCGCGAGGTCCGCGAGGAGTTCCCCGCCGTCGCGGACCGACGGGACTGAGCCGACCCCCGGCGTGCAGACAGGTTTATAGGGACGCAACGGCAACGACCGATCGCCGGCACGTGACGCTTTTCTCGTCACGGCTGGCAGACACGACGCGGCGCACTCGACGGCCCGTTCCCCGGGCGGAGACGGCAGGGGCACCGTCTCCGCGACCCGCTTCCCGGCTCTCAGGAGAGCGACACGACGGTGCCGACGTCGGCTTCGACCGCCTCCTCGTAGACGTACTCCGCGGCAGCGGCGTCCACGACCGCCGTCCCGACGCTCTCGACGACCACGACGGCGTCCTCGTCGACCGACGGTCGGTCGCCCGCCAGGAACGCCCCGAGCGACTCGACGTCGGCCGACGGACTCGCCGCCGCGATGTCGCCGATGGCCGTCACCTCCTCGGGGACGTCCGCGAGAATCCGATCTGCGCGGTCGACCGTTCGCGCGTCGAGTTCCTGCATCCCCTCGGTGTACGCACCGATGCCGAGCACCACGGTGTCCGGACCGAGTTCGTCCCCGTCGAACACCGGGACCTCGCTCGTCGTGGCTGCGACGACCACGTCGGCGTCGCCGACGACGAGGTTCGGGTCGTCGACGGAGAAGGCCTCGATGCCCAGTTCGTCGCGGGCGGCGGCCGCGGTGGCGGTTCGTGACTCCTCGTTCGGCGAGTAGAAGGCGGCCCGATCGATCTCCGTCATCGCGTCGATGGCCCGCACCTGCCAGCCGGCCTGCGTCCCGGTCCCGACGACCGCCATCGTGATGGGGCCGTCGGTGAGCTCCCGGACGGCGAGTCCGCCGATGGCTCCCGTCCGGGCCCCGGTGACGTGGCCGCCGTCCATGACCGCCACCGGTGCTCCCGTCTCGGCGTCCGCGAGGGTGATCTGGGCCGTCGTCGTCTCCCCGTCGGCCCCCTCGCTGACGCCGACGACCTTGGTCGCGAAGTGCGGCGATCCGTGGACGTAGGCCGCCATCATGAGTCCGGTGCCGAGCGGTTCCTCGGGACGCTCGGCGTCGAGTCCACGACCGATCGGGAAGTGAGGTCGTTCCGGTCGCTCCACGGCGCCCGCGGCCTGTGCGACGAGCGCCTCATCGACGACGGCTCCGACCGCGGTCAGATCGAGCAGTGGACGGACGTCGTCGGCCGACAGGATTCGAACCATGCTGGTCTTTCGCAGGGTGTCCTGTTAGTCATTGTGCCCGGCGGCATCGGCTCGGGCCTCGATGGCCCTCGTCACGGCCGCGGCGTCGAAGTCGTGGTCGGGGCGGAGGTTGACGAAGCCCAGGAAGGTCACGGCCTCCCCGAGTACGCGGTCGGGGTAGGAGGCGCCCGCTGCATCCACGGCCCGTTCGGCACCGACGTGGGGTTCGAGGGCGGCGAGTGCACTCGCCACGTCGTACGCTCGGGCCGCCTCGATGGCGTCGGTGTCGACGCGGGTGGCGTCGATGAAGTACAGATCCCCGTCAGCCACGAGGACGTTCTCCTCCCTGAGGTCGCCGTGAGCGAGGCCGTTCTGGTGCATCGTCGAGAGGATCGCGAAGACGGCGTCCGCGTGCTCCTCGACGGCCGTCGCCGACAGGGCATCGAGGGTGCGGAAGTCCGCTAAGTACTCCATCACCAGCACCCCGAGACCGTCGACCTCGAAGGCCTCGACCGGTTCCGGGGCGTTGAGTCCCAGTTCGACCATTCGCTCCGTCGCCTCGAGTTCGTGCTCGACCATCTCGACCGGACCCGCCGAGTGCTCGAAGAATCCCTCGCCGCCCGCAGTGAAGGCCCCCAGGTTGCGGGCGCTCGTGAACAGCGCGTGGACCACCGCGTTCTGCTGGGTGATCACCTTGACGAACCACGCGTCGTCGACGACGAGCGGGGTCGACAGCCAGTTCTCCGCGTCGAGAAACGTGATTCGGATCGCGTCCCGGTCGTACCGACGCAGGAGCGCCTCGGCGACGGACTCGAGTTCCGGCCAGTCGAGGGTGCCCCGGAGCAGTCGGCGGATGTCCATGGTGTGGTGTCGGCTCAGTCCCCGGATCGAATCTGGCGCTCCTCGAGGACGCGGTCGACGATCTCGTGCGTCGAGAGGATCTCTCCATCGTAGCGGGGTTCGCGGGCGGAGGCACGCTCGACGCTGCAGTCGATCCCCCGACGGTCCAGTTCCTCCTCGATGGACTCGACGGCGTGGTGTTGATCGTAGCCGAGTGCGATCACGTCCGGGTCGAGTTCCTCGATCGGGACGAAGATGTCGTCGGGATGCCCGACGCGGGCGTCGTCGACCATCTCCAGGGCCGCGACGACGTCGCGTCGCTGACGGTTCGGCAGAATCGGCGGTTCCTTGTGGGTCACGTTCTCCCGCCTGGCGACGATGACGTGGAGTTCCTCACCCATCGCGGCGGCGTCCCGCAGGTAGTGGACGTGGCCCGGGTGAACGAGGTCGAACGTGCCCTGGGCGACGACGCGTGTCATGTCACAGTTCCTCGTCGATGTCTTCCTGGGTGAAGTCGAAAAACGATTCGGGATCCGGGAGCGCGACGTCCCGCACCGGCAGGGACCTGCGCTCGCCCTCGCTGTCGTAGGCGCGCCAGTCGTCCGGCCCGTAGGGCGCACCGAGGATGACGTGGACCACGCCGGAGCCGAACGTGTTCCGGTCCTCGTCGCTCGGCTTGAGGACCCCGTTCGGGTGGGAGTGGACCGAGCCGACGGTGCGCTTGTCGTTCGGGACGAGGTGTCTGCGAACGCTCGCGCTCGTCGGACTCGTCCTGGTGGCGGGGACCACGAGCACGTCCGTGACCACGACGCCGTCGCGGTCGGGGTGGCCCTCGAGGTCCGTCGCCGGGGTCGCCTGGAGGATCCCCATGTACTCGTTGGGGTGGGCGTCGGCGGCCGCCTCGCGCGCGAAGGTGAGCGTCTCCTCCGCGATGGCGAGCACGGGCGGCCGCGATCCCAGACGCATGCCTCACCCTGGACGCCCGGTCGTTCTAAGGGTTCCGCTCCGCTCTCGGGGCAAACCCGTAAAGGGTTAACCGCCCCGTCGGGTACGATTCGGCAGTGATGACGCACGCCTCTTCGACCGACGAGACCGACGAATCGTCGGTCGTCGTCGATCTCGATCCGGCCTGTACTCGGTCCGACGTCTCCGAGGGCGAGCAGTACCTCGCGCGGGTCAACGGGGTCGTCGAGTACGGGATCTTCGTCGACCTCGCCGAGTCGGTCTCCGGACTCGTCCACGAGTCGGCGCTCGAGCGCTCCTACGCGGTCGGCGACGAACTCGTCGTCGAACTCACGGAGATCCGGGACGACGGCGACCTGAGTTTCGAGCCGGTCGACGTAACCGACCCGACGATCACGCACCGCGCGCCCACCTACGACCGGACCGCAGCGAGCGTCCTCGGCGAGGCCGTCGGCGAGACGGTGCACCTCGAGGGCGAGGTCGTCCAGATCAAACAGACCGGCGGCCCGACGGTCTTCACGGTGCGCGACGAGACCGCCATCGTTCCCGCGACGGCATTCGAGGACGCCGGCGTCCGGGCCTACGAGGGCGTCGACCTCGGCGACGTCGTCCACCTCCGCGGCACGGTCGAGACGCGGGACGACGCGGTCCAGATCGAGGTCGAGGACCTCGAGGTGCTCACGGGCGAGGACGGAGACGCGGTCCGCGACCGCCTCGAGGCGGCCGTCGCCGAGCGCGCCGAACCCCCCGAGATCGACCCGCTCGTCGACTGGCCCGCACTCGAGGAGATGCTGCCCGACCTCCGCCGAGTGGCGAGGCGCCTCAGGCGAACCGTCCTCGAGAGCCGACCGATCCGCATTCGACATCACGCCGACGGCGACGGGATGTGCGCGTCGGTGCCCGTCCAACTCGCCCTGGAGCGACTCGTCTCGCGGACCCACGCGGCCCCGGCCGCCAAGCGACACCTCCTCAAGCGCCTCCCGAGCAAGGCGCCCTACTACGAGATGGAGGACGCCACGAGAGACCTCAACTATTCGCTCGGCGACCGCGACCGACACGGGCAGAAGCTCCCCCTCCTCCTCATGCTCGACAACGGAAGCACCGAGGAGGACCGCCCGGCCTACCGAACGCTTCACCACTACGACATCCCGATCCTCGTCGTCGATCACCACCACCCCGACCACGAGGCCGTCGAGCCGTACGTGGACGAACACGTGAACCCCTACCTGCACGGGGAGGACTACCGGCTCACCGCCGGCATGTTGAGCGTCGAACTCGCCCGGATGATCGACCCCTCGCTGACCGAGGAGCTCCGTCACGTCCCCGCCGTGGCCGGTCTCTCCGACCGCTCGAAGGCCGACGCGATGGACGACTACCTCGGTCTGGCCGCGGACGCGGGATACTCCCGCGAGGCCCTGGAGGACGTCGGCGAGGCCCTCGATTACGAGGCGTACATGCTGCGCTACGACGACGGCCGTTCGCTCATCTACGACGTCCTCGGGATCGACGACGCCGACGAGGAGCGCCACCGGGAACTCGTCGAGTTCCTCGCCGCCCGATCCGAGCGGGACGTCGAGCGCCAACTGTCGGACGCGATGGGGCACGTCGAGCACGAACGCGTCGCGAACGGGGCCCACCTCTACCGCATCGACCTCGACGATCACGCCCACCGGTTCACCTATCCCGCACCGGGGAAGACCACCGGCGAGATCCACGACCGGAAGGTCGTCGAGACCGGAGAACCCGTCATCACGATCGGGTACGGGCCGGACTTCGCCGTCCTGCGGAGCGACGGAGTCCGCCTCGACATCCCACAGATGGTGACCGACCTCAACGAGGAGTTGCCCGGGGCCGGCGTCAACGGCGGCGGCCACCTGGTGGTGGGGAGCATTCGCTTCGTTCCGGGAATGCGCGAGGAGGTCCTCGACGCGCTGATCGAGAAGATGGCGGACGCGGAGATCGACGAGGCGCTCTCGAGCACGCTGGATCGCTAATCCTCTCCCGGGGGTTCGAACTCGATGGCGCTCGCTCGACGGAGGGCCACTCCCATCGCGACGAACGTGGCGAGGACGCCACCCCAGGTGAGTCGCCACGCGGCCCCTCGCCAGTCGGCTCTGAAGATCCGCCCGTAGTACCCGGCGAGGGCCCCGTCGTGCACGGCGACGGCCACCTCCCTGTTCTCCCGAAGTGAGTGGGGATTCCAGTTGACGCTCCCGACCACGACGGTCCGCTCGTCGACGATGACGCCCTTCACGTGCACGTGGTCGAAGCGCGATCGGGGCTCCACGACTCGAGCGCGAATCGGCAGGTCCTCCCGATCGGCGAGTCGGGTGAGGTTTCGCACGAGGGCCTCGTTCTCGCGCTCGACGTACCACGCGCCGCCCAGGAGCACGCGCACGTCGACGCCGCGCCGGGCCGCCGCGATCGTTCGCGCGAGCAGCGGTCCGTCGGGGTCGATCGACACCTGCTGGATCCGGATCGACCGATCGGCCCCCGCGAGCAGGTCGGTGAGTGCGGATTCCGCGTTGTCTGGGGCGACGAGGAGATCGACGGCGCTCGCCGTCGAGCGGGTCCCCCTGAATCGGGTGGGATAGGTGCCGTTCGCCGGGGACGGCGGCTGTCCCTCGACGGCGAGCGACGACCAGGCCCGACCGTCCACCCACCCGGCGTCGGCGGCGAAGACGGCCGCCAGCCGGCGTGCCAGCGCCGGCGACTCGACGACGGTCCCCCAGCCGCGACTCGCTCGTCCGCCGACCCCCGACGGTTTCCAGTTCTCCGACGTGACGAGGACGGCGTCGTCGACGACGGCGTACTTCGCGTGGTGGAAGTCGTAGCGTGCCCGTTGGCCGTCGATCGCGACGACCTCGACGCCCGCCGCCGAGAGGCGATCGAGGCGCTCGATCTGGGTGCTCGAGATCCCGCCGACCGGGCTCCCCTCGACCAGCACGGCCACGCGAACACCCCGTTCGCGAGCGTCGACGAGCGCCTCGGTCACCCGCGCGGAGGTGTACGTGTATCCCCCGAGGAGGATTCGCTCCTCGGCAGTCGCGAGTTCGCTCACGACGGCCGTCGGCGCGTCGGGGAGGGCGAACGCCTCGACCGACACGTTTCGGACCGTGAGGACCGGCAGGTCGGTCGCTCCCAGCGGCGTCCATTCACCCCCCGTCCAGCGCTCTGCGGTGGGCGCACGCGGATACGCCATCGAGTCGACGGGGCGCCCCTCGCGGTAGAGCGTGACCGTCTCGCCCGCGTTCGAGAGCGAGAGTCCCCTGGCGACGACGATCGTCGTCTCGTTCGCGAGTGACCGCGCGATATGGGGAGCACTCGCGACGGCGACGCGCCCGTCGACCGTCCGATTCGGCAAGCGAACCCGATCCTCGCCGTCCCCGATCGCGTACGCGCCGAGGTCGAGCGGACCATCGACGGAGAGGACGACGTACTCGCCGACGTCCTCGTCGGTCGCCGGGTTCGGGTACGTCCCGACCAGGGAGACCCCCGGCCCGGCGGCGAGGACGGCGAGTGCGAGGAGGGCGCGAATCATCACGCGACGCGGTGGCCCCGCCTTCGCACAAAAACGTTCCGCAGTGGATGGCTTTTTGGTGGTCTAACGAGCGCGTACTACCATGACCGACGTCGCAGCCATCCTCCGATTGGCCGGGTCGGCGATGGGGGCGATCGGGGGCGTTCTCCTCTTCGTCGAGTTCTTCCAGATGCCGAGCTACGTGCAGTTCGACACGGAGTTCGAGAGTTACAACCTCGCGATATCGCCGGACGAGGCCACGGAGTACACCTGGATCGGTCGCCTGGGCGCGCTCGCGATCGCCCTCGGATTCGCCCTCCAGACGTTCGCCTGGTTCCTCGGTTAGGCCGCGTCGGCGAGCGCCCGCTCTGCCTTCGACGCCTCGACGGAGACGATGTAGGGCTGATCGGTGGCGTACTCGGCGGCGGCCTCCAGTGCCCGCTCGGTCCCGATTTGGACGAGCGCCCAGGCCGCGGAGGCCCTGACGGCGTTCGCCTCGTCCGCATCGTCGAGGACGTCGAGAAGGGGCTCGATCGCGCGGGTGTCGCCGATCAAGCCGAGGGACCGCGCGGCCTGGCTTCTGACGCTCTCGTCCTCGACCGCGAGTTGCTGGGCGACCGTCTCCGTCGTCTCCTCGCTCCCGATGGCACCGAGCGCCTTGAGGGCCGTCGTCTGCAGCGAGGGGTTCCCCGTGGATTCGGCGTGTCCCTCGACCGCCGAGATGCCGTCCTCGTGACCGATCTTTCCGATGGCCTCGACGGCCAGTTCGTTGCGGCGCTTGGCGCGCTGGGCCAGCGCGTCGAGGCCAGCGGGGTTCCCCATTCTGAGCAGCGACTCGATGCAGTGTCGCTGGATGAAGTCGGAGTCGCCCATCTTCTCCAGCAGGAGCAGGACCATCTCGGCGTCGTTTCGCTTCTCCCAGGCCTTCAACGCGCTCCACTCCGGGGGGAAGTCCTTGTGTTTGCCGCCCTCGATCGGCTCGTAGAACCCCTCGCGACGCAACTGTTCGCGCACCTCGAGGTCGAGCCAGGCCGTCGCCGCATCGACGTCGTCGGCCAGGTCGTCCGTCGCCTCGAGGAGGGTAGCGATCGTCTCGGCGTCCTCGTCGGCGTCGAGGTCGGCGTCCGCGACGGCCTCCTCGACGGTCTCGAGTTGGTGGGCGAGTTCCGTCGGATCGGGAACGGCCTCGCCGAGGTCGACGGCGAGGGACTCGTTCACCGCGGAGAAGTACGACTCGAAGGGGTCGACGAGTTCGGTGGTCCCCTCCTCGGCCCACCGGGTGTCGGTGACCGTCGACTCGACGTCGGCGATGGCGTCCACGACGTCCTCGCCGTAGGGTCCCCGCTGCTCCTCTACGTCGTCGCGGAGGTCCGACAGTCGATCCTCGAGGTCCTCGGTTGGGTCCTCGGGTTCCTCGTCCTCCTCTTCGGGTTCGACGACCGGAATGTCGGCCGCCGCGACGTCGTCTTCGATCTCGTCGAGGGTCGACTCGACCGCGTCGAGGTCGGCTTCGGTCTCTGCGGCCGCGAGTTCGTCGGCCGCGTCGTCGAGGCGCGATTCGAACTCCTCGACCCGCGGATCCACGTCGTCGTCTTGAGTCTCCTGTGACTCCTCGTCCCCGTCGCTCATGTCCGTGACGTTCCGAGAGAAATCCTATGAGCGTTTCCCTTCGCTCCGCGGGTAATATCGGGGGGCGAACGCGAGGTAGCCGAGGGCCCAGACGAGCAGGACCGTCGGGAACACTCGGTCCCAGGCGGTCGGGGCCAGGACTGCGAGTGCCTGGACGATGCCCATCGAGACCGCGTCTCGAACCCGCAGATCCGGATATGGAATCGGGGCCAGCATGGCGAGCGAGAGAAGCGCCGTCCCCGCGAGCAGCGGGATCGGCCCCACTCCCGCGAGCAGTCCCGCCGTCACCAGCGTCGCGGCGAGCGTCGACTGCACCCCCTCCGTCTCGCGGTCGTCGACGTCGAGGGTGGTGTACAGGCCGAGTCGGACGACCGTCGTCGCCACGTACAGTGCCGGCACCGCGATCCAGAGGAGGGCACTCCCCTCGACGTGGCCGCCACCCCGGCCCGCAGAGAAGACGACGAAGGCGGGGGCGACGCCGAACGTGGCGACGTCGGCGAGCGAGTCCAGGTGTGGACCGACGGTCGTCCCGCCCCAGCGGCGGGCAGCGATGCCGTCGAGGGCATCGAGGATGCCGCCGAGCAAGACGACCCGTGCGGCCAGTTCGGGGTCGATCGTGGCCGCCGCGACGGCCACGAAGCCGAGAGCGGCGTTCGAGACGGTGACGGCGTCGGCGAGACCGAGCCGTCCCACGAACCGGGGCCACATACGTCGTGCAATGCGGAACGGCACCTTACGTGTTTATGAAACCACCGAGGACACGGCATCGTCACTCGGGGCGATGCGGGCGGCAAAATTCGGGCCCCGAGACGGTTACTCGTCGACGTCCGTCGCCGCGGCCTCCTCCTCGGCGTGGACCTCCTCCGGGTGGGCCTCGAGAGTCGTCTTCGCGACCTCGACCCGACGGAGGGGATAGATCTCCTTGGCCTCGTTGTAGATGGCACTCGAGAGGCGTCCCGTGACGATGCTGTCGATGAGGTCCTCGAAGGTCCGCTCGGCTGCGGCCTCCTCGACGAGTTCCGTCATCGTCGCGCGGATGGCCTCCTTCTGACTGCGGTCGGCGACCTTCGTCGTGAAGGCGACCGGCTGGACCTGAACCCGGTAGTCGTCCGTGGTCCGGACGGTCAGGACCGACTCGATCTTCGAGGAGCCCCGCCTGACGAGGCTGCGCTCGTAATCGCGAGTGAGCTCCTGCTTCTGGAGCTCCGTGTAGGCGGTGTCGCTGCCGACGTCCGCGATCTTGAACGTCAACTTGACGTTGTTCTCGCCGGCGTCGTCGGCCACGTCGTCGAGGGTGGCCTCGATCGTGCGGCCGAGCACCTGTTCCGGTTCCGTCGCGGGGGTCTCGCCGATCTCCGCCCGGTCGAACTGCTCCGGTGCGAGGACGGTGTACCACCGCTTCTCCTGACTCTGCTTCGAGACTGATCGTTCACTCATGATTGGGTGTTGGCGTGTTCTGCTGCGATCTGTGCTGTTCGTACTGCGACGATGCAGTTGATGAGGTAGTCGTCGAGGGTGGATCGAAGCCCGCCCGTCGTCTCGCGCTCGATGGTCGTGACCACGCGACCGGTCCCGTCGGCGTCCGTCTCGGTGGTGGTGGCCATCGCGTCGGTGTTGTCCGGTGTGACGGCCCCTGCGATCGTCGTCGGATCGTCGACGGCAGTCCGAATGATCGCCTCGGGCATCATCGCACCTCCACGAGTTGGTCCTCGACGCGAGCGGGGTCGACGTCGGTCGCCGCGGCGAGGGTCGATCGCCCGCCGACGCCACCGACCGCGTCGAGCCCCGAGAGCAGTCCCCGCGCGTCGGCGTCGGTGGTGGCGAGTGCCACGGAGTCCCGACCGACCGCGAGGACCGCTCGCTCGCCCGAACGGTAATCGCGCGCGAGTCGGGCGACGTCCCAGGGATCGACCGCCCCGACGTCGAGAGCGACGAACCCCTGGTGTCGGCGTCTGTCGGCCCGGCGGAGCGTCTCGTGGGTGGCGACGGCGTGCTCGCGCCACGCGTCGAGGACCGTGGCCGCGTCGGCACCGTCCATCGCGAGCGCGACGGCGAGTCCCGGGTCGGCCCGGGCAACGCCGGACAGGACGTCCGCGAACCCCTCGACGGTCTCGAACGGACCGGCGGGAATCTCGTGCGGTCGCAGTGCCGCCTCCAGTGCCGTCACCGCCCGCGACGGCGCGGATTCCGTCGCGCGCATCGCGAGCGCGGACGCGAGTCGTCGGTGGTCCCCCTCCGTGAGGGTCGCGGGCAGGTCGAGTTCGGCGAGGAACGCGCCTGCCCGTCCCTCGTCTCCGGAGAGGTCCGCGTGAAAGAGCGTGGAGTGTGCGAGCCCGTCGCCCAGGTCGGCGGTCGGGATGCCGACCCCCGGTCGCCGCTCCACGCCCAGGTCCGCGGCGGCGTCCATGGCGGGCCCCCGTGGCGGGGTCCCGGCCGCCATCGCCCCGGCGCTCGCGAGCACCGGATCCGGGTCGCCGAAGGTGGTCGCGACCTCGTAGGCGAGCAGCGCGTTCGAGTCGGTATCGATCGACTCGTCGCCGCGATCCGCGAATCCGATCGCCACCGTCGTTGCCGTGCTGTTCTCGAGTCGGCGATTCGCCTCCGCGTCGGTCCGCACGGTCGACACCTGGACCGGCGCGTCGTCCGGCAGCGCGGTCGCCACCAGCCCCGCCGCGGCGACGGCGTCGCCATCGGCGTGGCTCACGACGTGGAGGAACTCCGCCTCCCGCAGGGTGGCGGTGAGGCGCTCCTCCACCGAATCCGCTGCGACGGTGCGACCGGTCGTGGCCATCGATTACTCCAGGAGTTCCCTGGCGTTCTCGTAGGTGTACTCGAAGTCCTCGTCGATCTCGTCGCCCCGGTAGTAGTTCGCGAGGCGGCGGATCTTCGACTCCGTGTTCTGGAGGGCGCGTCGATTCGAGTGATCCTGGCCGTTCTCCTCCATGTGCTCGTGGAGATTCACGGCCTTCTCGAGGAGATTTTGCAGGTCCTCGGGGATGTCCGGGGCCGCGTCGTTCTCCTCGAGAATCTCGGTGACCTTCTTGCCCGTGACCGCCTTCACGTCCGGGACCGGCGTCCCCTGGACGCCCTCGTCCCGCAACTTCAGGCCGATCTGACTCGGGTCGTAGCCCTCCTCGCGCAATTCGACGACGCGGTCCTCGACGGCGTCCGCGTCGACGTCGCTCCACTCCGGTGGCTCGTCTGTCGCCGGTCGGTCCGAACCCGAGGACCCCCGACGACGCGTGTGCATTCGTGCCATCGTTCTGATTGGAACTGCACGAACCGCAGGATAGCGGGCCAGCGGTGCTGGCGGCACTACCGCAATCTCGAGCCCACGTGCGTGGGCGGGTCAGACTTGCGGTCGTGCGGTTCCCTACGTGAACAAGGCGGGCCCGCCCGGGTAATATGTTTCGGCTCGGGGCGGGTGGGCGAGCGAATCGAGAGGTTTATCAAATGACGGCGGTAAGCCGGTGATGCGTACGCGGGCTCGTAGATCAGGGGTAGATCACTCCCTTGGCATG
Source organism: Halanaeroarchaeum sp. (assembly GCA_042216045.1). GTDB lineage: Archaea > Halobacteriota > Halobacteria > Halobacteriales > Halobacteriaceae > Halanaeroarchaeum. The sequence goes on along the minus strand of JBDGUE010000022.1, from coordinate 1,210 downwards.
GGAGAGGCCCCGGGTTCAAATCCCGGCGAGTCCATCTGAAATTAACGGGCGTGGCGGGGGAAAGATATTCCCCCAGCGAGCACGCCTCCACGCCGAATTTTACCGAAACAGTACCCTCAGACAAGCCACCAGGGAGGAGAGTTCAACCCGAACCGAGTGGTGGGTCCGCGGTTGCTCCCGATCGTGATAGGGAGCCGGATCCAAATGCTCCCGTCTGTAAATACTGCGGCGGGGCGATCGGACACGCCGGAGCGGATTGTCCGGCTCTCGAGGACGGGAGGTGTCGGCCGTGACGACGCTCTCGTCGTTTGCGGGCGAGGATGAGAGCGCTGAGACGGCCGAGAGCGGCTCCGTGGTCGTCGCTGAGTGTGTCGACTGCGATAGCATCCACGCCGTCGCGGAGCGCGAGAGCGCCGGCGACACGACCGCCGCAACGGTGTGCCCCGCGTGTGGGTCGACGTCCTACGCGACGACGGTCGAGGAGGTGGATCCATGACCGACGCGGCGCCCCTCAACGTGGATCAATGGGCGACCGCGATCGACGAGGCCGACCCCGCGACGTTCGGCGAACTCGTCCGCGTGCTCGAGGAGAGCGACTTGGTTGACGGCCGCCCCGCGGACCTTGTCGAGCGCGCGCTCAAGGACGGCCCGCTCCACGAGGACGAGAAATACCGGATTCACCTCGAGGCCGATCGTGAAACCGGCGACGAAGCCGATCATGCCGACGAAACCCCCACCCCTGACGGGGTGGAAACCACCGTCCGGAAGGACGATGCTGGCGCGGATTCCTGGGACGCGGTTGACTTCACCGCACCTGGCGCCGACACCTATCCTCCGGAACTTCTCGAGCGCGAGCAATGGATGGGGCGGCGTGAGAAACTTCCGTTCGCGCCCTGGGGCGACGCCGATCACCCCGAAGGAGAACCGGACAAGGACGCCCGCTACAAGTGGGGGATCCGCGACATGTACGCGGACGGCGAAACCGTCGCGATCGCCGAGGACGACCCGCGGCTCGACGGGCGCGTATTCATTCAGCGCGAGGACGACCCGTATGCGTTCGTCGACGGCGACGACGTCCGCGATCCCGAGACGGGCGCGGTGCACCCCGCCTTTCGAGCGATTCTCGAGCACCTGGGAGTGACCTACGCGGACGTGTCGACGAGCGGCGCCGGTGTGCACGCCTACTACCGCGCCGAGGGCGGCCTTCCGA
>JBDGUE010000023.1:6157-15031 GCA_042216045.1 Halanaeroarchaeum sp. | reverse complement strand
GCCGCGGTTCGTCGGTGGCACCCCGTCAGGCACGGAAGTGAGCAGCGGACCACCGAACGTTCGTCGCTCGGAGGGTCGCGGGGTGGAGGAGGCGACCGGGACTATCCGGGCCGGAACGACGGGCGAGCCCGGCCGTCCACATTCATCTCGACGCGACGGCCACCAGTGCAGACCGCGTGTTTTCGGGGGATTCGGTCACTCGAGGTGCTCCGACTGCGCGAGGTCCTCGACCCCGATGTCGCCCTCGAGCGTTCGAATCGGGTACGGAATGTCGATCCCCTCCTCGTCGAAGCGCTCTTTCACCGCCTGGACGTACTCGCTTCGCGTCCTCACGAAGTCCGACCGGGACGGGTCCGCGATCCAGAACCGTGACTTGAGTCCGACGTAGGAGTCCGCGAGTTCGGTCAATCGGACGGTGACGCCCGGATCGTCCAGAATCTCGTCGTGGGCCTCGGCCTCCTCGACGATGATCTCGGTCGCCCGATCGATGTCGTCGTCGTAGCCGATGCCGAAGAGGAACTGCAGGCGCAACCGGTCCTTCGCGACGGGGTTCTTGATCACGCCCCCGGTCAGCACCGAGTTCGGGACCGTGAGCAACTCGTTGTCGAAGGTCCGCACGCGGGTCACCCGGAGGCTGATGTCCTCGACGACGCCCTCGTTGCCGTTCCACTCGATCCAGTCGCCGATCTTGAAGGGCCGATCGGTGTAGATGAACACGCCGGCGACGAAGTTCTTGATGACGTCCTGGAGTGCGAACCCGATGGCGAGCGTGCCGGCCGCCGCGATGGTGGCCAGCGACTGGAGGAAGCCGGTGAACCCGGCCATGCCGAAGGCGACCGCCAGTGCGACGAAGTAGACGACGGCCCGCGTGATTCGAAGGAGCGGTCGCCTCGCGTGTTCGGAGACGTTCCGTCGGTCGAGCACGCGGCCGACGATCGGAACCACGAGGAGTCTGCCCACCAGGATCACGGCGACCAGAGCGACGAGGAAGTAGAGGAGCATCGTCGCGGCCAGGGCGTACCCCGCGGGGAGGATCCCCTCGAGGATTGGAAGCGCGCTGACCATGGGTCAGTGATAGACGGCGGTGTTGCCCCGCGTCTCGATCAGTTCTGCGTCCACACGATCTGCGAGATCCGCGGCCAGTTCGTCGGTGGACCCACTCCCCCGCGCCGACCGGAGGAACTTGACCTTCACCAGCTCGGCGTCCTCGAGCTGGGTGGCGAGTTCGTCCACCACCGATTCGATGCCGGCCTTGCCGACCCAGACGGTCACGTCGAGGTCGTGGACCCGCTCTCGCAGCGTCTCTGTCATCACCCCGACGTTTCGAAGCCGGTCCCTTTGAATGTTCCCTCCCGGGCGCTCACCCCTCGTAGGGGTATCGCGAGTGGGCGCCACACTCACAGGTGACGACGACGTGTCCGTCCCTCGTCCGAACCCGGGCGTTCCGGCCCGGCACGAGGAAGCGATCGCACCGATCGCAGGAGAACCGGGTGAGCGACTCGGGGAGTTCGATCCGGTGGCGCTCGGCGATGCGTCGGGCGAGTCTGACGTACTCCCTCGCCCGGTCGTCGTCGCCCTCTTTCGCCGCCGCTCTCGCGAGTGCGGTCAGGCGGTCGATGCGTTCGGCGGCGATGCCCATCACGCCCGCCTCGGCCGGCGGCGGCAAAAGTCGTTCCGGTACAGTTATCGGCGGCCCTCGACTGGGTGAGGTCGTGCGGGTCCTCAACTACCTCGAACTCGAGGACCGTCTCGCCCGGAGCGGGATCGGCACGGCGACCGACCACCAGCGCGAGGCCCTCGCCACGACGGACGTCGCGGTCGTGGAGAGTCCCTGGCGCGGTGGCTCGCTCCGATCGGCGATCCGGTCGGGCCTGTCCGGCGACCGGGTCCTCGTCGACTACGACCTCGCTCACGTGAACGTGATCGGACCGGGGTCCCTCGTCGTCGCCCGGCACGCGATCCGTCACGATCGCCCGCTCGTCCTGCACGCCCACGTCACCAGGGAGGACTTCCGGGAGTCGTTTCGGTACTCGAACCACCTCGCGGGCCCCCTCGGGACCTATCTCCGATGGTTCTACTCGCAGGCCGACCTCGTGTTGACCCCGAGCGAGTACACGAAGGGGATCCTCGAGGAGTACCCCGTCGAGGCACCGATCGAGACCATCTCGAACGGCGTGAACCTCGAGCGCCTGCGGGGGTACGCGGACCGCCGCGAGGAGTACCGCGAGCGCTTCGACCTCGATGGGATGGTCGTCTTCGCCGTCGGGAACGTCTTCGAGCGCAAGGGCCTCTCGACGTTCGCGCACGTGGCCCAGCGCACCGACTACGACTTCGCGTGGTTCGGCCCCTACGACACCGGCCCCCAGGCCTCTCACGAGGTGAAACGCTGGACGAGCGACCCCCCCGAGAACCTCACGTTCACCGGCTGGATCGACGACATCCGCGGTGCCTACGGTGCCGGGGACGTCTACCTCTTCCCCACGAAGAACGAGAACCAGGGCATCGCGGTCCTGGAGGCGATGGCGACGGGGAAGGCCGTCGTCCTCAGGGACATTCCGGTGTTCGAGGAGTTCTTCACGGACGGAGAGGACTGCCTCAAAGCCTCGACGGAGGCGGAGTTCGAGGACGCATTGGACCGCATGGCGGACGATCCCGGCCTCCGCCAGCGCCTCGGGGAGAACGCCAGGGCGACCGCCCGCCAGCACTCCCTCGACCGCGTCGGCGATCGGCTGGTCTCGATCTACCGCGACCTCGTCGACGATGCGGGACGCTTTTGAGCGGTCCCCCGAACCAACGGAATATGCCTCCGGCCGTCGCCGCCTTCACGGACACCTACCTCCCGACGGTCAACGGGGTCACCTACACCATCTCCTCCTGGCGAGAGCGGTACCTCGAGCGCGGTGGGCGGATGGACGTCGTCTATCCGCGATCGACCTACGACCCCGATCCCGGCGAACGGCCCGTCTCGAGTCTCCCGTTTCCCTTCTACGACGGCTATCGGCTCGGCCTCCCGCGCGTTCCCGACGCGGTTCGTGACGTGGACGTCGTTCACGCACACACGCCGTTCGCGCTCGGCGTCGCCGCGATCCGACTCGTCCGCTCGGCGGACCTCCCGCTCGTGGTCTCCTATCACACCCCGACCGCGGAGTACGCGGAGTACGTCGCACCGTCGTGGGCTGCCCCCGCCATCTCGCACCTGAGCGCGTCCTACGAGACGCGCTTTTTGGACCGGGCGGATCTGATCCTGACGCCGAGTCCACAGACCGCCGAGACCGTCCGGACCCGGACGGACACCCCGGTCGAATCCCACCCGAGCGGCGTCGACGTCGCGGTCTTTCGTCCGACCGACGCCCGCTCGTTCGCGCGCGATCACGGTCTCGCGGGGGACGGACCGTACGTCGGGTACACTGGTCGCCACGGCTACGAGAAGAATCTCGACGCCGTCCTCGAGGCCGCGGCGACGCTCGACGTGACGGTGCTCTTCGGGGGTGACGGTCCGGCGCGCGCAGACCTCGAGGAACGTGCGGCCGCCCTCGACGTCGACGCCCGCTTCCTCGGGTTCCTCGACCGCGAGGACCTCCCCGCCTTCTACTCGCTCCTCGACGTCTTCGCGTTCCCGAGTCCCGTCGAGACCCAGGGGCTCGTGGCCCTGGAGGCCATCGCCTGTGGCACTCCGGTGGTCGCCGTCGATCGGGGTGCCCTCCGCTCGACCGTCGACGAGGGCGTCACGGGGTATCACTTCCCTCACGGCGACGTGGAGTCCTTCGCCGCAGCGATCGAGCGAGCCATCGAGAACGGGCCCGCCCTCGCCGCCGGTTGTCTCGATCGGCGGGAATCGATCGCCCTGAAGCGGTCGATCGACGACCTCGAGGCGGTGTACCGCCGCGTGGTGAGAGGAAACGAGTAGTCCGGTCGACGCGCCCGGGTCGGCGGCGCGTCAGCACCGACCGTCAGTCGTCGAGGTCCTCGAGTGCGTCGGCGATGCGCTCGAGTTGGTCGGTGGCGTCCCGGACCTCTCGGCGGAGGTCCTCGAGTTCTCGCTCGAGGCGACGGGTGTCGGTGCCCTCCGACTCCTCGCCCTGGCCGCCGCCCATGCCGCCGGGGCCACCGCCGCCGCCCATCATGCCGCCCATCATCTGCGCGAAGGGATTGCCGCCCATGCCCCCGCCCATGCCGCCGGGGCCACCGCCACCGCCCATCATCTCTTCCATGCGCTCGCGGGGATCGTCGCCCTCTTCGTCCCCTCGCTCCTGTTCGCGTTCCTCGCGGATCTCCTCGACGCGCTCTCGGAACGACTTCTCCTCGTCCTCGCCGTCGTTGGATTCCTCGTCTGCCATGGGACACGGTTGTTCGTCCGGTCGGAAAAAGGGTCGGTTTGTGGCTCCGACGATCGTCACGAGAACGCGTCGAAACTGGACTGGAGGGCGGGTCCCTCACGTCCCCGCTTTACCTCGTGACCGACCAGGTCCCTGAGGTCGACCGCGTAGGTGGTGCCCCCGTTCGAGAGCACCAGTATCCGCCCCTTGGTGCCCTGGACCGTCCCCCTGGCCACGGTCTCCGCCACCGGCCGGACGTCGAGGTCGAGGCCGTAGGTGAGGGTCACCGTGTCGATCGGATCGAACTCCGAGACGACCGATCGCCAGTGTGGGACGTCGACGGACCGGTGGAGGGTTTCGATCTTGCGTGCCACCCGGACCCGATCCGGGAACCGGTCGGCCATGTCGGCCTCGATCTGTCGGGCGACGCGACCGTTCTCGACGGTGCGGAGGTGAGCACCGCGGTCTGCACCCTGCTCTCGCAACCGCGTCTCGAGTCGCCAGGAGCGGGTGACGCCCACCTTCACCGTCCGCGGAGCGAAGGCGGCCAGGTAGAGGGCGTGTTCCTCGTGACAGACCTCCGTCGGCATCGCACACGTGCCGGTACAGCGAGCACAGGGGAAGCGGCTGGTGTGGACCTCGCAGCGCGGTGCCCCGTCGTTCGAACAGGCGACGTGCCCCTCCTCGGTCACCGTCCCGGCACAGTGGCGGTCGCCGAGCGCGTAGGTCAGGTCGGTGCCCGCCTCGAGGGAGACGGTCCGGACGCTCCCGTCCTGAGCGATCTCGAGGGCGGGGCCGCCCTCGCCGGCCGCACTTCGATACCCCACGATCTGCACGGCAGACCGTCGGCGGTGGCTCCCTAAAGGCGTACCGCTCCCGACCAAGCTATATGGGGCCCGCTCGCGATCCCCTCGATATGCCCCGACGGTCCGTCCTCTTCACCCCCGGGAATCGCCCCGACATGCTCGGATCGGCGCCAGAAACGGACGCGGACGTCCTCGTCTTCGACCTCGAGGACGCGGTCCCGCCGGACGAGAAGGCGGCGGCCCGCGAGACGATTCGATCGGTCCTCGACGAGCCGACCTTCGACCCGAGTGCGGAACTGCTCGTGCGCGTGAATCCAGTCGGCCTCGCCGCGGCCGCCGACGTCGAGGCCCTCGCCCCGGTCGCGTCGGCGATCGACGGCGTGATGCTCCCGAAGACGAGCGCCGACGACGTGGAGACGGTCGCCGCCACGCTCGCCGAGCACGACCTGGCCCGACGCGTGCTCCCGCTGATCGAATCCGCCGCAGGCGTCACCGCCGCCACCGAGATCGTGAGTGCGGACCCGACGGTCGCCGTCGCATTCGGCGCCGAGGACCTCGCCGCCGACCTCGGGGCCACTCGGACCCCCGACGGAACGGAGGTCCTCCACGCGCGCGAGGAGGTCGTGGTGGCCGCGGCGGCCGCCGACGTCGAGGCGATCGACACGGTCTTCACCGACTTCGAGGATCGGGAGGGACTGGCGGCGGAGACGGAGTTCGCGGCCCAACTGGGCTTCGACGGGAAACTCGCCGTCCACCCAGACCAGGTGCCCGTGATCAACCGTGCGTTCACCCCGGATCCCGCGGACGTCGAGTGGGCAGAGCGGGTCCTCGCGGCCCGCGAGGAGACGGACAGCGCCGTCTTCGAGGTGGACGGCGAGATGATCGACGCGCCCCTGATCGCCCAGGCCGAGCGCATTCGCGACCGGAAGGAGGCGGCGAATTCCTCCTGATCGTTGATCGTTGGTCTGGTATTTGTTACCGTCGTCAGCCTTTTCTCTCCCTTCTGAGAACTGTAGAGTACCCATGAGTGACGACCCGTTCACGAACTTTCAGGCCCAACTCGACGCGGCCGCACAGCACGTCGACGTCGAGGAGGGGGTCCTCTCGCGGCTGAAGAACCCGACCCGCGTGATGGAGATGACCCTCTCCGTCGAGATGGACGACGGTTCGATCGAGACCTTCCGGGCCTTTCGGTCCCAGTTCAACGACGACCGCGGCCCCTTCAAGGGCGGCATCCGCTATCACCCGAACGTCAGCCGGGCCGAGGTGAAGGCCCTCTCCGGGTGGATGGTCTACAAGACCGCGACCGTCGACGTCCCCCTCGGCGGCGCCAAGGGTGGCATCGTCATCGATCCGCGGGACTACTCCGAGAGCGAACTCGAGCGGATCACCCGGGCGTTCGCGCGGGAGTTGCGTCCGCTGATCGGCGAGGACCGCGACGTCCCCGCTCCCGACGTGAACACGGGTCCACGAGAGATGAACTGGATCAAGGACACGTACGAGACGCTCGAGAATACCACCGCACCGGGGGTCGTCACCGGGAAGGGCCTGCACTCCGGCGGGAGCGAGGGACGGGTCGAGGCGACCGGTCGGTCCGTCGCCATCGCCGCCCGCGAGGCCTTCGAGTACCTGAAGCGCGACCTCGCGGGCGCGACGGTCGCGGTCCAGGGCTACGGCAACGCCGGGTGGATCGCCGCCGACATCCTCGACGACATGGGCGCCTCCGTGGTCGCGGTTAGCGACTCCCAGGGTGGCATCTACCGCGAGAACGGTTTCGACCCGGGAACGGTGAAGGAGGTCAAACGAGAGCGGGGGTCCGTCACCGAGTACGTCGCGATCGACGAGGAGATCACGAACGAGGAACTGCTCACCCTGGACGTCGACCTCCTGGTCCCGGCCGCCCTCGAGAACGCGATCGACGGGGACCTCGCCCAGGACGTCTCCGCCGACGTGATCTCCGAGGCCGCGAACGGGCCGCTCACCCCCGCCGCGGACGACGTGCTCGCGGAGCGCGACGTCCTCGTCGTCCCCGACATCCTCGCCAACGCCGGCGGCGTCACCGTGTCGTACTTCGAGTGGGTCCAGAACCGCCAGCGCTTCTACTGGTCCGAAGAGCGGGTGAACGAGGAGCTCGAGGAGATCATCGTGAAGAGCTTCCGGGACGTCGTCAGTGCCCACGACGAGTCGGACACCGGGACCCTTCGGACGGCCGCCTACGTCGTCGCCCTCGATCGCGTCCTCGACGCCTACGAAGAGGCTGGCAACTGGCCCTGAGTCCCGGTCTGACACCCGGGCGATCGGGCGGCGATCGGCCCCACTCGGGGGCAGTGGGCGTCGATCCAACCCGTGTCCTTCACAAGCCGCCAGGTCACACGCCGAGACGGATGGCCCTCGAAGGAGCGTCGTACCTGCAGACCGCGACCGGGTCGTGGCGGCGACCTGCCACGAGGTGGAACCGACCGTGACGGGCGGGCGAGAGACGGGCCGCGGTCGTCGTGGTCTCCTCGCGACGGCCGCGGCCGCCAACAAGGTGGCGGTCATCCTGATGGGCACGGTGATGGCCGTCTACGTCGAGCGGGCCGGGAGCGTCCTCGCCGCGGGGCTGGTGACCACGGTCTACTTCTTCGGGCTGATGGTCTTCTCTCCGGTCTGGGGCGGGATCGCGGACGTGACCGGCCGGCATCGGCTGGTACTCGCCGTGACGAGCGCGCTCGCGGCGCTCTCCGTCCTTCCGCTTTCGGTCGTCGGCGGCGCGTACGCGCCACTCACCTTTCGATTCCTCTTCGCCGTCTTCGCGGCCTCCTTTCTCCCCGTGGGGTTCACCATCGTCGGCGAGGTGTCCGGTGGGGGCGGACGGGGTCGAGCGGTCGGCGTCTTCAGCGCAGCCGGCGCCCTCGGCGGGGCACTGGCCCAGTTCAGTTCGGGCGCGTTGCTCGAACTGCTCGCTCGCCCGACGGTCTACCTGGCCCTCTTCGCCATCGCGGCGCTCGTCGCGGTCGCGGCTGCCTTCGTTCCGGACCCGATCGAACCGCCGAGCGGGTCGGTCTCCGTCGAGGAACTCCTCGGCGAGATCCGTCGACGACTCGTCCCGAGGGCGGACGCGGCCCACCTCCGGGAGCACGGCCTCCGGTGGCTGTACCTCGCCTCCTTCCTCCGCAACCTGACGGTCCTCGGGTTCGTGACGCTCCTCCCGGTCTACTTCCTCCGGGGGGTCGGGACGACGCCGGCCGTCATGGGGGTCCTCCTCGGCGTCAATCCACTGGTTCAGACCGTCAGCATGTACGGCATGGGTGGCCTGGCCGATCGCATCGGACGAAAACCCCTCATCGTCGCCGGGTACGCGGGGAGCGGACTGTACGCGCTCGTGGAGGCCGTGGCGACGGTCCCTGGGTCGCCCGTCGCTCGCGTGCTGATCGCGGGTGTCGGGATGATCGTCCTCGGCGTCTCGTTCGCGGCGGTCCAGGTCGGCGTGGTCTCGTTCATCGGCGACGTCGCGCCGACCCACCGGGAGTCGGAACTCGTCGGCCTCCGCTGGACCGCCCGAGGGCTGGGCGGGATGCTCGCGCCGCCGATCTTCGGGACGATCGTCGGCCTGGTCGGGTTCGAGGCGACGTTCGTCCTCGCGAGCACGCTCGCCATCGCCGCCGCCGTCATCGTCTTCGCCCTCGTCACCGAGAGCTTCGAGGGGGCGAGCACGGGACGGGCCGCCGGCTGACGGGCCCGGCTAACACGGTGGCGCGTGCGCATCGATC
>JBDGUE010000023.1:0-6057 GCA_042216045.1 Halanaeroarchaeum sp. | reverse complement strand
GTGCGCATCGATCTGGTGTCCCACCGAGGGTGGTCTCCGTGTCGGTGCGGCCAGGACGTTCCAGAGAATTGACTGAACAGTAAACAACTTACCACGCGTTTCTCAAACCCCGCCCATGGGGAGTTCGGTTCAGGCACCGACGGTCCCGGTCGACGAGTGCACCGACTGGTGGACGCGGGAGGCGTCACGGTACTGATCGATGACTGACCTCCGACAGTCCCTCGACGACGGACTCGACAGTCTCGGCGAGGACGTGGCAGACCGCCTGCCGGGATCGATCGCCGAGGCGGTCCTCGAACTCGTCCCGGCCGACGGGTCGAACGGCGGCGAGGACTGACCTGGGCGTCTGGCGGTCCCTCAGCGGTGGCTGGCGTCCGCGAGTCGCTCAGAGGTAGCCGGTGTCCGCGAGTCGCTCGACGCCCTCCTCGAGACGCTCCGCGCTCGCCGCGTAGGAGAGTCGGACGTAGCCCGGCGTGCCGAACGCGCTTCCGGGAACCGTCGCGACCTTCGCGTCCCGCAGGGCGTCGGTCGCCCACTCCTGGTCGTCCTCGTCGACGGGTACCATGAGGTAGAATGCGCCGTCGGGTTCCGGGACGTCGACCCCGAGGTCGGTGAAGGCGTCGAGGAGGAGGTCGCGTCGCTCCTCGAATGCGTCGACCATCTCCTCTCGGGTTCCACTCGACCCCTCGAGGGCCGCGACGCCGGCGTGCTGGACGAAGTTCGCCGCCGAGGAGACGGAGTGGGACTGGATCTTGCCCGCCTGGTCGACGAGGCCCTCTGGGGCGGCGAGGTAGCCGAGTCGCCAGCCGGTCATCGCGTAGGCCTTCGAGAACCCGTTGATCGTGACCGTCCGCTCGTGCATATCCGGGAGGGTCGCGAGACTGACGTGTTCGCGGCCGTAGTTGATGTGCTGGTAGATCTCGTCGGCGATCACGGTCACGTCGTACTCGACGGCCAGGTCCCGGACCCCCTCCATCGCGGCACGCGTGTAGACCGCGCCCGTCGGGTTGCTCGGCGAGTTGACCACGAGCAGTTCTGTCTCCTCGGAGACGGCCGCTCGCAGGTCCTCGAGTGCGGGTTCGAGTTGGAAGTCCGTCGCCGCGAGGTCCACCCGCGTCAGGTCGGCGCCCGCGATCTTGGCCTGTGCCTCGTAGGAGACCCAGGCCGGATCGAGGAGGACCACCTCGTCGCCCTCGTCGACGAGGGCCTGAAACGTCTCGAAGAGCGCCTGCTTCGCTCCCGGGGTGACGATGACGTTCTCGGGGCCGTACGCCATCCCGTCGCCCTGGAGTTTGTCGGCGATCGCCGACCGGAGGGACGGGATCCCGTTCGAGGGGGCGTAGTGTGTCTCGCCCGCCGCGAGGGCCTCGTTCGCGGCCTCGACGATGTGTTCGGGGGTGTCGAAGTCGGGTTCCCCAACGGACAGGTCGACGACGTCCTCGCCATCGGCCTCGAGTTCCTTCGCGAGGTTGCTGACGGCGAGCGTCGCGCTCGGTTCGACGCGTTCGACGCGGTGTGCGAAATTCATAGTTCTTCCACCAGGTGGATCGCGCTCTCGACTGCGTCGGCCCCCTTCTCCGTCCGGGCGCGCGCCTCGTCGCCGGACATCCCCGGTCCACTCACGCCGAGGGTCACGGGGGTGTCGCGGTCGAGGCTCACGTCCGAGAGGCGCTGGGCGGTCGCGTGACCGATGACCTCGTCGTGGTCCGTGTCGCCGGTCACGATCGCGCCGACCACCGCGACCGCGTCGACGTCGTCTCGCCGGGCGAGACGGTCCGCGGCCAGCGGCGCGTCGTAGGCACCGGGGATCGAGACGGTCTCGACGATGGTCGCGTCGGCGGCAGCGGCTGCATCGCGTGCGGCGTCTTCCATCGCTTCGGTGACCTCGCGGTTGAACTCCGCGACCACCAGCCCTAGGGCGACCATGTCGTGACGGTCGGCAGCCCCGGACAAAACGGTACCGCTCGCGGCCACAATCGACGCCCGATTCGCCCCGCCATTCGACGTCCGAACTGGCGTCTCGATCGGCGCCGATCCGCTCTCCGATCGACCCACGACCCCGCTTCCCGGACCTCTCGATGTCGCCCGTCGAGTCTCCCTTGGCCCCGCTCTCGTTTCCCGGCTCAGTTCACTCCGAGTAGCCCTCCTGAAGGAATCGCCCTTCGCTCTCGTACATCGCGACGAGTTCCTCCACGAACTCCTCTACGGTCTCGCCCTCGTCTGTGTGGCCCTCGAGACGGTCGTACAGGTCGGGATCGAGGTCGATCGTCGTCATGGTATCGCGTTCTCCTCCCAGCGACATGAAGGTTCCCACCGTGGGGACGCGAACCAGCCGTTTTTTGCGAGTCCACCGTGTGCCTCCACGCATGGACGTCCCCGTAACGGATCGCCGACGCACGACGGCGGTCGTCGTCGGCATCGCACTGCTCGCGGTCGCGATCCGCCTCACGCTGCTCGGTCGTCGAGTCTTCCACTGGGACGAGGCACGCGTCGGGTACTGGATCCTCCAGTACGTCGCCACCGGGACCTGGAGTTACCGCCCCATCCTCCACGGCCCGTTTCTCTTCCACGTGAACGCCGCCCTGTTCTCCCTGCTCGGACCGACCGATTTCGTCGCGCGGTCGGTGGTGGCGCTGGTCGGTGGCGCGCTTCCCCTGGCGGCCCTCCTCTTCCGCGAGCGACTCGACCGGATCGAGGTCGTCGCCCTCGCGCTCTTTTTGGCTCTCAATCCCGTCCTCGTGTACTACTCGCGGTTCATGCGCAACGACGTCCTCGCGGCGGGGTTCGCGCTGATCGCCCTCGGCCTGTTCGTGCGCCTGGCCGACACGGGACGTGGTCGGTACCTCTATGCTGGCGCCGGGTTCCTGGCGCTCGCGGCGACGACGAAGGAGATCCTCCTCGTCTACCTCGGGCTCTGGGGCGGGACGCTCGCCCTCCTGCTCGACAATCGCCTTCTCGCGGCCCGCCTTCGGGGGGCCGGATGGCGGCCGGTCATCCACGGCGTCGTCGATGCCCTGTCGGATCGGCTCCGGCGCTGGGCGATCCCCCTCACCGTGGCCCTCCTCGAGTTCGTCGCGATCGTCGCGCTCTTCTACGCCCCGCGGCCGGACCTCTACCGGGCGATAGCGAATCCGGCACTCCTCCCGTCGGTCCTCCGGGCGGGGACGGTCGGCGCGTGGACGGAACTCTGGGGGCAGTGGGTCGCGGCGAGTCCCGAGCACAGCTACGTCGCGTACCTCGCGGCCGACCTCCGGCGACTCGCGGCGACGTCGCTCCCGGTGGTGGCGTTCGGCGTCGGGGGGTTCCTGGCGGACCGGTACGCGCGCCGTCGCCCCCGTGACGTCGTCACGATCGGGTTCGGGTGGGCTCTGGCGACCGTCGTGGTCTACCCGGCGATCACGGACATCTCGGCCCCCTGGGCGCTCGTTCACGTGGTCGTTCCGCTGGCGATTCCCGCCGCCGCAGGGGTCGGACGCCTCGTCGACCTGGGGGCGTCGTTTCTTGCGGATCGCGACCGACTCGGGACGCTCGCCGTGGCGGCGATCGTCTTCCTCGCCGCGGCACAGGTCGGCGCCACGGTCTATCAGACGTCCTTCGCCGAGCCGCAGGCCGCCGACAACCCCCTCGTCCAGTACGGCCAACCGGGGAGCTGGATGCAGGAGACGCTCGCCGACGTGGAGCGGATCGCCGCCACGAACGCCGGGACGGACGTCCGCTTCTACGGGGACCACTTCTACGTCGCGAACGAGTCGAACCCGCGGGGGGGACCCAACTGGACGAATCGCTTCCCGCTGACGTGGTACCTCGCCCGCGCCAACGCCTCGATCGAGAGCACGAAGCGCCTCGCGGCCGTGACGGGTGAGGCCCCGATCGTCATCGCTCGGGCGGAACACTACGCGGAACTCGCGGAGCGACTCGAGGGGTACGACGCCAGGACCTTCGCGATCACTGCCACGAACACCGAGACGGTCGTGTTCGTCGATCGGAGCGCACTCGCGGACGGCGAGGGGTGACGGAGTCCACGGACGTGCATAGTCTTCTCCGGCGACGCGAACGCTTATGCAGATGCGTCCACAACCCCCGCCACCGATGAACGACGCGGTGCCCGGTGCCACGATCGGCGTCGTCGGCGGCGGCCAACTCGGACGGATGCTCGCGGCGGCGGCGAGTCCGCTCGGCGTCGACGTGATCGTCCTCGACCCGACTCCCGACTGTCCCGCGGTCCCGCCCGCCGCCGACCAGGTCGTCGCCGACTTCGACGACGAGGCCGCCGTTCGCGACCTGGCCAGCCGCGTCGACGACCTCACCGTCGAGATCGAACTGGCGGACCCCGACGCGCTGCGAGCGGTCGCTCGCGAAACCGGGACGCTCGTCCACCCCGCCCCGAGCGACGTCGAGATGACGCGCGACAAGTTGCGCGAGGCCCGCCGTCTCGACGACGCCGGGATTCCGGTCGCCGCGTTCCGTCGGGTGGACGACGCCGACGACCTCCGCGGGGCCCTCGACGACCTCGGATCCCCGCTCATGCTCAAGGCGCGCCGAGGCGGATACGACGGACGCGGGAACGCCCTCGTGGAGTCGGTGGCTGCGGCCCGGGACTACTTCGGGGACCTGGAGGGGTTCGTCGCGGAGCGGGCCGTCGACTTCGTTCGCGAACTCTCGACCATCGGCGTCCGGGGGGCGGACGACACCGACACGTTCCCCGTCGTCGAGAACGTCCACGAGGAGGAGATCCTCCGCGAGACGCTCGCCCCGGCCCGAACCACCGAGTCGGTGATCGACCGGGCCGCCGCCGTCGCCGAGTCCGTCCTCGCGGAACTCGACGGTCGGGGCGTGTTCGGCATCGAACTCTTCGAGACGCGCGACGGGGAGGTCCTGGTGAACGAGATCGCCCCGCGCCCCCACAATTCGGGGCACTACACCATCGAGGGCGCCGTCACCTCGCAGTTCGAACAGCACGTCCGTGCCGTGCTCGGCCGTCCGCTCGGCGATACCGGACTGCGGGACCCGACGGCGATGGTGAACCTCCTCGGGACCGGCGAGTCGTCCCGGCCGGCCGCCCTCTCCGGGGTCGGCGACGCGCTCGCCGTCGACGGTGCCCACCTGCACTGGTACGGAAAGCGCGAGGTGCGCCCGCTCCGGAAGATGGGCCACCTGACCGCGACCGGCACAGACGCCGCGGCCGCCCGCGAGACCGCCCGCGCCGCGCGAGACGAGATCGACTTCGAGTGATCATGACGACAGTAACGGACCTCATCGACACCTTCGAGGCGGAGGCAGCGCGGGAGCGACCGGAGGCGGAGACCCCCGACGTGGGCATCGTCATGGGAAGCGACTCGGATCTCGACGTCATGGCGGGCTCTGCGTCGGGTCGCGAGGGGGCCTACGACGCGCTCCGCGCACTCGGATTCGAGGAGGTGACCGACTACGACGACCCGCCGAGTGCGCGGTTCACCTTCGAGACCTGGGTCGTCTCGGCTCACCGCACCCCAGCGCTCATGTACGCCTACGCCGACACCGCCGCGGACCGTGGCCTCGACGTGATCGTCGCCGGGGCGGGCGGGAAGTCCGCCGACCTCCCGAACATGGTCGCGTCGATCGCCTATCCGCTCCCCGTCATCGGCGTCCCGGTCCAGGAGAAGTCAGTGGGCTCGGTCATCGGGATGCCCCACGGGGCGCCCCTGACCGCGGTCGACGCCGGAAAATCCTACAACGCCGCACTGTCCGCCGTCCAGATCCTCGCCCGCGAGCATCCCGTCCTCGCCGACCGCCTCCGCGACCTGCACGACGACCGCCAGTCCGACGTCGCGTCGGTCTCGCGGACGCTTCACGACGAGGGCACGCCGTCCTTCCAGGGACGGGAGTAGCCAGACGGCCCCTCGTCCGGTCGCCCGTCGGCCGAAATCGCGCTCGCAGCGCAGCGAACGCGTGTCTCCGCCGTTTATTGCATTCCGAGAGCCGGCCGCCAAGAATCAACGTTTATGGGGGGTGCGCCACAAATCAGGAGACGTTACGGAGACACTTATGAATCCATGGATCGCCGTGGGTATGCTGGCA
>JBDGUE010000045.1:0-18526 GCA_042216045.1 Halanaeroarchaeum sp. | reverse complement strand
TCGAAGGCCATCGTGTGCCGCCCGGTCTTGCCCACGTTGTCGATGTCCTGCATCCTGATGCAGGGCTGGCTCACGGTGAGTGGGTTCGCCGGGGGCGGCGCCTCCCCGCTCGTGACGAGGGGCTGGAAGTCGTAGATCGACGCCTGGGTCAGGAGGACGTCGTCTCGCCAGCGGTTGGCCGCCACCGGGTAGGGGTCGACGCGCTCGTGACCGCGCTCCTCGAAGTAGGAGAGAAAGCGCTCGCGCATCTCCTCCAGGCTGTAGGACTCGGGGAAGCCCGGGTCGTCGATGAACTCGTAGTCGTCGCAGGGTGGCTCCCCGCAGGTCTCCCTGGACTCGTCGCGCGTCCAGAAGTGCGCCCCACACTGGGTGCACTGCTTGCGCTCGAAGCCCTCCTCCTCGAAGTACTCGAGGCGGTACGCCTCGTCCAGATCGGTCATTGCCCCGTACTGACCGACGCGGCAGTAAAACAGTTCCGGGTCCGATTCCTCCGAATCGGTGCGTCTCAGGCCGTCTTTCCCGCCTCACCCGCTCACTCGGCCCGCAGCGCGACCGCGGCCAGCATCGCCTCGAGTTGCACCCGCTCGTTCGCGCCCGTGCTGATTCGGTAGTCGGTCTCGCCCAGGCGGTCCATCAGGAAGACGGCGGTCTCCTCGTCGACGTCGAAGTCCCAGACCGAGCGGTGCAACTGGTCGATGATGTCGCCCCCGGCCAGGCCGCGCTCCGAGACGAGTTCGTCGAGGCGGGCCCGCGCCCGCCCGAAGTCGCCCTCGATCGCGCTCTCGACCATCTCGCGGATCTCCTCCGGCCGCGCCGTGCTCGTGATGGTGTAGACGGTCTCCTCGTCCACGACCTCGCCGGTGGCCGCGGCGGCCTGGAGGGCGTTGATCGCCCGGCGCATGTCTCCGTCGGCCGCGTAGACCAGGGCGTCGACGCCCGAATCCGTGTACTCGATGCCCTCCGCGTCGGCGATCTCACGGACGCGCCCCGCGACGGCTTCCTCGTCGAGACTGCTGAACCGGAAGACCGCACACCGCGACTGGATCGGATCGATGATCTGCGAGGAGTAATTGCAGGAGAGGACGAAGCGGGTGGTGGCGGAGAACTGCTCCATCGTGCGGCGCAGCGCCGACTGCGCGTCGGAGGTGAGCGCGTCCGCCTCGTCGAGGAAGATGATCCGGTAGTTATACCCGCCGAAACTCGAGCGCGCGAAGTTCTTGATGCGCTCGCGCACCACGTCGATGCCGCGCTCGTCGGAGGCGTTCAACTCGAGGAAGTTCTCCCGCCAGTCCTCGCCGTAGAGTTCCTTCGCGATGGCCTGTGCGGTCGCCGTCTTGCCGGTTCCCGCGGGCCCGGACAGGAGGAGGTGTGGGAGGTCGTCGCGCTCGACGTAGCTCTCGATGCGCTCGATGATGTCCTCGTGACCGACCACCTCCTCTAAGGTCTCGGGGCGATACTTCTCGACCCAGATCTCGTCACGCCCGTCCGCGGAGTCTGCCATTGGAGACGGTTGGGGGTGGGTGATGAAAAAGGGTGTGAGTCCCGGGCCGATCGGCGCTCGTCCGCGCCACTACGTGTCAACTCACATTTATTGCGTTACTGATCGTACTGTCGACCATGACCCGCCTCGCGTCCGCGCCGACCGCGGCCCTGCTCGCCCTGCTCGCCCTCTCGACGCTCGCCGCCGGGACGGCGATCGGCGGCCCGTCACCGGTCGAAGCCGCGCCCGGCGCCCACGCAGGAATCGCGGGGACCGCGGACGGGCCCACCGCGCCCGTCGTCGGCCCCCTCGCCCAGACCGCCGCTGGCACCGTCGTCGTGAACGAGGGGGAGACGGTCGGCGACCTCCAGACGGTCGCCGGCACCGTGCTGATTCGCGGGACCGTGACCGGGGACGTCTCGGTCGTCGCCGGCGACGTCGTGATCGCCGAGACGGCCCGGGTCGCGGGCGGCGTGAGCGGGGCCGCCGGCAGCCTCCACATCGCCGGGACGGTCGACGGCCCGGTGCAGTTCGCCGCCGGGAGCGTCGTCATCGGTCCGGCGGCGACGGTCGGCGGCGACCTCTCGATCGGCGCGGGGACCCTCCGCCTGGCCGGGCGCGTGGCGGGCGACGCGAGAGTCGGGGCCGAGACGATCACGGTCGCGCCCACGGCGCGCGTCGGGGGCGACCTCCGGTACGACGGCGACCTCAGGGTGCAGTCGGGCGCCGCGGTCGCCGGCTCCGTGATCCGCGACGAGTCCATCGGCCGCGGGATTGGGACGGGCCAGTGGACGGGCCTCTCGATCCCCGGCTGGTTCGACACGATCTACGGGTTCTTCGCGAACCTCCTTCTCGGCGCCCTCCTGCTGCTCGCGCTCCCTCGCTTCTCGACCGAGGTCACGGACGTCGTCGCGTCACGGCCCCTCCGCTCGGCCGGGTGGGGACTCGTGGGCCTCCTCTGTGTCCCGCTCGCGCTGGTGGTCCTCGCCCTGACGGTGGTCGGGCTCCCGCTCGCGCTCTTCGGGGCGCTCACGTTCGGCCTCCTCGTCTGGGTGAGCGTGGTCTACGGGGAGTACGCCGTCGGCCGCTGGATCGTGGGGCGGGCAGACGTCGACAGTCGCTGGGCGGCGCTGCTGGTCGGCCTGCTCACCGTCTCGATCCTGGGACTGGTGCCGATCCTGGGGGCCGTGGCGCTCGTCCTCGCGTTGCTCGTCGGTCTCGGTGCGCTGGGGACGACGATTCGGGCCCGCTACGCGGCGCGGAGGGACGACGGCGACGGCCCCTGTCCGACCGACGCGCCGCAGGGAACCACCTCCGCACCGAACTGAGCGGTGGACACGCCCGGCACGAACAGGGTGGTGGACACGCTCGGCACGAACAGGGTGGTGGACACGCTCGGCACGAACTGGGTGGTGGACGCGCTCGGCACGAACTGAGCGGTCGACACCCTCATTATCCCGTCGCGTGTATCGAGGCGCAGATGCGCGTGACCGTCGAGGTCGCCGGCGAGGGGGACCGGGAGGTCGACGTCGAGGGAACCTACGCGGACCTGCTGGCCGAGGTGGGATTGAGCCCCCACGAGGCCTCCGTCCTCGTCGACGGCCGTCCGGTTCCCGAGGATCGGCCCGTCGAGGCGTCGACCGTGACCGTCCTGCGGTTGGTCCAGGGCGGATGAGGGTTCGCGTCGCCCGGCCCGCCGACCACGTGGACGTGATGAACGTCCTCGACGGCGCCGACCTGGCCATCGACGCGGACACCGTCTCCCGCCGCATCGAGGCCGGGACGGTCCTCGTCGCGGGGCGACGTCGACCGGTGGGCGCGCTGGTCGCGATCCCGCGCCGCGAGGGCGTCCACATCGAGGCGATCGCCGTCCGTCGGCGGCGTCGGGGAGGGGGCATCGGGACGGCGCTCGTCGAGTCCGCCCACGATCGCTGGGGGCGACTCACGGCCACCTTCGATCCCCCGGTCCGGCCATTCTACGAGTCCCTCGCCTTCGACCTCGAGGACCGCGGCGAGCGGTACTGGGCCGAACTTCCCGCCGGCCCGGGCGCGACCGAGCGCTCCGCCGGCGCCGACGACTGAGCGAGGACCGCCTGCGAGGCCCCCGACTGCCGGCTCCTCGGCCCGCCCCTCGATCAGGGCCTTACGACCCTGCGTGCGTAGCCGGTCGCCCCGCCCGGAAACGCGTCCTGGGGGGTGCGCGGCTGGACGGTCCCGTCTCCCTCAATCGCCCTGGCGACGACCGCGTGTCGCTCGGCGGGGGCGTCGTACTCGTATCGCCACTGGCGCCAGACGTCGTCGCCGGGGAGCGGTTCGGAGAGGGTCGCCGACTGCCAGGTCCGGCCCCCGTCGGTGGAGACCTCGACGGCCGAGACGCCCCGGGTGCCCGCGTACGCGGGGCCACCCACCTCGATCCGGCCGGCTCCCGGGCGGTTGACCGCGTGGATCTTCGCGACCGTGTGGACCGGCCCCGTCCCCTCCCAGCCCCGCGACTCCCAGTAGCCGTCCACGAGTTCGTCCGTGATCTCGATCTCGGTGAGCCACTTGGCGTTGGTCTCGCCCCAGTGACCGGGAACCAGCGCCCGGAGCGGGAACCCGTGCGCCCGGGGGAGGATTCGACCGTTCATCCCGTAGGCGAGGAGGCCGTCCGCGATGGCCGCGAGCGGGAACCCCACCGAGTACCCGTCCGCCGCGTGCAACAGGACGTACTCGCCCTGGGGGTTCGCCCCCTCGAGGACGGCCGAGACGGGGACCCCGGTGAACAGGGCCGTGTCGATGGCGGTGCCGTTGACCGGGTCGCTCACGCACCGGAGCGTGACGAAGCGGTGCTCCGGCGATAGCCCCCTGATCGCCGGATAGTCGAGGACCCGGACGGACTCGACGCTGCCGCTGACGCGCAGGGACCACGCGTCGACGGAGACGGTCGGGTCGTACCGGTTGATGTCGACGGTGTAGAAGTCCTCGCTCACGAGCGGTTCGATCCCCGACACGTCGAGGGACTTCTCTGCGGCCTCGGAGAGCAACGACCGGATCTCCGCCCGATCGACCGTCGAGAGGGTCGCCCGTGGGGTGCCGGGTGAGTCGGGGGTCGCCCCCTCCCCGGGGGACGATCGGTCCGCCAGAACGGCGGCGAGCCCCGAGAGCCCGATGGCGGTCGCGAGGCCGGAGAGGATCCGACGTCGCTCCCCCCTGGTCGTCGTCCGCCCGGCGTCGTTGGCCACCACCTCCGCCGTGGCCAGGACCACGCCGGCCCCCAGGCCCGCGCCGAGTGCCGGCCAGAGCCGACCCGTGATCAGACTCCCGAACGCCGCCGTCCCGACCCCGGCGATCGGCACCACCGTCCCGGGGCGGTCGACCCGTGAGGCCACGGCGAGCGCGGCCGCCACGATCACCGCCACGCTGCCCACCGCGAGCGCGAGTGCCAGGATTCCCTGCAGGGTCGACCCGACGTCGCTGCGCAGGTAGCGGAACGCGACAGCGGGGGCGTATCGGGCCAGCGCGCCGGCGAACGGCGCGGCCAGAAATCCGGCGGTCCCGCCCGCGACCGCGTACGACCCCGCGACGCCGCCGACGCCCGCCACTGTCGAGAGGGCCGCGGTCCTCGCGCGATCGCTCGATGAGGCGTCACGTGACATGGTGGTCGGCGGGCGAACGGGGCGCTCCGGGCCCCGGACCGTCGGTCCGGGACCCGCGCGTTCCCGCGGAGGATGCGGGCCTGTGGGACCTTAACACTTGCCACGGTGTGCGGTGGCAGTGCAACCGCCCGCTCCGCCGGTGCCCGGTCGGCGACCTACCGCCCGCCCCCGGCGTGGGACTCGGCCTCCTCCCCCGTCACGACGACCGACCCCGAGAGCAACTGGGCGGCGGGGGGAGCGAGGGTGATGTCCTCCGCGTCGAAGTGCCCTTTCACCTCTCGGCGGAAGTCCGACCGCAGGTCCCGAATCTCCCGCTCCATCGGTTCGTCGATCCAGAACTCCGCCTGAATCGTGATCGCATTCGTCCCGAGTTCGACGATGCGCGTCGTCGGTGGTGGCTCCTCGAGCACCCCGTCCAGAGCGGTAGCGATCTCTCGCAACTCCCACAGCGACCGCTCGGTGTCCTCGCCGTAGGAGACGTAGACCCGTTCTCGCACCCGATACCTGCTCCGCCCGTAGGGCCGGGCGATCGTGTTGGCGGTGAGGTCGGTGTTCGGGACCGCGATCGTCTCGTTGTCGGGCGTCCGGACGCGGGTGACGCGAAAATCCACCGCCTCGATGGTTCCCTCGCCGTCGGGCCACTCGATCCAGTCGCCGACGTTGAAGTCCGGATCGGCGACGAGGAACAGTCCGCTGACGAGCGATCCGAACACCTCCTGTCCGGCGATGCCGAGCGCGAAGGTGATCGCCGCGATGACGACCGCGGAGTCCGAGAGGATCCGGCCGTACCCGGCGGCGATCAGGCCCGCGAGGATCGCGAGGCCGATCAGCAGGACGCGGAGGTACGTCTTCGTGGCCGTCTCGATCGTGGGGTTGTTGCGATTCCGCGAGCGCACGGCCCGGGCGGCGAGCGGGACCACCCCTCGGAGGCCCACGACCGTGACGGCCCCGAAGGCGAGGGCGAACCAGAGCAGGTCCCCGAGCACCTGCCGGTACACGGGGAGGACCTCTGCCAGCCAGTGCGGAGCGACGAGTTGACAGATCATCCGTCACGGTAGGGCCCGAACGGATAAATATCCCAACAGCTCTGGGCCGGCGGCCCCGCGACTCCGACCGGGTGCGACGGCGCCCGATGTCGCGGATCGATCCGCAGTGGGGGTCGCGTGGCGTGTGCCCCAGTCGTCACACCAGCGGTTCGACGACGTCCTGCCCGGCGGCGAGCAGGGCGTCGACGCGCTCCTCGCTCTCGGCCTCGGCGTAGACACGCAACTTCGGCTCGGTGCCGCTGGGCCGGACGAGTAGCCAGGAGCCGTCGTCGAGGAGGGCCTTCACCCCGTCCGTGGGGTTGCGCTCGACGACCTCCCGGCCCGCGATGACGTCGGGGAGGGCGTCCTCCAGGGCGTCGAGCACCCGCTCTTTTTCCCCCGCCGGACAGTCCACGCTCACCTTGTCCTGGTGGACCGCGCCGTGTTCGGCGAGCAGGGCGTCGACGCGGTCGTCGATCGGTCGCTCGGCCTCGGCGGTGGCCGCGAGGAGTGCCATCAGGACCCCGTCCTTCGTTGGGACGTGGCCGCGGATCGTGAACCCGCCGGACTCCTCGCCGCCCATCAGGGCGTCGTGCTCGCGGACGGCGTCGGCGACCCACTTGAAGCCGACCGGGGTCTCGACGACCGTCTGGCCGTGGGCCTCGGCCACGCGGTCGATCAGGAACGTGGTGGAGACCGTCCGCACCGCGGGGCCCGACTCGGCCTCCAGGAGGTAGTCGTAGGCCGCCGCGAAGAAGAGGTTCTCGTCGAGGACCCCTCTGTCGGGCGTGACCAGCGCCACCCGGTCGGCGTCGCCGTCGTTCGCGATGCCGAGGTCGGCGCCGGTCTCCCGCACGGCCTCGACGAGCGGCGCGAGGGTCTCGGGGCCGGGCTCCGGATTCGTGCCGCCGAAGGTGGGGTCCCGATCGCAGCGCCGGCAGGTGACCGCCGCGCCGGCCCGCTCGAGCAGGCGGTCGGTCGCGCCGCGGCCGCTCCCGTGCATCGCGTCGTAGACGACCGAGACCCCCTCGAGGTCGGGATCGAGGCGCTCGAGCGCGGCGTCCAGGTGCGGGCCCACGAAGTCGACCTCCCGAACCGTCCCCCACGCGGACGCCGGTGCGGGGTCCGGCTCCCGGAGGTGCTCCTCGATGGCCTGGGTCTCCGCGGGGAGCGGGGGTGCACCGCTCGCCGGGAAGAACTTCACGCCGTTGTACGCGGGGGGATTGTGGGAGGCCGTCACCACGAGGCCGCCGGCGAGGTCGCGGGCGACGATGGCGTACGCGACCGCTGGCGTGGGACAGTCCCGCGGCGGGAGCAGGACGTCGTGGCCGTTCGCGGCCAGCACCCGGGCGATCTCCTCCGCGAAGTCCCTCGAGGTCTCCCGGACGTCGTACCCGACGGCGACCGGGTCGCCGGCCCGGCCCCCCTCGGCGAGGTGGTCGGCGGTCGCCTGTGCGACCATCCTGACTCGCGGGACGGTGAAGACGTCGAGGGTCGCACGCCAGCCGGACGTGCCGAACGAGATCTGGTCCATGTCCCCGGCATGTGAGCCACCGGGCAAAATCGCTCCGGTCCGCTCGAGGACCCTCGCCCGGCGGCTCAGTCCTCGATCAACCGCTCCTTCTCCGGCCGGGAGAGCGCCTTGATCTCGTGCTCCCGGGAGAGGGCGGCCGATCGCGTCTCGTAGGACTCGACGTGGACGAGTTCGACGGGGGTCCGCCCGCGCGTGTACTTCGCGCCCTCGCCGGCGTCGTGCTCCGCGACGCGACGCTCGACGTCGGTCGTGTACCCCGTGTAGAGCGTGTCGTCGGCACACGAGAGGACGTAGACGTGATGCACGGCCGGGCTTTCGGCTTCGATGACCCTCCCGGTTTCGATCGCCGGGATCCCGGATCGAGCCGACGGGGACCCCACGTTGGGGCCGGAGGGACGCTGAGGCGTCCGATTATGGCAACTCTTATTAGGGACGTGCAGAAAATGATGCCCGTATGGCAGACCTCATCGTCAAGGCCGCTGTGAAGGAAGCACTCGCTGACAAAAACGTCGCGTCGGACTTCTACGACGCACTGGACGAGAAGGTCGAGGAGCTCCTCGAGGACGCCGGCCGACGGGCGGAGGAGAACGGCCGCAAGACGGTTCAGCCGCGCGACCTGTAAGCAGGCCCTCCCGCTTTTATCGGCGCCGATCGCGTAGCGGCGGCGCTACGCGAACTCCTCGACCCGAGCGTCGGTCTCCGTGCCGACGTGCAGTTCGGTCGCGAGGTCGACGAACAGTCCGTGTTCGAGCACGCCCGGGAGACCAGCCAGCGATCGGGCGAGCGCTCCCGGGTCCGCTACGGTGCCGAAGTCGCAGTCGAGGACGTGATTGCCGTTGTCGGTGACGACCGGCCCGTCCTTCTCGGTCGCCTCCCTGAGCGCGGCATCCCCGCCCAGGTCGTCGATGGCACGCTCGACGACGGGGCGGGCGTCGGGGAGCACCTCGACCGGGACCGGGATCGAGAGCGCCTCGGCGAGTTTGGTCTCGTCGACCACGACGACGAACCGGTCGGCCGCTCGATCGACGAGTTTCTCGCGGGCGTGGGCCGCCCCACCGCCCTTCAGGAGGTGTCGGCCGGCCACCTGGTCGGCGCCGTCGATGGCCACGTCGACGCCGTCGACGGCGTCGAGCGTGGTGAGCGGGATTCCGGCCGCGAGCGCCCGTCGTCGCGACTGGTAGGACGTCGGGATCCCTCGGACGTCGAGCCCCGCGTCTACGGCCGTCCCGAGGGCCTCGATCGCGTGGGCCGCGGTGCTTCCCGTGCCGAGGCCGACGACGTCCCCATCCGAGACGCCCGCGGCAGCGCTCTCGCCGGCCCGCCGCTTCGCCGCCGCGGTGCCACCCTCGCGTTTCATGCTCGGGAGAGCGCTCCCCGAGGGCAAAAAGCCGTGGGTCCGGCCGCGCGATTGTACGGTCCTGACAATCGTGGAAACGTTCGTATGCGTGCCCCTCTCACGTCCACATATGACGGTCGCCGACGTCATGACCACGGACCTGGTCACGGCTGCACGTGAAGAGCCCCTCCAGGCGGCGGTCTCTCGGATGCTCGACCACGGCGTCGGGAGCGTGCTGGTCGTGGCGGACGAGGACCTCGTCGGTCTGGTCACGGAGACCGACGTGCTCGCGATGGGGACGAGTTTCGAGCGTCCGTTCGAGGAGCTCACCGTCTCGCGGGCGATGAGCACGAACCTCGTCACGACGACGCCGGAGACGCCCATCGAGGACGCCGTCGGGACCCTCCGGGATCACGGCGTCAAGAAACTCCCCGTCCTGGACGAGGGGGACCTCGTGGGCGTCCTCACTCTCACCGACGTCGTCTACCACCGCGTCGAGGACGAGGAAACACGCTCGCTGCTCGCGGTGCGGACGCCGACTCTGGGGTCGGAGCCGTAAGCCGAGCCGGGGAGACCCCGCCGACCGCCGAGCCGCCCGCTCGCCCGTCGACGGACGCTCCTATCGCCGAGCGATGACGCTCTCGCCCGCTCGCACGCGATCCCCCTCCCGAACGGCGAGGTCCTCGCGGTCGATCTCTGGGGGCATGAGCACGTCGGCCCGGCTGCCGAAGGAGACGTGACCGATGCGCTCGCCGCGATCAACGACGTCGCCGACAGCGACGTGGGGGTGGATGCGCCGCGCGAACCACCCGGCGATGAGCGTGACTCGAACCGCCCCCACCTCGAGGTGGAGGCGCTCGTTCCGGTCGGAGTCCTTCGTGAACGCCGGACGGTGGGCGCCCGGGACGTGTTCGCGGTCGGCGACCGTCCCCGCGATCGGGGCGCGATTGACGTGGACGTCGGTGACGTTCATGAAGATCCCGACCCGGAGGCGATCGCCCTCCCGGCGGACGACGGAGACGCGGCCGTCGGCCGGGGCGAGGATGCCGGTCTCGGGGGGCTCCCGGGCCGGGTCCCGGTGGAACCAGAGGACGGCCACGCCGAGTGCGACGCCCGCCGCGACGAACCCGAGGGACAGCGGGGCGAGCAGGAGGCCGACGACCGCCGGCGGGACGGCGAGTCGGACGCTCCCGGGTGCCAGGCGCATGACCGCCGGTTGGGCGTCCGCGACGAGGAACCTTGTGGTCGGCCGCCGCGAGCGGGGGGTTTATTCGCCGCGGTCCCCAACGCCGGTCCGATGGACGCGCGGCACGCCCGCTATCCCTTCCTCGCCGACGCTCGCGAGGCCGTCGAGGCCGCCGGGGTTGACCTCGCCGACGTGGTGGCCACGGACGCGGAGGTGACGGAGCGCGCACTCGAGCGCGTGACCCGGGCACTCACCGACCGGGAGGTCGGCCCCATGGCCCGGTCGACGCGGGTGGAACTCCTCTCCTATCCCGTCGCCCGGGTCCTCGTGTCGCTCGTCGACGCGGACGTCGCGCGCAGGCGGTACGCGGGAGCGGAGGCCGCGACGGCCTACGACCGCTACACCGCGGACTTCGCGGACGACGCGGAGATGCGATCGGTGGAGGGGTCGCGTCTCGACCGGACGGAACTGCTGCGCGAGTTCGACCTCTCCGCTGCGGTCGACCCCCGAGACGGGGACTACCGGATGGACGTCGCCGCCTACCTCGACCACGCGGCGGGGGTGCGCGGCGAGGACTGGCGACTCACCGCCCGGTCGCTCGCGGACGGAGCCGTGACGGTCTCCGCGGACGAACTCGACGAGTTGCTGCGCGAGGCCATCGAGGAGCGCGTCGAGGCGGGACTCCCGCTCGCCGTCCCCGACGCCATCGCCGACGAACTCGAGGAGGCGGTGGCGACGATCGAGGAGACCCTCGAGGAACTCGACTTCACCCGGGACATCGACACGGTCGTGCCCGAACTGTTCCCGCCATGCATGCAACACCTCCTCGACGGGATCCAGCGCGGGGACCACCTGCCCCACCACTCCCGGTTCGCGATCACCTCCTTTCTCACGAACGTCGGGCTCTCGACCGAGGAGATCGTCGACCTCTACGAGGTCAACCCCGGTTTCGGGCGGGAGATGACCCGCTATCAGACCGAGCACATCAGGGGCGATTCGAGTCCCACGGAGTACACCGCCCCCTCCTGTGCGACGATGAAGGCCTACGGCGACTGCGTCAACCCGGACGACCTCTGTGACGCCATCTCCCACCCGCTGTCCTACTACGAGGCCAAACTCGACGACGCCGACGAGGGGGAGTTGACCGACTGGCGCGAGCGAGACTGATCGCTGGCCACCACCCAGGGCGATCGGTCGATGGCGAGGAAGACGACGATCGGTCGCTCTCGAGGAAGACGACGATCAGTCGGTGTCGAGGAAGACGATGCCGATGCCGGCCGTCGTCAGGACGAAGGCCGCGATTCCGGCGATGATCACGTAGGCACCGGTGGTGGTGATGCCGTCCGCCGAGAGGCTCGCGGCCGCGAGGAGGAAGACGGCGAAGACGGCGACACCGACGGCGGCGAGGGCCCCTTCTCGGATCGTATCTCGTCCGACGCTCATGTGGCATCGTTGCGGGGAACCACGCAAAAAGGCTCCGAAGCGCTCACTCCTCGCCAAGCCGCGACTGGGTGGACTCGCCAGCCAGGGCCGGCAGGTCCTCGCCCTCGGCGAGGGCGGTCTCCTTTTTGACCCGGTAGTTGCCGCCGTCCGTGACGTGGAGGTCGCCCGGGTGAAAGAAGAACCACCGCTCGCGGTCGAACCGGACGCCGATCCGCGGCTTCGCGCCGAAGTTGCGCGCGAAGTAGACCAGGGCCTCGACCTCCTCGCCGGTGAGGTAGATCGGGTCACCACCGCTCGACTTGGCCTCGATCGCGTAGAACTCCTCGCCGTTCCCCGCCAACACGTCGGGCAGGTCCCGGGCCGTCGCCGACCCGCTGGCCGGCGCGCGCATCACCGCGAACCCGCGCTCGTCGAGTTCGTTGACGAGTTCGCGCTCGCGACGGTCGCCCTTCCGGTTGGCGCTCATCGGGGCGGCCGTCCTCCGGTGGGGCGATCAGTCACTCTGGATCCGCGGGGCCAGCATGTAGGTGACCTGTCCCAGGCCCTCGGCGATCTCGAAGTGCATCTTGACGGGGAACTCCTCGCCGAGGTCGACGGCCACCTCGCCGTCCTTGGGGATGGCCTTGTTCATGTCCTTGAGGTAATCGAGGGAGAACAGCGAGCGGGCCGCGCCCGCCTCGAGGTCGATGAGGTCCTCCCGCCCGAGTTCGAGGTGGACGTCGTCGGTGTCGCCCTCCGCGTCCACGTAGAACTCCTCGTCGCCCTCGTCGACCCCGAGTGCGATGTGATCCGAGACCATGTCCGCCGCCCGGACCGCCCGGTCGATGTCCGCACCCTCGACCACGATGCGCGCGGGCAGGTCGAGGTCGGGGAGGTCTGGCTCCTGGCGGATCGAGTCCGGGTCGATGAGCGCGAGGGTGTACTCGAGGCCGTCGATCGAGATGTGGAGTTTGCGCGTCTCCTCGTCGAGTTCGAGCCGGACGAGCTGACCGGCGTCGGCCATGCCCGCGATGTCCTCCAGTCGGGAGAGGTCGACGCCGATGAGGCCGCCGTCCGCCTCGTAGGACTCGAAGGCGGCCGCGTCGAGTTCCAGGTCGACCATGCCCACGTTCGCCGGGTCCACCGCGCGGATGGCGAGTCCCTCCTCGTTGAGGTGGATCTTGCACTCGTCCACCAGCACGCTCACGGAGTCGAGGGTGGTCCGGAGCGTTTCGGCGCTCACGATGGCCTTAAACATCTTGTTCCCAGGTATGGCGACACATCATAAAAAGCCATCCGTTCCCCGGCGCCCTGGCCTGCTCTCTGCGGGTCTCGGCCCGCGACGCGCCGGGGCCGACGATTGGCGGGCGACGACGCCCCGGCCCAGGGCCGGGCGAACCCGACCCCCGAAACGGACGGCGGTCACGACCACGGATCACTCCCCTTCGAACTCCTCGCGGGAGACTCGAATCGTGTTCGCCACGAGGTTCCTTATGGCACGCCGGAGGCGCTCGGTCATCGCCTGATCGGAGACGTCGAAGGTCCGCGCCAACTCCTTCGTCGTGATCTCCCTGGGGATCGCGTAGTACCCCTCCTCGACCGCCCGCAGGAGGGCCTCCCGCTGGGCCGCCGTCAGACCGTACCACGGGCCCGCGGCCGGTTTCGTCGGATTGTACAGTCGCTCGAACTCGACCGGGAGCCCCGCTTCTCGACAGTGATCTCGGAACGCCGTCAACTGATCGTGCCTCTCGAAGCGCACCTCGAACGCCCACCGGGACTCGGTCCCGGTGCCCTTCAGGATCGTCCCCTCGGCGTCTCGAATCCCGTCGAAGAACGGGTCCCGTTCGACGTCCCAGGCCAGCGCGTAGAGCGTCTCGTCGCCGTGTTCCGAGACGACCCGAACGTCGTCGACCGCGGCCTCCCGTCGAACGGCCGCCTCGAAGGACTCCCGCCCCCCGAAGACGCGGACGAACGGCACCGACCGGTCCCCCAGCGGGACCACGGACTCCAGTGCGACCCGGGTCCCCCGCTCCACCGCGAGGATGTCGCCCAACTCGAAGCCGGTGGAGGGGAGGGAGATGTCGACGATGACGCTCATGGTGGACCGAACCGACGGGAGGCCGGGGGTTAAAGCCTTGGTGGCGTGACATGCCCACTCTCACCTGGTATGCCATGCTCTTCGCCACTCCTACTACCCCCGGTCGCGTATCCTGGGAGGAGAACGCACTCGGGGATCGCCGCCGTTCGTCACGCCCGTACTGGTCACGTGGATCCTCGCTCCACGGCCGTTCTCCGCTCCAATCATGCCGAACGATTCCCACGAGCCCGACCACGATCCGATCACGACGGAAGAGCAACTCGACTCCGCGCTCGCGACGCTGCTCGCCAGTGCGTACGAGAACGGAATCGACCCGTCTGGGTCCTGGGTGGTGCGAAACGGCCACGCTCCCGACTGGGAGGTGCAGGTGTTCGAACTGGCTGATCGGGCCTGAAGGGGCCGACCGTGGCTCGCGACGTCGAGACGTGATCCACCGACGACGGGATGAAAAACGGGCCGGGCGGCGGATCCCCACCGACTTCTCCTCCCCGTCTTCCTCGGGGGTTCCCCGTCTGGGATTCCGCGTTCGGAGTGCCTCCCTCGGGCACTCCGGTCAGACGGACACAAGACGCTACCATAAATCACACACCTGGTAGGGCAGGCTCGGATCCCGAACGCCGGGGCGTCTCCCGCCCGGGGCGTTTCGGCCCGTACCGAAGGCTCTCCCGTCCCGTCTGGCCACCGGATGCCCCCGACCCGAGAGAGCGAAGGGGGTAAGGGGCTTAGCGGCCTCTCTCCGACGATGACTGGCCACAGGGATCGGTACTACAACAGGGCCAAACAGGAGGGCTATCGGTCGCGATCGGCGTACAAGTTACAGCAACTCGACCGCGAGTCGGACCTCCTCTCGGCGGGGGCGACGGTCGTCGACCTGGGGGCCGCTCCCGGGGGCTGGTTGCAGGTCGCAGCGGAGGCGGTCGGGCCCGAGGGACGGGTCGTCGGCGTGGACCGCCAGCGCATCGACGACCTCGAGGACCACGAGGTCGTCACGATCCGCGGCGACATGACCGAGTCCGAGACCCGCGAGCGGATCCGCGAGGTCACCGACGGGGTCGACGTCGTCGTCTCCGACATGGCGCCGAACATGACGGGGGAGTACGAGGTCGATCACGCTCGATCGGTCCACCTCGCCCGCCAGGCGCTGGAGACGGCCCGCGACCTGCTCGACAGCGGTGGCGACTTCGTCGTGAAGGTCTTCGAGGGCCGGGACTTCGATGCGTTCCGCGAGGAGGTCGAGGCGGCCTTCGAGTACGCGCGGGTGCGCCGCCCCGACGCCTCCCGGGACAGCTCCTCCGAGGTCTACGTCGTGGGGAAGGGACGGCTGACGACCGACCTGCGTCCCGGCGACGAACTCGCGGTCGAGATCGTCGACACCGGCGACGAGGGCGACGGGATCGCCTCCGTGGACGGGTACACCCTTTTCGTCCCCGACGCGAGTCCGGGCGAGGAGGTCAGCGTGCGCGTCACCGACGTCAAGCCCCGGTTCGGATTCGCCGAGGTTCGCTCGGACTGATCAGTCCGCCGTCGCGGGACGCGGCTCCGTCGGCTCCTCGTCCGCGAGGCCGACGACCGCGTAGACGAGGGGCGTATCGGCCAGCGCGATGGCGAGTTTCAGGACGTACTGTCCCACGATCAGCCCGCCGATCACCGACGGCGGGAGCGGGGACCCGGTGCCCAGGACGAGGGGCACCGCGTAGAAGGCCAGGGAGACGAAGATCACGGTGTCGATCAACTGGCTCGTCGCGGTCGAGGCGACGTTGCGCAACCAGAGGTGGGCGCCGTCGGTCCGGTCCCGGAGCGCGTGGAAGACCACGACGTCCCAGTTCTGGCTCACGAGGTAGGCCGCGAGGCTGCCCACGACGATGCTCGTGCTCGGCCCGAGGACCGCCGCGAACGTGTCACCCGGGACCGGGGAGGTGGGTGCCGCGGGGAGCGCGATGGTGCTCCAGACGAGCGCCAGCATCACGAAGTTGAGCACGAAGGCCACGTTGACCATCACCTGTGCCGGCCGCCTTCCGTACAGTTCGCCGTAGGCGTCAGAGGCGAAGAAGGTGAGCGCGTACGCGAGGGCCGCCCCCGGGAGGAAGAGGGTGTCCCCCGCGAGCGGAATCGACACCGGCACGTCGATCGCGAGCACCTTCGCGGCCGTCAGTTGGGCGGTGACGAGCGCGGTCACGAACAGTCCGATCAGCCCGACCCGGACGGTCGACAGTCCCTCGCTCATGGATCGTCCTCCAGGCGGCCCTGTCGGCCGTCGATCTCGTCGAGGAGGTCGAGGGTCTTCCGGACCGACGCCCTGATCGCCTCGCTGCGGTTGACGAACTTGCCGTCCTCGCCGACGTGCTCGTCGAGGTCGGCGAGCAACTCCTCGGGGATCTCGACGCTCACCTTACTCACGGGAAGGCACCTCCATCGTTGGATATTCTTCAGCGCATACCGAGATAAGTCCGACGGATTCTGCCGGTCTCCGCGTGCCCGCTCCGCCGCGTTCCCGCTTTCGCGGGTCGGTCTCCGCGTCCCCCGAGGGGCCCCGTCCGCTGGCGTCGCGCACCCGACCCCGGGCGATCGAGGATCGCACCTGCACGACCGCGAATCGTCGATCACCGACGCGTGGGCTCGGCCGCCACTCAGGCCGTCTCGCCCTCGCCAGCCCCGTCCGCGGGCGCACTCCCGCCCCGGCGACCGCCGAGGGTCACGACCCAGAGGATACCGAGGCCCAGGAGGTAGGCGAGCGAGACGGGGACCGCGACGAGCAACATCGTGTACAGGCTCCCGGGGGTGACCAGGGCCGAGAACACGAAGATGGCGAAGACGATGACCCGCCACCGGCCGTAGAGCGTCTCGAACCGGACGAGTCCCCCCTCTCGGAACAGCACCATGGAGATGGGGACGTCGGCGAGCAGTCCGAAGCCGCCGGTCGTCATGAACACCATCCAGAAGAAGTTGTTCACGCGGTAGGAGATGGCCATCCCGGCACGGATCGCGTCGAGGACCAGGTAGGAGATGATCGCCGGCGCGACGAAGCGGTAGCCGAGGACGCTGCCGACGATCAGGCCCCCGATCAGCGCGACTCCCCAGATCGCGATCACGTCGCGGTTCCCCCGGATGAGGCCCCGTGTCCGGAGGGCGGGCCAGGCGTAGTAGAAGACGACGGGCAGCGTGACGATGCCCGCGATCACGGTGGCGAGTTTGATCTCGAAGATCAGCGCCTCCACGGGGTGAAGGGTGATCGGCCACTGCGTCTCGGCGGGCGAGGGGCGCAACTCCGGCGGGATCCGGGAGAGGAAGTCGGCCCGAATCGTGCCGATGCCGCCCCTGTACAGGAACGCGAAGATGCCTCCGAGGGTGAGCATGAACACCGCCACGATGCGGAAGGCCCGCGATCGCAGGCTGCTCGCGATGAACCGAATGTCGTACCAGTAGCCGCCGATGTCGTCCTCGGTGGTCTCCTCCTCGGTGAACGCGTCGACCATGCCGGCGGCCGTGCTCGTGAAGGGATCGCCCTCGTCCGTCTCCCCCTCGACCGGCGTCTCCTCGAGGGTCTGCTGGGGATCGTCGTACCGATCGAGGATCGACTGGGCCTTCTCCGCGCGGCCCTCGTCCATGGCCTCGCGGGCCAACTCGACGGCCTCCTCCTCGCTCATCTCCTCGAAGACGGCCGGCGGGGCGGCCTCGACGCCCTCCTTCGAGAGTTCGCTCACGTCGAAGTCCTCCGGTCCCGTCGTCTCCGCCGCCGCCCGCGTCGCCGCCGCCTCGAAGGCGCGGTAGCTCACGACCAGTGCGACGAGGAGCGTGGCGAGCAGGGCGGCACTCACCGTGACGACCCCGACCGCGACGGGCCGGGACGTCCCGAGGATCGCCTCGACCGGTGGGAGTGGCGCGGGACGGATCGCGGCCGGGAGCAGTGGCCGGAGGGTCTCGTCGACGAGGCGGGTCCCGCCCCACTGGAGGACGGCGTACGTGAGGCCGCCGACCGCCACGGCGGTTCCGGCCAACACGTTCCACCGCGCCCGGAGGATCGCGGCGACCGCGATCTCGTCCCGGCCGCGGGCGGCCACGGTGACGATCCGGGTCACGTAGAGGCTGAAGGCGTAGAGGACGATCAGCGGGAGCGACCACATCAACTGCGTCAGTGGATCCGGGGGGGAGGCGACCGCACCGAAGACGAAGATGAGGACGATCGCGTAGCGCCACTTGTCGCGAAAGGTCTCGTAGGGGACGATCCCGCTCGCGGAGAGTGCCGACATCGCGAGGGGCAACTCGGCGGCCAGCGCGAAGGAGATGACGAGGATCAGGATGAACTGCGTCCAGTGGACGATCGAGTACATCGGGGCGAGGCCGGCCCCCATCGCGTTGTTGGCGAGGAACGCGAACACGATGGGGAAGAACACGTAGTACCCGTAGACCGTCCCGACGAGACCGAGGAAGAGCGCCGCGACGACGACGCCCGCGATCTGCCACCGTCCCCAGGACGACTCCGGGACGATGCCACGCTCGGTCAGCGGCTCCTTGGCGTAGTAGGCGAGGGCGATCAGGGCCGCGAGGAGGCCGACGCCGAACCCGATCTTCACCTGTAAGAGGATGACGTCGAAGGGCGTCTGGGCGATGACCCGCGCCCCGCGGACCAGGAGGTCCTCTTTCAGTTCGGGCCACACCCAGACCCGCATCCCGAGCACGCCGACGAGCAGCCCCAGCGTGAAGACGACGAAGACGCGCTGGAGCCGTTCCTGGGCGGTGCTGAGGGCGACGCCGAGCGTCTCGCGACCGGTCTGAATGCTCTCGGCGGTGTCTCGATCGACGTACTCGGAGA
>JBDGUE010000001.1:0-18536 GCA_042216045.1 Halanaeroarchaeum sp. | reverse complement strand
TGACCTCCGTGCCGAACTCCGCACAGGAGTCACAGACCTCCAGTTCCGCCCCCTCCACTTTGATCGTCGTGGGATTCGCGACCTCCGTGCCACACATCTCGCACTGGACCATGGGGATGGGTTGCCGTTACCGGAATATAAATCGCCCGCCGTCAGGATCTCAGGTCGCGCCAGGCGGCGACGAAGCGCTGCACCGCGGTCAGGTGGCCGACCACGGCGAAGAGAGCGAGCAGCCACGCCACCAGGGTCAGCCCCCCGACTCGCGGGACGACCGCCATCGCGACGCCCACGACTCCGACCAGGACGAGGCGGTCGGCCCGCCCGAGCAGGCCGCCGTACGCGCGATCGAGGCCGACGGCCTGAATCTGGGTCCCCAAATAGGAGGTCATCACGACCCCGGTGATCGCGAGGAACCCGAGGGCGTACCGTTCGACGCCGGCCGCCAGCCCACCCACGATCACGATGTCCGCGTAGCGGTCGAGCACGTGATCGAGGAGGTCGCCGGCCCGCGAGTCGACGGCCTGCTCCCGGGCGAGCGCCCCGTCGAGCAGGTCCAGCCAGCCGTTTAAGCCGACCAGGATCGCGCCCTCGAGGTATCCGGCGGGCGTGGCCAGGTAGAAGCCTCCGGCGGCGGCGACGGCGAGGACGAACGCGATGGCGCTGACGCCGTCCGGCGTGAGGCCGATTCTGTCGGCGGCGCTCACGAACGGAGCGAGCGCGCGGGCCGCGAGCGGGCGGAATCTGTCGAGGGTCATAGGTAGTCCGTGTAATCGACGGTTCCGGCCGATGGATCTCGTTCCCCGGCGATCGCGCGGTCGATCTCCCGGGCGACCGCCGCGGGCGCGCGGTCCGTGGTGTCGACCTCGTAGACGGCCTCGCGTCCGTGGGCCGTGACCGCCTCACCCAGGATCACGTCGAGGGCCTCGCTCTCTGCGTTCTCTCGGGCCGTGGCCGCGGGTTCGCCCCGCTCCTCGAGGCGGGACTCGAGGACCGCCGGCGCACACCGGAGGACGATCACCCGATCGACGTCGAGGTGATGGGCGAGGTGGGACTCGACGACGACGTCCTCGCGGTCGGCGAGGCGCGCCTCGACGGCCTCGAGGTCGGCGACGAGGCTGTCCCGCTCCTCGTCGACGCGCGTGGAGAGGTCCTCCTCGCGAATCAGGTCGTTCAGGTGCACGACCGGGAGATCCGTCTCCAGGCGGTCGGTCGCGGTGGTCTTTCCCGTCCCGGGGGTGCCGGTGACTGCCACCCTCACCCGGCGAGCACCTCGTTGAGCGCCGCGACCGCGCGCTCGGTCTCCTCGCGGGTCCCGCAGGTGACGCGGACGTGCTCGGGGAGGCCGAAGGACGAACAGTCTCGGACGATGACGCCCCGTCGCTTGAGGGCCTCCGTCACCCCGCTCGCGTCCCCGACCTCGACCAGCACGAAGTTGGCGTGGCTCTCGTGGGTCGGTGCCTCGATCGTCTCCTGCATGTACTCCCGGGACCACTCGACCGTCGAGATCGTCTCCTCGACGTGCTCGTCGTCCTCGAGCGCGGCGAGACCGGCGGTGCAGGCCACCGCGCTCGCGGCGAAGGGGGTGTTCACCTTGGCGTAGGCGT
This sequence comes from Halanaeroarchaeum sp., assembly GCA_042216045.1. GTDB lineage: Archaea > Halobacteriota > Halobacteria > Halobacteriales > Halobacteriaceae > Halanaeroarchaeum. The sequence goes on along the minus strand of JBDGUE010000001.1, from coordinate 16,932 downwards.
CGGCCCACTCCGCGGGGACGAGGGCGTACCCGAGGCGGAGGCCGGCGAGACCGTAGACCTTCGAGAAGGTCCGCAGCACCGCGACGTCGTCCCGAGACTCGAGGAGCGAAGCGGCAGAGGGCGCCCCGGAGAACTCGGCGTAGGCCTCGTCGACGACGACCAGCGTCTCCCGATCGGTCTCGGTGGCGATCCGCTCGATCGCGTCGAGGGAGAACCGGCCCCCGGTGGGGTTGTGCGGGCTCGTCAGGTAGACCACCCGTTCGCCCCGGTACCCGTCGAGGACGGTCTCCGCCGCGAGCGTGAAGTCCTCCCGGGAATCGATCTCGTAGGTGGCGACCGCGCCGTGGTGAAACCGAGCGCTCATCCCGTAGTACGCGAACCCCGGGTCGGGAACCAGCACCCGGTCGCCGGGTTCGAGCGTCGCCCTGGCGAGGTAATCGAGGGCCCCGTCGCCCCCGTTCGCGAGCCAGACCTGTTCGGCCGCGACGCCCCACTCCTCGGCGAGCGCGTCGACGAGGTCGGCGTGGACGGACTTCGGGTAGTGGTGCACCTCGTCGGCGGCGTCGCGGATGGCCGCGACGGCGTCGGGGCTGGGGCCGAGGGGGTTCTCGTTGGAGGCGAGTTTCACGAACTCCGCCGGATCGCGGTCGAGTTCGCGGGCGACCTCCTCGATCCCCCGGCCGGCGACGTACTCCTCGTGCGACGAGAGGTCCCGCGGTCGCATTGTCGGAGGGAGGGCGCGACCACCCTTAAACGTGCCCGATCGCGTGCTCGGGATCGACCGCGCGGTCGGGGTGGTTCGTGCGATGGAGGACTCGCCGTCACCCCCGGATTTAACCGCCGACCACGCCACGTGTGGATATGGCCACCATCGGAACCCTCGCCTCGATACTGCACGTGGTCTTCGGCGGTGCGTGGGCGGGAACCGTCGTCTTCGTGGCGTTGCTCGCGGGCGACCTGGACGGGTCGACCGACCTCGGAAAAAGCCTCCTCGACCGACTGCGCCTCGTCTCCCGTTCGGGCGCGGCGATCACGTTCCTCACGGGCGGGGTCATGGCCGCGGGGTACTCCCACTCGTACTTCCTCTCCGCCGTCCGTGGCTGGGTGCTCGCGGCGATGGTCCTGCTCTGGTTCGTCCTCATGGTCCTCGTGGAGGTCGGGGCCGCACGCGGTCTCGACGGGGGACGGTCAGGCACGGCGGTCCTCCGCGTCGCCGGCGTCGTCGCTGGGCTGCTCCTCCTCGACGTCGGCGTCCTCCTGGGCGCGGTCTGATCAGGCCCGACGGACGTCGTGCTCGAGGACCCCGATGCCCTCGATCTCGATCGCGACGCGATCGCCGTCGGCGAGGGGGCCGACCCCCGACGGAGTCCCGGTACTCACGACGTCGCCGGGTTCGAGCGTCAGGTAGGCGGTGATCTCCTCGACGAGTTCGGGCACCGAGAAGATGAACTGGTCGATCGACGAGGACTGGCGCACCTCGCCGTTCACCCGGAGTTCGATCGCCGCGTTCGCGGGCACGTCCTCGGGGTCGGCCACGACCGGACCCATCGGTGCCGCCCCGTCGAAGGCCTTGCCGCGAACCCAGTTCTGCTCGCGGTCCTGGTCGTCGCGGTTCGAGACGTCGTCGACGATCGTGTATCCCGCGACGTAGTCCATCGCCTCGTCCCGGTCGACGTGGCGGGCCTGCTGGCCGATCACGACCCCGAGTTCGGCCTCGTGATCGACGCGCTCTTTTCCCGCGAGCAGGGTGATCGTCGACCCCGGACTCGCGACCGCGTTGGGTGGCTTCAAGAAGAGCAGCGGTCGGTCGGGCACCGCCTTGTCTCGCTCGGCCGCGTGGTCGGCGTAGTTGAGTCCGATGCAGACGACCTTCGTGGGATCGCTCGGCGCGAGGAGGTCCACGGCCGCGGGATCGTACGTTCGATCGGCGAACTCGATGCCGTCCTCGGTCCAGGTGCCCGTCCGGACGGCGCCGGCGGGGTCGCGAAAGCGCACGCGTCGCATGTGACACCGTTCCACGTACCCCCCCATAGGATTTCCGTCCCGTCGCCGACGAACCACTCGGATCGACATCATTTATGTGCGCGGCAGCCGTACCGGAGACTGGCATGGAACTCACCTGGCACGGACACTCGACGTGGCACGTATCGGTCGGGGAGACCGACATCCTCGTGGATCCCTTCTTCGACAACCCAAAGACGTCCGTGGCGCCCGCCTCCCTCGATCCGGCGTACGTCCTCCTGACCCACGGGCACGCCGACCACATCGCACACGTCGGCGAGTACGCCGACGCGACGGTCGTCGCGACGCCCGAACTCGCGGGATACGCAGAGGACGAGTACGGCATCGAGGACACCATCGGGATGAACATGGGCGGCACCGTCGAGGTCGGCGACGCCTTCGTCACGATGCACCGCGCCGACCACACGAACGGCTTCGAAACCGACTACGAGGTCTCCGGGGACGTGCCGACTGGCTACGTCGTGAGCGACACCGCCCCCACCCGGGTCGCAGACGAGGAGAGTCAGACGTTCTATCACGCCGGTGACACCGGCCTCATGACGGAGATGCGAGACGTGATCGGTCCCTTCCTCGAACCGGACGCCGTCGCCGTGCCGATCGGCGATCACTTCACCATGGGGCCGCGACAGGCCGCGATCGCGGTGGACTGGCTCGACGCCGACCACGCCTTCCCGATGCACTACGACACCTTCCCCCCCATCGAACAGGACCCCGCCGACTTCGAGCGCGAGGTGGCCGCGACGGGCAGCGACGCGACCGTCCACGCCCTCGAGGGCGACGAGTCCTTCGACCTGGGCGCCGCGATGCGGTAGGTGAAAACACCTACGGTCGGGGCGCGCGAAGCGACCGACATGACCGATGCCGACTGGCGGGACAGGATCGTCGGGGCCAGGATGGACGTCGACGACGAGTTCACCGATCGCATCGCCGACTCCTCGTTCTCCCCCCAGCAGTGGAGTCTGGTGATGACCGCGACCGAGTTCGAGATCGAGGCGGCCGACGATCCGGACCGCGCCCGCCTGGTCGCGAACACGGACGACCTCGACGCCGTCCTCCCGGAACTCGAGTCGGTCGGACGTCGGATGCCGGGTGGACGGGACGGCGGAGAGAGCGGCGGACTGCTCGACGACATGAAGGCGGCCCTCGGACTCGGTGACGGCGGCGACGGGAGCGAACACGCAGACGAGGCCAGGGAACTCGCCGCGGCGTACGCGCGACGACTGCAGGCGACCCTCGAGGAGCGGGGTCGCTGGGAGGAGATCAGGTCGCTCGCGGCCGAGGACTGACCGCCGCCGCGACGCTCGACGCCGAGCGCGGGTATCGCCGCGGAAGCGGTTCGATCGCCTCGATGGCGTCGCGGGCTACGTGCCCGATTCCGACCGCTCGGCGATGGGTTCGGAGTCCCAGTACTCCCCGGCGTCCTCGACGCGGAAGCAGGTGGCGCCGTGACCGCCCCCCAGGTCGTACTCGGGAGGGTCGGTCCGCCGGCAGTGCTCGCGCGCGACCGGACACCGCGTGTGGAACCGACAGCCACTCGGCGGGTCGCTCGGCGAGGGAACGTCGCCGGAGAGCGCCTCGATGTCGCGGTCGGCCTGATCCGCGCCGACCCGCGGGACCGACTCGAGGAGCGCCTGCGTGTAGGGGTGGGCGGGGTCGCCGAAGATGTCCTCGACCGGGCCTCGCTCGACGATCTCGCCCAGGTACATGACCGCCACCCGATCCGCGATGTACCGAACGACGGCCAGGTCGTGGGCGATGAAGAGGTAGGTCAGGCCGAACTCGTCCTGGAGGTCGGAGAGCAGGTCGAGGATCTGGGCCTGCACGGAGACGTCGAGGGCCGAGACCGGTTCGTCGAGCACCACGAAGTCCGGCTGGAGCGCGAGGGCGCGGGCGATGCCGACGCGCTGTTGTTGCCCGCCGGAGAACTCGTGGGGGTATCGATCCGTGTACTCCGGGGAGAGGCCGACCCTGTCGAGCAGGTCGCGAACGCGCTCGTCGCGCTCCTCGCGCGTCCCCTCGCCGTGGATGTCGAGCGGTTCGCGGACGATCTCGCCGACCGTCATCCGGGGGTCGAGACTCGAGAAGGGGTCCTGGAAGACGATGCCCGCGCGCCGACGGAAGTCGGTGAGGTCGGCGGCGTCGAAGACGTCCAGGCCGTCGAAGGAGACCGATCCCTCGGTCGGGTCGCGCAGTTCGAGGAGCGTCTCGCCGGTCGTGGACTTGCCACAGCCAGACTCGCCGACGAGGGCGAGGGTCTCACCCGACTCGATCTCGAAGGAGACCCCGTCGACGGCCTTGATGGCCGTGCGCTCGCGCTGGAGCAGCGTGTCGATCAGGGAGTCGTTCTCGTAGTAGTACTTCCTGAGTCCGTCCACGGAGAGGAGTGGCTCGCTCATCGTCGATCACCGGTGTCCGCGAAGTGGTCGTCGGGAAGCGCGTCGTCCTCGTCGAACGCGCGACCCGCGAGCACGCACTTCGCCACGTGGTCCTCGGGCCCGGGAGCCGGGACCGGGTCGCCCGTCTCGGCGTCGGCCATCGGCGGCTTCTCCAGGCACGCCCGCATCGCCTTCGGGCACCGATCGGCGAAGTAACACCGATCGTCCATCTCCTCGTCGAGGAGGCTCGGCACGGTGCCGCCGATCGGTTCGAGGTGGTCCGTCGAATCCTCGAGGTCCGGGACGCTCTCGAGGAGGCCGGCCGTGTAGGGGTGGACGTTGTCCTCGAAGACGTCCGCGAGCGTGCCCTGTTCGACCACCTCGCCGGCGTACATCACGCCGACCCGGTCGCTCATCTGGGAGATGACGCCCAGGTCGTGAGTGATCAGCACGATGCTCATGTCCTCTTCGGCCTGGAGGTCTGCGAGCAACTGGAGGATCTGGGCCTGGATCGTCACGTCCAGGGCGGTGGTCGGTTCGTCGGCGACGAGGAGGTCCGGTTCGCCCGCGAGCGCCTGGGCGATCATCGCCCGCTGGAGCATCCCGCCGGAGAACTCGTGGGGGTACTGCTCGGCCCGGTCGGCGGGGTCGGGAATGCCGACCGAGTCGAGCAGCGAGACCGCTCGCTCGCGGCTCTCCTCGCGGACGAAACTGCGCGTCGGTCCAGCCAGATCGAGGAGCATCGAGCCGAGGCCGTAGTCGATGTTTTGGGCCGCGCCGCGGTGGCCGTCCGCGCTGGCCCGTCGCTGGACCTCGACCGCCTGTCCGATCTGCTCGCCGATGGTGACCGTCGGATCGAAACTGCTCATCGGGTCCTGGAAGATCATGGCGAAGGAGGGCCCCCGAAGGGAGGTCCGGACCCGCTCGGGGAGGGAGAGGACGTCGACGAAGTCGCCGTCGACGGCCCCATCGTCGACCTCGGCGGCGAGGTCGGGCGCCCGATACCAGATCTCGCCGTCCGTGATCCGGCCCGGGGTGTCCACGAGATCGAGCAGGGAGAGCGCGGTCACCGACTTGCCCGCGCCGGATTCGCCGACGAGACCGAAGACCTCGCCCTCCTGGACGGTGAAGCTCACCCCCGAGACGGCGTTGACCCGTCCCTCCTCGGTGAAGAAACGGGTCGTCAGGTCTCGCACGCGGAGGAGGTCCCGCGTCATCACAGTCCCTCCCCCTCGATGCCGGGATCGAGGGCGTCCCTGAGCCAGTCGCCGATGAGGTTGATCGCGACCACCGTGATCAGGATCGCGAGACCGGGGAGGGTCGCGACCCACCACGCGGTCGCCAGGTAGTCCCGCCCCTGGGCGATGTCGAAGCCCCAGGACAGCGTGGTCCCCGAGAATCCGAGGAAGGCGAGCGAGGTCGAGAGGATGATCATCGCCGCCACCTGGATCGTCCCGAGGACGAGGATCGGCGTGATCGCGTTGGGAAAGACGTGCTTCCGGAGGACGTAGGCCTCGGAGGCGCCCACGCTCTTGGCCGCCTTGACGTACTCCGCGTTGGCGATGGACATCGCCTCCCCGCGGGAGACGCGGGCGAACCACACCCACCTGACGAGGCCGACGACCAGTACGACCGTCCCTGGCAGGATGAACGTCTCGGGCATGTGCGGTGCCACGAGCCCCAGTTTGGCCCACGGTGCGGGCAGCGGTACGGCCGCCCGACCGATGAGGGCCGTCAGCGCGATGGCGAGCACGAGTGAGGGGAAGGCGAGCATGACGTCGGCGGCCCGCATCAGGGCGTCGTCGACGCGGGAGCCGAAGTAGCCGGCGGTCAGGCCGACGGGCACGCCGACGCCCATCGCGATCAGCGTCCCCAGGAGGCCGACCAACAGCGAGGTCCGGGCCCCGTACACGAGCCGCGAGAGCATGCCACGGCCCAGGGGATCGGTCCCGAGGGGGTACGACCAGGTCGCGTTGACCCAGACCCGCTCGGAGATCACCCGAACGCTGCCGTTCTGCATCGTCGAGGTGGTCTGTACGACCTGGTGGCTGAAGCCCATCGGGGGCAACAGCTTCGCGTCGAGGTGCTGGTTCGTCGGATTGTGCGGGGCGACGAAGGGCGCGAAGACCGCCACCAGCACGACCACCGCGAAGACGACGATGCCGATCTTCGCGAGCAGGGACGAGCGGAGTTCCTTCTTGAGGTTCCGCCAGGTCCGCGGGGAGATCACGACTCACGCACCTCCGGGTCGATGTAGGCGTGGATCGCGTCCACCGACGTGTTCACGATCACGAATCCGGCGCCGACGACGATGAGGATGCCCTGGACCATGATCCAGTCGCGCTTGTAGATGGAGTCGACCAGCAGGGTGCCGAGTCCGGGGTAGTCGAAGACGGCCTCGGTGATGACGGCCCCGCCGATGAGGAGGCCGAGTTGCAGGCCGAGGATGGTGATGATGGGGATGAGGGTGTTCTTCAGGGCGTGGCGGTACCGGAGCAGGGTCTCGGGGAGGCCCTTCGCGCGGAGCGCGGTCACGTAGGGCTTGCCCAGTTCCTCGAGCATGCCGCTGCGGGTGAGCCGGGTGATGAGCGCCGTGAAGTACGTGCCCAGCGTGATCGCCGGCAGGGTGATGTGGGAGAGCCAGGCGATCATGTACCGCGGCTCCCCGGAGAGCAACTGGACGAACGCCCGGGGAAAGAGCACCCGCGACCCGCCGATGCGGGCGAGGCCGCTGGTCGGAAAGATCCCGAGGTACACCGCGAAGACCAACACGAGCATGAGTCCGAGCCAGAAGTTCGGCGTCGAGATGCCGACCAGCGAGAACGTCGTCGCGAAGTAGTCGGCGGGTTCGTTGCGCCGCGTGGCACTGATCACGCCGAGCGGGATGGAGAGGGAGATGGCGACGATCCCGGAGACGATGGCCAACTCGACGCTCACGGGCAGCCGCGAGAAGACCTGTGCGCCCACGCTCGTCCCCGAGATGTAGGAGTGACCCATGTCGAAGTGGAGGAGCTCCCAGAGGTAGTCGGCGTACTGGACGTAGATCGGCTGATTGAGCCCCAGTTCCCGTGCGATCTGTCGGCGCGTCGCCTGGCTCGCGTCGAGCGGGAGGATGAACGTGGTGACGCTGCTGGGGCTGACGAAGCGCAGGAAGAAGACCACGGTCACGACGCCCCAGACGACCAGGAGGCCGTGGAGGGCTCGCTTCACCAGGAATCGGTAGAGGCCCATCGATCGATCACTGGGCGGGCTCGATCGCGTAGGCGTCGATCCGCTCGTCGCGACGTGGCTGCCAGGAGATGCGGGAGCTCACGCCGTAGACGCTGTACTGGCGGTTGAGGAAGATCCAGGGCGCCTCGTCGTGAGCCATGCCGTTGGCCTGTTTGAGCAGGTTCTTCCGCTCGTCGCCGCTCGTGTTCTGGGCCTGGTTCACCAGCGAGTCGAACTCCTCGTTCTTCCAGGAGGTGAGCGTCCCAGAGCTGGTGAGCGTCGGGATCAGGGTCTGGCTCGCGTCCATCTGCGGGTTGCCCCAGCCGATGAGGTAGAAGTCCGGCCCGGTGGTGATGTCCCCGTCGACCAGCTTCGAGGCGAGGGCACCGAACTCGCGCTGTTTGAGCTCCGCGGTGACGTTCGGGAGCTGGTCGATCATCTCGACGACGGCCTGGGCGATCTGGACGTCCTTGAGGTACCGGCCGACGGGCGTGTGCAGGGTGATCGACGTGCCGGCGAAGCCGCTCTCCTCGACGAGTCGTTCGGCCTTCTTGAGGTCCTGTGGGTACCGGGAGACCTCGGTGTTGTACCCGTAGAAGCCCTCGAGGGTCGGCTGGTCGGTCGGGTCCCCGAAGCCCGAGAGGACGTCCTGCACGATGCTCTTGAGGTCGATCGCGTAGTTCATCGCCCGACGAAACTTCGGCGAGGTGAACGGCTCCGTCGTCGCCTTCATCGCGTTGTAGATGACCCTGGTGCTCGGAACGGGCGAGATGGAGGCCCGATCCGAGGACTCGACCCGCGAGACCGACTGCGGCGGGACGTTGACGGCGATGTCGGTCTCGCCCTCGACGAGCTGGTTCACCCGGACGCTCGGCTCCTTTGCCCCGGTGAACGTCACCTGGGAGACCGCCGCCGGCTCCTTCCAGTAGTCGTCGTAGCGCTCGAAGACCACCCGAACGTCCGGCTCGTAGTTCGCGAGGCGGAACGGCCCGGTCCCGTTGATGTGCTTCGCGATGTAGGACTTCTCGTGGTCCTGTACCCAGGCCTTTTCCACGACCTGTCCGTTGTTCGGGATCTGTCGGGGCATGAGGGGATTCAGGCCGTCGGAGAGCAGGTCGACGGCGCGTTCCCCGTCCACGACCTCCGCGCCGGTGACGCCCGCGAGTTGGGAGGCCTGCGGGCTCTTGAACCCGACCGAGGGCTTCACGACCCGGTTGATGGAGTACGCGACGTCCTCGGGGGTCAGTTCGTTGCCGGTCTCCTGGAAGGACGGTCCCTCGCGGATGTAGAAGCGGAACCGCCCGGGCTCGATCCGCTTCCAGTCCGTCGCGAGTTCCGGTTGGATGTCCCCCTTGGCGTCGCGGCGCAACAGCGCCTCGTAGGCCTGCATGAGGACGGTGTCCGTCGACGTCGACCGGTTGTCGTGGGGGTCGAGCGTCGTCGGGGTCGTCCCCTGGGTGATGGTGACGGCGAACTGTCCGGGACCCGCGTCCGTCGTGGTCGGTTCCGCGCTGGTCTGGTCGCCACCGCTCGTCGTCGTGGCCGGCGACGTCTCCGTACTCGTACACCCCGCCAGTGCCACGGTCGCGGCGCCGCCACTCAGCGCCTTGACCGTCGACCGACGCGAGAGCGTCGGCTCGGTATCCTCTGACATGACATCTCCAAGAGATCGTTCCCCATGTAAAAACCCTTGGTACTCAACCACAACGGTCGGGACCCTGATCGTCGCCTCCGACGAGGGAGGACACGGCCGAGGGAACGTTTTTGCCACGTCGTCCGCGAGTGAGAGGCATGGACGACTTCAGTCTCGACCTCCGCAACGCGGAGGAGCACATCGAGGTCGACGAGGACGGCGAACCGCGCGACGTCGGGGTGACGCTCGGGATCCTCGACGGCACGACCCCGGACGACGAGTGGCTCTCCGAGATCGCAGCGGACAACGTGCTCTTTCTCGCCATCGAGGGGGACCTGAACGACCTCGCCGCGGGGTTCGCGCGCGACGTGAAGGAGGTCGATGGAACCCTCATGCACTTCCGGTCGTTCCTGGTGGTCGCGCCGCCGGGCGTTCAGGTCGACACGGACCGTCTCTGAGCACGGGACGATTTATGCCCGCGGACGCCGTCGATTCGAACATGCCGTTCAAGGAACGCGGGACGACCGGGGAGGGACGCGTCGTCGACCGATGGGAGGACGGCCTCGGCTGGATCGCCCACCCCGAGGAGACGATGCAGCGCACCAGTCACGCCCTGGTCGCGGGCGACGGGGTCTGGATCGTCGACCCCCTGTGGGCGCGCGGGATCGCAGAGGAGATCGCCGACCTCGGATCCGTCGCCGGCGTGGTCGTCCTCCTGGACCGCCACCAGCGGGACGCCGACCGCTTCGCGGCGGAGTTCGACGTGCCGATCTATCGCCCCCCGTTCGTCAATCGTGACTTCGACGCGCCGACGGAGATCCTCGGGGTCAGACTCCCCGACACCGACGTCAAGGTGATCCACACCGTCGACCTCCCGGGGTGGCAGGAGGCCGCCCTCTACGACGGCGAGACCCTGATCGTCGCCGACGCGCTCGGGACGGTCGAGTACTTCACGGTCGGGGCCGAGCGGATCGGCGTCCATCCGCTGCTCCGACTGGTGCCGCCGACGGTGCTCCGCGACGCGACCCCCTCCCGCATCCTCGTCGGTCACGGCGAGGGACTCGACGAGGACCCCGAGAGCGCGCTGGTCCACGCGATCGACGGGGCCCGGTCCCGACTCCCCCGGGCCTGGCTGTCGGCGCTGCGCTCGCTCGCGTGATCACTCGTCCTCGAGTCGCTCGATTCGCCGGAGTTGCTCGCGGTGGAGCGTGACCATCAGGTCCGAGAGGAACCCGATGAGCACCAGCATGCCGCCGAAGAGGATCGCGAGCGTGGCGAGGATGGCGACGACCTCGTGGGAGACGCCCCGCGTGAACCACTCGTAGCCGACGTACCCCCCGAGCAGGACGCCCAGGAGGAGGAATGCGCTCCCGACGCTCCCGAAGTAAAAGAGCGGATTCGACGTCTTCGCGAGCGCGTAGAGGGTGTAGAGGATGCGGCCCCCGTCGAGGAGCGGGTGGAGGTTGGTGTCCGAGTCGGCCGGCCGGGCTCGGTAGGTGATCGGGACGACGGCCGTCGGGACGTCGTGTTTCGCACACTCGACCGCCATCTCCGTCTCGATGCCGAACCCCTCGGCGTCGAGGTAGAGCTTCTCGATCGCGTCGCGTCGGAAGGCCCGGTAGCCCGAGAGGATGTCGCCGAAGTCCTTCCCGTGCACCCGACGGAACACGCCGTTGAACAGCCAGTTGCCGATCCGATTGAAGCGGGTCATCGCGCCGGGTTCCATGTCGGCGAAGCGATCGCCGACGACGTGGTCGGCCTCGCCCGCGAGCAGGGGATCGAGCAGGCGGTCGGCCTGCTCGGGGGGGTAGGTGCCGTCCCCGTCGAGCACGAGGACGTATGGGTTCTCGATCTCCTCGATGCCCTGCCGGACGGCCTGTCCCTTGCCCGACCCGCGTTGCTCGACCACCCGGGCGCCGTGGTCCGCGGCGATCGTCTGGGTGCCGTCCTCGGAGTCCCCGTCGATCACGAGGACGTCCTCGAAGCCCTGCTCGTGGAGGCCATCGACGACGTCGCCGATCGTCGCGGCCTCGTTCAACGTGGGCAACAGCACGGTGACGTCCTCGTAGTCGGCCATCGTCCGTGGATATCGGGGCGGGTGGAAAAACGTTGCTTTCGGTCGCGCTCAGGCGTCGGTCGCGGACCAGCCAGGGGCGATCGACCGGTAGAACGCCACCGAGTAGGAGAGCGCGACAGCCGTCAGCAGGGTGACGAGGAGGACGTACCCGACGCCGAGCCCGATCGTCGCCGTGGGGGAGAGCGATCCAACGCGAACGCCGGCGAGATTCGGCCCGGTGAGAATCACGGCCGCGACGCCGACGGTCCCCCCGAAGAGGAGGCTCCCGAGGAAGACGATGGCGGAGTACCCGAGGACGCTCACCAGGGCGCCCCGGACGACGCCGATGCTGTGCCGGAAGCCCTGGATCACGCCGGTGTCGTCGAGGACGATGGCGTGCGCGTAGAACTGCACCAGGAGGGCGACCACGGCGTACGCGAGCACGAAGACGACGCCGAGGAGGGCGGCGATCGCGAGCACCACGAGGTTGGGGCGGCCGCCGACGGTGAGATAGCTCACGCCGCCCACGAAGATCACGAGGGCCATCGCGATCCCGAGGACGACGTTCACGGCGAACACCGCGAGGTAGGCGGCGAGCAGCGAGACGTAGTTCGCGACGCCCTCCTCGAGGAAGGTCCCGAGGGTGGTCCGACCCTCGACCGCCTCGCTCGCCATGGCGATGGCCCCGCCCTGGACGAACGGGAGCACGAACACCGTGACGGCGGTCACGCCGAGCGAGACGAGCGCCGACAGGATCGGCTGGTGCGGCGGGACGACGAACTGTGGAACCTGAACCAGGCCGAACAGCGCCATCGGCACCACCAGGATCGGATTGCGAGCCAGTGCACGGACTGCACGGGGGAGGGACCGCAGGGCGGACATACGCCAGGGTGTGATCCGCGCGACCGTAAAAGGCTGCCCCGCGGTTCACGCTGGCGAACCGACCCGCGGGTTTATCCCGGATGATCGCTCCAGGTGAGACCATGCCCGACCACGACCTCTCGACGATCGACCTCACCGACGACGAGTACGAGGTCCGCCAGTCGCTGGTGCGGAACAAGTACGCCGTCGTGGACGCCAGCGGCGAGACGGTCCTCCGCGGGAAGCAGCAGCTCTTCAAGATGCGCGAGTCCTTCCCCTTCGAGACCGGCGACGGGAAGGAGGCATTCACGGTCGACGCCCAGGGCATCCTCGACGTCGCGGGGTCGTACACCATCACCGACGCGGGAACCGGCGAGCCGGTGGTCGTCCTGGACGAGGATTACTCGCTGTTCGCCGAGAACTGGACGATCAGGGACCCCGAGGACGGCCGCGCCCTCGCGACGATCACGTCGAAGAACCCCCTGCTCGCCTTCCTGCGCCACGTCGTGAGCGTCGCCAACCTCGTGCCCAACAAATACGAGATCAGGGACCCAGCGGGCGATCACGTCGGCGACATCGCCGGGCAATTCTCTATCCGGGATCGCTACACGGTCACGGTCGACGACGCGACCGACGTTCCCAAGGAGGCCGTCGTCGCGAGCGCGGTGGTCCTCGACGCCCTCGAGAACAAGTGATCGAGTGGGGTCCCGCGAGAAGGGGTATCCGACCGGGAGCGGGAGAGCCAGTGAGCGCGCTCGGGCGGCGGTCAAGAACGCCCGGGTCGGACGACGAACAGCGCCCCGCCGATGAGTCCCGCCGCGATCCCGAGGCCGACGGCCAGTCCCACCAGCAGGGAGACCCGCGAGACGAGTCCCCCGGCGATCCCCGCGACGACGAGGGCGGGGATGGCGGCGAGCAGGTAGTCCGCGCCGTCGGGGTCGAGGTCGTCGGCGCCGATCATCGAGCGGGTGGGCTCACATGTACCCGAGGTCGCGCAGGCGCTCCATCAGGTCCTCTTTGTCCTGGGCGCGGCCCGCGCGCTCGGTGGTGGCCTCGAGGTCCTGGAGCCAGGCGGGTTCCTCCTCGGCCTTCTCGGTGCTGACCTGGCTCCCCAGCGAGCGGAAGCCCTCGAAGTACTTCGGGGAGATCGGGACGTCCTCGCGGGTCAGGTCCCCGGGCAGGTCGTCGTAGTCCTGGGGGACGTAGCCGTCCGCGGGGAAGCCCGCGACCGTCTCCGGGACCACGTAGTTCCAGAAGGCGTCCCAGACGTCGCGCTCCTCGAACTGCAGGATCGGCTGGATGCGGTCGTGGGGCGGGTAGATGTCGGGGTCGTGACGGGGGCTATAGAAGGTCTCGTCGGCGCGGGCCTCCTGTTCGTCCCAGCGCACGCCCGAGATGACGCCGTCGATGTCGTGGGCCTCGAGGGCGTCGTTGAGCGCGACGGTCTTGAGGAGGTGGTTCCCGACGTAGGTGTCGAGCAGGAACGGGAAGGTGTCCTCCTCGTACTCGAGGATCTCCCGGACGTGGTGGCGGTTGTGCTCGGAGAGGGCCTCGACGGGTACGTCGTCGCCCGGTTCGAGGTCGTGCTCGTCGACGTAGTCGCCGACGTCCTCGTTGCGCGCGTAGATCACCTCGAGGTCCCACGCCTCGGCCCAGCGCTCGACGAAGGCCTCCAGGTCCTCGAAGTGCTGGAAGTGGTCGATGAAGACGGCGGGGGGCATCTCGAAGCCGAACTCCTCGGCCACCTCCTTCACGTAGTAGAGGGTGAGCGTGGAGTCCTTCCCGCCGGTCCACATGATCGCGGGGCGCTCGTACTCCTCGAGGGCGACCCGGGTCACCGCGAGTGCCTGCTCGATCTTGGCCTCGATGCCGGGGTAGTCGTCTGGCGATTCGCCGGCGCCGGCGTCGTAGTCGACGTCGACGTAGTCGGGGAAGTCCGTGGTGTCAGTCATGGGCGATCACTCGACGTAACCGAGTTCCTTCAGTCGTCGGCCGATGCGGCGTGCCTCCTCCTCCGAGATGGGCTCGTCGGCCTCCATCTCCCGGAGGACCAGGTGCTTGACGAACTCCTTGACGGAGCCGTAGGGCTCGTCCTCGATGTACTCCTCGACGTCGCGGACGAACTCCTTCTTGAACGAGATGGTGGTGTACTCTGACATCGGATCGGCCGCGTGGCCGTGCCTCGACGGAGGGGGTCTAATTACATATAATTAGCGATGTCGGGGGCGGGCGGCGGCAGGCGGGTCGACTACGAGCGTTTGACTTCCTCCCATGGCTGTAGCCGTGGGATTCCTCAGTGGGTAACTCACCGGGAATCGGGATTGGCACATTCGAGAACCGAGGTGATAGTCCCATTCCACACTGTCTGGGAGACAACTCTCGTCTGGACACTCACACGTACTCGCCCTGCTTCGATATTTCGAACTCGAATCGTGCTCCACCATCGGTTCCCTCGGTGATGGACACCTCCCAGCCGTGGGCTTCCACGATTCGCTCTACGATAGTCAACCCGAAGCCAGTTCCACTGCGCGCCGACGATTGCCCCGGTTCGAACACTTCCTCACGCTTTTCGACCGGAATTCCTGGCCCATCGTCTTCGACGAAGATTCCCTGTTCAGCGTGAGAGCCGACGCGGACGGTCACATCGGATCCACCGTGTTCAACAGCGTTGCGGAACAGGTTCTCGAACACTTGCCGTAACCGGTCAGGATCACCCTGGAACGTCATCTCATCGACGATTTCGATGGTCGCGTCCTCCGTATCGACTGTCCCCCAGCACTTCCCGACGAGATCAGTCAGGCTGATCGATTCAGTGTCGCTTATCGTGTCGCCCTGGCGAGCAAGCGTCAACGTGTCCTCGACGATCGCCTCCATCCGGTCGAGTGCCTTCATGAGCGGATCGAGATGCTCGCTTTCTGCCTGCTCGGCAAGGAGCGTGGCACGGCCCTGTGCGACGTTGAGCGGGTTGCGCAAATCGTGGGAAACAACACCCGTAAACTCTTCGAGGCGTTCGTTTTTCTGGCGTAACTGTCGTTCCCGCTCGACACGTTTGGTCACGTTCCGAGTGACTCCAATCAGGCGCGTGATTTCACCATCATTGACCACCGGCGCGAGTTTCGTCTGCCAGAAGCGTGCTCCTTCGGCAATCCGTAGTTCCTCTTCGTACGAAATCGGTTCACCAGCGTTGACACAGCGGTGATAGTTCGCTTCCAACTCCGCTCCCTGCTCCTCACCGAACACGTCTCGGGGTGT
Source organism: Halanaeroarchaeum sp. (assembly GCA_042216045.1). Taxonomy (GTDB): domain Archaea; phylum Halobacteriota; class Halobacteria; order Halobacteriales; family Halobacteriaceae; genus Halanaeroarchaeum. The sequence continues at coordinate 1,523 of JBDGUE010000001.1, read as the reverse complement.
CTGACCTTTCACTTCCTCCGTCGTAATGCCGGTCTGCCGCTCGTATGACGGGCTGAGACGTTCGAATTCAAATCTAATTTCCTCCTCAGCTCCTTCGACGTTGATGAGAAAAATGGCATCCTCGACATTGTTCAAGAGGGCTTCGTACTCTTCGGCGAGTTGTCGGGCTTCGGCCTCGTACTCCATTCTCTCAGTGATATCCCGACTGCTAATGAGAATACCTTCGATGACGTCATCGTCTATATGATTCCGCATCGTGGCCTCGATCCACCGCCACGAACCGTCGGCATGTCGGAATCGGACTTCGACAGTCTTGGATTCGGACGGATTCGAGAGGACAGTCTCCAGTGCGTCGACGTTTCGTTCCCGGTCCTCGGGATGGACGAACTCGTATCCTTCATGGCCAACCAATTCGTCAGGATCGTAGCCGAGAACCCGGCTGACACCAGGACTTACGAAGGTTATCGTCCCGTCCGTATCGACAACTGTTAGGAGATCATTCGTCTCTTCGACGAGCGCCCGGTTCCAGCCGGGTGCGTGGGTATCATTCTCTCGGGGAGGTGTATCGTCTTCCATTAGTCATAGTATGGCCAATCCACACGTATGCATTTTGAAATCGGGTGGTCTCTGTTTGCTACAGGCGCTCGTGAACCGCCTCGGGGTCAAGCCCCGAGGCTTCCCGTGGGTTAGTCGGACACTCCCACGATACCATCGGTCTGATAAAGACACGAGCGCATACCCCCGTCTTTAGGCGGGGGTCAAGCGGACAGTGACCTCCTCCTCGCCGTAAACGGCGAGGCTTCCCACGAGCCGAGGCCCGCTGGGGGTGGGAACTTACGTTTGCACACCGACGGGGTGCTGGCGGGGTCACGCCGCCGTTACTCCTATCCGGCAGTGGGATCACGGTTCTGCCCTGCTGACTCGGAGTTATCTAGCTTGTTTTGCGTCGGTCAGCACCCACTACGGCTTCAGAACACGTAAATTCATCGTGCGGCGATTCACGCCCGGCGTGAACGACGGGATTCTCTCGCCTCAGGAGATAGAGTGATAACCGTTTCGGCGTCTCCACACAGCTTGCACATCGAGGGGTGAAATCAGGAATCATCCTGTCGCGCGTTCACCTGGTGAGGAACCGACCGGACGTCGCCTCGATTCGATCACCTTCGATGTCGTCACGTTCGAGATCCGTCCTCGAACTGAGTGGCCCCGGCCCACCGTGTGCGCGGCGGGTAACAGGGGATTTCGCCATATCTCGTCGTCTCGAACCGGCATCGGCCATTCGTCGGCGACCGGGATGGGGTTGCTGTGTCACTCCCCGGGCGACTCCTGGTCGCCGTAGGTGGTGACCCGGCCCCAGGTCGTCGCCTTGCCCCAGAGGCCCGAGCGCATGGCCTCGAGTTCGACGATCTGGGAGTTGTCCACGAAGAGGTTGACGTCCGGGCCGAAGTTCTTGACGTACCACTCGAACATCTCGGGGCCCGGGGCCTCGAAGACCAGGTTCTCCATCCCGAGTTCGTTCGCGA
>JBDGUE010000021.1:0-18739 GCA_042216045.1 Halanaeroarchaeum sp. | reverse complement strand
GACGTCCATACCCACACGTCGGGCGCCCGGACAAAAAGTGGTCGCGTGTCCGCCCTACTCGCGGAACTGCTGGCGCTGGTCGAGGTAGCGCTCCGTGACCTCGCTCGGTGGGGTCCTGATCCCCCGACGGGTTCTGAACGACCGCCAGAGCCAGAGCACGCCGACGACGGTCAGCACCCCGGCGCCGGCGGCGACGACGAGGGCGTCGTTCACGAAGAGGATCGTCGTCGAGACCGCTGCCGCCCCGGTGAGGACCGCCCCCACGATCCGGCGGGCGAGGCGGTCGATGACGTTCCCGCCGTCCTCCACCTCGGCCTGCACCGTCAGGTCCTCGCGCTCGATGCGATCGAGCGTCCGGTCGAGTTTGGGCGGGATCGCGACGCTCGCGCGGGCGGCGTCCCGGACGTCGTCGCGAACGTCCTCGACGGCGCCCCGAATCGTCTCCTCGCGGTACCCCCGCTCGGTGAGGTACGTGGAGGCGACGTCGATGAAGTCGAACTCCGAGTCGAGGGTGAGACAGACGCCCTCGACGACGCTCGCGACGCGCATCACAAGCGCCAGATTCGACGGGAGGCGGAAGGGGAACTCGTAGATGGTGTCCTCGACCTTGCCGATGATCTGCTGGACGCGCCAGGTCTCGACGTCCTCCCCCCGGGCGTCCTGGATCGCCAGGTCCATCACCTCGGCCATGGTGGCCCGGTCGGCCTCCGGGGAGAGCGTGCCCATGGCGACCAGGATGTCGAGGATCTCGTCGATGTCTCGGTTCGCGACGGCGATGTAGAAGTCGACGATCTTCTCCTGGATGAACGAGTCGACGCGGCCGCTCATCCCGAAGTCGTAGAACACGATGGTGCCGTCGGGCTGGACCGCCAGGTTGCCCGGGTGGGGGTCGGCGTGGTAGACCCCGTGCTGGGTGATCATCTCGAGGTAGGTCCGGGTGAGTCGCTCCGCGAGTTGGGAGCGATCGACGCCCATCGCGTCGAGTTCCTCCACGTCCGTGATCTTGGTCCCGGGCACGTACTCCATGGTCATCACGCGCTCCGCGGAGTGGGTCTCGATCACGTCCGGCATCGCGACGGTCGGGTCGTCGGCGAAGTTCGCGCCGATCTCCTGGAGCATCTCGGCCTCGCGCTCGTAGTCCATCTCCTCCCGGATCGTCCGGGCGAACTCGTCGGCCAGGTTCTCGAGGGAGAACGCGCGCGACTCGTCGACGAAGGAGATGACGAGGGGCAGCGTCCACCTGATCACCGTGAGGTCGGCCTCGACGAGGTCCTCGACCCCCGGTCGTCTGACCTTGACGGCCACGTCCTGTCCGTCGATCTCGGCCCGGTAGACCTGCCCGAGGCTCGCGCCGCTGATCGGGTCCGTGTCGAACTCCGCGAATCGGTCGTCGACCGGGCCGAGTTCCTCCTCCACGACGACTGCGGCCTCCTCCCACGGTGCGGGCGGCACCTTGTCCTGCAGTTGCGTGAGGACGGAGACGTACTCCGGCGGCATGACGTCCGGCCGCGTCGAGAGGAGTTGGCCGAGTTTGATGAACGTCGGCCCGAGGGTCAACAGCGTCTCGAGGAGCGTCTCGGCCCGCTCCTCGCGCATCGCCGACGTGACCCGCCGGGATCGGCCGAAGAGGACGAACCGGCGACGGTCCCTGAGGTAACTCGCCACCAGCGGGAGGAACTGCCAGGCGACGAGGACGAACCGCCAGTAAGCGCGCACGGAGACCACGGTTAGCCCTCGACGGGGATCGACGTGGCCTGACTCCCCGCCTTCGGTATCGTCACCGTGAGGACGCCCGACTCGAGGCGGGCCGTCGCCTCGGTTCCGGCGGCGTCCGGCGGGAGCGGGAGGTCGGCGTCGAGGAAGAGGTCCCGGCGCTCACGGCGGAACCAGAAGCCCTCGGGCACGTCCTTCGATCGGCGAGCCTCCACGGTGAGTCGATTCCCCGTGACGGTCAATTCGAGGCCGTCGGCGGTCACGCCCGGGAGGTCGAAGACGAACCGGTAGTCCTCCTCTCCCTCCAGAACGTCAGCGAAGACCGTCTCGGGCAGCGACGCGAGGGCCTCGCTCAGGGTGTCCATGTGAGCGCGTACGCGATCGGGGGCGAAAAAGGCGGTGGTCGGTCCACCGACAGGCGTGGTCGGTCCACCGACGAGGGCGTCGGTGATCGGAGCCCTCGGGTGCCGTGTCACTGAGGAGGTGGTTCGTCGAAAAGGGCGGTGACAGAGCCACCGCCGTGGCGGCCCCCCTTCCCCAGGGGAGTGTCCCGTGGCGGGTGGGAGTCGTCGACCGACGCCGCGTCGGGAGTGCCCCAGTCGTGGCGGCTGGGGCAGGCCCCGTCTCCCGCGGCGAGGGTCGACGGACGTCACCAACGGCGGGACCGTATTGAATGGGCCGGTCCCTCGGCCACGATTGCGCCGAATTAAGCCGAGTTTACCCACACGCGGGCTCCGTCTTCCGCGGCTTTTTCTCCCGGAGGGCCGTAGTCGGGGGCATGACCGACACAGGGGACCGCCGTCACGCTGGGTTCAAACACCGGACGCGCCTGGCGGCGGCACGAGAGGCCCTCGCCGATCACGTCTCGGTCGTGGATCGGACGGAGCGCATCGGGCTCGCCGACGCCGACGGACGCGTGCTCGCGACGTCGGTGGCCGCCGATCGCGACGTCCCGGGCTACCGGCGCGCGGCCATGGACGGCTACGCGGTCCGCGCCGAGGACACCTTCGGAGCGAGCGATCGCTCGCCCGCGGTCCTCGGGCGGGCCGAGGACGAACTGGGACCGGAGGAGGCGGTGCGGGTGCACACGGGCAGCGAACTCCCCGCCGACGCGGACGCCGTCGTCATGATCGAACACGTAGCGGAGGTCGGATCGGACGTGGAGGTCTTTGACGCGGTCGCCACCGGGGAGAACGTCGGGCCGACGGACGAGGACGTCGCCGCGGGACAGCACCTCTACGATCCGGGCCACCGGATCCGACCCTCGGACCTGGGGCTGCTGAAGTCCGCAGGGGTGCGCGAGGTCGCGGTCCGCGACCGGCCCGAGGTGGCAGTCGTCCCGACGGGGGAGGAGCTCGTCGAGACCGATCCCGATCCCGGAGAGGTGGTGGAGACGAACGGTCTCACGGTGAGCCGCCTCGTGGACCGCTGGGGTGGCACCCCCCGGTACCGCGACGTCGTCACCGACGACGAGGCGGACCTCCGGGCGGCCATCGAACGCGACCTCGACGCCGACGTCGTGGTGACCACGGGCGGGTCCTCGGTCGGCGCGCGCGACCTGACCGTCGACGTCGTCGCTGACCTCGGATCCGTCGACGTCCACGGGGTCGCCCTGAAACCGGGCCACCCCGTCGCCATCGGGCACGTCGACGACACGCCGGTCCTCTCGCTGCCCGGGTATCCCGTCTCCTGCGTGGTGAACGCGTTCCAGTTCCTGCGGCCCGCGATCCACTGGGCGCTCGGCACCGAGCGCGTCGATCCGCCGTCGGTCGAGGCGCGCCTCGACGCCAAGGTCCGCTCCGAACCGGGCGTGCGGACCTTCGCCCGGGTGCGACTCGACCGCGACGGGGAGACCGTGACGGCCAGTCCCGTGAGCGCGAGCGGTGCCGGCGTCCTCTCGACGGTCGCCCTCGCGGACGGGTGGGTGCAGGTGCCCGAGTCGGTGGAGGGATTCGCCGCCGGGAGCGACGTCGCGGTCGAGCGATGGGAGGCACGAACGTGACCCGACGCGAGTTTCGCGACCTGGCCAGCCAGGAGCGGGTCCGCGAGGTCCTCGAGGGCCTCGATCTGGCCCCGGCCCCCGAGACGGTCCCCATCGAGGACGCCGGGGGTCGCGTCCTCGCCGAACGCGTCGACGCGACCATCGACGTGCCGGGCTTCGACCGAGCGGGGAAAGACGGCTACGCGGTGCGTGCCAGGGACACCTTCGGCGCCGACGAGACCGACCCGGCCACGCTGTCGGTGATCGGCGAGGTCCACGCCGGGAGCGCCCCAGCGGTCACCGTCGGCGACGGGGAGGCCGCGGAGATCTCGACCGGAGCGCCCCTCCCGAACGGGGCGGACGCCGTCGTCATGGTCGAGCGGACCGAGGAGGTCGCGGACGGAGTCGCGGTCGAGACCGCGGTCGCGCCCGGCGACGCGGTCATGAGCGCGGGGGCGGACATCGCGGCCGGTGAGCGCGGACTGGGTCCCGGGACCCTCCTGACGGCCCGGGAGATCGGTCTGCTCTCCGCCCTCGGCGTCGATCGGGTGCCGGTCCGCGGGCGACCGACCGTCGGCATCGTCTCGACCGGCGACGAACTCGTCCGGCCGGGCGGCGACCTCGACCACGCGGCGGGGCAGATCTACGACGTGAACAGCACCACCATCGCGACGGCGGTCGAGGAGGCGGGCGGCGACCCCGAACTCTACCCCCACGCTGGCGACGACCGGGACGAGATGGAACGGATCCTGCGCCGGGCCGCCGAGGAGTGCGACCTGGTCCTCTCCTCGGGGTCGACGAGCGCCAGCGCGGTGGACGTGATCTACCGGGTCGTCGAGGAGCAGGGCGACCTGCTGTTGCACGGGGTCAGCGTCAAGCCCGGCAAGCCGATGCTCGTTGGGACCCTCGAGGGGTCCGCGTACGTCGGCCTCCCGGGCTTTCCGGTCTCCGCGCTCACGATCTTCCGCACCTTCGTCGCGCCGGCGATCCGCGAGGCGGCCGGGCGCCCCCCGTCCCCGACCGCCAGCGTGGACGGCGAGATGGCGGTCCGGGAGCGCTACGCCGAGGGGCGAACCCGGATGCTCCCGGTCGGACTGGTCGACGACGGCGACGGGAACCGACTGGTCTACCCCGTGGACAAGGGCAGCGGGGCGACAACCAGCCTCGTGGAGGCCGACGGGTTCGTCGAGGTGGACGCCGACACGGAGTACCTCGCCGCGGGCGAGGCCGTCACCGTGACCCTGTTCTCGCCTGCCGTCCGGCCCCCGACCCTCCTCGGCGTCGGCGAGGACGACCCGGCCCTGTCGCGACTCCTCGACGCGCTCGAGAACCCGCGATACCTGGCCGAGGGGACACGAGAGGGGCTCCGTCGCCTGCGGGACGGCATCGCCGACGTGGCGGTCACGGCCGGTGCCCTCGAGGACGCCCCCGACGCGATCGAGGTGGGCGGCTACGAGCGCGAGTGGGGGCTCGTGGTGCCGGCCGGGAACCCCGAGGACGTGCGGGGGATCGAGACGCTCGTCGACGCCGACCTGACCCTGCGGAACCGCGGAGGGAACTCGGGGCTCCGGACCGACTTCGACGCCGCACTCGAGGCGCTCGCCGCGGAGCGAGGGGTCACTCGTCGGGACCTCGCCGACGCGATCGCCGGCTACGAGCGCACGGCCCGTGCCCACGAGAGTCCGGCCCGATCCGTGGCCGCCGGCGAGGTCGACGCGGGCCTGGGGCTCCGGGCCACGGCGGCGCGACTGGACCTCGACTTCGTGTCGCTCGGGACCCAGCCGGTGCGGATCTTCGTTGCGGAGGACAGACGAGAGAAGGCGGGGGTCGAGGCGCTTGCCCGGACCCTCGAGGACGAACTCCCGGCGATCGCCCGGGAACTGCCCGGCATCGACCCCTGACGGGGACGGGGTCGGGTGCCGTCACACGACCTCGATCGAGGCGCCGAGGTACTTGTTCAGGACGGCGTCCACGGAGTCGTCGTTGAAGGCCGAGAGGTCGTCCGCGATGGCCTCCCGGAACGCCTCCAGTGTGTCCTCGTCGGTCTCGAAGGCGCGATAGTCGACCGACGCCACGACGACGTCGAGGGCCTCCTCGACGGACGATCGGAAGTGCTCGGGGTCGGCGATCGCGCCCCGCCAGAGGTTGTCCCGGAAGAACAGCCAGCCCGGTTCGCCCGGCGGGACGGCCCGTTCGATCAGACGCGTCTCGAATCTGTTCGGCTCGAGGGAGACGTCCGGGCCCGTCTCGAGGCCGAAGGTGAGGCCGAACACGTAGCGGGCGGCCATCAGTACTCCTCGTCGGTTCGCTCGGCCATATCGAGGTCCCGTTCGGTCACTCCGCCGGCCTCGTGACTGGTGTAGCTGACGGTGACCGTCTCGTAGCCGATCTCGATCGTGGGGTGGTGGACGGCCTCCTCGGCGAGTTCCGCGACGTCTACCGCGAAGGAGACGCCCACGAGGTAGTCCTCGAAGTCGTACGTGCGGACGATCGCCTCGCCGTCGTAGCGCCAGTCGGTCGGCAGTCTCTCCTCGATCTCCGCGTCGTCGAGTACGGTCGCCATACCGACACGTGGAGCGGCCGACACCAAAAGCCTGTGTCACTCGCCGGACTCGCCGGTGCTGGCCTCCCGAGAGGATCGACCGTCGGCGCGGACCGCCTCCGGGAGCCCGTCGTCCTCGAACTCGGGATCGAACAGCCGGATCGCCGTCGCGATCGTCGACCAGTCGTCGTCCTCGGCGGCGTCCCGGAGGGCGCGGGTGGGCGCCGAGAGCAACTGCGAGACGAGGGCGTCGGCGAAGGACTCGAGCACCGTCCGCTGGGCCTCGGTCAACTCGCCCTCGGCCTCGAGTTCCGACACCGCGGTCTGGAGTTCGCGGTGCTTGATCCGGTCGGCGCCCTCGTACATCGCCGCGATGACCTCGTCGGCACGCGAGCGCTTGAACTGCTCGACCAGTCGATCGAACTCCTCGTCGATGATCGCCTCGACGGCGTCGGCCGCCTCCTCGCGCTGTGCGCGGGTGCGCTCGGTGACCGCGTCGAGGTCCTCGAGGTCGCGGAGCGTGACGGTGGGGAGATCGCCCGCCCCCGGTTCGACGTCGCGGGGCTGCCCGAGGTCGATGCAGTACACCTCCCCCGCGTCGGCGAGGGCGTCGCGCTCGACGACCGGATCGGACGCCGCCGTCGCCGTGACGAGCACGTCCGTCTCGGGGAGGCGGTCGTCGAGGTCCTCGAGCGACAGCACGCTCGCGTCCACGTCGTGGACGTCCACGTTCGTCCGGGCCCGGTCGAAGGTGCGGTTCGCGACCGCGAGGTCGCCGACGTCGGCGCGATCGAAGGCGATGGTCGTGACGGTCCCCATCTCGCCGATGCCGACCACCGTGGCACTCGCGTCCTCGACGCCGACCTCTCGCTCGGCCAGTTCGACCGCCGCCGACCCGAGCGAGACCACGCCGTCGTTGATCCCGGTCTCCGTGCGGGCCCGCTCGCCCACCCGAATCGCCTTCGGGACGGCCTCGCCCAGGACGGGGCCGACGCTGCCGGCCTCCGCTGCCACACCGTAGGCGTCCCGAACCTGGCCGATGATCTGGTCCTCGCCGAGGACGACGGACTCGAGGCCGGCGGCCACTCGCATGAGGTGGCGGATGCTCTCCTCGTGGTCCATCACCGTGGCGTCCTCGTCGCCGAGACCGGCGTCCCGCAGCGCCGCACGCCCGTCCGCGGCCCTGTCCGTGACGACGTAGGCCTCGACCCTGTGACAGGTCTGGAGCGCGAAGGTCTCCTCGACCTCGCCCACCGCCTGGAGCGAGGCGAGCAGGTCGCGTTCTGTCTCGCGGCGAACGGCCGCCAGGTCGCAGGCCTGGTCGTCGTCGTGGGTCACGCGGGCACCGGTGACGACTGCTGCGTGCGCGTTCACGTCTTTACACCCACCGGAGTCGATGCGGTTCGCATCCAGGTACAGCCTCGGTCACGTAAAGTCTTCCGAAGGGAGCGATCCGGACGGACCGGCGCCGTCCGTCTGGACTGCCGAACGCGTGGCACGTCAGATCGCTCTGCGGGCCGTGGCATGCGACGACCTCCGGCCCGGCGACGCGAACGCGCTGTGCCGAACGCGTTCGGCGACGCGCCCGCGGCGACGGCCGTCGGGTCAGGTCGTGTAGCCATCCTCGGTGACGGCGACGGCCTCGAAGCCGCGGTCCTCGATCGCGTCCACGACGGCCGCGTGGTCGTCGGTCGCCTTCCAGTAGAAGACGAGGTCGAACCGACCGTCCCGCAGGAGCTGTTGGCACTCCCAGACGAACTCGTCGTCGGCCAGCCGACGGCCCTGGAACTGGCCGGCGGCGAAGCGGGGGTCGTCCTCGCCGGCGTAGACGTAGGTTGGCTCGCCGGCGACGGACGCCGCGATCGCCTCCCCGATCCGTCGGGTCGCCTCGTTCATCGCGGGTTCGTCGGACTGAGGGAGGTCGGTGTGGACGACCGCCCCGTGGAGCGAGACGTCGCCGGGTTCGAGCAGGTCCATCGCCTCCCGGTAGAGCGACGCGTCGGCCTCGTCGGTCATGGGGCGGCCTACGACGGGGGACCGTTTACCAACTGCGATCGGCTTTCACCCACTGCGATCGGCTCTCGCCCACTGCGATCGGCCCGGACGGAACACTCTTTGCCCCCACCGTCGTGCCATCACCCAATGCGAGCCCGCCTTCGGTCTGCCCTCCAATCGGTCTACGAGCGCGTCCTCGAGCGGGAGATCTCCGGCGCCCCAGCGCACGTCGCCGTCATCCAGGACGGCAACCGACGGTACGCGCGCGAGCGCGGCGACGACGCGACCGACGGGCACCGGGCCGGCGCGAAGACCACCGAGCGGGTCCTCGAGTGGTGTGCCGACCTCGGCGTGGAGGAACTGACGCTCTATGCCTTCTCGACGGAGAACTTCGAGCGACCCCCGTCGGAGCGCGAGCACCTCTTCGACCTGCTCGCACGGAAGCTCCGGGAGTTCGCCGACGCCGACCGCGTCCACGAGGACGAGGTGCGGGTTCGTGCCATCGGGGAGACGGATCGGCTCCCGGCGCGAGTCAGGGAGGCGATCCGCTACGCCGAGAATCGCACCGCCGACTACGACGCGTTCACGCTGAACGTGGCCGTCGCGTACGGCGGCCGGGCGGAACTCCTGGAGGCGGCGACCGACGTCGCGCGGGCCGTCGAGCGCGGCGACCTCGACCCGGCGGAGATCGGGGCCGAAACCATCGAGGAGCGACTGTACGACGGAGAGGTCAGGGACGTCGACCTCATCGTTCGGACGGGCGGGGCCGAGCGGACCAGCAACTTCCTGCCCTGGCACGCCAACGGCAACGAGGCCGCCGCGGTCTTCTCGACGCCCTACTGGCCCGCGTTCTCGCGGATCGACTTCCTCCGGGCCATCCGCACGTACGAGGCGCGCGAGACCTCCTGGCGGCGCACCCGCGCCGAGCGATCGCTGGCGCTCGTGCGGGCGCTCGGCGACGAGGTGACGCGGGCCCGACGGGTGCTCGATCGCCTCCGGGGCCACCTTCCGGACTCCTCGCCACCCGTCGAGGACGGCGACGTCGAGTCGAGTGCCGCCGACTGAGGCCGAAATCGACGTTCTCTTTGGAGACGACGCACACCGTGTCGGTATGAGCGCGAACGAGACCCCGGGCGCCGTCGAATCGGGCGACCAATCGACCGACGCGGGCAGCCAGTTGATCGCGGGTGCGGGTGCGGCCGTGACAGGCCTCACCCTCCTGGCGGGCGCGTACTCGCTCCTCCGTGGCGAGTACCTGACCGCGGGGACGCTCGTGCTCTTTCTCGTCTCGGGACTGCTGCTCTACGACATCGGACGCCGGTCCTGACCCTACTCGCCGAAGCGACGCTCGCGCCGGGCGTACTCGAGGAGTGCCCGGAGGTACTCCCGCTCCCGGAAGTCCCGCCAGTTGACGTCGGTGAAGTAGAGCTCCGAGTAGACGGACTGCCAGATCATGAAGTCGGAGAGGCGCTCCTCGCCCGTCTTGATGACGAGGTCCGGGTCCGCGGGGAAGACCAGCCGATCCTCGATCTCCGCCTCGTCGATCGCGTCGGGCGAGAGGTCGCCCGCCCGGACGTCCCTGGCGATTCGACGGACGGCGGTGGCGAACTCGTGCTTCCCGCCGAGGCCGAGGCTGACCTGGACGGGATCGGTCGCCGGTTTCTGGTCGCCCGGGCCCCTGATCGCGACCGAGCGGGGGGCCGAGAGCCGGGCCAGTTCGCGCTCGAGGGTCTCGACGACCGCCTCGTCGAGGACGCTCACGTACACCGTGACGCGCTCGGCCCCGTACTCGAACGCCCAGTCCAGGAACCGCTCCAGGGTCCGGTAGGCGCCCTGCTCGAGGAGGTCGCGTTCGGTGATGACCAGGGCCACGTGGGCCGGGAGGTCGCCCTCGGTCGCCCCGAGTCGCAGCGCGAGGTAGCGTTCGTACAGTCCCACGTTCGACCCTCGGGATTCAGCGGCCCTAAATCGACCGGAACGCGGGGCCGAGGCGGTCGGTGGACGGGGTCCGGGACCCTTAAGTGCGGCACGGAGAAAGTCGGGGACACGTGACTCGTCCGTTGCGACGGACAGCGGCGTTCTCGCTGGTCTCGCTGCTGTCGTTCGGTGCCGTGGTGATCGGGGCCGCCACAGCACTGCCGTTTCTCGCGGTCGCGGCCGCGGCGTCCCTGCTCTCCGAGGGACGACTCTTCGCGGTCTTCGCGACCCACCGGGACCGCGACGAGGAGTCGCTGTACACGCTCATCGCGTTCAGCCTCACCGGTGCCGGACTGGCACTCCTGATTCCGACCATCGGCCTCCCGGTGACAGTCTTCGTCGCGACGATGCTCGCCGTCGGCTTCGGCGACCTGGGCCGACGACTCGTCCTCGAGGTCCTCGAGTCCCGCGTCGCGGGCGTGGCCGGATTCGTCGCGCTCGGTCTGGGGGCCGCCCTCGCCGGACAGGTCGTCGTCGCGTCGGTGTCGGGCGGTGATCCGATGACGCCCGCCGTCCTCTTCCTCGCGGCGAGCGCGGCGCTCCTCGGCGGCCTGTTGCGGTCGGTGTTCCCCCACCGCGACGATCCGCTGGTCCTCCTCTCGGTCGCGCTGGCGCTCTGGCTCCTCGCCGGCCTCCCCGTGACCGCTGGCTGGATCCGCGTGGCCGTGGCTGCCGGGATCGCGGCCGTCTTCGGATACCTCTCCTACGCGCTCGACACCGCCTCCATCCCGGGGATGCTCACCGGCGTCCTCCTCTCGCTCTTGGCCGTGGTGCTCGGGGGGTACGGCTGGTTCGCCGTCCTCATGGCCTTCTTCGCGATCGGCGGGCTCTCCACGAAGTACCGCTACGAGGCGAAGCTCGAGCGCGGAGTCGCCGAGCCGAACGAGGGCGCCCGGGGCTCGGGGAACGTCCTGGGGAACTCCCTGCCCGCGCTGGTGGCGCTGGTCCTCTTTGCGGCACACGCCCGCGTCCCGCTCCCCGCCGGGGCCTTCGCGCTCGCGTTCGCGGGGAGCGTGGCAACGGCGCTGGCCGACACGCTCTCGAGCGAGATCGGCGGCCTCTTCGACCGACCGCGGCTCGTGACCACGCTGCGCCCGACGGAACCGGGCACCGACGGCGCGATAACCTGGCAGGGTGAACTCGCCGGCCTCGCGGGCGCGACGATCATCGCGGCCCTGACGATCGGCCTCTTCGGGTACCGCCCGGCGGTCGGCGGGGTGGTGATCGCGGCCGGATTCACCGGCATGACGGCGGACAGCCTCGCCGGCGCCACGATCGAGGGGGGCCTCATCGGCAACCAGACCGTCAACTTCCTCGCGACGAGCGTGGGCGCCCTGACCGGGGGCCTGTTCTACCTGCTCGCGTTCGCCTGAGCGGCCTCGCCGAGTTCCTCGATCGTCCGGACGCGAACGCTGGTCGGCTGTTTCACGAACGACCCGCGCTCCCTGGCGATCACGTCGCCGACCCCTCGCTGTGCGGCGACGTCGACCAGACGCTGGTCGACCGGCCCGTCGACGACGACCACGGCCGGCGATCGATCGAGGTCGCGAAGCGTCTCGAAGGCCTCCTCTGCGGGCGCCGTCTCGATGGCCTCGAGGGACGCGTCGAGGAATCGGACGGTTCCCGCCCCGTCGACGGCCGCCACGTGATCGTCGAGCGTCGGGGATGGCGCTGCCGCCTCGGCGGTTGCCGCCGCTGTCGGCGGTGCGTCGGCGGGGTGGTCGGAAGCGGAATCGGTCGCGGGCCGGTCGGCCGTGGCCGCCTCGGACGCGGTCGTCGACGAGCGTGTGTCGGAGTCGTCTTCGTCGTTCGATTTCGCGTCCTCGGACCGGACGCCCTCGCCGCGGTCGTCCATCGCGGGTCCAGCGTCCGAGGCCGCCGTCCCCTCGACCCGATCGTCGGCGACCGGTTCGGCTCCGGGTGTCGTCTCCCGACCGTCGGACTCGTCGTTCGCGTCGTCGGTCCCCGCGAACGGTCCGTCGTACCGATCGGCGGGAACCTTGTTGCGGAGGGCCCGGTCCACCTCGGCCCGCGAGAGGTCCTCGACCGACGTCCCGTCGGGGGCCACGGCCACGTAGTCGAGGTCCCCGACCTGGGCGAGTTCGCGGCGGATCAGGTCGCCCCCGCGGTCGCCGTCGAGGAAGGCCGTGACCGTCTTCTCGTGGGTCAACTCGGCGATCTCCTCGGGGACGTTCGTCCCCTCGACGGCGATCGCGTTCTTCACCCCGTACTTGAGGAGCGTGAGGACGTCCGCGCGGCCCTCGACGACGATCACGGCGTCGCTCGACGCGACGTTCGGGCCGGCCGGATAGCCCGCGTACTCGGTGATGTCGTCGACGCGGACGCTCTCGCGGACCGCGGAGAGGATCTCGTCGCTGTCCATGACCCCCTCGTCGAAGGCGGTGGCGAGCAACTCCTGGGCGCGGTCGACGACCGCCCGTCGCTTGGCCGCCCGCACGTCCTCGATGCGGGCGATCTCGACCGCGGCGTGGGCCGGCCCGATGCGCTCGATCGCCTCCAGGGCGGCCGCGAGCGTGGCCGTCTCCACGCGGTCGAGGCTGCTCGCGATGGTGATCTCGCCGATGGACTGGCCGCCGTCGTGGTCGACCGAGACGTCGATGCGGCCCAGTTTCGAGGACTGCTGGAGGGTGCGGATGTCGAGGTCGTCGCCGAGCAGGCCCTCCGTCTGGCCGAAGACCGCCCCCACGACGTCGCTCCGCTCCACGACGCCGTCGGCGCGAAAGTCGGCGTGAATGAGGTACTTCGCCGTGTCCTCCATAGTCTGTTCCCCCGAATCTACGGGCGTGGAGCGGAAATAGCTGTCGTCACGCCGACCGATCGGTGCCGAGCGTCCGATCGAAATCGGAACTGGCGGTGGGTGACCGGGCCGGGAGAGCGATCGACGGACCGTGCCGATCGGCGAGGCCCGATGAACGACGGAGGCCGACGACGAGGGCGATCGAAGAGAGAATCTCTTCGATGAGGCGAATCGAACCACGAAGGCAATGATTAAGGGGATCGGAACGAACGATCGTGTACGAATGACGGAACCGACACCGTCGAGGCGATCGATCGGGTGGGGCGTCGTCTTCGCGCTCCTCGCTTCCCTCTCGATTCCGTGGTTCCTCTGGGGCTCCTCGCGGGTCGTCTGGGGGCTGCCGATCTGGATCTGGTACCACGTGGGATGGATGGCGCTGACGTCGGCCACGTTCGCCGTCTTCGCCAGGACCGACTGGGGACGCTTCGTGGAGGTCGAATCGTGAGCGTCCTCGCCGGCGCGGGACTCGAGGTCGGGATCGTCGTGGGCTACCTCCTCCTGGCGCTCGCGGTCGGGGGGTACGCCTACCGAGCGACCGAGCGGACCGCGGAGGACTACTACCTCGCCAGTCGGACCCTCGGAACCGTGGTCCTGCTCTTCACGACCTTCGCCACGCTGCTCTCGGCGTTCACGTTCTTCGGGGGGCCGAACCTCGCGAACACCGCCGGCCCCGAGTGGATCCTCACGATGGGGCTCATGGACGGCGTGCTCTTCGGAGTGCTCTGGTACCTCGTGGGCTACCGACAGTGGCGGATCGGTCGCCGGGAGGGCTACGTCACCCTCGGCGAGATGCTCGGCGATCGATTCGGCTCACCGCGCCTCCGGGGGATCGTCGCCGGAATCAGTCTCCTCTGGCTGTTCCCCTACGTGATGCTCCAGCAGATGGGGGCGGGGACCGCCCTCGTCGGCCTCACCGACGGCGTCGTCCCCTACTGGGCGGGGGCGCTGTTGGTGACGGCGTTCATGATCGCCTACGTGGTCCTGGCGGGACTGCGCGGGGTGGCCTGGACGGACACCCTCCAGGGCGTCTTCATGCTCGGGGCCATCTGGGCGGCGTTCGCCTGGATCCTCGCCGCGGTGGGCGGGCCGAGTGCCGCCACCGCCGACCTCGCCGCGGTCGCCCCCGAGTTCCTCTCGCTCGGCGGCGGACTGTACACCCCACAGTACGTCCTCTCCCAGGCGATCGGGATCGCCTTCGGCGTGGCCATGTTCCCCCAGGTGAACCAGCGCTTCTTCGTCGGGAAGTCCGAGACCGTCCTCAAGCGATCGTTCGCGCTCTGGCCACTCCTGGTGATCCTCCTCTTCGTGCCCGCCTTCATGCTCGGTGCCTGGGCGAAGGGGCTCGGCATGAGCGCCAGCGACGGCGACGTCCTGGCACAACTGTTGACCGCCTACGCGCCCGGGTGGTTCGCCGCGCTCGTGATCGCCGGGGCGCTGGCGGCGATGATGTCCTCCTCGGATTCGATGTTGCTCTCCGGATCGTCGTACTTCACCCGGGACCTCTATCGGCCCTTCGTCGCCCCGGACGCGAGCGATCGCCGCGAGGACGTCCTCGGGCGCGTCGGCGTCGCGGTCTTCGCGCTCGGGGCCTTCGTCGCGAGTCTCTTCAGGCCGGGAACGCTCGTCCAGATCGGCGGCACCGCCTTCGGGGGGTTCGCCCAACTGGCCCCGCCGGTGATCGTCGCGCTGTACTGGCGATCGGCCACGAGACGGGGCGTCCTCGCCGGGGTACTCGCGAGCCAGACGCTCTACCTGCTCGTCGTCTTCCTCCCGCAACTCCCCAGCACGGCGTTCGGGTGGAGCGTCACCCTCTACGGGATGGGCCTCGGTCTCGTCGTCACGCTCGTGGGCTCCGCGCTCACCGATCGCGGCGTCGGGGAGGATCCGACCGTCTTCTTCGGGGGGGACGGATGAACACCCACATCGTCCCGGTCGGCTTCGACTACGACCGACTGATCGCACCCCTGGTCCGGGATCAGGTGCAGGTGGACCGCGTGATCCTGCTGCAGGGCGCCGTCGGGAGCGAGGAGAACGTCGAGTACTCGAAGCGCATCGCGCGCAAACTCGAGGACGACTTCGAGAACCTCCTCGGTGCGAGCACCGAGCGACTGACGATCGAGGACGTCTACGACTACGACGCCGCCTTCGCGGTGGCTTTCGATCGCATCGAGGCCGAACTCGACGCGGGCAACGCGGTCTGGGTGAACGTCTCCGCGATGCCCCGGACGGTGAGCTTCGCGTTCGCCACCGCGGCCCACTCGGTGATGGTCGAGCGCGAGGAGGACCGGGACCGCATCCACACCTACTACACGGCACCCGAGAAGTACCTGGAGACCGAACTCGCCGAGGAGGTCAGATCGGAGATCGACCTCCTCGAGGACCTCCGTCGTCGCCTCGAGGACGGCTCCCTCGACGACGTCGATCCGGTCGACCTCGAGGAGCGTCTGGACGCCGCCCGGGCGCTCCTCACCGAGTTCGACGAGCGGGGCACCACGGTCGGCGCCAAGGAGATCGGCGACGGCCACGTGCTCGAACTCCCGGTCGCCTCCTTCTCGAACGTCAAACCCTTCGAGGAGCTCATCCTCTTCACGCTCGGCGAACACGGGGAGTTCGAGAGCATCTCCGAGTTGGCCGAGGCCCTCGCCGCCGACCTCGGGGAGGAGTACACCGACAGCTTCCGCTCGAAGGTCATCTACAACGTCGACCGCCTGGGCCCGGGCGGCATCGGGTACGTCGAGCGCGAGGAACACGGGAAGTCCTACCGGATCAGCCTCTCGCGCATCGGCGAACTCTGGGTCCGCTCTCACCGGGGCGAGTGACCGGCCGAGGGCCCCGCCTCGAGGCGCTTCACGCGGGTCGAAAGCGCGAGGAACGTCGCGAGGACCGTGAGCGAGACGGCCCAGGCCGCGGCCAGGTCGTGGGCGGCCACCGAGTGATCGATCGCGCCGCCCACGAACTCGGCTCTGATCCAGGTGTGGAGGGGAGCGCCGAACGTCCGGAGGAAGTAATCGAAGACGTCGTTGAGGAGGTACCACCCCACGGCCACCCCGACGGCGCGGACCGAGAAGGTGGCGTAGCGGTGGATCACGAACGCCTCGAGGGCCATCGCGAGGTGACTCCAGACGAGGAACTGGTAGAGCCACGTCGCGAGCGACCCCTGCCCGTTGAGGACGACCTGGACGAAGGGCGTCCAGAGGCCGAGTTTGAGGAGCCCGACGAACGCGAGGGCGTGCAGCCAGTCCACGTCCCAGTCTCGCTCGTACGCGATCAGGGACAGGCCCACGAACAGGGTCGCGAGGGGGCTGTCCGGAACCAGGGGCCAGGCCAACGGGGGCGTGGCCGCCAGTTGGAATCGGTAGTACCAGAAGCCGAAGGCCGTCCCGAAGAGGTTGACGGCGGCGATGGGCCACGCGAGGCGTAGCGCGAGGTCCTCGAGCGGTTCCGGCAGGGGCGCGAGGTACCGAGGCAACGGATCCCGCTCCGGGAGCATGTCCGCCCGATGACCGGCGACCATGAAAGTCGTACTGGTCCGGCCCCGCGGATCGTGGACAATTATTAGTGAGGGGGGAGAAGTCGCCCGTATGTCAGTCGATGCGACCGCCGACGGGGACGGACCGGAGCCGTTGTGCCACCTCCTCCGGGTGGACCTGGACGCGGGGACCACGACCACGGAGACGGTCCCCGCCACGTTGCGCGAACGGTTCATCTCGGGGAAGGGCCTGGGCGCCGCGTTGCTCCTAACGGAGACGGAGGCGGGCGTCGACCCCCTCTCGCCGGCCAATCCGCTCTACTTCATGTTCGGCGCGCTCACGGGGTACGCGCCGGGGACCTCGCGGTACGCCGCCATCACGACGTCGCCGCTCACGGGCACCTTCGTCGACTCCTACTCGGGGGGCGACTTCCCCTCGATGGCCCGCTACGCCCTCCCCGGATACCTGGGGATCGCCTTCGAGGGCGCCGCCGACGAGCCGGTCTTCCTCGAGGTCCACGAGGACGGCACCGCCGAACTCCGGGACGCAGAGCACCTCTGGGGGCTCGACACCGAGGAGACCGCCCGCCAGTTCCCCGGGGAGCGGACCAAGACGGCCGCCATCGGCCCCGCCGGGGAGAACCTCGTGCGGTTCGCCACCATCTCGAGCGACGAGGCCACCCACCACGCCGGTCGCGGGGGAGTCGGGGCGGTGATGGGGTCGAAGCACCTCAAGGCCGTGGTCGTCCACGGGGGCGAGCGCGAGGACGACGCCGGTCTCCGGTCGCTCAGGGCCGAGCACACCCGACGGCTCGGCACCAGCGACGACGTGGACTGGGCCCGCAACGGCGGGACCCAACTCGTCCCCGACTGGACCCAGGAGATCGGCGCGCTACCCTCGCACAACTGGACGCGGGGGACGATCGAGGACGTGGCCGATCTCAACATCGACGCCTTCGCGCCGGGCCACGTGGGCCAGGACTCGTGTGCGGGGTGTCCCGTCGCCTGCGGTCACGTCACCGACTTCTCCGGAACCGCAGTCGAGGGCGCGTTCCCCGACGCCCACGTCGACTGGGGACCGGAGTACGAGACCGTCGGCATGATGGGCGCCAACACCGACGTCACGGACGTCACCGGCGTGACCGAACTCGCGCGGGCGGCCGACACGCTCGGGATGGACACGATCTCGCTGGGCAACGTGCTCTCCTGGACGATGGAGACCGCAGAGCGTGGGCTCGTGGACGCGGACGTCTCGTTCGGCGACGCCGAGGCGGCCCGCGACCTCGTGGAACGGATCGCCCACCGGGAGGGGATCGGCGACGCGCTGGCGGAGGGGACCCGCCGGGCGGCCGAGCGCCTCGCCGACGGCGACGACCGGGCCCGCGAGGCCGCCGTGGAGGTGAAGGGCCTCGAGTTACCCGCCTACGACCCGCGGGCCTCCTACAGCATGAGTCTGGCCTACGCGACGTCCGATCGGGGGGCCTGTCACCAGCGCGCCTGGCCGATCGGCACGGACGCCCTGGGGAGCGAGCGCGATCCCTACGACACGGCGGGCCACGCCGAGGCCGTCGTCGAGGAGCAGGACGAACTGGCCCTCGTCTACAGCATGGTCGCCTGTGACTTCACGGCCTACACCTACGAGTCGGCGGCGGAGTGGCTCTCGGCGATGGGGTACGACGTCGACGCCGACGACCTCGCCACGGTGGGCGAACGGGCCTGGACGGCGACCCGACTGTTCAACGTCCGCGAGGGGTTCGACCGCGAGGACGACTCGCTCCCCGAACGACTCCGGCGACCGATCGAGGACGCCGGGCCCGCCACCGGCAACGCCATCGACGAGGAGGCCTTCGAGACCATGCTCGAGGAGTACTACGACCGGCGTGGCTGGACGATGGAGGGGATCCCCACCGCAGAGACGGTCGAGCGACTCGACCTGGCCGACCTCGCGCCCCCGAGCGTGGCGGAGTGACCGCGCGGACCGCGCGGGACCGTCGTCACGGCGCTCTCCGATCCGCCCACGGCGCCCACTGCGACGAACCGTCATTCCACGTGACCGTACTCCTTATATCCCCTAACCGTCGCCGCCGTCCGGCGATTCGGTGCCACCGGGGTCGTCGGTGGCGGCGGCGAGACGTCGTGGCGATCTGTCTGGTGGACAGACTTATGACGGGGGAGGGGAAGTGATGTGTCACGATGTCACGCAACGACACGCCCGGGGCGACCGCGGGCGATCGAGTTCTTCCA
>JBDGUE010000041.1:0-18755 GCA_042216045.1 Halanaeroarchaeum sp. | reverse complement strand
GTCGCAGAAGCCAGAAAACCCGAACCGGGATTGAAACGCCAGGAGATGCTCAGCGACTTCGACGACGGCGACGAGTCGCAGAAGCCAGAAAACCCGAACCGGGATTGAAACTACTATTTGCGTGAGTTTTGGCCGTCCGGACTTCATTGTCGCAGAAGTCAGAAAATCCGTACTGGACCGTGCCGGTGAACTCGTCGAAGTTCATGATCGTCACTTCGATCGCCGGTCCCGTCAATCGGGTCGACGCTTCTCGATAGTTGAGAATGTGATACGTCAATAGAGGAACTTGTCTGCGATCGCGGAGAGGACCGCGTTGGTCCCCAGGACGACGGCGACGGCGAGGAGGACCTGGAGCCAACCGACGGGCGAGAGGCCGACGACGCCGAAGAGTGGCGCCACCGGGATGAAGAGGACGGCGACCTGGAGTGCGATCGAGGCGGCGATCGCAGTCAGGAGGGACGGATTGGAGCGAAACGAGTGGCCGTGGCGACGGCGGATGACCTGGACGACGCCCATCTCGGCGACGACGACGAACGTGAAGAGAACCGAGCGGGCGCGGACGAGGTCGTCGCTGCGACCCAGAACGGCGAAAAAGGCGAGGAGTCCGACCCCCGCGAGCGAGACGGCGATCGAGAGGATCGACGTCGCCACCCGCCGATCGATGACAGACGCTCCCGACGGTCGGGGCGGTCGCTCGAGGACGTCGTCGCTCCGGGGGCCGACGCCGAGTGCCATCGCGGGCAACCCGTCGGTGACGAGGTTGATCCAGAGCAGCATGACGGGAGTCATCACGAGCGCACCGGCGCTCAGCGCGAACCGACCGTGGACCAGGAGTGCGCCCAGGATCACCCCGACGAAGACGGTGAGGACCTCGCCCGCGTTCGCGGAGAGCAACAGTGTCACGAAGGACCGAATGTTGTCGAAGATCCGACGACCCTCGGCGATCGCCTCCACGATGGTGGCGAAGTCGTCGTCCTGGAGGACGACGTCGGCGGCCTCCTTGGCGACGTCGGTCCCCCGGATCCCCATCGCGATGCCGACGTCCGCGGACCGGAGCCCCGGCGCGTCGTTGACGCCGTCTCCCGTCATGGCGACCGTGTGACCCCTCTCCTGGAGGGCCTCCACGAGCGCGTTCCGGAACTGATCGACGAACACCGAGAGCGGCGAGATCGGATCGGCCTCGCGAAGCCGGTTCTCGCCCACTCGATCCAGACGGGCCGCCGCCTCCGCAGCCGTCAGTCCACCGTCGGCGGACCCCATCCGCTCGAGGCACTCCTCGACCGTGCGGGCGTGGGGATCGTCGAGAGACCACTCCGTCGGTGACTCCGCGCCCTCAGTCATCCCGACCGCCGCCCCGTCCGGGGCCCGGGAACGCCTCGCCCGCCGGATACATACCGAGACCAACACGTCGGCGGACGATAATAGCGACGGTCCGCAGTCGAACCTCAGTCCTCCTCGACCGGAGCCTCGAGCACGCCGACGTCGATCCGAAGCGCGTTCGGGCCGTCCCGTCCGCAGACCTCGCCACCGACCACCAGATTCGTCCCGGGCGTCGGCCCGACGAGGATCAGGTCTCCCTCCTCGTACGCCGCGACGGAGTCCTGGAAGGTGATCACGGCGTTACAGGACTCCGCGTCGAGGACGTTCGGGAACGAGATCTCCTCCACCACGACGTCGACCCGGTCGTAGCCCTCGACGAGGTAAAGCGACTCCGCCTCCCCCGCGTCCTGGCTGTCGAGCACCCCGAAGGCCTGCGCAGTCGGGCGGTAGCCGCCCTTCTGTCCGCGCAGCGAGACCACCAGGTTGAGCGACCGCAGTTCCTTCATGTACTTCGAGATGGTGCTCGGCGAGCGGTCGGCCTCCTCGGCGATGTAACTCCCCGAGACCGGTGCCTCGGTCTCGCGGTATCGCTCGAGGAGGATCGCGAGGGCCTCCCGCTGGGTGTCCGTCAGATCGTACGTGGGCATGATAGGAACTGTAACGGTTGGTGGAATAAAACCTCCCGTATCGTTTCCAGAACGGGGGGAAAGGGGAGTTTCCGTACCGTATCCGCTCCGTGACCGCACACCGTTCGGATGGCTGCAATCGTCCGACAGTTACTGTTCCGTGCTACCACGCCTCGAAGGGGCCGCCGAATCACAACCCTTACTCGTACCCGTGCGATACTGACTGGTAGCGGGATAGGATAGCCTGGAGATTCCGCCGGCCTCATGAGCCGGAGATCGGTAGTTCAAATCTACCTCCCGCTATGTTTCCGAGCGACACCCGCCGAGCAGCCGGTAGGCTGCGAGGCGGCCGGAGCGAGGGAACACGTCGAGTCGATTTGAACGCAGGAACAAAGCGACCGACGGGAGCGGAGTGACCGAAGTTCAAATCACCCTCCCGCTCTGTTCCCGATCGACACTCCCCGAGGAGACGGTCGTCTCCGAGCGGCACTCTGCCATCGTCCAGCCTGTTCCCCGCGTAGAGGAAGACCCGACAGCGTCCGGGCCGAGCGGAGCCCCGGGATCGAACTCATCCGCCGATGGGGGCGATCACTCCCAGAGCGCGTAGAGGTCGTCCCGGACGGGGTCGGTGATCGCCTCCCCGTCGAGGTACAGCGGGACGTCTTCGGCGGACTCGACGGTGCCGATATCGGCCGCCTCGATGCCGGCTTCCGCGAGGTCCGACAGGACGCCCTCGACGGCGTCCTCGGGGACGGCCGCGAGCAGGGCACCGGAGCCGAAGATGGCGAAGGGGTCGACCCCGGCGGCGTCCGCCAGCTGCCGGGTCTCGGGGCGGACGGGGACGGCATCGCGGTCGACGCGGACCGTCACGTCCGAGGCGCTCGCGAGTTCGAAGAGCCCGTCGATCAGGCCGCCCTCGGTGGGATCGTGCATGGCGGACGCGCGATCGCGGACGATTCGGGCCTCGGGGGTGACGCCGAGGTCGTCGTAGAAGGCGCTCGCGGACTCGATGGTATCAGCCTCGACGCCCAGGTCGCGGAGGGCGTCGGCGAAGTCCGTCGCGAGGATCGCCGTGCCCTCGATGCCGGTTCCCGTGGTGAGGAGGAGGTGGTCGCCCGGGGCGGCGCCGCCCGTGGGGACGAACCGGTCGGTGACGCCGATGCAGGTCAACGAGAGCAGCGGGCGTTCGAGGGCGTCGTTGTACTCGGAGTGGCCGCCGACGATGGTCACGTCCCGCGCGAGGGCGGTCTCGTGGAGTTGGGTCGTGACCTCCTCCAGGACTGCCGTGGCGTCGGGGTCGCTCGGGAGGAAGATCGCGACGGTGAGCCACGCGGGATCGCCGCCGGATGCGGCAACGTCGTTGCAGGCGACGTTGATCCCGAGGGTGCCGACGCGATCGACCGCGAGGGAGATGGGGTCAGTGTTGACGACGAGGGTTCCCGCCGGCGACTCGATGGCGGCGGCGTCCTCGCCGTAGGCGGGCCCCTGGCGCACCGCGTCGTCCGGCGCGCCGGTCTTCCCGAGGACGTGTGCCGCGAGGTCGTCCGGACTGACCTTGCCGATCATGCCTCCCGATCGGGGAGTCCGGGCCTTGTAGCTACTGGATCGGACCGCGGGTCAGGTGTCCTCGACCTCGCGAGCGAGGCCGGAGAGTAGGTACTCGGCGCCCGTGGACGTGGTGAGCAGGGGCGTGTCGTGGACGTCACAGATGCGCAGGAGCGCGGAGATGTCCGGCTCGTGGGGCTGGGCGGTCAGCGGGTCGCGGAGGAAGATCACGGCGTCGATGTCACCCGCCGCGACCTCGGCCCCGATCATGACGTCGCCGCCGTAGGGGCCCGACTCCTTGCGCTCGACGGTGAGGGAACTCGACTCGTTGATCCGCTTGCCCGTGGTTCCCGTCGCGACGAGGTCGAACCGCGAGAGGAGGTCCTCCCAGTCGCGAACGAGACGGATCATCTCGGGCTTCTCGTCGTCGTGGGCGATGAGGGCCAGTCTAGTCATCGTCTTGAGAGGGAGGGGCTCCCGCCTTCAAAGCGCCGGTTCAGGAGATCGCCTGCCGCTCGGCGTGCAGGTGGGCGAAGACCCGATCGCAGAACCGACACGCGAGTCGGCTCGCGGACCGGCCGTCGCCCTCCTCGACGCGCTCGAGGACCCCCGAGTCGGCCAGTTCGTACAGAAAGCGGGTTATGGTCCCCTCCGCCAGGTCGGAGCGGTCGTCGATCGTCGCGGCGGCCTCCGCCACCGTGGCCCCCTCGAGTCCCTCCTCCACGAAGTCGAAGAGGAGTGCTCGCCGGTTCTCGGGCAGCGCCAGGAGGCGACCGACGTGGACTCCGTTCCGGGGCACCGCCTGGAGGGAGTCCTCGACGCGTTCCGAGGAGATGTGGTCTTCGTCGGCCTCGGCGGCGAGGAGGGCCGCGTGGAGCAACGCGGCCAGCGCGTCGTGGGCGCTACCCTCGGCCCACTCCGCGATGCGACGCGCGTCGTGGTGATCGAGGGCGTTCCTGGCGGCGAGGCCCTGCGAGGCGCGCTCCGTCAGTATGTCGACGAGTTCGTGCGTGCGATTGGGCCCGATCTCGAGGGTGGCCCCTCGATCGGGGTGTGGTTCCCGGCCCACGAACCAGGTCGTCACGTCGTCCTCGAAGGGAGCCACGAGTTCCGTCACTCGATCGGCGGTCAGGGAATTCGGGGTGTCTACGTGATCGACCGCGACGACGGCGTCCTGGGTCTCGAACTGGGTCTCGATCCGATCCGTGAGACGATCGGTTCCCGTGCCCCGTTCCGGGACGGGCGCCTCGGAGAGTGCATCGAGGACCGACTGATAGAACCGGAAGTCGCTGTCGAACCGCCTGGCGTCGACCCGGACGAATCGAACGTCGCCCGCTCGCGTCGACCGGGTCGCGGTGGCGATCGCGCGCCGATCGCGACCGAGTGCGGTGTCGAGGGCCCCGAAGAGCGCCGTGACGAGGGCGGACTTCCCGACGCCCGATGGCCCGTACACGGACAGGGGGTCCGGCCGGTTCCCCTCGAAGGCCGGTTCGACGTGATCGAGTAATTCCTCCAGTTCGGACCCGCGGCCGATAGGTTCGGGGAGGTGAACCGCCGGACTCAGCGGCCCGAGATTCGATATCGTCGCTTCCGGCCGGTCGCTACCGCGACGACGATCGATGCGTTCGGAGAGATTCATGTGCTATCCCGACGTCGAGCTCGCCTCGACGACCGCAGATTCGACGACCTCGAGTGGGTGTTTGACCTCGTAGCCTGTTCCGTGTTCCATCTGCATGGCGCAGGTCGGACACTCCGTGAGTCCGGTCTCGGCACCCGCGGATTCCATCTCGTCGAACATATCTTCCCCGATTTTCATCGACGTATCGTACTTCTCGGACTTCCAGCCATAGGTGCCCGAGATGCCCGAGCAGGAGTCGCCCGCGTCCTCGACGGTGACGCCGTCGACGGCCTCGAAGAGTTCCACCGGCTGTCCGGCGACGCCCTGATTGCGGGCGTGACACGGGGCGTGATAGACGAGATCGGAGCGATCGTCTGTCGCCGCGTCCGACAGTTCCCCCTCGAGGTCCTCGTGAATACGGAGGTACTCGAGTGCCTCGTAGGTGTGATCGGACACCGTCCCGACCCCGTCGATGTCGAACTGTTCTGGGTACTCCTGACGGAGCGATAGCGAACAGGAGGTACAGGAGGCGATCACGTCGTATCCCTCCTCGACGAGGTCGCTCATCGAGGAGACATTGACCTCGGCGTGGCGACGGGCGTCCGCCAACATGCCGTTCGCGAACATCGGGGTCCCCGAGCAGCGTTGTTCGGGGACGACGATCTCGTACCCGAAGTGCTCGAAGACCCGCACCATCGCCCGAGCGACCTCCGTGGTGTTGTAGTTCGCATAACACCCGTGGAAGTAGGCGACCTTCTTCTCCGCATCGCGGGGCTCGCCACGACGGTCCCTGGCGTCTCGCGCCCGCTTACGGGACGTCCTGGCCCCGCCGCGTTCCGCCCACCACTCGCGGAAGGTCCGGGACGCGAACTCGGGGAAGTCCCGCTCTCGGGTGATGCCGAGCACCTTCTCCGCGAGCCACCTGGCGGGGCCGAAGTCGGCGAGCGCGTTCGCGATCCGCGGGGCCTTGCTCGCGAGCCACGCCGACGTGCGATAGTTCGCCAGCAGGCGGTCCCGCACGTACTGCTGGCTGAAGACGGAGAGTTCCTCCGATACGTACTCGCCCCTGGCCGTGTTGTGCATCTGGCTCAGGGGTACTCCGGAGGGACAGGCGTCATCACACCGCATGCAGTTCGAGCACTCCATGATGGTGTCGTCGACGCCGACGTCCTCCTTGCGCTTGAGACGCCACTGCTCGGGGCCCTGGAACTTCGGCCCGGGGAAGTCGTCCTCGACCTCCGCGACGGGACAGTTCGTATCGCACGTCGAGCACTTATAGCAGTCGTCCGAACCCGGACGGAGGTCGCGTTCGCCCCCCTCGAGGAGCGATCCGCTATCGCCGCTCGGGAGGGGGCCCGATTCGATCGTGGTCGAACGTTCGTCGTTACTCATCGTATCTCACCGTGGTCGGTAGCGGCCAGTCGTCCCGCAACGGTGCCGGTCGCGAGGGAGACGCCGGCACCGGATTTCTCGCTCGCGAAGTCGTGGCCGCCGAGGACGCTCCCCGCGGCCCTGAGGTTCTCGTACTCCGGTCGCCCGTCCGCGTCGAGGGGGCGGAGGTCCTCGTCGACGGAGACGCCGAACCGCGCGAACGCGTGATCGCCGAATGCCTCCTCCTCGGACCACTCGTACCGGTCGTCCGGATGGGCGACGTAACAGTCGAATATCGGTTCGGTGACGGCCTCCCGGTCCGAGTCGATGCCCTTGCCGACGAGGCCCCCGGTGGCGAGGACGTACTCCTCGGCCCCGTACGGAATTGCCTGGCCGTTCCGGTCGACGATCACCCGGTCGATGCGCCCGTCTTCGGTCTCGGCACCGACGACCGGGTTGCCGGACGCCACCGCCACCCCCCCGGCGTCGAGTGCCGCGTAGAGGTCGTCCTCGAGACGGAGACCCAGGAGACTGGGCGATCCCATCGGCACCTCGAAGACGTCGACGCCGAGGAGGGTCGAGAGGCGCTCCCGAACGGTCGGCGCTCGGTCGTCACCCAGCACGGCGGGAAAGCCCACCCGGGACTCGCCGTCCAGGTGAGCGTCGACGGCATCCGCGAGGGCATCGACGGTTCCGCGACCGTCGCCCGTCGGTTCGTCGTGATCGAGTGCATGCGCGTAGCGGGTCACCTTCGCGTCGTCCCGAAAGCCGCCGGGGAACTCGACGGTCACCCCCCGAACGTCGAAAGGGACGCCGGCGGACGCGAGGTGCCGAGCGGCGAGGGGGGCGTCGAATTCGGCCATCCGTGTGAATCCCACGAGGAGGGCGTCCCGGTCGTCGCTCGCGAGCCCGTCGGCGGTCGCCGCCGGATACCTGGCGGTCGGCTTGACGGTCCCTCCGTGGGTCGGAACGAGGGCGTTCCGATCGGTGTGAGCACCGTAGTACCGATCGCCGACGACGTCGTCGAACAACGCGAGGCCGTCCCGAACTCCCGTCGGACCGACCCGTCGGTAGGGGTGGTCCGCGGGGAGGTCTTCCAGATGCTCGAACGGATCGACGACCGGTCCGTCGGTCGACGAGGTGTACCCGAGGACGTCGATCAGCCCGCTCGCCTGGGGCAGCGTACTCTGTTTGTGAGTGACCAGGCGAACGTCCGCGCCGGCCCGTGCCGCGGACAGCGACGCGACGGTGCCCGCGATGCCACCACCGATCACGATGAGTTCCGAATCAATCGCCATCCCGATCGCCCCCCGGGCCGCCGTCGGTGGCGGTCCGATCCGCGGTGGCCGTCCCGTCGCCGTCCTCACCGGGACCGTCGTCGAACGCACCGAAGGGAACCGCTCCCTCGCGGGACGCGGGATCCCCGTCGCGATTCATCGTCGTCGCGTGGAGCGCGTACGTGAGCATCGCCTGGGAGAGCTGTTCGCCCCACAGCGCGTGACGCTGCCCGGAGAAGCGCTCCTGGTACAGGTCGTCGAGGGCCTCCCGAACCGTGGCCTCGTCGTACTCCGGGTGTAATTCGGCGGCCATCCGGTGGGCGCA
This sequence comes from Halanaeroarchaeum sp., assembly GCA_042216045.1. Classification (GTDB taxonomy): domain Archaea; phylum Halobacteriota; class Halobacteria; order Halobacteriales; family Halobacteriaceae; genus Halanaeroarchaeum. The sequence continues at coordinate 10,673 of JBDGUE010000041.1, read as the reverse complement.
CTGACCCCCCTGACAGTTGCCCATCGAGGCTCGCGTCCGCAGACGGACCGCGTTCAGGTTCGGGCCGGTCTCCGCGATGGCGTCCTGGATTTCGGCCCGGGTGACCGCTTCGCACGCACAGACGACCGGATTGGGGTCCTCGGTGTCGAGGACCGCTTCCGTCCGGCTCCCCAGGCGCTCCGCCGACCGTCGGGCGATCGGCGATCGGAGTCCGTAGTCCTCCATGGCCTCCCTGATGGCCCCTTCGTCTTCGCTCCCCGGGAGGAAGATCTCGTCGGTCCGGCATGGCGCCGCGACGCCCAGGCGATCGCTCACGTGGTCGGCGACGTCCTCCGCCATCTGTCGGTAGGTCGTGAGCTTCCCGCCGACGATCGTCACGAAGCCGGAGAGGTCGTCGCGATCCTCGTGGTCGAGCACGAAGTGGTCCCGCGTGACGTCGAGGGAGTCGCTCGTCTCGGATCCGGGCGGTTCGTAGAGCGGTCGCACGCCCCAGTACGAGCGAAGCGTGCGGGCGTCTGCCAGCCGGGGGATCATCTCCGACAGCTCGTCGATCACGAAGTCGACCTCCCATTGCTCCTCGGGGTAGTCCTCGGGATCGCTCACCTCCTCGTCGGTGGTTCCGAGGATCGCCGTCGCCTCGTGGGGCACGACGATGTCCCCGCTTCCCTTGGGTTGACAGCGATTGACGACGGTGTCGACCTGCCGGCTGTTCATGACGACCATCACGCCCTTCGCCGGGCGGATGTCCACCTCGACCCCGGTCATCGCGGCGATCTCTCCCGCCCACGCCCCCGCGGCGTTCACCACGTACTCGGCGCCGATCCGCTCGGTCGTCCCCGGGGTTCCGCTCCCGTACTTCTCGACCGTGTCCGCGTGGTCGACCTCGACGCCGACGACCCGGTCGTCCTCCACCAGCAGGTCCGTCACCTCGGCGTGCGTCTCGATGCGACCGCCGTTGTTCTCGGTGCTCCTGGCGTTCGCCACGCTGAGTCGGAAGGGATCGATGGCCGCGTCAGGCACCCGGATCGCGCGTTTGACGTCGGCCGAGAGGTAGGGCTCCGCTTCGAGGGCCTCCTCGCCGGAGATCACCTCGGTCGGAATGCCACACTCCTCGCAGCCGCGAAGCTTCTTTCGGAAGTACTCGTCGTCGTCCCCCTCCATCTGGACGAACAGGCCACCGGTCTCCTCGACGCAGTGGCTCGCGACGTCCCTGAGGATCTCGTTCTCCGCGATGCACTCCTTCGCGGACGCCTGGTCGGCGACGGCGTACCGGGCGCCGCTGTGGAGCAGACCGTGCATCCGACCGGTCGTCCCGTTCGTCAGGTTGCCCTTCTCGACGAGGGTGACCTCGAGGCCGCGGAGCGCCAGGTCACGAGCGACCCCGGTTCCCGTCGCCCCGCCTCCGATAACGATCACGTCCGCGTGACTATCCATCGTAATCGAATCATACCGATGGACGCACTTTATGGTATCGGCAGTCGGCATGGAAGGATAAATCGACCGGTGAGTCGAGAAATTGGAGTGGGGAAACCGTGGCTCCACGACGTGTCATCGAATCCCGTCTTCGATGGGATGGCCTAATACCACGGTTCGTCGGGAGTATCGGACGATTTTTCGATCGGGGCCGTGGCGCCAGGAGACGGACGTGCGACCACTACCGGCAAAATAGGGAAACTACTATAACGAACGTCCATAACGTATACTGATGGATAGAGAACGATAGTAAACGAGTGGATTTCCCAGAACGAGGGTTCAGATCCAATCATGCCACAGGACACCTACGTCGGCGCGATCGACCAGGGAACGACCGGTACCCGCTTCATGGTCTTCGACCACGACGGGACGGTCGTCGCGAACGCCTACGAGAAGCACGAACAGAAGTACCCGGAACCCGGCTGGGTCGAACACGACCCCCAGGAGATCTGGGAGAACACCAAGCGAGTCGTGACGCGGGCGCTCGAGGAGGCGGATCTCGACGCGAGCCAACTGGAGGGCATCGGCGTCACCAACCAGCGGGAGACGACGGTCCTCTGGGATCGACGGTCGGGAGCGCCGGTCGACAACGCCATCGTCTGGCAGGATCGGCGGACCACCGATCGCATCGAGGAACTCGAAGCGGAGGGGAAGGTGGCGGACATCCGCGAGCGAACGGGCCTCGAGGCCGACGCGTACTTCTCGGCGTCGAAGATCGAGTGGCTCCTCGAGCACGCCGATCCGATCAAGCTCCAGCGGTCCCGTCCACAGGACGTCCGCGAACGAGCCGAGGACGGGGAGGTCCTCTTCGGGACGATCGACGCCTGGCTGATCTGGAAGCTCACCGGGAATCACATCACGGACGTGACGAACGCCTCCAGGACGATGCTCTACGACATCCGGGAGGGCGAGTGGGACGACGAACTGCTCGAGGAGTTCGACGTCCCCGCCGCGATGCTCCCGGAGGTGCGGCCCTCCTCCGACGAGTCGTACTACGGGTACACAGACGAGGACGGCTTCCTCGGCGAGGCGGTGCCCGTCGCGGGCGCACTCGGGGACCAGCAGGCCGCGCTGTTCGGACAGGCGTGCTTCGAGGAGGGCGACGCCAAGAACACCTACGGGACCGGATCGTTCTTCCTGATGAACACCGGGTCGGACGCGGTCGACTCGGATCACGGCCTGCTCACGACCGTCGCCTTCCAGCGGTCGGGAGAGGCCGTCCAGTACGCCCTCGAGGGGTCGATCTTCATCACGGGCGCGGCCATCGAGTGGCTCGAGGAGGTGAATCTCATCGACGATCCGGGCGAGACCGAAGAGCTCGCCCGCTCCGTCGACTCGACGGACGGCGTGTACTTCGTCCCAGCGTTCACCGGTCTCGGGGCCCCACACTGGAACCAGCGCGCCCGGGGCACGATGGTCGGCCTGACGCGCGGGACCGAACGCGGGCACATCGTGCGCGCGACCCTGGAATCGATCGCCTACCAGACGCGGGACGTCGCGGAGGCCATGGAGGCCGACGCGGGCATCGAGATGAACGAGTTACGCGTCGACGGCGGCGCCGTGAAGAACGACTACCTCTGCCAACTCCAGTCCGACATCCTCGGCACGGCGATCCGACGCCCGGTCGTGGACGAGACGACCGCCCTGGGAGCGGCCTACGCGGCCGGTCTCGCGGTCGGCTACTGGTCGGACCTGGACGAACTCGAGGCCAACTGGAAGATCGATAGAACGTTCGAGCCCGACATGGACGCGGCGACGGCGGACGAACGCTACGAGCGGTGGGGCGACGCGGTCGAGCGGGCTACCGACTGGGCCACCGAGGAGGGCGAGTGAGGATGGTCCTACACGCCCTCGACCCGGCCACCCTCTCGATACTGCAGGGGCCGATCCTCCAGATAAACCCGCTCGGACCGCCGTCGGAGAGCGGCTACTCGGCCCTCGTCGTGATCGTCTTCGCCGTGATCGCGGCGATGGGTGGGGGCGCGTTCGGCGCGGCCATCGGTGCGCTGCCGGCGTTCATCATGACCGGCTTCATGGTCATCGCGGGCGCCGTCGCGACGGCGATCGGCGTCGACGGGGCGGCGGCGACCATGTACGCGGCCGCCTGGGGCCCACTGTTCGGCCCGCACGTGGGATTTCAGGCCGGAACGGCCGCGGCAGCGTACGCGCAGAAGTACCGGCCGGAACTCCTCGACGACGCGAAGAACATCCTCGTCCCCCTCGGCGTCCACACGGACGTCCTCGCCGTCGGCGCGATCTTCGGCGCGGTCGGACAACTCCTGAAGATGCTCACGGACATGCTCTTCGAACCCTCACCGTGGGGATTCGCCCACATCGCGTGGGTCATCGTCCTCCTCGCCTTCGTCCACCGAGCGGTGTTCGGCTACCGGATCCTCGGGCGGCCGACCGACGAGCAGTTACGGGAGGCCGGCGAGTCACGGGACGACGGCTCGCGCCCCTCGTGGTTCAACTTCTACCACAACGAGGCCGGCGTCCACGCCGGGTACCAGTTCTACTGGGGAGAGGGGATACTGTTCGGCGCGCTCATCGGCGTGATCGCCGGGTACGTCTCTCTCATGACCGGCAGTCCGTGGCTCCCGTTCGGCATCTCCGCCGCATCGCTCGTGTTCCTCGAGGCTCAGACCGGGATCCGACCGGACGTTCCCCGATCCGGGACCCCGATCACCCACCAGATCTCGCTGCCGGCGGGCGTGGGTGCGCTCGCCGCGTACGGGATGAACTCGCCGCCACTCCCGGCACTCTGGTACGCGCTCCTCGTCGCGATCGTCTTCGGCGTGCTGGGCGAGGTGTTCCGGTTGGTCGCCGACCGGGCCTTCTACTCCTGGGGCGAGACCCACGTCGATCCCCCCGCGGTGAGCATCGTCGTCACGGTCTTCCTGCTCGTGGTGGCGTCGCTCACGGGGATCCTCGGGACGAACGCCTTCCAGCCCATCGGGCTGCACTGGTTCTGATCGGCTCGGCCTCTCTGGCCACGGTCCCCTCGCTTCCGCGTTCCGTCGGTGCCTCAGACCACCACGTCGATCTCGTGGCCACACGAACACGGCGTGGAGAGGTCGGTCTCGATCGTCGCGTCGAAACCCGCTCGCGAGACCCAGGTCTCGCCGCATTCGGGACAGGCGGTGTCGCTCGGGTGGGCCTCCGGGGCGTTGCCGACGTAGACGTGCTCGAGGCCGACCTCGGTGGCGACGTCGTGTGCCGTCCGAAGGGTCTCCAGGGGCGTCGGCGGTCGGTCCGTCATCCGAAAGTCGGGGTGGAACCGCGTGAAGTGAACGGGGATGGACGGGTCGAGGTCTCGCACCCACGTCGCGAAGTCGCGGATATCGCCGGGGTCGTCGGTGAGGTCTGGGATCGTGAGGTGGGTGAGTTCGACGTGGACGTCGCGGTCGACCAGGTACTCGGCCCCGCGCAGCGTTGGCTCGAGGCGACTGCCCATGTGCGTGCGGTGGGCCTCGTCCGAGAATCCCTTGACGTCGACGTTGGCCGCGTCGAGGACCGGTGCGAGGAGGTCGGCAGTCTCCTCGGTGAGGGAGCCGTTCGTGACGATGGCAGTCGAGAGGCCACGCTCCGTCGCCGCACGGGCGCCGTCCCGGACGTACTCCGCGTAGATGGTGGGCTCGTTGTACGTCCAGGCGACCGTCTCGCAGTCCTGATCGTCGGCGCTCTCGGCCGCCTCACGCGGCGAGACGTCCCGGAGGTCGAGGTCCTCGGGGTCCGCGAACGCGGTGCGGTGGTTCTGACAGAACTGACAGGAGAAGTTACAGGAGGCACCGCCGAAACTGAGCACGCGCGTGCCGGGATGGAAGTGATAGAGCGGTTTCTTCTCGATCGGATCGACGGTCCCGGGCCGGCCGAACGGCGAGTCGACGACCTGGCCGTCGGTCAGCACCCGGAGGGAGCCCCCGACGTTCTCGCGGACGGAGCAGATGCCCCGCTGGCCGGGATCGAGTCGACACCGGTGAGCGCAGGCCGTGCACTCGACCCGATCCCCCTCCAGGTGGCGATACAGGTCCGCCGAGGCGCCCGGCTCCGAGGAGACCGCGTTCATGGTCCGAACGACGGTCCCGAGGCTTAAGGCGTTCGCGGACCGCCCCAGGCACCGAACGCCCGACCCAGGGGTCAGAACAGGGCCTCGGATTCGTCGAGGACCCGCGCCGGACCGCCGACCTCCCAGACCATCGTCTCGACGCCCTGGTCGGCGACCGCCTCCTCCACGCGGTCCACGTGGTCGGCGGTCGTGTTGACGTAGACGGTCGCGCCCGTGTCGGTCGAGAAGTAGACCGGAACCCCCGCCGCGCGGAGGTCCCGGACCGCCTCGAAGATGGCGAGCGTCTCGGGTTGCCAGTAGACCCACCCGGCGGGACCGGTCATCGTCGTCGCGGCCAGGCTGAGCGTGTCGTGCTCGGCGATGGAGAAGGTTCGCTCGAAGTCGCCCGACCGAATGGCGTCACGGACGTCCGCCAACTGTCGGTGGACGTGGGCCAGGCGCGCCTCGAACATGTGGCTGTCCTCGGCCTCGTCGTGTGCCTGCTGGGTCTCCTTGTAGGTCGGGACCAGGCCGACGACGATTCGGAGGTCGTCCTCGAGGTCGGTCTCCAGGCGGTGAGAGCGACAGTCCTCGTCGTTCATCCCGGCCCGGAGGTCGGAGAAGCCACCGGTGACCGCGCGCGCGGCGGAGGTCGACCCCCGGCGGGCGATGGTCGATATCTCGGGGCGGGTGAGGTCGAGGTCAGTCGCCCCGACGAGGGCCATCGCGGCGGCGGCGAATCCCGACGACGAGGATCCCAGTCCGACGTTCGACGGGAAGGTGTTCTCGCTCTCGAGACGCACGGGGGCGGAGACGTCCGCGAGCGATCGGACGTGATCGACGACGTGCCGAACCCGATCCGCACCGGTTCCCGAGAGTTCCTCGCCGTCGACGACGTAGACGTCCTCCTCCCGGTCGGCGTCGAACTCGACCGTCGTGACCGTGGCACTCGGCGCCGTCGACACGCTGACGCTGTCGTGATAGGGCACCCTGAGCTCCTCGTCGCGGATCCCGTGGTACTTCACGAGCCCCTGGATGGGGTGGGCGCGCGCGGTGGCCTTCATACCAGTGGAGCGGTGCGGCCGGCGGTTAAGGCTCACGCATGGACGAACCCGGCGAACGTCGCCGGGTTCGGGCGCCCGGTTCCGCCCCCTGGCCGGCGTCAGGACCAGCGATCGAACCCGTCGTAAGCGAGATCGAACCGGTCGAGGATCTTCCCGACCACCTGGTCGATCGCGTCGTCGAGGTCGGCCGGATCGTGGTAGAACCCCAACATCGGGGGGACGACCGTGACGCCCCGCTTCGCGACGGCGGCCATGTTCTCCAGGTGGACCGCGCTCAGCGGCGACTCCCGCGGGACGATGACGAGCGGCCGTCCCTCCTTTCGGGTCACGTCCGCCGCCCGCGTGAGGAGGGTGTCGGCGAGCCCCGTCGCGAGTTTCGCGAGCGTGTTCATCGAACAGGGGACGACGACCATGCCCCCGGTCTCGAACGTCCCGGAGGCGATGGCCGCGCCGAAGTCGTCCTCGTCGTAGATCGCAGCGGAGAGGTCCTCGAGGCGGGCGATGCCCCCCGCGCGGTCGTCGGTCTCGTGGGCCATGACCGATCGGGCCCCGTCGGTCAGCACCACGTGGACCGCGACGTGCTCGGAGAGGGCCTCGGCCGTGCGAAGCGCGAGGGGGGTTCCCGAGGCCCCCGAGACGCCGAGGACGATTCGCTCCACGGTCAGGCCTCCAGCAGGCGAACGGTGCCACTCGACGCGTCGACCGCGACCCGGTCCCCGTCCGCGAGTCGGTCCACGTCGATTGCGTCGACACAGGGGATGTCGCCGAGGATCGCTCCCGTGGCGACGATGGTCTCGGTCTCGGCGTTGACGATGGCGGCCGGGGCGTTGTCCCGCTGTGCGAGCCCGTAGAGGACGTAGGAGCCGACCGTCGATCCCTTCCCGCGGGGGAAGACGAGCACCGCGTCGGCGACGTTCTCGCCCGCGAGTTGGTGACCCTCCTCGGTGAACTCCCCCGTCTCGATGTCGACGGCGCCGTAGAAGCTGATCGGCTCGGTCGATCGGAGAACTCGTCCCGTTGCGGTCCCGTCGGCGATCGTCCGCCCCTCGAGGACCGTCATTCGGTCACCTCCTCGAGGAGGGACAGCTTGTCGTCGAATTTCACCCGCTGATCCCCGAATCCGGGCAGGTAGGCCGCGGCCTTCGCGGAGTCGGTCGCCGTCGACTCGTAGCCCATCTCCTCGATGGGGGCGACGACGTTACAGGTGTCGGAGAGGACCTGCCCGCCGGCCGCCTCGATCGTCTCGGTGTGTCCCTGTCGGTCGGCCCAGGCCTTGTTCGACCGGCTCGTACAGACCCAGAGGTCGCTCTCCACCCTCTCTCCCTCGACGCGGTCCGCGATCCGTTCGATCTCCTCGATCGAGGAGTGGGGACACCCGAAGACCACGAGGTCGGCGTCCTCCGCGTCGGTGAGTTCGTCGTACTCCCCGTCGAGATCGGACGCCTCGAAGGTGAGATCCGCGACGTCGGCGGGGGGCTCCTCGTCGGTCGTGATCCCCTCGACGAAGTACAGGGCGACCGCGCCCGTCGCGGCCATCGCCGCACCCAGGGACTTGAGCTGGTCGGTCGTGGCGTCCGCGATCCCCACGAAGTGCGGGACCTCGTCCTCGACGATGCGCCCGGTCCAGGAGCCGAGCGCCGCGAAGTCGGCCTGCGTCTCCAGGCGAGGCTCGACGCGAACCCGGTGGGTCGGCGTCCGATTCTCCTCGAGGTGGAGCCCGTACCTGGGCGTCCGGCCGGTGATGGCCGCGGCCAGCGCGGACGGGCCGCCCTCGCGGTTGGTGCGGGCCCCGACGACGGAGTTGGCGAAGGAGACCGCAGAGGACTCCGCCCACGCGACGTGCTGGTTGCGCCGGGGCAGATTGCCCGCGAGGTAGGGGGTACAGGTGAACGAGAGCGTGACGCCCATCTCCCGCAGGGCCTCGAGGATCCGGCGCTGGTTGCGCGCGAACGTCTCCCCGACGCCCATCTCCCGCCACTGGTCGACGTCCATCCCCGCCGGGTTGGCGAAGGTCTGGACGCTGACCTCGGCGCCCTCCGCCGCGAAGCCCTCGAGGAACTCGACCCCGGGGTCGCCGATGGACTTATAGGAGATGCCGGAGGCCTGCGCGGAGGCGATCTCGACCATCTCCTCCGCGCCGTAGATCTCGCCGAGTCTCACCAGGAGTTCCATCGACTTCCGGACGGCCGGGTTCTCCGACTCGAGCAGCGACTCCTCCTCGGCGGTCAACGAGAGCGCCATTATCGATACGCCTCCACGTCGACCTCGTCGGCGCCGGGCACCGACACCGCGCGGAACTCGGCGTCATCGCGGCCCTCGGGGACGGTCGCGTCGACGATCCACTTGGTGAGCGTCCCGCGGTCGTGGTCCTGGGAGGGGTCGAGCGAGGATCCCTTCGCGTTCTCGATCGTGGTGACGTCGCGGTCGGCCTGGACCCGGGTCGCGACCGCCCACTCGACGGCCTCCGGGTCGGCGGGGTCGACGTCCTCTCCGACCACGATCACCCGCTTCATCGAGGGGTGGGCGGCGAGGGCGGCCATCCCCGCGTTCTTCGGGTCCCCCTCGGTGCGCTTTTCGATCTGCACCACGCCGTGGAGCCAGGACGAGCCACCCGGCGTGAGGACCACGTCGCGGACCGTCGGAATCGTGTTCTCGACGATCTCGTAGATCCGGGGCTCCTGGGGGACGCCCATGAGGTGGGCGTGCTCGGTGCGACCGGGAACGATCACTCGGACGTAGGGGTTCTCGCGGGCGTAGAGGTCGCACACCTCAAGGACTGGCTGCTGGCGGACCCGGTCCCAGGTCCGCGAGAGGTCGACGAAGGGGCCCTCGGAGCGTCGCTCCTCCGTTATCGACGCGCGCATGACCACCTCCGCGTTGGCCGGGACGGTGATGCCGTCGACCTCCGCGGTCGCGAGGTCGCCCCCGAGCAGGGCGTTCGCCATCTCGAGTTCGCTCAGTTCGGGCGAGAAGGAGGTCGCGGCGGCGAGTTCGACCGCCGGGTGGACCCCCATCACGACGGCAACGTCGAGGGGACCGTCGGTGCGCGAGTACGCGTCGTGAAGGTGTCGCTCGACCATGCGGACGACGAACTCGTCGCCGCCGTCGTACATCATCCGGTGGAACGACAGGTTTCCTACGCCCGTGTCGGGGTCCTCCACCGCGACGATGCTCGCGGTCAGGTACCGGCGCTCGTGCTCGTCGTAGTACACCGGAATCGGGAGGTGATCGGCGACGTCCGGGGCGGCGGCCACGTGCTCGAAGGCCGGGTCGACCGGGTCGGAGAGCGGGACGGGCCCGTCCATCGCGGTGCGCATCGCGTCGATGACGTCCGCGGCGTCGACCCCCAGTACGTCGCCGAGGAGGTCACGCGACGACGCCAGATTCGCGACGGCCCGGACCGCCGGGTACCCCTCGACGTCCTCGAATACCATCGGGTCGCGCTCGCGCGCCGTCGCCAGGGCGGGGAGTTCGAACCGGGGAGACACCGGCTCCGTCAGGTGGACCACGTCGTCCCGTTCCCCGAGTAGTTCGCGCAGATCCATACGAATCTCTCTGGGACCGTGAGTGTTAACACCACGTGATTTCGATCGCCGGCTTCGAGGGATTTTAGCCACCCACTGTCCTCCCCGGCGTATGGGCACGCCCCGCGATTCGCGCGACGCGCAGGTCGAGGTGGTGATCGACCGCCTCCGAGCGGAGTACCCCGAGGCGGACATCTCCCTCGCGTTCTCGAACCGCCTCGAGTTGCTGGTGGCGGTCGTGCTCTCGGCCCAGTGTCCCGACGAACGGGTGAACGCGGTCACGGAGGACCTCTTCGAGCGATATCACAGCGCCGCAGACTACGCCGAGGCCGACCAGGACGAACTCCGTGAGGCCATCTCCTCGATCACCTACCCCAACAGCAAGGCGGGCTACCTCCAGGGGATCGGCGAGCGACTCCGCGACGAGCACGACGGGGAGGTACCGGACACCATGGAGGCGCTGACCGACCTGCCGGGCGTCGGCCGAAAGACGGCGAACGTGGTCCTCCAGCACGGTCACGACCTGACCGAGGGAATCGTCGTGGACACCCACGTGAAGCGACTCTC
>JBDGUE010000036.1:137-19620 GCA_042216045.1 Halanaeroarchaeum sp. | reverse complement strand
CGATCGTCCTCGTTGGGTTCGGGGTCTACGACTCGATCGATCCCGCCCTGACCGGATTTGCCGATCCACTCATCTTCCTGTTCATCGCGGGGTTCATGCTCGCGAACGCCCTCCAGAAGTACGATATCGATCGCCGGATCGCCCTCTGGATCATGGCCCAGCTCGGCGTGACGCCCCGCCTGCTCATCCTGGCCGTGATGGTCGCCACCGCGTTCCTCTCGATGTGGGTGTCGAACACGGCGACGACGGCCATGATGTTGCCCATCGCCCTCGGAATCCTGAACGAGGCGGTCGACGAGGAAGCGCTCGTCGCCGCGGACGAGACCGGATCGCGGTCGAACATGCAGGTCGCGACGCTCCTGGGGGTGGCGTACGCGGCGAGCGTCGGCGGCGTCGGAACGCTCATCGGGACCCCGCCGAACGCCGTCGTGGTGGGATTCCTCGACCGCTTCCTCGACTACCAGATCACCTTCCTCGAGTGGCTCGTCATCGGAATGCCCGTCGTGATCGTGAGCCTCCCGCTCATCTGGTACCTGCTCACCTTCCACCTCTACCCGCCACAGATCGAGGACGTCTCGAGCGCCCGGAGGCGGGCCACCGAGATCCTCGCCGAAGAGGGCGCTCTCGGAACGAAGGGACGACGCGTGGCGATCATCTTCGCGGCGACGGCGACCCTCTGGATGCTCGGTGGATTCGGGTTCGTATTCGACGACATACTGCCCCACTCCGTGTACGTCACACTCTTCGGGGGCCAGGGACGGACCATCCTCGGGACGACGGGACACCAGGGCGTCCTCTACTTCGTCGTGGTCGGGTTGGCGTCGATCCCGGCCCTCGTGCTGTCCGGCACAATGGAGTGGGAGGACCTCGTCGACATCGACTGGGGGACGATCCTGCTGTTCGGCGGTGGCCTCTCGCTCGCGGACGCGCTCGCACACACCGGCGGGACGACCTGGCTCGCGTCGACGATCTTCCACGCGTTCGCAAGCGCGCCCTCCGTGATCGTGACCCTCGTCGTCGTGGTATTCGTGATCTCACTCACCGAGATGACCTCGAATACGGCGACGACAACGATCGTCGCGCCCGTGCTCATCGCCATCGGCGAACTCCTCGCCGAGTCCACCGGATTCGGCCAGATCTCCTCGTCCGTGTTCTTCTCGATCGTCGGCGGGGTCGCGGCGAGTTTCGCGTTCGCACTGCCCGTGGCGACCCCGCCGAACGCGATCGTCTTCGGGAGCGGGTTCGTCGAACAGCGGGACATGATGCGGGCGGGCATCGTCCTCAACGTGATCATGTCGCTTCTCCTGACGGTGATCGTGCTCGTTCTCGCCCGGACGGTCTGGCCCGTCGTCCTCTGGTAGCGCGAGCGACGACTCGCCGGTCGATCCACGGGTGAAACGCAGACGGGCCGCAGTGTGACGGCACCCTGTCCCCTCGCCGATCGCCTTCGGCAGAAGCTGAACGACACTCCAAAACATCAGTAACGTTTATACCGTATCAATAAAACGTTACAGACGTCGTATCACTGAAACGCAGCCGAACGGAGCCACTACCCATGAAAACGGACTACGACAGGCGGACGTACCTCAAGATCGCGGGCGCAACGGGCGTGACGGGAATGAGTGCCCTCGCCGGGTGTTCCGGCGGAGGGGGCGGCGGCAGCGACGACTCGATACTCTTCGGTGCGACGGTCTCGCTCACCGGCAGTCTCTCGACGAACGGCAAACTGACCCAGCAGGGGTACCAGTTGTGGAAGCGACACATGAACGAGACCCAGGGGGGCATTCAGGTCGGGGACACCACGAAGAAGATCGAACTCCAGTTGTACGACGACCAGTCCTCCGCGTCGACCGCCCGGACCCAGTACCAGAAACTCGTCTCGGAGGACGACGTCGACCTCCTGCTCGGACCGTACTCGAGCGGAATGACGCGAGCCGTCGGTCCCATCGCGGAGAAGAACCAGATTCCGATGATCGCCGGTGGAGCCGCCTCGAAAGAGGTGTACACGAACGGCTGGGACTACGTCTACGGGACCCTGCCCTTAGCGAACACCTACATGGACAACGTCGTCGAGATGGCGAACAAACTCGACGAGCCACCGAAGCGGGTGGGGATCATCCACGTGAACACGCTGTTCCCGACGGGCGTCGGAAAGGGGGCCGAACAGGCGGTCAAACAGGCGAGCAACCTCGAGTTCGTCTTCCGGGAGTCCTACCCCTCCGGAACGAGTGACCTCTCGAGTCTCATCAACCAGGCGAAGAGCCAGAACGTCGATATGCTGATCGGCGGGACGCACACCCAGTCCGCAATCCTGGCGATGAAGCAGATGAAGACGCTGAAATTCAACCCGGACCTGGTCGCCTTCAGCGTCGGACCACCGACGCCGGACTTCCGGGAGGCCCTCGGGAAGACGTCCAACTACGTACTCGGGGTGACGATGTGGCTCCCCGCCATGAGCTACGAGGGGCCATACATCGGCAAGGCCTCGCGATACGCCACGCTCTTCGAGGAGGAATTCGACCGACAGCCCGACTATCACGCGGCGTCGACGGCGACCGACGGGCTGGTGTTCCAGCACGCCATCGAGAAGCGCGGATCGGCCAAGCCCAGCGACGTCGAGAAGGGCCTGAACAGCATCACGCCGGACGATCCATTCACGACGTTCTACGGACCGGTCGGATTCTCGAAGGGGCATCTCGGGACCCGGGGTGCGAACCTCGCGAAGGCCGCTGGCGTCCTCCAGGTCCAGGAGGGCGAACCGGTGTTGGTCTACCCCGGAGGACAGAAACTCCAGTACCCGATGCCGAACTGGAGCGAGCGGTAACACCGATCCCCTCACAATGTCTCATACCAGTCGTCACCGGGAGGCGAATCCAACCGCGGTCGGCCACTGGAAGGGGTCGCCGTGGCGTTAGCGTCTTCCATCATCAACGGCGTCCTCATCGGAGGGATGTATGCGCTCGCAGCGGTGGGGTTCTCGCTCATCTTCGGCGTGATGGACGTTATCAACCTCACCCATGGGGTCATCCTGCTCTTGGGCGCGTACGTCTCCTACTACGCGTTCACGCTCTTCGGGATCGACCCCTTCTTGAGTATCCCCATCTCGATGGGAGTGCTGTTCGCATTCGGCTATCTCTACCAGCGAACGCTCGTCCAGCGCGTCATCGGCGAAGATCCGCTCAAGTCGCTACTGCTCACGTTCGGCGTGGCCATCATGGTCAAGAACCTGATGAACGTATTCTTCACTCCGAACTATCGCAACATCGACCCCGCCTACGCCGGAGAGAGCTTCCGATTGTTCGGCGTCGTGGTCCCCTTCGTCCGCGCGGTGGGACTCGTCGTCGCACTCGTGCTCGTGGGCGGGCTCTTCGTCGTGCTCAGGCGGACGGAACTCGGCCGTGCAATCAGGGCGACCGCCCTCGATCGAAAGGGTGCCGCCCTCATGGGCGTCAACGTGCCCCACGTCTTCGCACTGACCTTCGGCATCGCCGCCGCGTTCTCCGCGTCTGCGGGATCGATCCTGGGAGTGGTCACGCCGTTCAGTCCCGTCCAGGAGGGGACCTATACGCTGCAGGCGTTCGTCGTGGTCGTCCTCGGTGGCGTCGGAACGCCCATCGGAGCCCTCGTCGGCGGACTGCTCTTGGGAATCGCGACGCAGCTCACTGCGACGTATTGGGGGTCCGGGTTCCAGCAAGTGATCATGTTCAGCCTGCTCGTCATCATGTTGCTCGTCAGACCACACGGGCTCCTGGGAGACGTCTTCGGCGGAGGTGAAGAGTGATGGACACCCAGCGCACTGCAACGGTCGGCCTCGTACTCGTCGGCCTCCTGGTGGGGCTCGCGTGGCCGGTCATCGCCCCGAACGACTTCATCCTCGACGCGGGATTCCTCATCCTGATGTGGATGGGGCTGGCCTCGGCCTGGAACATCATCGGTGGTTACACCGGCTACGTGTCATTCGGACACGTGGCGTTCTTCGGGTACGGCATGTTCGTCACCGGCCTGCTCACGCACGCCGAGTCCGCCCTCCCGTTCTTCCAGCGCAACATCGGCGTGCTGAACGGCGGAGTCGGAGGGGTGATGAGTTTTCTCCTGGTGTTGCTGGTGGGCGGCCTGTCGTCGATGGTCATTGCGGCGATCGTCGCCTATCCAGTTCTCAGGTTGCGCGGTCACTACTTCGCCATCGCGATGCTCGGCATCGCTGAGGCCTCTGGTGCGATCTTTCTCAACTACACCCCACTCCAGGGGGCTCAGGGCTGGCAGATCCCCATCATCCATCCGCCAGTCCTCGAGACCGGGACCTTCCTCTATCTGGTCATGTTCGTCGTCGGGGTGGGGACGGTCGTCCTCTCCTGGCTGATCAAGCGCTCGAAGATCGGCTACGGCCTCATCGCGATCCGAGAGGGCGAGGAGGCAGCGAAGATGCTCGGCGTGCCGGTGACGCGGTACAAGATCTACGGGTTCGTGCTGTCCGCCTTCCCGCCTGGCGTGATCGGGGCCCTGTACGCCTACCACGTCTACCTCGTCACGGCACACCAGGCATTCGTCGTCACGAAGACCATCGACATGATCGTCGTCACGCTCATCGGCGGTCTCGGAACCGTCACCGGTCCGATCATCGGTGCCATCGTCTTCGTCGGGCTTCAGGAGATCGTGCTCTCAGACCTTCTCTCGTGGCACCTCTTCGTGACGGGCCTGCTGATCCTCGGCATCGTCCTCGGCGCGCCGAAGGGCCTCGTCGGGATCGCCGAAGAGTTCAGCGACAATGGCAGAATCCTGGGAGTCGACGTGGTCGGACGGATCGGATTGCGTTCCCTGACTGCCGAATCGAACGAAATGGAGGACGAACAATGACATTGCTCGAGGGACGAGGTGTCACGAAACAGTTCGACGGACTGGTCGCGGTCGACAGCGTCGACTTCGAGATCGATTCGGGGAGGATATACAGCCTGATTGGCCCCAACGGCGCCGGCAAGACCACGCTCTTCAACCTCATCACCGGCTATCACGACCTGACCGACGGATCGATCATCTACGACGGAACCGACATCTCCGGGAACGACCCCGCGACGATCAACGCCATGGGGATCGCCCGGACGTTCCAACTCGTCCAGCCGTTCGAGGGAATGACGGTCTACGACAACGTGAAGGTGGGCGCGCTCTTCGGGGGCGGCGATCGAGACGCCGAAGAAGTCACTCGGGAGGCCCTCGAGCGAACTGGACTGTGGGATCGACGCGACGAGAAGTCCCAGAGCCTGCCGATAGCGGGGACCAAACTCCTCGAGATCGCGAAGGCGATCGCGACCCAGCCGGAACTCCTCCTCGTGGACGAGCCCGCCGCAGGGCTCAACGCCACCGAAACGGGTGAAGTTCTCGACATCCTCCGCGAACTGGTCGAGGAGGGGATGACGATCTGGCTCGTCGAACACGACATGGACGCCGTCATGGACATCTCCGATCACGTCTTCGTCCTGGAGGCTGGCTCCCTGATCGCGGAGGGACCGCCCGAGGAAGTGGCCAACGACGAACGGGTCATAGAGGCGTACCTCGGTTCGGACTTCGAGATGGACCGCTCTGAAACCACGGAAGGGGGTGAGGCCTGATGGCGATGCTCGAGGTGGAGGATCTCTCGTTCTCGTACGGAAACGCACAGGCACTGAAGGACGTCTCCCTCTCCGTCGAAGAGGGCGAGATCGTCGTTCTGATCGGCGCCAACGGCGCCGGGAAGACCACCACGGTCGAGAACATCGTGGGTCTGCACGCGCCGGACGAGGGTTCGATCCACTTCGAGGGGGAGGAAACGACCGGTATGGGCCCCCACGAGATGGTCGAGCGGGGGCTCGCTCTCGTTCCCGAGAAGCGTCGCATCTTCGACGCCATGACCGTCGAGGAGAACCTGACCATGGGTGCGTACGCAGATCGAGCCAAGGACAGCGAGGCCGAGAACCTCGAACGCGTCTTCGAACTCTTCCCCCGTCTCGAGGAACGCGTCGATCAGCGCGCGGGGACGATGAGCGGCGGGGAAAAGCAGATGCTGTCCATGGCCCGCGGGCTCATGGCTGACCCCGATCTGTTGATCCTGGACGAGCCGTCGCTGGGATTGATGCCCGAACTGGTCGACGCAGTCTTCGAGGCCATCGATGCCATCATCGACGAGGGGGTGACCGTCCTGCTCGTCGAGCAGAACGTCCAGAAGTCCCTCACGACCGCGGATCGTGGGTACGTGCTCGAGAACGGATCGGTCGCGATGACCGACGACGCCGCCTCGTTGCTGACCTCGGAGCACATCAAGGAGACCTACCTGGGACTGTAGGGCCGGTCACCAGCGATCCCGCCTCCATGCCAACCGTTATTCGTGCGGCCCGCTAACACGGAGACATGGTCCTCCCACTCCAGACGCTGCCGGCCGGATCGCCGCTCACCGTGATCGGCCTGCTCGTCCTGGCGCTCCTCGTGGTCGCCGTCTACCAGGCCGTGGCCATCGTCGACGCCTACGAGAAAGAGGCACTGACCGTCTTCGGTGAGTACCGGGGGTTGCTCGAACCGGGCATCAACTTCGTCCCGCCGTTCGTCTCCCGGGAGTACACCTTCGACATGCGCACGCAGACCATCGACGTGCCACAGCAGGAGGCGATCACGCGGGACAACTCCCCCGTGACCGCCGACGCCGTGGTGTACATTCGGGTGATGGACGCCAAGCGGGCCTTCCTCGAGGTCGACGACTACGAGCGGGCCGTCTCGAACCTGGCCCAGACGACGTTGCGGGCCGTCATCGGCGACATGGAACTCGACGACACGCTCAACAAGCGCCAGGAGATCAACGCCCGCATCCGGGAGGAACTCGACGAACCCACCGACGAGTGGGGGATCCGCGTCGAGTCCGTCGAGGTCCGCGAGGTCAACCCGTCCCGGGACGTCCAGCAGGCGATGGAACAGCAGACCTCCGCGGAGCGCAAGCGGCGGGCCATGATCCTCGAGGCACAGGGCGAACGCCAGAGCGCGATCGAGAAGGCCGAGGGCGAGAAGCGCTCGAACATCATCAAGGCCCAGGGCGAAAAGCAATCCCAGATCCTCGAGGCACAGGGGGACGCCATCTCCACGGTCCTGCGCGCGAAGTCCGCCGAGTCGATGGGCGAGCGGGCGATCATCGAGAAGGGCATGGAGACCCTGGAGTCCATCGGGCAGGGGGAGTCGACGACCTTCGTGGTCCCCCAGGAACTCTCCTCGCTCGTCGGCCGCTACGGGCGACACCTCACCGACAGCGACGTGGCGGCGGACACCTCGATGCTCGACAGTCTGGAGTTCGACGAGGAGACCCGCGAGTTGCTCGGCCTCGACGACATCGAGGAGATCCTCGGAGAGATCGACGTCCAGAGCGACGTGGGTAGCGAGGTGGACGAGGAGGACCTCAAGTCACCGGAGGAGGTCATCGAGGAACTCGACGCCGAACTCGAGGGCGACGTCGACCTGTCGTCCTCTGAGTGACCCGCGGACGGAGAACGCTTTTTACCGCTGCCCCCCAATGGACGGTAGATGGGGATCGACGAGGACAAACGGGCCACGCTGCGCCGCTTCGCCGCCGTGGGGGCGGCGAGTCCCCTGGCGATCGTCGGCGACCGAGACGACGACAGCGAGGTGCGCGAGGCCATCCTCGGGTACCTCGGGGCCACGCCCGGGGCACACTTCTCCAAGGTCCGCGACGACCTCAAACTGGGAACGGGCGAGGCCCAACACCACCTCCGTCGGCTCCAGGACCAGGACGCGATCGAGAGCCACCGCGACGGGGACTACCGGCGCTTTTTCGTCGCCGACCGGTTCTCCACCTTCGAGAAGGTCTCGTTGGGCTATCTCAGGCGGTCGACGTCCCGAGGCATGATCGTGGAATTGCTCCGCGATCCGGACGCGACGGGAAGCGATCTGGCCGCCCGCCTGGACGTCTCGCGAGCGACGATCAGCACCACCGCCTCCGAGTTGAAGGGGGTCGGCGTCCTCGCGGACGTGAACGGCTACACCGTCGATCGTCCCGAGACGCTGTTGACGCTCATCGTCCGGTACGCCGACTCCTTCGACGGGCGAGCGGCCACCCTCGCGACGGAGGCCTCGGATCTCCTGCGATACGATCCCTGACTCAGGACCGCGTGACCTTCCAGGTGGTACTCGAGGAGTAGCCCCACTTCTCGACCTCGAGGTCGGCCGCCGACGCGACGGCGGGCATGTTCGTCCCCACCTCCTTCGCGGACATGTCCAGGGCGTCGCCGATGAGCCGCGACTTGAAGTACGTCTGCTCGGGCGTCTCGGCGCGGAGGTACGCGAGGATGTCCCGTTGTTTGCCGGAGAGCGTCGCGGCGGTCGCGGTGGAGGCACTCGCACTCATACACGACGAGAGGCGTGAGAGCCCTATAGCGGATTTGGTACGGTGGGTTAACACGCCGCCGTCCGTCGATCGGGTCCCGTCGGGCAGAACAGCGGGTCCGCGACGTGAGCGAGGGGGCCTGTGGGGACCAGACGATCGAAGCGTGCGGTGTGGTTGGTACGAGCGATTAACGGTGGACTGCCCGCGCTTCAGAAGGTTCTTACTCGCCGCCTGCCGATACACGGGCGATGACCGATCGGTCCGTCGAGGTGAGCGTGGTCCTCCCCGCGTACAACGAGGCGGCGACCATCGAGGAGACGGTCGCCATCTCCCTACGGACCCTCGGGGACTTCCTCCCGGCCGGTTCCTTCGAAGTGATCGTGGCGGAAGACGGTTGCGAGGACCGAACGCCGGAGATCGCGGACCGCCTCGCAGGCGAGGACGACCGGGTCAGACACGTCCACAGCGACGAGCGACTGGGTCGCGGCGGGGCCCTCGAGCGCGCCTTCGAGGCCGCGGAGGGCGAGACGCTCGTCTACTACGACACCGACCTCGCGACGGACATGGACCACCTGGAGGAACTCGTCGAGAGCGTCCGATCGGGCGAGTGGGACCTCGCGACGGGATCGCGATGGATGCCCGGACGCGAGGCCGATCGGCCGGCCAGACGAGGGATCCCCTCGCGCGGGTTCAACCTCCTCGTTCGGGTCCTCCTCGGCTCCGACCTCCGCGACCACCAGGCGGGCTTCAAGGCGATGAGCCGCGAGGCGTTCGAGGACCTCCATCCCGACGTCGAGGACGACCACTGGTTCTGGGACACGGAGATGCTGGTGCGCGCCCAGCGTCGGGGGTACCGGGTCAAGGAGTTCCCGGTCGACTGGACCCCCATGGGGGACTCGAAGGTCGACCTCGTCAAGGACGTCTTCGGAATGGGGTCCCAGGTCCTGCGGACAGCCTGGGAGTTTCGGATCAGGCCGTACGCCAATCGCCGAACGGGGATGCTCGCGGGGTTCGCCCTGTCGCTCGTGGCCGTCGCCCTCATGTTCTACTACCTGGACCCCAGTGCGGTGCTCGCCCGCCTCCGGGATGCCGACCTCCGGATCGTCGCCGTGGCCGCCCTCGTCTACGTGGCGTCGTGGCCGGTGCGGGGACTCCGATACCGCGACATCCTCGCCGAGATCGGGTATCACGAGGAGGCCACCTTCCTGACCGGGGCGATCTTCGTCAGCCAGACCGGGAACCTCGTCTTTCCGGCACGCGCCGGTGACGCCGTTCGCGCCTACGTGATCAAGGCCCGGCGTCGGGTGCCCTACACGTCGGGATTCGCCTCGCTCGCTGTCGAGCGGGTCTTCGACCTCCTGACGATCACGGCACTCGCCGGGACCGTGCTCGTGGGCCTTGCCGTGGCGGCCCCCGAGGCCCTCGCGTCGCTCGTCTCGGCGCTCCTCGGCGGTGCCGGCGTGGCCTCGAAGACCGGGCAGAGCGGACGCACGGCGGTCGCCGTCGCGGCGTTCGTCGGCGCCGCCGCCGTCGGGTCGGTCCTGGCCATCGTCCTCAGCGCGCGCTCCGAGCGCAATCGGGTCCGAACCCTGGTCGAGTGGGCGAGCGAGGACTCCTACGCCGAGTTCGTGGCCGAACGGGTCGAACACTTCGTGGCCGACGTCCAGACGGTGGCCGGGGACGGACGCGCCTTCGCCCGGATCGGCCTCGCGAGCCTCGCGATCTGGGCGATCGACGTGCTCACCGCGCTGATCGTCATGACCGCCTTTCCCGCGGTCGAGTTGGCCCCGGCCTCCCTGCTCGCGGTGAGTTTCTTCGCGGTGAGCGTCGGGAACCTCGCAAAGGTCCTCCCGCTCTCGCCGGGCGGTATCGGCCTGTACGAGGGGGCGTTCACGATCCTGGTGGTCGCGCTCACCCCGATCGCCCCGGGCGTGGCGTTCGCGGCCGCCATCGTCGATCACGCCGTCAAGAACGCGATCACCGTGATCGGTGGCGTCGCCTCCATGGTCGTGTTCAACGTCTCGCTGACCGAGGCGGTCGGTGGAGCCGTCGACGCCGAGACCGATCGGGTGCCGGCACGTGCCGAGGAGTGATCAGTCGTACTCCCCGGAGACGAACCGGCCGAAGGCCCCGGCGACCGCCTGGAAGAGGGCGTCCTCGCGCGTGACGATGCCGTCGGTGAAAACGCCGACGGCGCCCTCCTCCCGCGCGATCCCCGCCGTGTCGAGGCGGTCGTCCAGGACCGGTCCCAGCTCTTCCCCCTCGGCCAGTCGCCCCGCGATCGATTCCGGGAGCGGGAGGCGGGGGCCGGCGCCGAGTCCGACCCGCGATCCGTCGGAGACGGCCGCCCACATGATCAAGAAGAGGGCGTCGGCCCCCTCGATTTCGGCGACGCCACCCTCGATGCCCACGCCCAGATCGAAGGTGCCGGCGGCACGGGCCCGTGCCGCGCGGGTCTTGGCGCCCCCGATCGTCTCGGCCTCGCCCCACGGCTGCTCCGGGACGCCCGACGCGACGTCGATCGTTGCGATCTCCGTTGCGACGTCGCCCATCGCTCGCTCGGTGGCGGTCCGCTTCACCGGGTTCTCGCTGCCCACGGCGATCCGCATGTCCGCCCCGGGGGCGCCGCGCCCATTGAGCGTTTCGTGTCGCGCCCCACGACCCGAACTGTCGACGATCCGATCGGTATTCCTTTCGCGGCCAATCCGCAAGAAACGCGATGGACGACCCCGGTCCGGAGTGCGTGTCGGTCACCCACGGTACTGGATCTCCCAGGTAGAATAGAGCGGAAGCTATAAGTCACTTTTGACCAAACAACGTTCTCACGATTGTCCGGGTGCCGTTCCCCGGAGGGATCCACATGTCAAACGCATTGCGAACCCAGGAGCGAGAGGACGAAGAGACGGAGTCGACCGACGGATGTCCGGAGTGTGGGGGCCTCGTCGTCACCGACGAGGAGCACGGCGAGAGCGTCTGTGCCGACTGTGGCCTGGTGATCGAGGAGGAGGGCATCGATCACGGACCGGAGTGGCGGGCGTTCGACTCGAAGGAGAAGGACGAGAAGTCCCGCGTCGGCGCCCCGACCACGAACACCATGCACGACAAGGGGCTCTCGACCAACATCGACTGGCGCGACAAGGACGCCTACGGCAACTCCCTCGGCTCCCGACAGCGCCAGAAGATGCAGCGCCTCCGCAAGTGGAACGAGCGCTTCCGCACCCGGGACGCCAAGGAGCGCAACCTCAAGCAGGCGCTCGGCGAGATCGATCGCATGGCCTCCGCGCTCGGCCTCCCCGACAACGTGCGCGAGACGGCCTCCGTGATCTACCGACGGGCCCTTGAGGAAGACCTCCTCCCCGGTCGCTCCATCGAGGGGGTCGCGACGTCCTGTGTCTACGCCGCCGCCCGCCAGGCCGGCGTCCCCCGCAGCCTCGACGAGATCGACGAGGTGAGTCGCGTCGAGAAGGACGAGATCGCGCGCACCTACCGCTACGTCGTCCGCGAACTCGGCCTCGAGGTCAAGCCCGCCGACCCGGCGAGTTACGTCCCCCGGTTCGCCTCCGACCTCGAGTTGAGCGACGAGGCCCAGCACCGGGCCCGCGAACTCCTCGAGAACGCGAAGGAGAAGGGCGTCCACAGCGGGAAGAGTCCGGTCGGGCTGGCCGCGGCGGCGGTCTACGCCGCCGCGTTGCTGACCAACGAGAAGACCACCCAGGCGAAGGTCAGCGAGGTCGCCGACATCTCCGAGGTCACGATTCGGAATCGCTACCACGAACTCCTCGAGGCCGAGGACACCATCCCCGCCTGATGGACCTCGACGGGTTCGTCCTCGCCGCCAGCACCGGGGACCTCGAGGAGGAGTCGGCGGCCCGCGAGCACGCGGACGCCCTCGAGTTCCGCATGGACCGGGCCGAGCACCCCCTGGAGGCCCTGCGCGCCTACGACGGCGCCCTCCCGATCATCGCGACGAACCGGCCCACGTGGGAGGGCGGCGACCGCCCACCGGGCCGTGCCCGCATCGAGGAACTGCTCGAGGCCCTCGAGGTCGGAGCGGTGGAGGCCGTCGACGTCGAACTCGCGGCGATGGATCCGCCCGACGACCGCGCCGACGCGACCGAGGTGCTCGCGGCCGCACGGAGCACCGCCGTGCAGACGATCGTCTCCGTGCACGACTTCGAGTCGACGCCCGACCTCTCCACGCTCGCGGACCTGCTCGGCGAGGCGACGGCCGTCGGCGACGTGGGAAAGCTGGCGACGACGGCCACCGACGCTGGCGACGTCCTGGACGTGCTCAGGGTCACCCACGAGTTCTCCCGGGCCGGCGAGCGCGTCGCGACGATGGCCATGGGCGACGTCGGCCGCCACTCACGGGTCGTCGCCCCGCTCTACGGATCACGGATCGGATACGCGCCCGTCGATCCGACGGCGGCGACCGCACCCGGACAGTTCCCGCTCGCGGACCTGCGGTCGCTCGTCGCCGCGCTCCGCTGACGGACAATCAACACCTTGACCTGCTCGCGACCGGTAGTCCCGGTGTGCAAACGTCGCTGCTCCGCCGACGACCCCTGATCGCTGGCCTGTTCGCGCTGATCTATCCGGGGCTCGGTCACTTCTACCTGCGTGCCTGGGTCAGGGGCGTCGCGTGGTTCGCCCTCGCGATGGTCACCGCCGCCCTCGTCGTCCCCCAGTCCGTCGTCGCGGCGTTCGAGCGCGGCGGCATCGACGCCCTCCTGGCGGCCACACAATCCCTTCCGTTGCGCGTCACGGGGAGTCTCCTCGTCGTCCGCGCGTTGAACGTACTCGACGCCTACCTCACGGGTCTCAGACGGGAGAGCGGGCGGGCCGGAGGACGGGAGGAGAGCGCCCCCACCTGCCCGAACTGCGGGCGCGAACTCGACGAGGACCTCGACTTCTGTCCCTGGTGTACGACGGAGCTCTCGGAGTTCGAGGGGACGGAAGGCGACGACGAAGAGGAGCGCGAGGGCCTCCCCTTTCCCTGATCACTTCTCGATGATCCGTTCGTCGACGGTCTCGCCGAAGTGACGGCCGCCCGACTGGCGGAAGACGGCGACCTCGTCTCCCGGTTCCAGGTCCGTGACGGCGCGCCGGCCGGACGCGGCCGCGACCTTGATCGTCTCCGCGTTCTGCAGGAGGGTCTCGAACTGATCGCCGTCGTCGGTCTCGACGCGCACGCGAAACATGGGGCGTCGCTCGATCTTCGCCCGGCCGACGATCGCCGCTCGCGTGTTGCCCTCGATGTCCACGATCTGCACCTCGTCGCCGCCCTCGAGTTCCGCGAGGTACTTGGTGCCGCCGTCGGGGGTGCGCACGTAGGCGTGGACGGCGCCCGCGTTCACGCGGAACGGTCGCGAGGCGACGTAGGGCGAGTCGGCGGTCTCGGCGTGCACGAAGAAGAGGCCGCGGCTCATGCTCCCGACGAGCATCCCCTCGTCGTCCGCGAGCATGGAGGCGGTGTCCACGCAGACGCGATCGGCGCTGCCTGCCTGCTCGACGGCGACGACCTCGGCGTACTCCAAATCGAGGGTCTCGCGTTCGGCCTCGTCCCGCGTCCGGACCGTCTCGCGTATCTCGTCGGGATCGTCGGTGTCGAGCAGGACGCCGTCGGCACCGATCTCGAGGGTCTCGAAGGCCGTCTCGGCCTCCGCGGCGGACCGGACGCCCGCGATCAGCGACGTCTCCTCGCCGATGCGAGCGATGAGGTTCTCGAGGGGGATGATCGTCCAGTCCTGGCCGACGACGATCGTGTACGCGGCGTCCTCGGCGGCGGCCTCCGCGAACGCCTCGTAGTCCTCGTCGAAGATGCGGACGTAGGCGCCGTTCGCGCCGTCGCGCCGGAGCGTCGAGAGGTCGGCCGAGCCGGAGAGATCGGTCGGGAAATCGACGGTGCCGTCGCCCTCGCCGTCCTTGCCGACCACGTACGCGTCCGCCTCGGCGAGGTCCTCGGCCTGTTCGCCGATCACGTCCACGTCGTCGCTCACGAAGGCGGCGACGTTCACGTCCCCGAGTTCGCGCACCTTCCCGACGTCCCACTCGTCGACGAGCACCCAGTCGACGCCGGCCTCCAGGCCGGCGGTGATGCGACGTTTCCGCGACTCCCAGTCGCCGACCTCCTCGTCGGCCTTGAGCCAGATGGACCGCGTCATGTCACGACGAACGCGAGGCCGTTCCTTGAACGTGCCGAAACGGCGGGTCAGGCCTCGACGGAGAGGCCCGCCTCCCGGAGGGCCGCCTCGGGCGTCGCCCGGTCGTGCACGACCGCGCTCACCGCCCGGGTGATCGCGTGCGGGTCCTCGTGCTGGAAGATGGTCCGCCCCATGGAGACGCCTGCCCCACCGGCCTCCATGACCCCCGCGACGTTCTCGAGGGTTGCGCGGTCGCCCTGCGGGCTCCCACCGGCGATGATGACCGGGAGACGCGTGGACTCGACGACGCGCGCGAAGCTCTCTGCGTCGCCGCTGTAGGCCGTCTTGACGAGGTCCGCCCCGAGTTCCTCCGCGAGACGGACCGCGTGGCCGAGGTGCTCCGCGTCGTGTTCGTCGATGCCGGGGCCGCGGGCGTACGCCATCGCGAGGACGGGCACCCCCAGGCGGTCGGCGGCGCCGGTCAGTTCAGCGAGGTCCTCGATCTGGTCCGGTTCGTGGTCGCTTCCGACGTTGATGTGAAAGGAGACGGCGTCCGCCCCCGCTCGCAGGGCGTCCTCGACGGTCCCGGTGACCCGCTTGTCTCGCTCGTCGGGGCCGATCTCCGTCGAGCCGTTGAGGTGGACGACGTACCCCTTCCCGTTCTTGTTGGCGTGGACCCGCGGGGCGATCCCCTTCTGTGTGAGCACCGCGTCGGCGCCCGCCCGCGTCACGGCGTCGATGGTGTCCTCGACGTCGACCAGACCGTCGACCGCACCCATCGTGATTCCGTGATCCATCGGTACCGTGACGAACCGACCGTCGGTGCCGATGCGGTCGAGTCGCGCGGTTTTCCCAGGTGTCATTGCCATGGTGTAGCAAGCCCGGCGCTATGTTCGTTCCGGTTCGGGAGACGCGCTCACGGCTCCCGATTTGACGTCGGCGGCGATGGTCTCGAGGCGCTCCGGGACCGCGTCTCCGGAGGCGACGACGTCGACGAAGACGCTCCCGGCGACCACCCCATCGGCCCCGCCGGCCACGATCTCCCTCGCCTGCTCGCCGTCGCTCACGCCGAAGCCGACCGCCACCGGGGTGTCCGTCTCCGGCAGGCGGTCGAGGCTGGCGTAGGTCTCCTCGCTCACGTCGGTCCGGGCGCCCGTCGTCCCCAATCGGGCCTGCACGTAGACGAACCCGCCGGCAGCGGAGACGATGCGCTCGGTCCGCTCCTCGGTGGTCGTCGGAGCCACGATGAAGATCGGCGCCACGTCGTGTGCCCGGCAGGCCCGACGGAGGGGTTCGCTCTCCTCGATCGGGAGGTCCGGGACGACGATGCCGTCGACGCCAGCGGCCGCGGCGTCCGCCACGAATGCCTCGACGTCCCCGTCGCCGTAACGGTGGACGAGGTTGTAATACGTCATCGTCACGATCGGGACGTCGACGGAGAGGGCAGCGACCACCCCGAGGTACCGGTCGGGGGTCATCCCCGCGTCGAGGGCGCGACGGATCCCCCGCTCGATCGTCGGCCCGTCGGCGATGGGCTCGGAGAAGGGCAACCCGAGCTCCACGACGTCCGCCCCGCCCCGGACGAGGGCCTCGACGTACTCGGCCGTCCGGTCCGGGTCGGGATCGCCGGCGACGAGGTATGGGACGAGGGCCGGTTCGTCCGCGAAGGCGGCCTCGATGGCGGACTCACCCATCGGTGAAGACCTCCATCGAGGGGGCGGCGTCGACGTCGCGTCTGTCGCTCTCCTCGATCACCGTATCCAGGTCCTTGTCGCCGCGGCCGGAGAGCGTCACCACGACCGGGCCGGAGAAGTCGGCCTCCTCGAGGTAGGCGATGGCGTGGCTGCTCTCCAGGGCCGGGATGATGCCCTCGGCGCGCGAGAGGCGATGGAATGCGGCGAGGGCGGCGTCGTCGTCGACGTGCACCGCCTCGACGCGCCCGGTCTCGGCGAGGTGTGAGAGCTGGGGGCCGACGCCGGCGTAGTCGAGGCCCGCGCTCACGCTGTGGGACTCGACGACCTGGCCCTCCTCCGTCTGGAGGAGTTTCGTCCGCGCGCCGTGGAGGACGCCGTCCTCCCCGGTCGACAGGGACGCCGAGTGGGGGGCGTACCCCGCCTCGTTGTCGACGGTCACGGACTCGCCGCCCGCCTCGACCGCGTAGAGGTCGACCCCCTCGTCGTCGAGGAAGGTGGCGAACGAGCCCATCGTGTTCGACCCGCCGCCCGCGCAGGCCACGACCGCCTCGGGCAAGCGGCCCAGCGCCGTCTGCGCCTGTTCGCGGGCCTCCTCGGAGATGACGGCCTGGAAGTCCCGCACCATGCTCGGGAAGGGGTGCGGGCCGACGACCGACCCGATGACGTAGTGGGTGTCCTCGACGTTCTCCGCCCAGTCGCGCAGGGTGGCGTTGATGGCCTCCTTGAGGGTGCCACTCCCGGCGTCGACGGCGTTCACCGTCGCGTCGTGCGAGCGCATCCGGAACACGTTGGGCCGCTGGCGGTTGACGTCCGTCCGCCCCATGTAGATCTCGCAGTCCACGTCGAAGTACGCACAGGCCATGGCGGTGGCGGTGCCGTGCTGGCCCGCGCCGGTCTCGGCGATGATCCGGTCTTTGCCCATGTACTGCGCGAGGAGGACCTGTCCGAGCGCGTTGTTGAGTTTGTGGGCCCCGCCGTGGAGGAGGTCCTCGCGCTTGAGGTAGACGTCGTGGCCGTAGCGCTCGCTGAGCGTGCGCGCCCGCTGGAGGGGCGTCGGTCGGCCGCCGAAGTCCCGCAGGTGCTCGCGGAACGCGTCCACGAAGCCGTCCTCGTTCTCGAGGACGTAGCGTTCGTAGGCGTCCGCGAGTTCCGAGACGGCCGGCATCAGGGCCTCCGGAACGTACTGCCCGCCGTACTCTCCGAACGTGCCAGCGCTCATGCGCCGACCAACCCCGCCGTCCGTTCCTCGACGTCGCCCGCCATTATCGCAGAGCCCACGAGGACCGCGTCGGCGCCGGCCGCACGCATCCGTCTGGCGTCTGCCGCCGATTCGATCCCGCTCTCCGCGACGAGCGTCGCGTCCTCGGGGGCCGCCGGTGCAACTCGCTCGAACGTGTCGAGGTCAACCTCGAGGCGGGCGAGGTCGCGGTTGTTCACCCCGATCAGGTCCGCCCCGGCCGACGTGGCGGTCGCGAGTTCCTCGCGCGTGTGGACCTCGACGAGTGGCTCCATGCCCCGGTCCCGGGCCGCCACGACCATGCCGTCGAGATCGTCGAGGAAACGCGTCACGAGCAGGACGGCGTCCGCCGCCACGGCGTCGAGGTGGCGCTCCTCGAGGAGGAAGTCCTTGCGCAACACGGGCACGTCGACCGCCGCGCGCACCCGCTCGAGCGTCTCGGTCGATCCCCCGAAGTGCTCGGGTTCGGTGAGCACCGAGAGGGCCGTCGCCCCGCCCGCGACCATCGACCGGGCGAGTTCGACGGGGTCGTCCGTTCGGACCCCCTCGGTCGTCGGACTCGTCGGCTTGATCTCGGCGATCACCGGGAGGCGACCCGTCGACGCCGCTCGCCGCACCGCGTCCCGAAGCGATCGGGCGTCGACCGAGACGCGCCCCGTCGGAACGGACCTGTCCGCGGCCGCCCGAAGGATCGCGCGGACCGCGGGTGCCATCGCGTTCGTTTCGTCCATCATTGTACACCAATGTACTAGTCTGTGCATAAGGGTTGCGACTGCGTCGCCCCCAATCACATGACGATCGCGTCCCTTCCCCTCTCCATGCCGACCCGTCGCGAGATCGCCCTCACCGTCGTCCCGTCGTTCGCCGCCATCGCACTCGTCCTGTCGGCGGTCCTGGGCGTCGTCGCCCGGTCCGCACTGCCGCGGGCACCCGCGTGGATCGTGGCTGCCATCCCGCTGGTGAACGCGACCGCGAGCCTCCTCGCCATCGGCACGATCCTCGCCGGGTGGCGCCGGATCCGGGCGGGCGACGTGACCGGACACCGGCGTCTGATGGGGGTGAGTCTGGTTCTGTTCGGGACCTTCCTCGTCGGCTACCTGTACCGGGTCGCCCTCGTGGGACCGACGCACTTCACCGGCACGGCGGCGCTTCGGCGGTTCGTCTTCCTGCCGGTGCTGGCCGTCCACGTGACCCTGGCCGTGGTCGCGATCCCCCTGCTCGTCTTCGTGGTGGTACTCGCCCTCGAGCGCCCCACGGCGGAACTGCGCGCGTCGTTACACCCCACCGTGGGTCGGGTGGCCGCGACGCTCTGGCTCGCCTCCTTCGCCCTGGGCCTCGTCGTCTACGGGCTGTTGTACCTGGTGTGAGCCAAAGGAAGAAGGCGACGGCGAGCGGAGATCGGACATGGACCCGGCTGGCATCTACGCGAGGGAGTCGGCGACGCTCGACCGATACGTGCAGATCGGCGTCGCGGGAGCGAAACTCCTCCAGGTGACGTTCCCGGAGACGCCCGCCGCCGAGGCGGACGACGATCATCCGCTGCTCGATCGCCTCGAGGATGCGATCGGGGGCGAGGCGGTGACGTTCGAAGACGTCGACGTCGCAGTAACACTCCCCTCGGTCCAACGGGACGTCCTCCAGGAACTCCGGTCGGTCCCCTACGGTGAGTCGGTGACCGTCGAGACCCTGGCGCGGGCGACGCCCACCATCGCGGACCCGGAGGCGGGACGCGACGCCGTCGAGGGAGCGCTCCGGGCGAATCCGACGCCGATCGTCGTGCCGGGACATCGCGTGAGCGACGGGCCCCAGTCGGCCCCGCGAGCCGTCGTCTCCCACCTTCGCTCGGTGGAGGGGATCTGAGACGGATCGGGGGACCCGTCGCCGACGAGTGCGTCCAACCGCTCGACGGGAGCGTCGGGACGGCCGGACTGGCACGGTGACGAGAAACGGAGGAGGCTTCGGAGAGGACCGAGCAGTCCATCGAGAAGGGAGCGACCCCGTCATCGAGAAGGGAGCGACCCCGTCATCGAGAAGGGAGCGACCCCGTCATCGAGAA
>JBDGUE010000003.1:0-20260 GCA_042216045.1 Halanaeroarchaeum sp. | reverse complement strand
GCCACCGCACGGGTCTCCGGCCACTTCACGGATCTGCGGTGAATCCCCGACGCGACCACGCGCTTTTAACGAATGGCGATCAAACCCGGACCATGAGCCGGGTCATTCACACGGGAGACACCCACGTCGGGTATCGCCAGTACCACTCTCCCGTGCGCCGGCAGGACTTCCTCTCGGCGTTCCGACAGGTGGTCGAGGACGCCGTCGAGGAGGACGTCGACGCGGTGGTTCACGCCGGAGACCTGTTCGACGACCGCCGTCCAGACCTGCCGGACATCCTCGAGACGATCTCCATCCTGCGGGACCTCGACCGGGCCGACGTGCCCTTCCTGGCCGTGGTCGGGAACCACGAGGACGCACGTCGGGGACAGTGGCTCGACCTCTTCGAGACCCTCGACCTCGCCGTCCACCTCGGTCGCGAGGGAACGGTCGTCGAGGACACGACGTTCTACGGCCTCGATTACGTCCCGGAGTCGCGTCGCGAGGACCTCGCGTACGACTTCGCTCCCACCGACACGGACCACGACGCCCTCGTCGGACACGGCCTCTTCTCGCCGTTCCCCCACGGCGACTGGGACCTCGAGGCGATCCTCTCGGCGTCGCCGGTCGACTTCGACGCGGTCCTGCTCGGGGACGACCACGTCCACCGGACCCGCGAGATCGGGGACACGTGGGCGACGTACTGCGGATCGACCGAGCGAACCAGCGCCTCGGAACGCGAGGCCCGCGGGTACAATCTCGTCGAGTTCGACGAGGGTGTCCGCATCTCCCGTCGAGGGCTCGACACACGAGATTTCGTCTTCGTCGACGTGGAACTGGCCGCGTCGGAGGGCGAGCCCCTCGTTCGAGAGCGGATTCGCGAGGCAGACGTCGAGGACGCGGTCGTGATCGTCACCGTCGAGGGCGACGGCGGCGACGTCACGCCCGCCGAGGTGGAGGCGTTCGGCGAGGAGCGGGGCGCCCTCGTCACCCGCGTCAACGATCGCCGCGAGTTCGACGAGGACGCCGAGGTCGACGTCTCCTTCGCGGACCCGGACGAGGCCGTCCGGAACCGCGTTCGCGAGATGGGACTCAGCGACGCCGCCCGATCCATCGACCGGACGATCAGAGACGACGACGTGGCGGACGCGAACGTCCGTTCGCGAGTGCGGGAGACCGTCGAGTCGCTCCTCGACGACCCGGACGCGTTCGAGGGCGTCGAGGCGCCCGACCGCCGCGACGAGGACGCCTCGGACGCGGCCGACGACGAGGGCCCCACTGAAGCCACCGAATCCGACGAGACAGACGATACCAACGAGGCGGACGAATCCGGCGAACCCGAGGAGACCGGCGAACCCGATAAGGTCGGCGAACACGAAGGGGTCGAGCGCGAGGGCGCCGGCGGGGAGGACGAGCAGACGGCCGTCTCGAGGGAGGCCGAATCGCCCGACGATGCGGGGGAGAACGAACCGAGTGACTCCCAGGCCACGACGATGGAGGACTTCCTGTGAAGTTCCAGCGCCTCCGCCTCCGCAACTTCAAGTGCTTCGAGGACGCCGAGGTCTCGCTGGATCGGGGCGTGACCGTCATCCACGGTCTCAACGGCAGCGGAAAGTCCTCGCTCCTGGAGGGCACCTTCTTCGCTCTGTACGGAACGGCGGCCCTCGAGCGGACGCTCGAGGACGTCGTCACGATCGGCGAGGACGAGGCCGAGGTCGACCTCTGGTTCACCCACGACGGGGTCGACTACCACGTCGAGCGCCGGATCAGGGTCACGGGCGACCGGGCGACCCAGGCCACCTGCGTCCTCGAGGGACCCGAGACCACCTACGACGGCGTGA
Source organism: Halanaeroarchaeum sp. (assembly GCA_042216045.1). Classification (GTDB taxonomy): domain Archaea; phylum Halobacteriota; class Halobacteria; order Halobacteriales; family Halobacteriaceae; genus Halanaeroarchaeum. Next base: position 18,440 of record JBDGUE010000003.1, on the reverse strand, counting down.
GGGACGTCGAGGACGCGATCACGCGGATGTTGCGCATGGACGCCTCGGCGTTCGTGAACTCGGCGTTCGTCCGCCAGGGCGAGATCAACAAGTTGATCGAGGCCACCCCGCAGTCCCGCCAGGAGATGATCGACCGCCTCCTCCAACTCGGCTCGCTCGAGGAGTACCGAGAGCGCGCACGCGAGGCGCGACTCGGGATCGAGTCCGTCCTGGAGCGACTCCGCGGTCGCCTCGAGAGCATCGAGGAGCAGATCGCCGAGAAGGAGGACCGCGATCTCTACGCGGCACAGTCGCGGTTGCGCTCCGAACTGGGGTCCGTAGAGGACGACATCGAGCGGTACGAGGAAAATCGCGAGGACGCACGCGAGACCCTCGAGGAGGCCCGAGAGGTCCTCGAATCGTACGAGGAGGACCGCGAGGAACTGGCCGCGGTCGAGGAGCGCATCTCGACCGTCCGCGAGGCCATCGCCACTGCCGAGAGCGAGCGGGAGGACCTGGCGACGGAGATCGAGGATCGCCGGGCGGCGATCGAGGAGGTGGAGGACCACATCGCCCGCCTCTCGGAGGAGATCGGTCTCGAGTCCCCGGACGCCTCGACGGTCGAGGATCGGGTCAGCGACCACCGAGAGCGCCGCGAATCCCTCCAGGAGGACCTCGCGACGGTGCGGGAGACCGTCACCGAGCAGACCCAGCGGGCCGAGACCCTCGAGGAGCGGGCAGCGGACCTCGAGGACCGCGCGGACGAGAAGCGGCGCGAGGCTGACCGCCTCGAAGACGAGGCCGAGGAGGCGAACGAGAGCGTCGCAGCCCTCGAGGAACGACTCGCGGACCTCGACGAGTCGATCGCGGCGGCCCGCGACGAGTTCGTCGACGCACCCGTGACGATCGGGGAGGCGGCTGCCCTCCGCGACGAGCGGGAGGCCGAGCGCTCGGACCTCGAGGACGACCGCGCCGAACTTCGCGAGGACCTCGCCTCGGCCCGCTCTCGGGTCGAGGACGCGCGCGAACTCCTCTCGGAGGGCAAGTGTCCAGAGTGCGGCCAGTCCGTCGAGGGGTCGCCACACGTCGAATCGCTCGACCGATACGAGGAGCGCGTCGAGGACCTCGAATCCGAACTGTCGAGGGTCGAGGACGCCCTCGAGGACGCGAGCGCTCGCGTCGAACGGGCCGAGGACCTCCTCGCGGCAGAGCGACGCCTCGATCGGCTCACCGACGAACGCGAGGACGTCGTCGCGATGCTCGCGGAGCGTCGAGAGACCCACGAGGAGAAGCGTGAGCGCGCGTCGGACCTCCGGGCGGAGGCCGACTCCCTCGAGGACGACGCCGAGGCGGCCAGCGAGGCCGCAGGCGAGGCCCGCGAGCGCGTCGAGTCGGCCCGCGAGCGGATCGGCGAGATCAACGAGCGACGCGGGGCGCTGAAGGAGCGGATCGCCAGCCTCGAGGACCTCCGCGAGGCCATCGAGGCCCGCGAGGAGCACGAATCGGAGATCGACCGACTCCAGGCCGAACGCGACTCGATCGCAGAGCAGAACGACGAGCGTCGCGACCACCTCGAGGCCGCCCGGGACCGAAAGCGCGACCTCGCCGAGTCGGTCGACGAGCGCCGGGTCGAGGCGGCCCGCGAGGACCGCGACAGGGCCCGGGACTACCTCGATCGGGTCGAGGACGAACTCGCGGACCTCCGGGAGCGACGGGACAGCCTCCAGGGACAACTCGGGGGAATCGAGAACGCGATCGAGGAACTCGAGAGTCGGCGGGAAGAGCGAGAGCGGGTCGCCGAGCGAGTCGACGCCCTGGAGTCCCTCCACGCGGAGACCACCGACCTCGAGGACGCCTACGGCACGCTGCGCTCGGAACTGCGCCAGCAGAACGTCGCCCGCCTCGAGCGTCTCCTCAACGAGACCTTCGAGTTGATCTACCAGAACGACTCCTACGCCCGCATCGAACTCGACGGGCAGTACGAACTCACGGTCTACCAGAAGGACGGTGAACCGCTCGACCCGGACCAGCTTTCGGGGGGCGAGCGGGCGCTGTTCAATCTGAGCCTCCGGACCGCCATCTACCGCCTGCTCGCGGAGGGGATCGACGGGACCGCCCCGATGCCCCCGCTCATCCTCGACGAACCCACCGTCTTCCTCGACGAGGGCCACGTCTCGCGACTGGTCTCACTCGTGGAGTCGATGCGGGGGTTGGGGGTCGAACAGATCCTCGTCGTGAGCCACGACGACGAACTCGTCGGGGCGGCCGAGGAGGTGCTCAGGGTCGAGAAGGACGCCACGACGAACCGCTCGACCGTCGAGCGAGTGAGCGGTCCGACCGAGGCGATCTGACCGTGACGGCCGTCCGGTGGGTCACTCGCCGGCTCAGCCCTGCCCGTCTTCCGGGTCGGCCTCGAGCACCTCGTGGCGACGCTCGTACCGTCGGTAGGCGCCATAGAGGATCGCCGCGCCCCCGGCGACCAGGATCGCGCCGTCACGGTATCGCGCCTCGAATCCCGCCAGCATGAGGCCGAGGCTCACGGCCAGGAACCCCGCGTTCAACAGGAGCACGATGGCCCAGAATCGGCGGCGCACGGGCTCGGGTGGCCTCGGCGTGTCGTCGTCCGACGATGGCCCGATGGACACGTCGGCGACTGGGTGGGCACCCACGAAAAGGATTGCGACGGACCGCGATCACCGGGCCCCCTCGAGCGACGCCGACGTCGTCGACGTGATCCACGCGAGGGGATTCTGGGCGTCGTAGAGGACGAGACCGTCGTCCGTGCGGTATCCCTCGACCCGTTCGATCGGGTCGTCCGGTCCCACTGGCGCGGGCGGGCCACTCGTCTTCCCGGCGTCGACGTCGGTCACGCGTTGGTCACCACACCCGTGGTACGTGGCAACACGATAAAGCCCATTCCGTCGCGGCGACCGATCGCCGACGGCCAGCTTTTAGGGGCCCACCCACAATGCGGGGGTAATGAGCAACGCGGACCTCTCGACGTTCGCCGACGCGGACGAGGGGAACACGGAGACCGAGCGTGCCGCCGAGGCGGCGGCCGTGGCCGGGGACGCCGATCCGGTGGTGGACGAGATACTCACCGCCGAGGCCGACGCGCTCCCCGCGGTGTCGGAGACCGTCGACCTGGCCGTCACCCAGGTCAACTACACCGTCGAGGGCGAGGGCGATCGCGAGCGGCCGGTCGTCCACGTCTTCGGACGGACGGCCGACGACGAAGCCGAACACGTCCGGGTCCACGGCTTCCGACCGTACTTCTACGCGCCGACCGATTCGGTGACCGAGGACGACCTCTCGCGCGACGGACTGACCGGCAGCGAGGAGGGCTACGAGAGCATCCGGGGCGACTCACTCACGAAGATCTTCGGGCGGACGCCCCGCGACGTGGGGGCCGTCCGCGACCACTTCGACCACTACGAGGCGGACATCCTCTTTCCGAATCGCTTCCTGATCGACAAGGACGTGACGACAGGAATCAGGGTCCCGGATCGTCGTGCAGACGAGGACGACGCCATCTACGTCCATCACCAGGAGGTCGAGGCCGTCGAGGCCGACGCGTCGCTTCGGGTGAACACCTTCGACATCGAGGTCGACGATCGATCCGGGTTCCCCGAGGACGGCGAGGAGCCCATCGTCTGTCTCACCAGTCACGATAGCTTCCGCGACGAGTACGTCGCCTGGCTCTACGACGCCCCCGACGGCGACGTGCCGGCGCCGACCGCGGTCGACGACCTCGATCCCGTGGGCGAGGGCGCCGACGTCGAGGTCCGGGCCTTCGAGGAGGAGACGGCGATGCTCGACGCGTTCCTCGAGTACGTCTCCGAGACGGATCCGGACGTGCTCACGGGGTGGAACTTCACCGACTTCGACGCCCCCTACCTCCTCGACCGCCTCGAGGAACTGGGAATGGACTCGGCGCGCCTCTCCCGGGTCGACGAGGTCTGGCGCAGCGACTGGCAGGGGCCGAACGTCAAGGGCCGGGTCGTCTTCGACCTGCTGTACGGATACCAGCGCACGCAGTTCTCCGAACTCGACTCCTACCGCCTCGACGCCGTCGCCGAGGAGGAACTGGGGGTCGGCAAGGAGCGCTACACCGGGGACATCGGAACCCTCTGGGAGGAGGATCCCGAACGGCTCCTCGAGTACAACGTCAGGGACGTCGAACTCTGCGTCGAGATCGACCGCAAGCAGGACGTGATCCCCTTCTGGCGGGAGGTCGCCGGCTTCGTCGGGTGCAAACTCGAGGACGCCACGACACCGGGCGACGCGGTCGACATGTACGTCCTGCACAACGTCCACGGCGACTACGTGCTCCCCTCGAAGGGACAACAGGAGAGCGAGGACTACGAGGGCGGCGCGGTCTTCGACCCGATCACGGGAGTCAGAGAGATGGTCACCGTCCTCGACCTCAAGTCGCTGTACCCGATGTGCATGGTGACCGTGAACGCCTCTCCGGAGACGAAGGTCGATCCCGCGGAGTACGCTGGCGAGACCTATCGCGCCCCCAACGGGACCCACTTCCGGAAGGAACCCGACGGCGTCATCCGGGCGATGGTGGACGAACTGCTCGAGGAGCGCGAGGAGAAGAAGGCACGCCGGAACGAGCACGACCCGGACAGCGACGCCTACGAGGTCTACGATCGTCAGCAGGCCGCGGTGAAGGTCATCATGAACAGTCTCTACGGCGTCCTGGGCTGGGAGCGGTTCCGCCTCTACGACAAGGAGATGGGCGCCGCCGTCACGGCGACCGGTCGCGAGGTCATCGAGTTCACCGAGGAGGCGGCGAACGAGCGCGACAAGGAGGTGATCTACGGGGACACGGACTCGGTCATGCTGGAGCTGGGCGAGGACGTCTCGATCGAGGAGGCGATCGACGAGTCCTTCGCGCTCGAGGAGTACATCAACGCCTCCTACGACGAGTTCGCAGCCGAACGTCTCAACGCCGACGAGCACCGGTTCCAGATCGAGTTCGAGAAGCTCTACCGGCGGTTCTTCCAGGCGGGCAAGAAGAAACGCTACGCCGGCCACATCGTCTGGAAGGAGGGAAAGGAGGTCGACGACATCGACATCACGGGCTTCGAGTACAAGCGCTCGGACATCGCGCCCATCACCAAGGAGGTCCAGAAGACGGTCATCGAGCGGATCGTCACCGAGGGCGACGTCGAGGGCGTCAAGGACTACGTCCACGCGGTGATCGAGGACTTCCAGTCGGGCGCGGTGGACCTCGAGGACGTCGGCATCCCGGGCGGAATCGGCAAGCGACTCGACAACTACGACACGGACACCGCCCACGTTCGCGGGGCGAAGTACGCGAACCTCCTCCTCGGGACGAACTTCCAGCGCGGGAGCAAGCCCAAGCGGCTCTACCTCGAGAAGGTCCACCCCGAGTTCTTCCGGCGATTCGAGGAGGAACACCCCGAGATCGACGAGGACCCCCTCTACCTCGACTTCAAGCGGGATCCGGACGTCATCTGCTACGAGTTCGCCGACCAGATCCCGGAGGCGTTCGCGATCGACTGGGAGAAGATGCTCGACAAGACGCTCAAGGGACCGATCGAGCGGATTCTCGAGGCTCTCGACGTCTCCTGGGAGGAGGTCAGGAGCGGACAGACCCAGACCGGCCTCGGCAACTACATGTAGCCGGCCCGGGACGGCCCCGATCGGGTCGCTCGCGACGTGCCGGTTCCGACACACCCAACATCGCGGGAACCGTAGCGTTCCCCTGCCATGAGTGGACAACGAATCCTGCTGCTCGCGGGCGACTTCGGCGAGGACTACGAGACGATGGTGCCCTTCCAGGCGCTCCAGATGGTCGGCCACGAGGTCGAGGCCGCCTGTCCCGAGAAGGAGCCCGGAGACACGGTCAAGACGGCGATCCACGACTTCCGGGGCGATCAGACCTACCTCGAGGAGCGCGGTCACGACTTCGAGATCACGGTCAGCCTCGAGGACCTCGATCCGGCAGCGTACGACGCCCTCGTCGTCCCGGGTGGACGCGCCCCCGAGTACCTCCGCACCTACGAGGAGGTGCTCGAGACGGTCAGGCACTTCTTCGAGGCGGACAAGCCCGTTGCGACGCTCTGTCACGGCCCCCAGATCCTGGCCGCCGCCGACGTCCTCGAGGGCTACGAACTCACCTCCTACCCCGCCGTTCGACCGGAGGTAGAGGCCGCGGGTGGAACCTGGGTCGACGAGGTGACGACCGACGGCAACCTCGTCACCGCCCAGGCCTGGCCGGATCACCCCGAGTGGCTGGCCGCGTTCCTCGACGTGCTCGGCACCGAGGTCGAACACGGGACGCCGGCGACCGCAGCGGACTGATCAGAAGGAGGTGAACTTGTCCCGTCGGTAGAGGTCCATCTCGGAGATCATCGAGCGGTCCTGTTTCGCCGCGAAGGCGACCGCGTCGGCGATCTCCTCGGGGGCCGTGACCTCCCCCTCGGCGAACCGCTCTTCGAACGATTCCCCGTCCTCGGACCCGAACTCGGTGCGGACCTCGGAGGGGTTCACGACGGTCACGGCGACGCCGGCGTCACCGACGGCCGCGGAGACGCTCTTCGCGAAGCCACGGGTCCACCACTTGGTCGCCGCGTAGACCGGGTTGAACGGCCGGGGGAACTGCCCGGCGAAGCTGCCGAGGTAGATCAGGTGGCCCTCCGTCTCGCGCAGGTGCGGGAGCGCCGCGCGCGTCGCGAAGAACATCCCGTCGGTGTTCACGGCCATCATCTGGCGGTACTCCTCCGTCGAGAGGCTCTCGACGTCCCTCCCCCGTGCGAGACCGGCGTTGTTGACGAGGACGTCGAGGCGCCCGAAGCGATCGACCGTCTCGGAGACCAGCGTCTCGACGCTCTCCTCGTCGGTGACGTCGGTGGGCACCACGAGTGCCTCCGCGTCCGAGGTCGCCTCGACCGTCTCGCCGATGTCCTCGAGGCGCGACTCGCGCCGTGCCGCCAGGACGACGTTCGCACCCTCGGCGGCGAGTGCCCCGACCGTTTCCATGCCGATGCCGGATGACGCGCCGGTGACGATCGCGACGCGCTCGTCGAGCGAATCTGCGACCATGGATGACCGCAGTCTCGGCGACGGCTTGGGTTTTGTGATCCACGATCGGGATCCCACCAACTGTCCGTTCGCTCTTCGAAAATTATTCTTTTGAGAGTGTGAAACGCACTCGCCGCATGCGGAAGCATTAAACGTCGCTCCCCCGTGGTTTAGGATGACCTAATCAATGGCAACTCTCGAACTCTCGAACGTCCACGCGACGGTCGAAGACGCGGACGAACAGATCCTCGAGGGCGTCGACCTCGAGGTGTCGAGCGGGGAGATCCACGCCCTGATGGGACCAAACGGCAGCGGCAAGTCGACCACCGCCAAGGTCATCGCTGGCCACCCGGCCTATCGGGTCACCGAGGGCGACATCACCCTCAGGCTGGAGGAGGGCGACTTCGGGGAGGACGTCGACATCCCCGAGGACGCCAGAACGTGGGACCTCCTGGACATGGAACCGCACGAGCGTGCGGCCCTCGGCATCTTCCTGGGCTTCCAGTACCCGGCGGAGATCGAGGGCGTCACGCTGACGAACTTCCTGCGGACCGCACTCAACGCCAAGATCGAGGAGCGCGAGGAACTGCTCTACGGCGACGACGAGGACGAGACAGAAGACGAGGAGGGGTACGACACCGACCCCCGCGAGGGCCTCCAGGACGACGGCGAGGTCGACGTGGCCGAGTTCCAACGGCTCCTCCAGGAGAAGATGGAGCTGCTGGACATGGACGCGAAGTTCGCACAGCGATACCTCAACGCCGGCTTCTCGGGCGGCGAGAAGAAGCAGAACGAGGTCCTGCAGGCCGCCATCCTCGAACCGGCCGTGGCCGTGCTCGACGAGATCGACTCGGGGCTGGACATCGACCGCCTCCAGGACGTCTCGCACGGCATCAACGCCCTCCGCGACGAGCAGAACACCGGCATCCTCCAGATCACCCACTACCAGCGGATCCTCGACTACGTCGAGCCCGACACCGTCCACATCATGCTGGACGGCGAGATCGTCAAGGAGGGAGACGCGGCGCTCGCCGAGGAACTCGAGGACAAGGGGTACGACTGGGTTCGCGACGACGTCTACACCACCGCGTGATACAATCATGAGCTCCGAGGACGACCTACAAGAGACCGACACCGAGGCTCGATTCGAGTTCAAAAAGGAGGAGGCGTCCGCCTTCGAGGCGGACGTCGGCCTCACCGAGGAGACGATTCGGGCCATCTCCGAGGACAAAGACGAGCCCGAGTGGATGCTCGAGCGGCGCCTGCGCGCCCTCGAGCAGTACAAGAAGATGCCCATGCCGACCGACTGGCCGGGTCAGCCGGACCTGTCCGGGCTCGAGGTCGAGGAGATCATCCCCTACATCCGCCCGGACATCGAGACCCGCGGCGGTGCTGACTCCTGGGAGGACCTCCCGGACGACATCCAGGACACCTTCGACAAACTCGGCATCCCCGAGGCGGAGAAGGAGGCGCTCTCCGGCGTCGGCGCGCAGTACGAGTCGGAGATCGTCTACCAGAACATGAAAGAGCAGTGGGAGGACAAGGGGGTCGTCTTCATGGACATGGACAAGGCGGTCCAGGAGCACCCCGAGATCGTCAAGGAGTACTTCATGACGAAGGTGGTCCCCCCGAGCGACAACAAGTTCGCCGCACTCCACGGAGCGGTCTGGTCCGGCGGGTCCTTCGTGTACATCCCCGAGGACACCACCGTCGAGATGCCCATTCAGGCGTACTTCCGGATGAACTCCGAGGGGATGGGTCAGTTCGAGCACACGCTCATCATCGCCGAACCCGGCGCCGAGGTCCACTACATCGAGGGCTGTTCGGCGCCCCAGTACGGCACCCACAACCTCCACTCCGGCGGCGTCGAGGTCGTCGTCAAGGAGGACGCCCACGTCCAGTACTCGACCGTCCAGAACTGGTCGAAGAACACCTACAACCTCAACACCAAGCGCGCCATCGTCGAGGAGGGCGGTCGCATGGAGTGGGTCTCCGGGAGCATGGGCTCGAAGGCCACGATGCTCTACCCCTCCTCCATCCTGAAGGGGCGGGGCGCCTCCGACAACCACATCACCATCGCGTTCGCCGGCGAGGGCCAGGACATCGACACCGGAGCGAAGGTCTATCACAACGCCCCGGACACGAAGTCGACCATCGAGTCGAAGTCCATCAGCAAGGACGGCGGCCGCACGAACTACCGCGGTCTCGTCCACATCAGCGACGGCGCCGAGAACTCCTCGACCAGCGTCGAGTGTGACGCGCTGATGTTCGACAACGAGTCCACCTCCGATACGATGCCCTACATGGAGATCGAGGAGTCGAAGGTCGACGTCGCCCACGAGGCCACGGTCGGCAAGATCGGCGACGAGGACGTCTTCTACCTGCAGAGCCGGGGACTCGACGACGACGACGCGAAGCAGATGATCGTCGCCGGGTTCATCGAGCCGATCACGGAGGAACTGCCCATCGAGTACGCCGTCGAGCTCAACCGCCTCATCGAGCTCGAGATGGAGGGAAGCCTCGGGTAAGAATGAGCACGCAACTTCACGCAGACATCACAGAAGACACGGTCAAACGGATTTCCGAAGAGCTCGGGGAGCCGGAGTGGCTCCTCGAAACGCGCCTCTCCGCACTCGATGCACTCGACGACCTCGCGTTCCCGTCGGTCATCCAGACGCCAGGACGTCGATGGACCAACCTCGAGGACCTCGACTACGAGGCCCTGGTCGAGCCCCTCGCGCAGACCGAGGACAAGGAGCTCGAGGGACCGGCGGAGGTCACCGTGATGTCCTTCGAGGAGGCCGTGTCAGCGGTCCCCGACCTCCTCGAGGAGCACTTCGGGTCGATCGTCGATCCGACGGAGAACCGACTGACGGCCCTCTCGACCGCGCTGTTCACCACGGGCACGGTCATCCACGTCCCCGAGGGCGTCGACGCCGAGGACGTGACCGTTCGCACCACGATGAACGGTCACTCGCTGTTCAACTACACGCTCGTCGTGACCGAGGGCGACGCCTCCGTCACGATCCACGAGCGCCAGGACACCGGCGAGTCGCGCGAGAGCGAGCGATACTACAGCGGCGTCGTCGAGATTCGGGCGGGCGAGAACAGCTACGTCCAGTACGGCTCCCTGCAGGACTTCGACGAGCGCACCTACAACTACACCGCGAAGCGGGCGGACGCCGGCCGGTACGCGACCGTCAACTGGATCGAGGGCAACCTCGGCTCGCACCTGACCAAGACGGAGGTCTCGACGATGCTCGGCGCCGACAACGCCGAGACCAAGATCGTCGGCGCGTTCTTCGGGGAGGGCGACCAGCACTTCGACCTCGACTCGAAGGTCTGGCACCGCGCCGAGCACACGACCGCCGACCTGGTCACTCGCGGCGTCATCGACGACCGGGCCCGCTCGGTCTACGAGGGCACCCAGGACGTCGGCCCGGACGCGTGGGACACCTCGTCCTATCAGCGCGAAAACACCCTGATGCTCTCCGACGAGAGCGAGGCCGACGCATCGCCGAAGCTCATCATCAACAACCACGACACCGAGGCCTCCCACTCGGCGACCGTGGGTCAGATCGACCGCGAGGACCTCTTCTACATGGTCACCCGCGGCGTGCCCAAGGACCTGGCCGAGGATCTGCTCGTCGAGGGCTTCTTCGTCCCGGTCCTCGAGGAGATCGAGGTCGACGAACTTCGCGACGACCTCGAGGCGGGCATCGCGGCGCGACTCGCGGACTGAGCCCCGCCCCCGGACCTTCGCTCGAGAGAACCGTTTAAGACGCTATGGGACCCAGACCACGCCATGTCGCACGTCATCGCGTCGACTCGATCGCCCGGACCCCGTCACCTGGCAGTCCGGGGCAGTCGTCGGCCACCGCCCACCGAGGGGAGGTGGCGCGCGTGACCGCGGCTCCCACGGTGGAGTCGGACGACCACCTCGTTCGCCTGCTGCAGATCGGCGTCGTCCTCGAGGAAGTCGTCGAGGCGCGCGCGTACGAGCAGTATCGCCGCCTCCCGGAGGCCGAGCGGGACGACGACATCGAGTCGCTGCTCGAGTCTGTGAGGGAGGAGTCCGCCGCCCACCGGGAGCGACTCGAGAGCCTGATCGAAGACCTCGACGCACGCAGCGTGGCCTTCGACGAGATCGAGAACCTCGTCAAGGAGCAGTACGGACCCCACGGGACCGAGGACTTCGACGGCGTGCTCTACGATCAACTCAACGGGGAGGAGACCGCCTACAAGTTCTACGACGACCTCATCGGAGCAATAGAGGAGTCCGGGGACGACCTCTCGGTGGATCGCGAGCACCTCCTCACCGTCCTTCGGGACATCCGCGAGGACGAGGCTACCGGCGTCGAGGCCATCGCTTCACTCATGGGTGATCGGTCGTGAGGGCGCCAACGTCGCTCACACGGCCGGTGTTCCCTGCTCACGCTCGCCACCAACGGGGGTGGCTCGCGTGAACTCGCTCACACGGCCGGTGTTCCCTGCTCACGCTCGCCACCAACGGGGGTGGCTCGCGTGAACACGGCAGATCAGTACCTCAAGGCCATCTACGTCGTTCAGGAGGCGGAGGGTGGCCGCGCCTCGACGGGCGCCCTCGCCGACCGCCTCGACGTGAGTCCGGCGAGCGTCAACGAGATGATCGGCAAACTCCAGGACCAGGGGCTCGTCGAGCACGAGAAGTACAAGGGCGTCAAACTGACCGACGACGGGGAACACCGCGGGCGGGACGCCCTGCAGACCTACTGCATCCTCGAGCGCTTCCTCCGAAACGTCCTCGAGGTCGAGAACTACCGAACCGAGGCGAGACAACTCGAACCGGTGATCGACGAGACGGTCGCCGATCGGCTGGACATGATCATCGACCGGCAACCAGAGTGTCCGGACTGCTTCGATCCGGAGGCGGACTCCTGTTCTCACCTCGAGACCGCAGAGGTGGGGGTGGAGGACTGATCCCCTCGGTGCGAACGACAACGCTATTGTAGGGCAACCGGCTATCCCCGTGTACCGCTGGATCGACTCCCGTCGGCCCCCGATGCGACGAGGACGTGGGGCTCACGGGTCGAGAGAAGCGAAGTCCCGTGGTGTCCCACGGAGGAACGACGTGGGGCTCACGGGTCGAGAGAAGCGAAGTCCCGTGGTGTCCCACGGAGGAACGACGTGGGGCTCACGGGTCGAGAGAAGCGAAGTCCCGTGGTGTAGTGGCCAATCATATGGGCCTTTGGACCAGCACGGTGCTCCGTGGTGGGAAGACAGCCCATGACGGCGGTTCGAATCCGCCCGGGACTATCTTCTCGCGAACGAAGGTGAGCGAGAGATATCTCCGCGGATTCGCGGCCCTCGAACGTCGCGTCGGCTTCGATCCGGGCGACGTCGAGGTCGTCGTTCACGGCTGCGTCACGCCAGTCGTCGAGCGGGTCTTTACCGATCGCGGTCAGATCTCCCGGGGTGAGGCGCCCTGTACGTCGGACGGTCCGTCGACGTCGTCGACGAGCGTCCAGGTCTCCACGTGCTCGACGGACTCGTCCGGATCGACCGTTCGGAGGGGGCCGAGCGTCTCGAGTTCCAGCATCTCGGCGTTCGTGTACACCGCTGCTCCGCTGTCGCGGTCAGGGTAGGGCTCCTCCGGGACGCACTCGAAGTCCTTCCTGAAGGCGTGATCGTCGAGGCGATACGCGACCCAGCAGTCTCCGGGAGACGTGCCGACCTTCAGCGGACCGTCGCACGCGGATTCCTGTACGACGGAGATCCGGTCGTCGCCGTAGGCCAGGCGTTCGTCACCCGGCGTCGAGTAGGGCCAGTAGGTGATCGACCGGTCGGGCGCAACCGCGTTCGGATCGTCCTGGGACGACAGGGGCAGGACGGCCATCCCGCCCGGTCGCAGGACGCTGATCGCCCACGGAGCGAACTCGATTGGCCACGCACCGCGGTTCGTCAGCTCGTGGGTGACCTCGACGGACGCACCCTCCGCCGCCATCCTGACGGTGATCGCCTTCTCGATGCCGGTGCGGTCGTGCGCAGACCGGCGCAATTCGACGCCGTCCTCGAACAGACGGACCTCGACGGGGTCGAGGTCCGGGACGTGCGTTCGCGACGGATCCTCCGGGGCGTGCCAGAGGCGGTGGCCCCCGACGAGCGGCCAGTCGGCGCGATCCTCGCCGAACAGGCGGAACTCGTTCTCCTCGCCCTCGACGCCGAAGTGGACGATTCTGGGCCCGACCGACGTCGGGGCGAGCAACTCGATCGTTCCGTTCGAGACCGCGACGGCCTCGTCCCACCGGTCGTGGGACCGTCTCTCGACGGCGACGTCACTCACGACGATCGCCTCCTCGGCGGGCGGAGGGCTGGTGGTGTCTCGATCGACCGACGGCCGCGCGTCGAATCGCGACTCCTCCGTCCGGAGAGGGGTGCTTCCTCTCGATCGTGTGGTCTCGAATCTCGGCGCCGTGGGCGTCTCCGGCCGCTTCGATCCTCTCGTCGACCGCCGCGAGCGGTGAAGCCGTGGTGACCATGTTGGGAGTGACCGGCGTTCTGGTTTGGGTGTGTCGGAACGAGTCGGACCGATCACCGGCGGCGCGACGCCGACGGGTGACCGCCCGGCGACGGTCGGTCACGTGACCGTGTCCCCACCGAAGGGAACCCGTAAGAGATAAGATTGGATTCGCGCAAGTCGGGACGATGGGTGACGGCTGGCTCGACGGTGCGATGGGCCTCCGCGACGGCCGTGCCCGATCCGTCTTCGGCCTCCCGGGGGTCTGGCTCGCACTCGGTATTCTCGGGGCGGTCGTCGTCGCCGGTAGCTACGTGATCTACCATCCACACCCGGCGAACTACGGCGGGCTGTTCCTCGACGTGATCGAGTCGATCTCGCGGGACTTCCGGTACCCCGACCGCGTCCCCAACTACACGAACGGGGGGATTCCGTGGGCGTATCCCCCGCTGATCTTCTACCTGGACGCGGTGGCGCTCAGGATCCTCCCGGTCTCGGGGATGGACATGGCACGGGTGATGCCCGCCGCGGTCTGGACCGTCTCGATCGTTCCGTACTTCGCCCTCGCGCGAACGATGCTGGACGACGAACGGGCGGCTGGCATCGCGGCCTTCATCTACGCGGTGACGCCCGCGGCGTACGAGTGGATCATAACCGGCGGGGGGGTCATCCGGGCACCCGCCCTCGTTCTCGCGCTGAGCGCCCTCTACTCGGGCGTGCGTCTGTTCCGGGACGGCGGCCGTCGCTGGCTCGTGACCTCCACGGTGCTCTTTGGTCTGACTCTCCTGAGCCACCCGGTGATGGCCTTCGGGGTGGGAATCTCCCATCTCTACTTCTTCGTCGCGTATTCCCGATCCCCGGCAGGGCTGCTGCGAGGGGTCGTCGTGGCGGCCGGAGGACTCGTCGTCACCTCGCCCTGGCTCCTCGCCGTCATCTCAAATCACGGCCTCGACCCCTTCGTCTCCGTGCTCGGGACGGCCGGGGGCGGGTACGGCGTCAACGCCATCTCACCCGACATCTGGGACCCCTTCGGTCGGTTTCTCGCGCTCTACTACGTCTTCGCGGTTCTCGGGGCGGCACTGCAGTCGGCTCGCCGGGACTTCGTCGTGGTGGGATGGGTTCCGGTCCTGCTCCTCTCGCTCACCCACCTCGTGCTGTGGTTCGTTCCGGCGGCGATGCTGGCCGCGGTCTTCGTCGTCGACTTCGTGGACCTCCTCGGCGACGAGCTCTCCCCCGGTGGCCTCCCGACCCGACGGCAGGTTGAGGGGGTGGTCGTTTTGTCCCTCCTGGTCTACGGGCTCGTGTCCGGCGGCATCTACGCGGCCGGATTCCCGGCGATGGACCGGGCGACGCCGATGCGGGGAACGATGGACGACGGGGACGTTCAGGCCATGCACTGGATCGAACGGGAGACGTCCCCCGACGCCACCGTGGCCGTCGTGGGCCGAGAGGGCGAGTGGCTCCCCTACCTCACGAATCGCACCTCCACGTTCGCCTGGTGGGGACTCGAGTGGGGCGATCCCGACCGCAGACTCGCACTCAAGCGACTCTACAGTCGATCGCTCGACTGCCAGCAGGCGGCCTGCTTCGCGAGGGTCCTCTCGGATTCGAACCGCCGTATCGATTACCTCTACGTCTCCCGTGACCGCGTCACGCCGATCTGGCCCGACTGGGGCACGATCACCGAGTCCCTCGTCGAATCGGGGAACTTCACGGTGGTCTACGAGACCGATTCGGCAATCGTCGTTCGGTACGCGAACGCGACGGTCGACTCCGTCGATCCGGAGGCGGTCGTCCGATCGTCGGACCGTGACACCACGCCGCGAGCGGTGGGCACGCCGCCGATGGGCGACCGGGCCGGTCAGACCGTGACGGGTCGATCGCAGGACTGACAGACCGCGTGACGCCGGTACAACGTGGTCCGCCCGAGTGACCGACCACAGACCTGACACGTGTCGTAGGGTTCGACGCGCATGGGGCCAGTGACGCGGCCACAGCTTTTAGGCTTGCCGAAAAGAGTGCGGATCGCCGCCACGCGGGCCCGAATGTGCCGATGCCATTAAGTGCTCTCGGTCCAACTGTCGAGGTGGAGTTATCGTCAATGGCAACCGGTACGGTCGCATTCTTCAACGAGCGGAAAGGGTACGGTTTCATCGAGTCGGAGGAGGCCGACGACGACGTGTTCTTCCACATGGAAGACGTCGGGGGACCGGACCTCGAAGAGGGACAGGAAGTCGAATTCGAGATCGAAGAGGCGGACAAGGGTCCGCGAGCAACGAACCTGAAGCGTCTGTAAACCGACCCGTTCCGCTCGTCGCGGCACGGCATTCTTTGCCCGACACGAGTCCCAGGTGCTAACTCCGTCGCTGCCGGACACGTAGCCGATGCTCACGCTCTCCTCGCTGCCCGACCGGCCACTCACCGGAGCCGAGGTCACCGCGCTCAACGAGTCCGATCGACTCGCGATGGCGGTCCCGGTCACCCAGGAGGACGCGGTGACCGCGGACGACGGCGAACCGGTGACCATCACCGATCGGCTTCTCCTCGCCACCGACCGGTGGGTCGCCGGTGTGGTCTACGACGATCGCTGGCGACGGGTCGAACGCGTCGACATCGACGGGCCGGGAGAGCGGTTTGCCGCCCTCCAGACCTGCGAAGACGCCATCGAGGCCTCCGCCGACGGGGCCGAGCCCTCTGCAAAAGGCTAAAGAGCGCTACCGGCCTTCGGCTAGACAATAATGACGAACGCCACGCAGCCAACGGGGGTGAGACCGTGGGCGTCGAGATAACCGAGTCGCCCGTCGCCGAGGACGAGTTCGAGACGATGGCGACGTTCGTCTACGACTACCTCGACGCCAGCGTCGAGAACGAGGACAACGGCGGTCGAATGCGGTGGTATCCCTGGCACTCGGCGGACTACCGATTCAACCACATCATGAACGTCGTGGACCTGGCGGGGGACATCGCGGATCGCGAGGGCGCGAACGTCGACGTCGTCAGGGTCGCCGCGCTCTTCCACGACGTCGCCAAACTCGAGGCGGACCAGGACCGCCACGCAGAGGAGGGGGCACGCATCGCCCGGAAGTACCTGGAGACCCACGGGGAGTATGCCCCGTCCTTCGTCGACCAGGTGGCGACCGCCGTCGAGTTGCACTCACATCAGGGCGACCTGATGGACGTCCCCCTCGAGGCGCGGTGTCTGATCGAGGCGGACATGCTCGACAAGGTGGGCGCGAACGGGACGGCGCTGATGCTCCTCCGGATGGGCTACGAGGCCCGGACGCACATGGACGCTGGCGAGATGGTGAAACGGGTCCTGGAGCGCGGCCGTGACGCGAAGGAACGCGTGGAGAGCGACGCGGCCGAGAGCCTCGCCCACCAGCGCCTCAAGCGCGTGAAGTGGTTCCAGGAGTGGCTCGAGACCGAGATATCGGAACTCGACGTGGAGTCCGAGGAGTAGTCTCCGTCCAGTACCGTCGAGTGGGTCCCAGGCCACGACGAGTGGGGATCCGGCCGTCTGCGATCCGGGTTTACCGTCGCTCAGAGCAGTCCCAGCGACGTGACCGCGTCCAGGAGGAACACCCCGCCGAACCAGACCAGAACGAGCGCGCTCGCGTACGAGATGAGGGTGCCGAGTGCGTCCACGCGATCCCCCGCGGCGCGCAGTCCGGCCGGGAAGGCGGTGATCCAGAGTCCGATTCCACCGAAGAACCCCAGGATCGTGAGAGTCCCGTGTGTGGCAGCGAGCGAGACGCCGAACGCCTCGATCGTTCCCGGATTCAGGAGGCCGATGCCGGCGGTCAACCACCAGGTGATCTGGTAGGGATTCGTCAGTGCGAGCGCGAAGGCCTTCCCGAACCCGGCGGCGTCCCCGGCCTCGCCGTCGGTGAACGACCCCGCGCCCATGACGGCGCCGTAGGCGAAGTAAAACATCAGGAGCCCGCCGATTCCCACCATCGCGCTTCTGAGCGTCGGTGCGTGCTCGACGAACGCGACGAGACCGCCCAGCGCGAGCACGAAGAAGACCGCGTCCGCAGTCATCGCCCCCAGTCCCGCCGCGACCCCCGCTCGAAATCCGCGGTTGACGCTCTCCTCCGCGATCACGGCGTTCATCGGTCCCGGTGGCGCCGCGAGCGAGAGGCCGAGGAGGACGCCCGCGAGGAGCGACGCCGCAGCGAGCAGCATTCGGGCTCGACTCCGGGTCGCCGCGAGAAAAGCCCATCGACCCGCCTCAGGTGTCCCTGCGCATGAGGTGACTCCGGAGGACGTCGGCCTCCTTGGTCCCCGCCGAGCGATTGACCACCACGACGGTGTCTTCGGGACCGAGCACTCCGCGTTCGGCGAGTTCCCGGGCCCCGCTCGCGGCCGCCGCGCCGGCGGGCGTGGCCTCGATACCGGTCGTCTCCGCGAGGGTGACTGCGGTCTCGAGGATGGCGTCGTCGTCGGTCGCGACCGCACCCCCCTCACCGTCGCGAAGGGCCGCGAGGAGGCGTCCTCCCACGGGGGGATTCGGGACCTCGATGCCGCCGCAGATCGTATCCGGGCGCTCCCATCCCTGGACCCCCTCGCGGCCCTCTTCGTGGGCGCGCACGACGGGAGCACACCCCTCTGCCTGGGCCGCGTACAGGGCGGGGCGGTCGGCGATCAGTCCCGTCTCGCGGGCCTGATCGAACCCGGTCGCGAGCCCCCGCAGTCCGGTCCCCGATCCCGTCGCGTGGACGACCGCGTCCGGCGTCGACCACCCGAGTTGCTCTGCGATCTCGAGCGCGAGCGTCTTCGCGCCCTCGACGCGGTAGGGGGACTCCCCGGGCGCGAGGGAGTGCCAGTCGGCGTGCTCTGCGTCCTCGAACTCGGCGATCGCGTCCTCGAGTCGCCCCTCGACGACCGACATCTCGCCGCCGTGGAC
>JBDGUE010000024.1:0-21259 GCA_042216045.1 Halanaeroarchaeum sp. | reverse complement strand
AGGTCACCCCGATCCGGAAGGTCGACAACGTCGAGATCGGCGACGGCACCCGCGGCCCGATCACCGAGGAACTCCAGTCGGCGTTCTTCGACCTGGTCGAACACCGCGCCGGCGATCACGACGAGTGGTTCACCGACGTCTGATCAGTCCCGCTGGAGCTGGCGCTCTTCGGTCTCCCCGAAGCCCGCGCTGAGGACCCGCGTCAGCGCCTCCTCGACCCGCTCGCCGGTCTCCTCGTAGTCCTCCGGCTCGGCCTCGATCACGAACCCGGTGGTGATGTTCGGCGCCGTGGGCAAGAAGAGCACGTCGCGTCCGTCCGGGGTCGTCTTCCCGGTCTTGAACGCGGTCATCCGCAGGTCGTTCCAGACGGTCACCTTCACGGGCTTCTGCAGGTCGCTGGTGCCCGTGAGCGCGGTCTCGACGGCCATCTTCGAGGCGTTGTAGACGATGCGCAGTCCGGGCATCCGGTTGAACGCCGTGTCGATCACCGACTCCACCAGTCCGCCGAGCGCGGTCCGCATCATGTATCCGACCGAGAACACCACGAGGACGAACAGCGCGAGCGTGAGGAGGACGCCGATCACGGGATTGGTGACGACCGAGGAGAACAGGGCGACGGCCACGAGCTTGCTGAAGAGCCACCACACGACGTAGAGCGTCACCACGATCGGGACCAGGACGACGAGACCGGAGACGAGATCTCGCTTCCACGTTGCCATGTCCACACGCTCGGCGGCGACGACCATGAGTGTTGTTTCCCGGCGCACGCGGGCGGGCCGCGAGCGGGGGTCGTTGGCTGCGAGTGCACCTCTCTCGAGTGGGATCGGCCTCGCCCGCGATGGATCACTTTAAGCCAGCCCCGGCCGAGGCGTCCACCATGAACGCGGTCGCGGTCGTGCTCGTCGCGATCTGGACCATGCTGCCCGCCTACGTTCCCAACAACGCCGCCGTGCTGGCGGGCGGGGGACGACCGATCGACGGCGGCCGGACCCTCGGCGGTCGCCGCGTCCTGGGCGACGGGAAGACCTGGCGCGGGACCGCGGTGGGCGTGATCGCCGGCGTGGGGGTCGCGGGCGCGTTGAACCTCCTTCGCCCGTCGCTGATCGCCGCCCTCGGCGTCCCCCTCCCCGCCTTCCCGCCTCCGGTGGCGGTCGGTCTGGCCGGCGGTGCCATGCTCGGTGACGTGCTGGCCTCCTTCCTCAAGCGACGCACGGGTCGTGAGCGCGGGGCGCCCTTCCCCGTCGTCGACCAGCTCGACTTCGTGGTGGGGGCGCTTCTCGCCGTCCTCGCGCTGGCGCCGGGGTGGTTCGTCTCGGTGTTCACGCTTCCCGTTCTCGTCGTCGTCTCCCTCCTGACGCCGGTGCTCCACGTGGGCACGAACGTGGGGGCCTACCTCCTCGGACTGAAGGACGAGCCCCACTGACCCCATCTGCGAACGTTTAAGCCCGCCATTCTCCACACGTCGACCATGGCCGATCCGGCACTCATCCAGGCGCTCACCGACGCCGACGCCGTCAGGTTCGGCGAGTTCGAACTCTCCCACGGCGGCACCAGCGAGTACTACGTCGACAAGTACCTCTTCGAGACCGACCCCCACTGCCTCTCGCTGATCGCCGAGGCCTTCGGCGACCGCGTCGGCGAGACGAAACTCGCCGGGGTGGCCCTGGGTGCGGTGCCCCTCGTGGCCGCCACGAGCGTCGAGACGGGCAACCCCTACGTGATCGCCCGCAAGCAGGCAAAGGACTACGGCACGGGCAATCGCATCGAGGGACGCCTGTCGGCGGGCGAGCGGGTGGTCGTCCTCGAGGACGTCGCCACCACCGGGAGGAGCGCCCTGGACGCCGTCGAGGCCCTCCGCGAGGCCGGCGCGGTCGTCGAGCGCGTCCTCGTCGTCGTCGACCGCCAGGAGGGGGCCGCCGAACTGCTCGCCGAACACGACGTCGAACTGGAGTCGCTGCTCACCGCCGAGGACCTCCTCTCGTCGAGCGACCGGGCCTGACGGCCGTGGCCCGTTCCCCGGCGGGATCGAGCGACCCCGCCGCCGGAACGGGACGATCCGGGATATTCATACTTGTGGAATCGTGTGTCTCCGTATGAACCGCGCCGAGAAGGCAGCCCTGCAACTTCGTGCGGTCTCGGTCCTCCGGACGCTGAAGGAGACCAGGACGTACGACGAACTGGCTGCGGAGACCGACCTGCCTGCCGGCGACCTCAACCGGTACGTCAACGGCCACGTCCTCCCCGGCGCAGACCGCGCCCGGGAGATCGTCCGCGAGGTGGGAGGCGAGACCCTCCGCGAGGAGGTCAGAGACCGCGTTCGCCTCGACGACGAGGGATACGTGGACAACTCCGAGATCGTCTTCGATCAGTCCCTTCTGGATCTGGTGGCCCCGGTCGCCGCCGAGACGCACGACTTCGGACGCCCGGACGTCGTCCTCACGGCCGCGACGGACGGGATCACCCTCGCGGCCGCCCTGGCCCGCTACTACGACGCCCGGTGTGCCTACGCGAAGAAGGCCAAGGAGACCGCCGTCGAGGACTTCATCGAGGCCCGACAGCGTCTCGACTCCGGCATCGAACTCACCTACTACCTCCCGGCGGCCGCCCTCGAGGCGGGCGAGACGGTCCTGGTCGTCGACGACCTCATCCGGTCGGGCGAGACCCAGGAACTCCTCCTCGACATCGCAGACGCCGCCGACGCCGACGTCACTGGCGTCTTCACCCTCATCGCCGTGGGGCGGGACGGTCTCGAGCGTGCCGAGGCCCTGACCGACGCCCCGGTGGGCGCGCTGGTCGAACTGGAGTGATCCCGCGGTCGTCACCGCACCGGCAGAATATATCCTGGATCGTGCATAACAACGGTTAAGTGATCGCTCAGTATATGCTCGTCCGTGGATGGCACTCAGTGAAACCCTGGCCGACTTCTTCGGCTTCGAGGAGTACGACACGGACCTCCGGACGGAGATCCTTGCGGGGGTCACGACGTTCCTCACGATGTCCTACATCGTGGTGGTCAACCCGCAGATCCTGACCAACCAGCCCAAGGACGGGGGATTCACGGACGGCATCTCCCTCGCGGGCTACACCGCCGGCGAGGTCGAGCAGATGCTCGCCGTCGTCACGATCCTCGCGGCGGCGGTGGCCATCTTCGTGATGGCCTTCTACGCCAATCGCCCGTTCGCCCAGGCGCCGGGACTCGGGCTGAACGCCTTCTTCGCGTTCACCGTGGTCGGCGCGATGGGGATTCCCTGGCGGACCGCCCTCGCCGCCGTCGTCGTCGAGGGACTCGTCTTCATCGCGCTCACCGCAATCGGCGCTCGCGAGTACATCATCTCCCTGTTCCCCGAACCGGTGAAGTTCTCGGTCGGGACCGGCATCGGCCTCTTCCTCGCGATCATCGGCCTCCAGTCGATGGGGGTCGTCGCGGCCGACCAGGCCACCATGGTCACGCTCGGCCATCTGGCCCAGAACCCGGCGGCGATCCTCTCGATCGTGGGGCTCTTCTTCACGTTCGGGCTGTACGCCCGTGGCGTCCCCGGATCGATCATCATCGGCATCGTCGCCACCACGCTCGTGGGATGGGGGCTGACGTTCGCCGGCGTCACCCCGGCCGGCGTCCTCGCGCCGAAGACCATCCCGAGCGCGCAGTACAACATCGCCCCGCTCGTGGGCGCGTTCCTCGGGGGCCTCGCCGACGTCGAGGCCCTCTCTTTCGCCCTCGTCGTCTTCACGTTCTTCTTCGTCGACTTCTTCGACACCGCCGGGACGCTCACCGGCGTCTCGCAGATCGCGGGCTTCCTCGACGAGGACGGTGACCTCCCCGATGCGGACAGGCCCCTCATGGCCGACGCGATCGGCACCACGGTCGGTGGCATCCTCGGCACCTCGACGGTCACGACCTACATCGAGTCCGCGGCGGGCGTCGAGGAGGGCGGCCGGACCGGCATGACCGCCTTCGTGGTGGGCGTCCTCTTCTTGCTCTCGCTCGCCGTCGTGCCGCTGGCGGCGGCCATCCCGCAGTACGCCTCCCACATCGCCCTGGTCGTCGTCGCGGTGATCATGCTCACCAACGTGACCGACATCGAGTGGGACGACCTCACCCACGCCGTCCCGGCCGGTCTGACGATCATCGTGATGCCGTTCACCTACTCCATCGCCTACGGCATCGCCGCGGGCATCGTCTCCTACCCGCTCGTGAAGACCGCCGTCGGTGAGTACGACGACCTCCACGTCGGGCAGTGGCTCCTCGCCGCGGCCTTCGTGCTCTACTTCTTCGTGCGAACGAGCGGCGTGTTGACCGGCGCGGTCTGAATCCGCTCACTCCTCGCGAACAGCCGGCATCCTCGGTTCCCGGGCGGTGTGCCGGACTCCCGCCTCGACCGCCCCGGGGTCGCTCACAGCAGTGAGACGGGGTGGTGCGGGCATCGCATTTCTCCTCGCGGGCACGGGGGATCTCGGCAGTCGCCGCGTCGACCGCGCCGATTTTCACCCCCGGCCACGAACCCGTCCCCATGAGCGAACTCGAACTCTACGTCCAGCCCGGCTGTCCGTACTGCGCGAAGGTGGAGGACACACTCGACGAACTCGGTCTCGAGTACGAGGAACACCGCGTCTCCGTGATGAAGTCTCGACGGGACGAGGTCGAGGCGGTGAGCGGACAACGCGGCGTCCCCGTGCTCGTCGATCCGGCCCACGGAATCGAGGGCATGCCGGAGAGCGACGACATCGTCGCCCACCTCGAGGAGCACTACGGCGGGTGATCAGGAGTCCGGGGTGGCCCCGCGTTCGCCCAGCATCTCCCGGAACTCCTCGGGGTCGTCGATGTCCTCTGCCTCCTCGCGCTCGATGATGGCGGTGTCGTCGATCGACTCCCGGTTGGCGTCGTCGACGAAGTAGACCGCCCGGGTGCGCGTGATGTGGCCGAGCGAACTCATGAGTCGCGCTCGCTTGACCGCGGCCTCCGTGAGCGCCGAGTGGCCGGTGAGCAGGTTCCCGGCCCGCTCCTGGTCCTCGCTGACGGCGTTGAACGGCGCCCGCACGGTCGGATGGACCTCGAAGCCCACCCGGGTCAACACGGTCACGATCGGCTCGTCCTCCGGGGTGACCTCGGGATCCTCCGGGGTGGGATCCGCGTCGCGGATCTCCTCGGCCCCGTCGAGGACGGCGACCGGACTCGTGAGTCCGCCCTCGAAGAGGTCCTCGAGTTGGGCGGCGACCTCGACGCTCGCGTTCATGCCGTCCTCGTACTTCGAGACGGTCCGTCGGGAGACGCCGAGTTCCGTGGCGAGGCGGCCGAGACTCCAGCCCCGCTCCTCGCGCTCGTCGGCGAGCACGTCGCCGTCGATGTTGACGTAGAGCCCACCGGGCGCCGCGTAGATGAGGGGCGGCACCCCGTGGACGAACAGTTCCATGGCGGTGTCGGGGTGGAGGACGGGCACGCCGTGACGGAAGTAGACGACGCCGCCCTCCAGGTCCTCGTCGCGGGAACGCAGTCCGATCAAGAGCGGCGTCCCGCCGAGGTAGGTCCCGAGCCGTCGCATCTCTCGGCCCGTGGGGCCGTCGAAGGCGTCGACGTTGGCGAGCACCTTCAGGAGCACGAGGTCCTCGTCCCGGCGGGCCGCGATGTCGAAGCTCTTGGGACGCGTCGAACAGCGGTCGCTCACCATGAACCCGGCGTCCTGCAGCATCGCCGTGAGGTTGTCGATGAGCGCGCTCCGCGTCATTCACCGTACATACGTTACTCGTGCCATATATGCGTTGTGCCGGGGAGACGGTCGCTGTCGGGTGATTTGCCTCGTTCCGCTTGCAAGCGGTTCCGCGACGGAAGGGATATTAATCTCCAACACGTTGTTGTTAACATGATCGAGACGGAGGGCACGGAGGTGATCGGATGAGGAGGGCCCGCGAGGACGGGTTCGCGATCCGCGCGAACCGGGCACGCGGCCTGGCGGTCGTGACGCTCGCGGCGCTCGCGGTCGTGGTCGCAGCCGGTCTCCTCGCCGGGCGCGGAAAGCTCGTGGGCATCGCGCTGTTCGGATTCGTCGCGATGATGGCGGGAACGCTCGTGCGCCACCGCGGCGCCTTCGAGAGCCAGCGGAGCCAGGTCGTCACCACCGGCCTCGCCAGCGGCGCGATGATCGCGAGCGCGGCCGCCATCATCGCCCCCAAGGCGATCGGCGCCCACCCCGCCTACGGGGGCTTCGCCATCGCGCTCGGCTACCTGCTCGGGTACGGGGCCCACGAACTCGGCCACCTCTTCACCCACCGGAACCTGCCCGTGAACGCGACCGCGGCGGAACTCACGCTGCACGCCCTCGCCGCGGGGAGCATCATGGGGGTCGTCTACGGGGCGCTGCCGGCCCTGTCCGCGGTCTTCGGCTACGGCATCGTGGCCCACAAGTTCCCGGCCGGCTTCACCGGCGCGGCGGCCCTCGAACGCTCGGGCCTCCCGGTCGTGGTGATGGTGGTTCCGGCGTCGGCCGTCGCCCTCGCGGCCGTCCCCCTCTCGCTTCTGGTCCCGGCGCTCCCGGCGGCCGCGAAGGCGATCGCCTTCGGCGTCTCGGCCGGCGTGTTCGCCCACGTCGGCGTCGACATGCTCCCCGAGTGCTCGCACGCGGGGTCGCACGCCGATCCGACCGGGCACGGCGTCCACTGCTCCCGGGAGGACCACCGACTCCGCCTGAGTGCCGTCCTCAGCACCTTCCTCGGCGCGGGCGTGCTCTTCTCCGTCTGGCAGGTCCTCGCGATGGGCTGAGGCCGCGAATTTTAATACGGCGAGGGCGTCACTCGATCCGTGCAGACCGTCATCGGGATCGACGACACAGACTCCCGCGAGCGGGGGATGTGTACCACCTACCTCGCCCGTCGCATCGCCGGCCGCCTCCGCGAGCGCGGCCACCGGGTCCCGACCCTGCGCCTCGTTCGGCTGAATCCCGCCGTCGAGCACAAGACAAGGGGAAACGCGGCGCTCGCCGTCCACACGTCGGCCCCCGCCCCGGTCGCGGAGACGGTCGCCGCGGCGGCGATCGAGGAGCACGCGGAGACCGCCGACCGGCGAACGCACCCCGGGCTGGTCGTCGCCGACGCGCTCGACCCTCGCGTGACCGCGTTCGCCCGGCGGGCGACGACCGAGATCCACTCGCTCTCGGCGGCCACCGACCTCCTCGACGACCTCGGGTATCGGTCTCGCGGGTGGGGTCTCGGTCGCGGTCGCATCGGGGCGCTGGCGGCCGTCGGCGCGCACGCGACCCGCTCCGAGTGGACCTACGAGTACGTCGCCTACCGGGAGCCACGGCGGTGGGGAACCCCGCGCGAGGTGGACGTCGAGTCGCTGTTCGCGGCCGCCGATCGGGGCTATCCCGCGACCTGGGACACGGTCGACCGAACCCGGGGCGCGCCCGTCGCCGTGCCGAACGCGCCCGGTCCGATCCTCTACGGTATCCGGGGGGACGACCCGGCCGCGATCGCGCGGGTGGCGGCCGGGGTCGACGCCGAACCGATCCACGATCGGGCCCTGTTCGTCACGAACCAGGGGACGGACGCCCACGTCCGTCCCGGGACCATCGGCGGGTTGGCCAACGGCACCGCCCACCGGGTGACCGGCACGGTCCGCGAGCCACCCGAGACCCGCGAGGGCGGCCACGTCTTCGTGACGCTCGGCATCGACGGTGAGGACCTGCCCTGCGTCGCCTTCGAACCCACGAAGCGCTTCCGGGACCGCGTCCGGTCGCTTCGGGTGGGCGATCGGGTGACGGTCGTCGGGGAAGTCGGGGAGGGCACGCTCAAACTCGAGAAGTTCGCCGTCCGCGACCTGGTGTGCGAGACGGAGACGACCCCGACCTGTCCGTCCTGTGAGAGCAGGATGGAGAGCGCGGGCCGCGATCAGGGGTACCGGTGTCGGGACTGCGGGACGTCGGCCCCGGGCCGGGTCTCGGTCCCGATCGACCGCGACCTCGAGGAGGGCTGGTACGAGGTTCCCCCGGTCGCTCGCCGCCACGTCGCGAAACCCCTGGTCCGCGGCGGATTCGACGCGCCCACGCATCCGGAGCGCTGAGGACGGCGAGGGTCAGTACTTGAGGCCGCTGCCCGTCAGCGGGACGACCACGTCGTCCCCCGGACCGAGGACGTCCCGCTCGCGGTAGTCCCGGAGGCCCGCGACGGCGACGGCGCTCGTCGGTTCGACGTAGAACCCGGCGCCGTGCAGGGACGCGAGGGCGTCCTCGGTGGCGTCCTGTCCGACGGCGACGACGTCGCCGTCCGTCGCCGCGACCGCCTCGAGGATCTCGTCGTTCCGGACCGGGTCCGCGATCTGGATCCCGTCGGCGGCGTCGTTCGGCGCCGGTTCTCCATCGGACGACCCCCCGTGGAGGGCGTCGGCGATGGGCGAGACACCGGTCGCCTGCACGCCGAGCAGTCGGGGAACGCGCTCGGTCCACCCGGCGGCCGCGAGGGCCCTGAAACCGCGGTGAGCCCCCAGAAAGAGCGTGCCGTGGCCGACCGGGAGGACGAGGGCGTCCGGCACCGACCAGTCGCGCTGGGCGGCCACCTCGAGGGCGACGGTGCTCGTCCCGGCGAAGAACGCGGGGTTCCAGGCGTGGCTGGCGTACCAGGCGTCGCCCTCCTCCACCGCCTCGACGCAGGCCGCGGTGACGTCTCGGCGCGACCCCTCCACCGGCACCGGCGTCGCCCCGACCCGTCTGATGGCGTCGAGTTTCGACGCCTTCGCGTCCGCCGGCACGTAGATCTCGGCGTCGATCCCGGCCCGCGCCGCGTACTGGGCGATCGCGGCCCCCGCGTTCCCCGAGGAGTCCTCGACGACGCGGTCGACGCCGAGTTCGGCCGCCCGGGAGAGCGTCGCGGTCGCCCCGCGGTCCTTGAAACTCCCCGAGGGGAAGACGTACTCGAGTTTGAACGCGGCGTCGAACTCGGGGGCCGGGACGAGGGGCGTGAAGCCCTCGCCGAGGGTGACGCGGGATTCGACCGGCAGGGCCGACTCGAAGGCCCAGAGACCGCGATCCCGGTCGAGGACGTCGGGCGGTCCCGCGGGAAGGGGTCGCTCGGCGAACGCGAGGGGTTCCCCGCACTCGCAGCGCCAGGGCTCCGCCGGTCCCGGCGCGTAGGTCGCACCACAGGACGGACACGCGAGGCCGACGGTCATCGGATCGCGTCGACCTCCGCGCCCACCGAGCAGACGTACTCGCCGGTGGCGACCTGTGGGAGTCTGCGACTGCGCCAGAAGATCCCCTCGCGGTCGGCGCGAACGCGCTGCTCCGTCGCCCCGAAGGGGTCGACGATCTCGAAGAGCAGGTCGTCCGCGGCCACGCGATCGCCCAGGTCGACCGCGAATCGGACCAGGCCGCCAGCGGGGGCACCGTAGCGGTCGAACTCGCGGGCTCGCACCTGCTCCCGGGCCACTGCGTCCCCCGGGAGGAACCCGTAGTGCTCGAGGACGTTGAAGACGCCCGCGACGCCGGTCTGGATGCTCTCCTCGTCCCACCCGATCGCCCCACCGAGTTCCGGGTCGATCGTCGGAATGCCCTCGTCCGGCGCGGCCCGGGCCAGTTGGCCGTCCGGACCGCGCTGATCGAGGACGTGCCCCGCGTCGAAGACGCGCGCGAGTTCGAGGCACTCGTCGTGGAGCCGGTGGTGACGCCCGCATCGCACCCGCGCCTCGTCGATCATGCGGGAGGTCGATCCCTGGTGGAGGTCGACGACCAGGTCGGCCTCGGTGGCCACCTCGAAGGTCGCGTGCGCGAGGCGCTCGGAGGAACTCCCGTTCGGGTCGCCCGGGTACGCGCGATTCAACTTCGTGTCGTCGATGGGGTTGCGGTGCTCTGCCACCTGGAAGGCGTGGTAGTTGGCGATCGCGACCACCAGGACCTCCCCGGCGAGTTCGTCCGGGTCGAGCTGCGGGACCACCCGGGTGAGCACCCCCAGTCCGTTGAGTTCGTCGCCGTCGCTTACGGCCTGCAGGTAGAGCGTCCGCCCGGACTCGGCCCCGTTTATGACCGCCACCGGCAGTCCGACGGGCGACCCGTCCCTGGTCTCCCCGACCTCGAGTCGCCCCGTGTCCACCTCCCCGGGGGCCGCACTCGCGCTTCCCAGCGATCTCATGTCTCGGTAGCCAGCCGCGACGACCTTGAGCGGTTCGGTTGCCGGCGCCTCGCCCCCTCGACGGCGATCGCGGGGTCCCGGCCTACCCGTCCTCGTAGGTGGGGTCCCGTCCGGCCTGGACGCGGAGGCGATCTGCGCCCGCGCGGGTCCCCTTCGCGAGGAGGACGTCCCCCGCGGCGAGCGCGGTCTCGGGCCCTGGCTGGACGATCCACTCGTCGCCGTCGGCCCCGGGGCGGCGGACGGCGATGATGGTCATGCCGGTCTCGGTCTTCACCGCCCGCTCTCCGATGGTCGTCCCGTCGAGGGGGCTCTCCGGTGCGATGGCGACCCGCTCGACGATCTCGTCGGAGGCCTCGACGGCCTCCTGGACCACGACGTGGGTGTCGAGGCCGCGGAGGACTCCCTCCGAGATCTCGACGGCGGCGTCGCTCATCACCTCCGTCGAGGCGGCGATATGGACGAGACCGCGGAGGGCGATCGGGTCCGCGACGCGACCGGCGGCCCGCAGCGTCCAGGCCTCGAAGCGCGACTCGAGGGCGTCGACCTCGGCCTCGAGGGCGACCACCTCCTCGGCGAGGGCGTCGCTGTCGTAGAGGACGCTCGCGTAGGCCAGGTCGACGGCGAGTTCGCTCATGTTCTTCATCGTCACGAGCGAGTCGACCGCTCGCTCCAGGTCGTCGACGGAGGACGCGGCCCGCGGCTCGCGCTCGAAGGTCTCGCCCGTCGCCGTCTCGTAGACGGACTCGATGCCCTCCTCGCCGCCGCGCAACAACAACACGTCCCCCGCCTCGAGGGTGGTCTCGCGGTCGGGGTTGAGCACCCAGTCACCGCCGCTCCGGATCGCGATCACCCGGACGCCGGTCTCGGTCTCGAGGTTCACGTCGCCGAGGGTGCGGCCGGCGTAGGGGGAGTCGGCGTCGAGTTCCGCACGAAGGAGGCGCTCGATCGCGGCCGGGAGCGCCCCCCGGATGTCCTCGGGCAGGCCGATCTCGTCGATGACCACCTTGGCGATGTCGCCGGCCGCGTCGCTCACCTTCTCCGCCGCGCCGATGATCCCGAGGACCGGGGCGAGGGTCTCTGCCTCCTCGGGGTTGCGCGCCGCCATGAGCAGGCTCATCCGCGCGCGCATCTGGAGGACGTCCATGCGCTCCTCGAGGGAGAGCACCTCGTTCGCGACGTCCTCGCTGCGGTGGAGCACCGCCGAGTAGGAGAGGTCGATCAGGAGTTCGGCGGTGTCTTTCATCTCCACGAGCAACTCCTTGACGCTCGCGGGTTCGTACTCGACGCGGCCGGTCATGTCCCGGCCTTCGACGGCACCGAGGAAAAGTCTTCCCGGCCTACCGCTCGTCCATCGGCGTCCACTCGCAGTCGACGTCGCCGACGTACTTCGCGCGCGGACGGATGATCCGGTTGTCCTCGTACTGCTCGATGATGTGCCCGATCCAGCCGCCGATCCGGCTCATCGTGAACAGGTTGGTGTAGATGTCGGTCGGGATGCCCATCTGCTTGTAGACGGTCCCCGAGAAGAAGTCCACGTTGGGCGCGATGCCCTTCTCCTCGAGGCCGAGGGAGTCCATGTGATCCTCGACCTCCTTGGCCAACTTGTACCACCTGTCGTTCCCGTCGCCGTCCTCGATGAGCGTCTCTGCGTGCTCCTGGAGGATGTAGGCCCGCGGGTCCTTGACGTCGTAGACGCGGTGGCCGTAGCCGTAGACGACGCCGCCCTCGTCGAGGCGGTCGTCGATCCACTCGCCGACGTCCTTCTCGCTCTCGTCGATCTGCTCGAGCATGTTCAACACGTCCTGGTTGGCCCCGCCGTGGAGCGGTCCGGCGAGCGCGCCGATGCCGCCGGCGACGGCCTCGTAGGGGTTCGCGAGCGTGCTCGAGATGACCCGCGTCGTGAACGTCGAGGCGTTGGTCCCGTGTTCCATGTGGATCTGCAGCGCGGTGTCCATCGCCTCGACGTGGGCCGGTTCGGGCTCCTCGCCGTGGAGCATGTAGAGGAAGTTGGCGGCGTGGGAGAGGTCCTCGCGCGGCTCGATCGGCTCCTCGCCGTTGCGGAGGCGCTCGTAGGCCGCGGTGATGGTCGCGAGCTTGGCGGTGATCGACTGGCCCATCCGGACCACGCCGTCCAGGTCCTCCTCCGGATCGACGCCCACGGCGTCGTCGTAGCCCGCGAGCGCGGCGACCGCGGCCTGGAGGACGTCCATCGGGTGCTGGTCGACGGCCGCCTGGTCGCGGAGCAGCGAGACGATCTCCTCGGGAATCTCGCGCTGGGCCGCGAGCGTGTCGGCGAACTCGCGATACTCCTCCTCCGTCGGGAGTTCGCCGTACCACATCAAGTAGAGCGTCTCCTCGAAGTCGCCGTGCTCGGCGATGTCCTCGATGTCGTACCCACGGAAGACGAGACGACCCTCGCCCCCGAAGACGCGGCTGAGTTCGGACTCGTCGATGACGACGCCCTCGAGCCCCTTCTTGATCTCCTGGGAAGTCATACCAAATTATTTATTGAATAGTGTGGGGTATCAGGTTTACTATCTCGACTCCTCGATCGGCCGGTTTTTTCGACGCACGACGAAGGTCCACTTCGGCCACGCGTCGCGGAAATCGCGGGCGAGGCGCGCCGGCGGCCACCGCCGCGGATCGCTCGCTCGCGACACCCCCGATCGCAGAAAAGCCTACGTCGATGACCGTCGAAGATCGACCGTCCATGGCAGACGAACTCAAGAAGGGTCTCGAGGGCGTACTCGTGGCCGAATCCGCGCTCAGTTCCATCGACGGCGAGACCGGCACCCTGCGCTACCGGGGCTACGACATCGAGGACCTGGCGGCGGGAGCCTCCTACGAGGAGGTGCTCTCGCTCCTCTGGGAGGGGGACCTGCCGACGGCGACCGACCTGGCGGACTTCGAGGCCGCCATGCGGGCGGAGCGCGGGGTCGATCCGGCCTGCATCGAGACGCTTCGGTCCCTCGCGGCGGCGGGCGAGGACCCGATGGCCGCCCTGCGGACCGCCACCTCGATGCTGTCCGCGGAGGAACCGGAGGCCGACGCCGAGCCGACGGACCTGGCCGCCGCGGCCCGCAAGGGGCGGCGCATCACCGCGAAGATGCCCACCGTCGTCGCGGCGTACGATCGCCTCCGCGACGGCGAGGAACCGATCGAGCCGCGCGAGGACCTCTCCCACGCCGCCAACTTCCTCTACATGCTCCACGGCGAGGAGCCCGATTCGGTGGCCGCGGAGACCTTCGACATGGCGTTGATCCTCCACGCCGATCACGGCTTCAACGCCTCGACCTTCACGGCGATGGTCGTGGCGAGCACGCTGGCCGACGTCTACAGCGCGGTCACCGCGGGGGTGGGGGCGCTCTCGGGCCCCCTCCACGGCGGGGCCAACCAGGACGTCGTTCGCACGCTCCTCGAGATCGACGAGAGCGATCGCGACCCCCGCGAGTGGGTCGCCGCGGCGATCGAGGAGGGCCGCCGCATTCCGGGGTGGGGACACCGCGTCTACGAGGTGAAAGATCCGCGGGCCCGCATCCTCCAGGCGAAACTCGAGGACCTGGCCGAGACCTCCGGCGAGCGCACGTGGCTCGAGTACACGACGACCCTCGAGTCCTATCTCACCGAGGAGGTCGGGCTCCCCGAGCGCGGCATCGCGCCCAACGTGGACTTCTACTCCGGTGCGGTCTATCACCAACTCGGGATCCCGATCGACCTCTACACCCCCATCTTCGCGATGAGCCGCGTCGGCGGCTGGATCGGGCACGTCCTCGAGTACCAGGAGGACAACCGCCTCATCCGTCCGCGCGCCCGCTACGTCGGTCCAACGGAGCAGGAGTTCGTCCCCATCGAGGAGCGCTGACGGCGTCCACGGGCTGGGACTCTTCTCCGCTCCCGACGGACCGGATCGACCCCGGCCGCGCCGTCGGCCACTTTCACTTTCACCACGCGTGGATCGGTTTTACAATCGTCCGGGCCCACCCTCCAGATGCGGGAACTCCCGTTCCCATCCCGTTCCCCTTCCCATCCCCTTCGATCCCGTTCTTCCTCCCGAAGCGACCCGTCTCGCGACGGGCGCCTCCAGACGTCAATCATTAACTTCCACTCCGCAGAAGTGGAAGGCATGCTCTCCGAAGCCGACGTTCTCGAGGCCCGCGACCGCGTCGACGACGTGGCCCGACACACCCCTCTCGATCACTCCCACACGCTCTCGGCGATGACCGGTGCCGAGGTCCACCCGAAACTCGAGACCTTCCAGCGCACGGGCTCGTTCAAGATCCGCGGCGCGGCCAACCGGATTCGCACCCTCACGGCGGCGGAACAGGAGGCGGGGGTCGTCACGGCCAGCGCCGGCAACCACGCACAGGGCGTCGCCCTCGCCGCCACCAGGAGCGGGGTCGACGCGAAGGTCGTCATGCCGGAGCACGCCCCGCACGCGAAACTCGCCGCGACGCGCAGCTACGGCGCCGAGGTCGTCCTCCACGGCGAGGACTACAACGACGCCCAGGCGAAGGCCCACGAGATCGAGGAGGCAGCGGGACGGACGTACGTTCACGCCTTCGACGACGAGTACGTGATGGCGGGCCAGGGGACCATCGGCCTCGAGATCGTGGCCGACCTCCCCTCGGTCGACACCGTCGTCGTCCCCATCGGCGGTGGCGGCCTCATCTCCGGGATCGCCACCGCCGTGACTGCCTACGACGAGGACGTCCGCGTGATCGGCGTCCAGGCCGAGGGCGCCTCCTCCGTCGCCCCCTCCCTCGAGAAGGGGTCGATCGAGGAACTCGCGTCCGTGAACACGATCGCCGACGGGATCGCCACCCGATCGGTCGGCGAGAAGACCTTCCCCATCATTCGTGAGCGCGTCGACGAGGTGGTGACCGTGGACGACGACGAGATCGCCCAGGCCGTGACGCTGCTCCTCGAGCGCGGGAAGACCCTGGTCGAGGGCGCGGGGGCGGTCCCCGTCGCCGCCCTCCTCGGTGACCACTTCGCGTACGCCGAGGGCGAGACGATCGTCCCGGTCCTGAGCGGCGGCAACATCGACATGAACCTGCTCACGACGGTGATCATGCGCGGCCTGGTCGACCAGGGTCGGTACGTCAAGCTTCGAACCGTCCTCGCGGACCGTCCCGGGTCCCTCCGACAGGTCCTCGACGTGATCTCCGACGAGCGCGCCAACATCTACGCCATCCAGCACGACCGCACGAGTCGGGACATCGCCATGAGCGACACGGAAGTCGAGATCGACCTCGAGACCCGCGGCGAGGACCACGTCGAGCGCCTGCTCGGTCGCCTCCGCGAGGAGGGATTCGACGTCGAACTCCTGGTGTAGGTGCAGGTGAGGATCTTTAAGTGGCCCCGCCGAGAGAGTTGAGGCATGAAACGCGTCATCGACACGTCCGAAGCGCCCGCCGCGGTCGGCGCGTACAGCCAGGCCACGACCGACGGGTCGCTCGTGTTCACCGCCGGGCAGATTCCGCTCACCCCCGACGGTGACCTCCTCGACGAGGAGGACGTCGACGTCCAGACCCGTCAGTGTCTCGAGAACGTCAGGGCGATCCTCGAGGAGGAGGGCCTCACGATGCAGGACGTGCTCAAGGTGACCGTCTTCCTCGACGACATGGCGGACTTCGAGCGCATGAACGACGCGTACAGCGAGTACTTCCAGGACAACCCGCCCGCCAGGAGCGCGGTCGAGGTCAGCTCGCTCCCGAAGGGGGCAGACGTCGAGATCGAGGCCATCGCGACCCAGCGCGACTGAGGATGGTCGATCGCCGGGCGGCCGCGACCTGGGGGCTCGTCGGCGCGCTCTCCTTTCTGGTGCTCGCCCAGGGCTACCGACTGGTCGTGGGCGGCGGCCCGTCGCTCTCGGCCCTCCTCGCGATCGCAGTCGTCGTCTGGGCCGCCGCGTCGGTGGGGGCGGCGCTGCTCGACGCCTGGCTGGCCGGGAAGAGAAGGGTTTAAACGCGGGACGCGGGTACGATCGGACGGGCCGGGATGGCCGAATGGCAAAGCGCACGCCTGGAAAGCGTGTCCCCTTTCGGGGTTCTGGGTTCAAATCCCAGTCCCGGCGCTTCTCCACCGTCGTTCGCACCCGAGTGCCGACCGTCCGCGATCGCCGTCGACCCCCTCACGACCCGCGGCGGAGCCACCGCCAGGTGTGGCCCACGTCGACCCGATCCGCCAGGACCACGTCGAATCGGTCGGTCGAGAGCAGCGCCGCGAACAGGACGAGGGCGACCGCCGCGGCGAGCCAGTTGGCGTAGACGGCGTTCACCCCGCCCCAGAGGAGCACGAAACTCACGACGTCGTCGAGGGCGAACTCCGCGGACTCGAGGCGGTCCCGGAGCGAAGCGCGCGAGAAGGCCACGTCCATCACGACGGTGGCGACGGTCCCGCTCAGCAGCCACCCGGCGTAGTTCGAGAGCGGCACGCCGTAGAGGAGGCCACCGCCGTAGGTCCAG
This sequence comes from Halanaeroarchaeum sp., assembly GCA_042216045.1. Taxonomy (GTDB): domain Archaea; phylum Halobacteriota; class Halobacteria; order Halobacteriales; family Halobacteriaceae; genus Halanaeroarchaeum. Next base: position 4,679 of record JBDGUE010000024.1, on the reverse strand, counting down.
AAGCCGAGGGCCACCGCACCCGGGTCGAGGACCACGTCGATGGCCAGGACCAGGCCAAGGGTCGCCGGAAGCCGGAGCGCTCGACGCTCGGCCCGGGGCCCGAGGAGCAGGACGGACAGCAGGTAGGCGTTCACGACGAGCGGCACGAAGAAGATGGGGAGGCCCGCCGGAACGCCGCCGACCATCGGGCCGAGCGCGATCCGGTAGGCGAAGTCTCCGTAGGGCCACCCGGTCGTGACGCCGACGAATTCGATCAGGTAGGCGTATCCGATCAACCCGACGATGGCCACCGCGCCCCGCCGGTCCACGAGCGGGAGCACCCCCGCGATCAGCGGGAGGCGCATGACGGCCGTGCCCAGGAGGACGAGCGTCGGCTGGAAGGCGAGCGACGGAGGCAACCACCCCTCCGCGCTGGCCACCAACAGGAGGGCTCCGATCGCCGGGACGGTCACCGAGATGGTGGTCCGGTGGGCCCGCACCGTGGTCTCGAGCCATCGCTCGACGGTCCGTCGGGGCGACTCAGCCACGGAGGACCCCCCAGAGTCCGGAGAGCGTGAACGTCGCGCCGACCACCGCGTTGACCGCGGGGTAGTACCAGTACGCGGTGGCGACGTCGACGTCGGCGACGGCCACCGCGACGCCGAGGACGGGATAGACGGCGAGCACCGCCCCGGCCCGCCAGTCGAGTGCGGCGAAGGCGAGTGCCGCGGCGGTCCAGACGGCGACGCAGTACGCGAGGGCATCGCGCCGCCCGAGGGCCGTCGCCGTCGTCTCGATGCCGGCGGCCCGATCCGGCCCCACGTCGGGAATCGCAGAGAAGGTGTGCATCGCCATCGCCCAGAGCCACCCGCCCACGACCGCGAGCAGCGGGGGTTGCGTGCCGGACAGCGCCGCGTAGGCGGCCCCGCCCGGGAGGACGTAGAGCCCGTTCGAGAGCGAGTCGAGGGGCGGTCGCACCTTGAGTCGCGCGGGCGGGACGCTGTAGGCCGCCCCCAGGAGGAGGAAGCCCGCGATCCAGGGGGCGGCCGGACGGGGAAGCGCGGCGAGGAGGGCCACGCCGATCGCGGCGCTCGCGGCCACGGCGACGACGGTCGCCCGGTCCCCCCGGTAGCGCACCTCGCGCCCCCTCTTCTTCGGGTTCTCGCGGTCCACCTCGCGGTCGAAGACGTCGTTGACGCCGTAGAGGAAGACGTTCGCCGGCACGAGGAAGTACGCGAACAGGGCGACCGCGATCGGGCCGGTCAGGGCGGCCGGTCGGGTGGCGCCGAAGGCGACCCCGACGAGGACCGGTCCCGCCAGGTAGTGCCAGAACCGCGGACGGGACTGCTCCAGCAGGTACGCGAGCGCGGTCACAGGTCGGAGAGGACGTAGTTCGCCGTGTGTTCCCCGCTGATGAGCGTCATCGGCACCCCGATCCCGGGGGTGGTGTACGACCCCGTGAAGTAGAGCCCGTCGACCGCCGAGGAGCGGTGGGACGGGCGGAAGATCGCGGTCTGCCGGAGGGTGTGTGCCAGCCCCAGGGCGCTTCCGGCCTCGCTGTTGAACCGGTCGCGGTAGTCGTCCACCGCGGTGATGCGCTCGAAGACGATGCGATCTCTGAGGTCGGTCCCCGCGTTCTCGGCGAGGTCCGCGAGGATCCGATCGCGGTAGCGCTCCCGTCGCTCCGGGGTGTCCTCGAGACCGGCGGCGATCGGGACCAGCACGACGACCGCGCTGTGTCCCGGTGGTGCCACCGTCTCGTCCGTCTCCGAGGTGACGGAGACGTAGTACGCCGGGTCCTCGGGCCAGGCCGGGTCCTCGAAGATCGACGCGAAGTGGGGGTCCCAGTCGCCGGGCAGCACGAGGGTGTGATGTTCGAGGGCGGGCAGGTCGCCCTCCACGCCGAGGTAGAGCATGAACGCCGAGGGCGCCCAGGTGCGCGACTCCCAGTACTCCTCGTCGTACTGTCGCTTCTGGGGCGGGAGGAGTTCGCGCTCGGTGTGGGCGTAGTCGGCGTCGGAGACCACGACGTCCGCGGGGTAGGCGCCCTCCGCGGTGCGGACGGAGAAGCCCCCGCGGATTCCCTCGATGGCGGTCGCCGGGGCGCCCGTGCGGTAGGTGACGCCGAGGTCCGCGCCCAGGTCGACGAGCGCGTCCACGACGCTGCCCATCCCGCCCTCCGGGTAGAACACGCCCAGGTTGAAGTCGACGTGACTCATGAGGTTGTAGAGCGCGGGCGTGTTCGTGGGGCTCCCCCCGAGGAAGACCAGCGTGTACTGGAGGAGGGCCTGGAGTTTGGGGTGCGAGAAGTACTCCTCGACGTGGTCCTGCATGGAACCGAGGAGGGAGAGTCCCCGGGCGTAGATCGCGAGCCGCGGATCGAGGAAGTCCCGCACCCGCGAGCGGTCCTCGTAGACGAAGTGCTCCATGCCCACCTCGTAGTTCTCGCGGGAGGTCTCGAGGTACTCCTCGAAGGTTTCGCCGGCACCGGGTTCGTAGGCCTCGAACAGCGCGGCGACCTGGTCCAGGTCGTCCGTGACGTCGATCACGTCACCGGCCGGCCCGTCTCTGCGGCCCGGCGGGTCCCCGGACGGCGCCGGTCCCCGGTCCTCCTTGAAGAAGATGCGGTAGTGGGGGTCGAGGCGCTCGAGGTCGTAGAACTCGGACGGCGACCGACCGAAGTGCGAGAAGAAGCGCTCGAAGACGTCCGGCATGAGGTACCAGGAGGGCCCCAGATCGAAGTGGAACCCCTCCGCGTCGAGGGTCGCGGCCCGGCCGCCGAGCTGGTCGTTCTTCTCGAGGAGGGTGACGTCCGCCCCGGCGTCCGCCAGGTAACAGGCCGTGGCGAGGCCGCCGAATCCGCCGCCCACGACCACGATGCTCGTCTCCTCCGGCGTCACGGCACCCACCCCGCGACCCCCTCGCGGAGCCGACCGACGAGGTTTCGATCGGCCGCCCTCGGGTCGGTGTCGTCCTCTCGGGTCGGAATCGCGCTCGCTCGCTCGAAGGTCGCGACCGGGTCCCGGGTGCGCCGCCAGTGGTAGGCGGTCCGGGCCGCGGCCAACAGGCGGTCGCGCCAGGTGAGGGTGGGGCGGCCGGTCACCACGTCGAAGCCCCGGTCGCGGATCAGCCGGTGGTGCTCCGCGTACAGCACCGCGGACAGCAGGACGGCGAACTGGACGTCCGCCGGCAGCGCCGCGATGCCCCGGACGCCGGTGCGATATCGACGCTCGGCCCGGAGGAGTTCGCACTCGATCGCGTCCTCGAGTGCGGGTCCGAACCGCTCCGCCTCGACGTCGGCGGCGTCCGCCCCGCACCGCTCCAGGGTCTCGAGCGGGAGGTAGATCCGGTCCCGGTCCCTGACGTCCTCGCGGACGTCACGGATGAAGTTGGTCAACTGGAAGGCCTCGGCCAGGGCGGCCGCGTTCTCGTGGGCCCACTCCGGCAGGTCGGGGGCCATCACGTCGATCATCATCTCGCCGACCGCCACCGAGGACCCGCGGAGGTAGGCCTCGACGTCCTCGAACGTCCGATAGCGGCTCACGGAGACGTCGGCGAGCATGCTCTCCACGAAGACATCGATCTCCGCCTCGTCGATGCCGTGGGACGCGGAGGTCGTTCATGGCGGCGAGGACCGGGTCCTCGGTCTCCGCCTCCCCGGTGACCGCGTCCCGCATCGCCCGGAGTTCCGCACGCTGTTCGGCGGGGCTCGCGTCCCCGGGGTCGTCGACGACCTCGTCGGCGACCCGGAAGAACGCGTAGAGGACGTAGGTCGGGTGGCGAGCGCGCTCCGGGAGGCCGCGGGTCGCGAGGTGGAAGGTCGCGCCCGTCCGTCGCTGTATTGCTTTGCTCGCGGTCACGTCGGACCGCGACGGCCGGTGCTGGGTCACTGTACCGCACGAGTACGTCAACGGAGTGAAAGAATCTTTGGGTAGGGGTCTCGCTCTCCTACGCGTCGGTCGCGAGTTCGGCGACGGCGTCGCCGAAGAGCGAGTCGAGGATCTCCGGCGTCGTCGGGTGGTAAGCACGGTCGGGCAACGCCCGGACGTCGAGGCCGCCCTCGACGACGATCTGCATGGTCTTCGCCATCGCGTCGGCGTGGTAGTGCAGGCCCTGGTAGCCGAGGACGGTCCCGTCCCGGGCCACCACGAGCGTCGCGCGCCCCTCGGGGACGTTCTTGGCCGCGAAGACGCCGTCGCTCGATGCCTCGCTCGCGACCACGACGGGGTCGTAGCCCGCCTTGCGGGCGGTCGCTTCGGTGTGGCCGACGCGGGCGAACGGCAGGACCCCGAGTCCGGAGAAGATCACCTGGTGGTGGATCGGATCGTAGGTCTCGAGCGGTTCGTCGGCGACGTCGTGCAGGACGTTCTCGGCCGCCTGCATGCCCTCCTCCTTGGCCACGTGCAGGATCGGCAGGCGACCGTTCGCGTCCCCGACCACGTAGACCCGATCGTCGGCGGTGGTCTGCATCGTGTCCCGCACCCAGCCCTCGCCAGGGTCGAGTGCGGTCGCCTCGAGGTTCAGGCCGTCGAGGGCGGGCGTCCGTCCGGTGAACGCGAAGGTCCGATCGCCCTCGATCTCCCGCGTTTCGCCCTCGTGGTCCACGGTCATGCTGACGCCCGCGTCGGTGGACTGGATGGACTGCGGGTCGGCGTCGAGGAGGATCTCGACGTCGAAGTTCTCCTCGTAGTACTCCCGCA
>JBDGUE010000038.1:0-21722 GCA_042216045.1 Halanaeroarchaeum sp. | reverse complement strand
TGCCGCACTCGAGACACCGCGTCTCCTGGCGGGAGAACGCCCGCAGATTGCCGATGAGGTCCGGGAGGAAGTGATACTCGATGACGCGCTCTGCGACGTCGGTCTCGTCGACCGCCCGGAGCTTCCGGGCGAGTTCGAGTTGGGCGTCCATCTTGTCCATCATCGACCCGAGGGTCTTGTACGCGGAGAGGTCCGGCCCCAGGGCGATGTCGGCCGTGTCGTGGGTGAACCCGAAGCCGACGTACTCCGACTCGGTGCCGACGCTGTCCGCGGCGATCTCGACGTCGACCGACTCGGGCGGGGCCATCTCGCGACTGGCCTCGTAGAGTTCGCGGGGATACGCGTCGACGACGTCGACGTTGTGAGCCTCGTCGTCGATCTCCGCGGGGTCGATCCGCGAAGACATCACCAGGGGAGCATCCATCCGCCCGCCCCGGGAGTCGGGGAGGAAGGCGCGCGAGAAGTTGAGCAGTCCGTCCATCAGGAGCATCACCGAGTCCTCGTCGCCGTCGCACTGCCCCACGAACAAATCGTCCGCGAGGAGGGTGTGGGTGTTCTCGACCGTGAGCGAGTAGGTGTACTCGACGTCGCTCTCGACGTACTCGACGGAGACCACCTCGTCGAGGCGGACGGCACCGCCGTCGGTCGGCTCCGCAGCGTCGACGGCGGGCGATGGATCGGCGGCCGATCCTCCCGCCGGCGAGAGTGAGGATTCGAGCGAGCCGGTGACGAAGTCGGCCGCCCGGAACGAGGGGGTGGGGCGGGGCAGGACGTCGCCCTCCTCGACCCGGTGGGCCTCGAGTTCGCAGACGCCGTCCTCCCAGGTCCGCATCGAGTGATCGGGAGTGACCCGCAGCGTCCGTCCACTCTGCGTCTCGATCTGGACCAGGTGGTCCGTCGCGACGTGCTTCGAGACCGCGGAGATCGGCTCGAGCGTGGGCGTGCCGTCGGCCGCGATCGAGGGGACGTGGACGTCGCCGTCCAGGTCCGCGATCCGCGTCCCGAGGTCGTCGGTCCGTGGCTCCTCCAGTCGGTCCTCCACGACCGTCTCGATCGCCTCCCGCCGCCAGACGTCTGCCTCGTCACGGATCCAGACGGACGTCTCCGGGACGAAGCAGTTGCGTCGCTTCGCGGCGTGGAAGTAGGGGTGGGCGTAGCCGACCGCGGCGCTGGTGAATCCCGCGATCCGCCCGACGACCGCCGCGCTCGTGTGGGGTGCGAGGCCGAAGACGAGTTCGCCGACCAGGTCCCCGCGATCCTCGACCTCGTAGAAGGGTTCGAGGTCGTAGTACTCCACGAGCAGTTCGTCCACGAAGTCGGCGGTCTTGAGCATGTGCTCGGCCGCCCCGTCGGAGAGGATCACGTCCTGGACGCGGAGTTCGACGAGTTGGTCGGCGTGCTCGAGGGGGTCGCCGTGGAGGTCGGTCTCGTACCCCAGTTCGCGGAACTGGCCGACGGGGACGTCGAGTTCGCTGGGGCGGACCGCGGTGACCGGGAGATCGGTCATGTCGTAGCGGACCGTCCCGTCCTTGAAGGTGGAGACGCCGTGTTTCGCGCGGAGGACCCCCTTCTCGATGGGCTCGGGGACCTTGGTCGCAGAGGAGAGCCCCTTGACCCCCTTCAGGATGTCGAAGGCGTTCTCGCGCTCGCCGACGGCCTTCAGCGCCTCGTGGTACTCGCGGTCGAGCGCGACGGTCTGTGGCTCGACGTTGTCCACCTCGCGGTCGCAGCGCGGGCAGACGACCCGCCCGGACTCGTCCGGTTCCACGGCGACGCCGCAGTCGGGACACTCGTAGTGTGGCTCCGTGCGGGCGTCGCACTCCGGACAGCGGGCCTCGTGGGTGTGGGTCCCGCAGTCCACGCACTCGCGGACGCCGAGTTCGACGGTCACCCGCCCCGGGCGGTCGTTCATGCCCTCGGCGTGTGTCGCCGCCTCGCTGACGTCGCGCTGGTCTCCCCCGGCCTCGCCGATGGGGAAGAGAGTGTGCACCGCGGGGCTGAGGTCGCGGGACTCCGACTTCTCCGGGCGACCCATCCGGTTCCCGATGCGCGTGGGGGCCCGTTCGCGGACCGCGAAGGGGGCGACGGTCTCGACGGCCCGCATGGCGGAGTCGGCCTCGCGGGCCGCGTCCGGCAGGGACCCACGCTCCCAGTCGCGCGACAGGTCCTCGTCGAAGCCGAGCGTGCGGGCGAGGGGGCGCCACGCCGGCACGACGAGGGCGTCCGCGGCCTGGTGGTGCTCGACGAGGAGGACCTCGAGGGCCTCCCGTACCGGCTGCTCGCGGTCGAGGTGTAAGTCGCCGTCGACGACCGCGCCCGTCTCGACGGCCTCAGCGAGGGTGCCGAAGCGCTCCGGGTCCAGGTCGTGGTAGAGGTACGTGTACGCCGGGTGAAGGGGAGCGTCGTGGTCGAGGGCCCAGTTGAGTGCCTGTTCGGGATCGGGGTCGTCGAGGTCGACGTAGGGGGAGTCCCGCAGGGCCTGGACGTTCGCGCCGGCGGCCGCCATGTCCTCGACCCACCACTCGACCGTGTAGGAGGCGGGCGCGAGCGGGTGGTTGTTCTCGACGAACTCGCCGTAGTTCACGAGGTACTCGCCGAGGTCGAGGATCTTCTCGACGCCGTTTCGGACCTCGAGGGCCTCCGCCGGGTCGTCGATCCGGCGGACGTCGCCGTTGGCCAGTTTGACGGTCGGCCCCTCGATGGTGTCGACGGGGACCACCCCCGCGGCCTTCCCCGGCCGCTCGGTCTTGATCTGGGTGCCCGTCGCCAGGAAGTCGTCGACGAGGTGCATCGTCGCGGGGTGGATCCCGGCGGTGGCGAAGCCGTGGTTTCGGGCCCGCCCGTACCGCAGTCGGAACCCGCCCTCGGCGCTGGGGTGGCCGAAGACGGGGCGCCCGGCGATCAGGTCTCGGAGGTACTTCCAGGACGGATCCACGCGCGGCGGACCGGAGGTCTCGTCCGCGTCGTCGCCTCCGTCCCGGTCCGCCTCGGGGGCCGACGCCGCGTCGTCGTCTTCCCCCTCCGCGTCGGTGATCGTCCCGTCGATGAGGTCCTGGAGCCACGGCCAGTCGACCTCCGCGAGGTCGCGGGTGTAGCGCTGGATCTTGGGGGCCTTGAGCGCGATCCCCTCCGCGAGGACGAGACACATGCCGCCGCGGGGGTTGTTGGTGTCCACTCGCTCCAGGTCGCGGTACCCGGAGACCTCCTCCCGGCCCGTGGCCTCGCCGTCGAGACGGATCGGCGTGTGTTCCGCGATGAACTCCGTCTCTGCGTCCTTCGGGGAGTACTGCAGGCCCGTCTCCTGGTCGTAGAGGTCGACCTCCTCGGCGTAGCGCTTGACCTCCTCGTCGCGGGGTTTGTACTCCTCGATGCCCAGAAGCGACCGGGCGTAGTCCGCCGCGAGCACCGAGAGGGCCTGGGCGGTCCCCCCGGCAGAGCGGATCGGACCCGCGTAGTAGACCGAGACGTAGTCGGTGCCGTCGTCGTTCGTCGCGACCTCGACGCGGTCGATGCCCTCGATCGGGGCCGCGACGACGCCCTCGGTCAGGAGGGCCACGGCGGTCCGAACCGCGCCCTCGACCTTGCCGGCGTCGGTCTGGTAGTCGCCGACCGTCCCCTCGACGAAGTCCTCGACCAGTTCCAGGGCCGCCTCCTCGCGGGACATCGTGCCCTCGAGTTCGCGGACGCGCTCTGCGACGCCGTCGATTCCGAGGATGTTCTCGACCCGGTCGGCCATGTCCTTCGCGATCGGGATCTCGACGGCCGGTTCCGGGTCCTCTCCGCGCTCTTTGGCCTCGCTCGCGACCGACCAGGCCGCGTCGAGTTGCGATTCGATCCGCTCGAAGTAGGCCTCGTCCACGTCGCGCATCTACACCGAGAGGACGCGTCGGCCGGTGGCCTCGTCTCGGCGCCGATCGATGGTCTCCTCGAAGGTCCGGAGGTAACACTCCCCGGAGAAGACGGTGGCGTCGAGGAGGCGGCCGGCGAGCGCCTGCCCCGAGGGCCGGGCGAGGGTGACGCTCGCCGACACCGACGGCTCGCCGTCCGTCCGAGTCACGCTCCCCACGCAGATCGGCACCTCGAGCGGTTCCGCGAAGGAGACCGTCCGCTCCTCGAAGTCGTCCTGATCGTAGATCCCGACCGCGGCGTCCTCGACCGCGCCGCTGCCCACGAACCAGGCGGTGGCGACGTCGCGTTCGGCCGCGAAGGTCGCGATCTCCTCGTGCCAGTCGGTCCCCTGGGCGAGGGTGAGGAAGAACTCCCGATCCCCCGTCACTTCGCGGTAGTCCATGGAGGCTTCCACGGGAGCGGGGAGGAAAAAGGTCACCGACTCGCGTGGCCGACGCTCGGCGGGTGGCGAACGGGCGACCGGATCGACGACCCGGGACGGGCGGTCGCTCTCCCGCCGCGTTCGCCCCGGGCGGCCCTCAAATCATGCGCGGGAGTGGCCCGGTCCCGGTACAAAAACCCTCGGCCACGAGGGCCCGATCAGCGCCAGGCGAGCAGTTCCGTCGTGGCGTCGGTGGGCGCGGATACCCACGCCTCGTCGCGCGAGATGTCCGCGATGACGAACCGGGATTCGCGGCCCGCGTCGTCCACCGAGGCCATGACCTCGGGAGCGCCACTGGCGTCCCCGGTCGGGGGCGTGGGTTCCACCGACATGGTGTGTATGAAAGATCGTGATAATCCCTACATAAGCCTGGCGAAGCGACACACCCGGCGGACCGTCAGGCCAGGCGGTCGCCCCCGACGTACGTGGCGACGACGTCGCGGAGGGCGGTGACGTCGGCGAGGGGGTCGCCGTCGATCACGACGAGATCGGCCCGGTTGCCGACCTCGAGGGTCCCCAGGTCCTCGGTCGGAAGGGTGCGCGCGGCGACGCGGGTGGCGGCGGCGAGGGCCTCGCGTTCGTCCATGCCGACCGACTCGACGAGGAGTTCTGCCTCCAGTGCGTTCTCGCCGTGGGGCGCGAGTGGCGCGCCGAGGAAGTCCGTCCCCGTCGCGATCGGGACGCCGGCCTCGTACGCCCGACGCGTTGACGCCAGGTGGGCCTCCGCCGCCTCTCTCGCCTTCCGCAGGCCGTGCTCGGGGACCCCGAAGTCCGCGCCGGCCTCCACGATCCGGTGGACGATGGCGAGCGTCGGCACGAAGACGGCGCCGGTCTCCTCGAACAGTTCGATGGCCTCGTCGTCGAGGAAGAAGCCGTGCTCGATGGTGTCCACCCCGCTCTCGAGGGCGAGTTTCACGCCCGGCGCGCCCTGGGCGTGGCTGGCGACCGGTCGGCCGGCGCGGTGGGCCTCCTCGACCATGGCCTCGACCTCCGCGGGCGTGAACTGGGTCTGATCGGGTTCGTCGCGCTCCGAGAGCACGCCGCCGGTGGTCATGATCTTGATCGCGTCCACCCCCTCGCGCAGGCGCCTCCGGACCGTTCGGCGGCACTCGTCGACCCCGTCCGCGAGCGTCGAGATCGTGGCCTCGCCGTCTGCCACCCAGTCGTACGGGAGCGCGTGGACGTCGCCGTGCCCACCGGTCTGCGAGATGGCCTGGCCGCTCGTGAAGACCCGTGGGCCGGCGATCTCTCCCTCCGCTGTGGCCCGGCCGAGACCCACGCCGGTCGTCGACCCGAGGTCGCGAACGCTCGTGAATCCGCTGGCGAGGAGGGACTCGAGGTCCGCGGTGGCCCGCGCCGCCGCGCGCGCGTCCGAGACCGTGACCCAGTCCATCGGGTCCATCGAGCGCGTTCCCTGCAGGTGGAGGTGGGCGTCGATGAGGCCGGGGACGACCGTCCGTTCGGGGTAGGAGACGTGGGCCTCGTCGGCGGGGGCGTCGACCTCCTCGATCGGGCCGGCGGCCGCGATCCGACCGTCGTCGATGCGAAGGCGCGCGTCGTCGAGTGGATCGGCCGCGGTCCCGTCCACCAGGCGACCGACGTCGATGACCGTCATGGACGGGGATCGGCGGGCCGACAGGTAAACCTGTGGGAACCGGCCACGCGGTCAGTCCGCGATCACGTTCTCCCGAAGCCCGCGGGGGAAGTAGGTCAGCGTGCGGGTGCCGTCCTCGGTGACGGCCACGGTGTCGGAGTGGCGGTAGCCGGCCTCGTCGGTGTAGAGGCCGGGCTCGATCGTGTAGACCTCGCCCACCTGCATCTCGCCGTCGGCCCCGCGGTCGATGTAGGGCGGTTCGTGGCCGTCGAGGCCGATGTTGTGTCCGACGTGGTGACGGGCGAGGTCCGTCACGCCCGCGTCCTCGAAGACCGCCCAGACGGCCTCCGCGACGTCGGCCAGCGGGACGCCCGGGCCCATCGCGTCGATGGCGGCGTCCTGGGCCGCGAGCATGATCCGGAAGTGTCGCCGCTGCTCGTCGCTCGGTTCGCCCACGAACATCGTGCGCTCGAGTTCGGAGTGATAGCCCGCGACGTTCGCACTCGCGCCCGTCACGAGGACGTCCCCCCGCTCGAGGCGGCGGTTTTCGGTGTGGCCGTGGGGCAGGCGGGTCTGCTCGCCCGTGATGTAGCCGGCCCTGACGGGGCCGGTGCCACGGGTGCGCGCCTCGTATCGGTCCCCGAGGGTGTCGAGCATGGCGCGGGAGGCCTCCGTCGAGGCCTCCTGGCTCGCCGTCGCGGGGTGGGCGCCCGGTTCGGTGCGGTCGGCGAGATAGCGGTGAGCGAGGTTGGCCCAGTGGGCCGAGGTCTCGATCAGCTCGATCTCCGCCGCGCTCTTCGCGTAGCGCATCCGGGGCACCCAGCCCTGCTCCTCGACGGAGAGTCCGGCGTCGGAGAGGGGTGGCCCCTCGTAGCCCATGATCCCGGGCGCGCCGTCCATGTCGGCGGCGACGGTCGTCGCCCCGAGGTCCGCGAGCATGTCGGCCGCGACGGCGATCGGTTCGCCCTGCGGATAATCGAAGTACGAGCGGACGGTCCCGATCCGCGGGTTCGGGTCCACCCGCTCGACCTCGAGGCGGGGGACCGTGATCGCGACCGCCTCGTCGGTGACGCCCAGCACGACCGGCCGCTCGGTCTGGATGTGGTCGAAGCCGGTGAGGTACTCGATGCTCGTGGCGTCGAAGAAGGCGGCCGCGTCGGCCTCCGTCTCGGACAGGCGGTCGCGCACGGCGTCGAGGCGCGTTCGGAACTCCGTCTCGGGTACCCGGGTTCGCATGTCCCCGAGTTCAGCGGATCGGGGAGTAAGTGTTTGGAAAGCGGAGCCACCTCACTCCGCGGACTCGCCGGCGCTCAGGTCCGCGTCGTCGGGGCGGTCGAGCGCCCGCGGGACGTCCGCGTGCCCGGAGTAGCCGTCGAACCAGCGGACGATGCGCTCGATCCGATCGACGCGGTGGCCGGGCTTTCCCGATCGGGAGAGTTCGTGGCCCTCCTCCGGGTACCGGACCAGACGCGTGTCGACGCCGGCCGTGCGAAGCTGCCGGAAGAACAGTTCGGCCGTCGCCGCCGGGGTGCGGTAGTCGTCGTCGCTGTGGATCAACAGCGTCGGCGTGTCGACGTCGCTCGCGTGGCCGGCCGGCGAGTGCTCCCAGAGCAGGTCCGGCTCCGCTGCCGGCGTCGTCCCGTAGTCGCCCTCGACGAGCTTGTAGGCGCCGTCGGTCGAGCCGTAGAAGCCGGTGAAGTCGTAGAGCCCGCGCTGGGCGACCGCGGCCCGGAAGTCGTCGGTGTGGCCCACCATCCACCCGGTCATGTATCCGCCGAAGGAGCCGCCGGTGAGGAACGTCTCGTCCTCGTCGACGTACTCGCGGTCGGCGACCGTCTCGACGCCCGCCATCACGTCGGCCATCGTCACCGCGCCCCAGTCGCGGTCGATGGCGGCGGCGAACTCCTCGCCGTAGCCGGTCGAGCCGCGGGGGTTCGACCAGAAGACCACGTACCCGCGGGCGGCGAGCGTCTGGAACTCGTGCCACATCGTCCCGCTCTCGGTCCACATCGCGTGGGGGCCGCCGTGGACCTCGACCACGAGGGGGTAGGTCTCAGCCGGGTCGAAGTCGGGGGGCGTGAGGACCCAGCCCTGCACCGTTCCCGCCGGACCCTCGATGGCGAGTTCCTCGGGCGCGGCGATCGCGCGCGCCTCGAGGAGGTCCGCGTTCACCCGGGTCAGTCGGCGCTCCTCGCCGGTCGCTGGGTCCACCGCGAAGAGGTCGCCCGGGTGGTCGGACTCGCTGCGCGCGAGCACGATCGACTCGTCGCCGACGTCGACGCCCGAGACCGACGCGCCGTCCGTCCGGGCGACGCGCTCGGGGTCGGTCTCGTCCCACGCCACCGACCAGACCGCCGTGGCACCCTCGTCCGGCGTGGCGAAGTAGAGGGCCTCCTCGTCGGGCCCCCACTGGATCCGGGCGTCGAGTCCCAGGGTCCGATCGAGGTCGGCGGTCGGGCGCACGACCGCGTCCGTCGCGGGGTCGTAGACCTCGACCTCCGTCTGTCGGAGCGTGAGTCGGTCCTCGTTCTGGTAGACGTGTGCGACCCGCCCGTCGGTCGTGACGGCGAGGTCCATCGCCCACCCCGTCGTGCGGTGGACCGTCTCGGTCTCGCCGGTCGCGACGTCGCGCCGGTGGATCGCGTACTCGGTGGAGTCGTCCGGATCCGCGCCCACGCTCTCGGCGTAGTAGAGGGTCGCCGCGTCGCCCCAGGCGGGCGCCGAGAAGTCGGCGTCGCCCTCGGTCACGCGGCGAACGTCGTCTCCGTCGAGGTCGAGGAGGTAGACGTGCGATCGCTTCCCGTCGAAGTACTGCTGGGCCGAGCGGTAGACGGTGCGGTCGATGACCCGGGGGTCCGGTGGGCTCGGCTCGAAGTCGTCCGGGACCGCGAGGTCCCGGTCCTCCTCGCGGTCCTCGTCGCTCGCCCGCTGAACGAAGGCCAGGTGGGTGCCGTCTGGGCTCCAGGCGAGGTCCGAGACGCCCCCGGCGACGTCGGTGACCTGGCGGGCCTCCCCGCCGTCGACGGGGACGACCCAGGCCTGTGGGCGATCGTCGTCGGCCCCGCGGGTCGAGACGAAGGCGAGGCGGTCCCCGGAGGGACTCCATCGGGGTTCGCTGTCGGTGCCCTCGGCGACCGTGAACCGGCGGGGCTCGCCCCCCGCCGCGTCGACGAGGTAGACGGTTTTCTCGTAGTCCTCGTCGTCTTCGGGGACCGATCGGACGAAGGCGACCCGCTCGCCGTCCGGCGAGAGGCGGGGGTCTGCGACCTGGACGATGTCGTGGAAGTCGGCGGCGCTGACCGTCTCCATGGATGCGATCGAGCGGCCACCACCAAGGATGTTTGCCAACCCGTTACGCGCTGCCGGCGGGATCGTGGTCCGCGAACCAGCCGCGGAGCGTCTCGAGGCGGTGGATCGCCCGGTCGGGGTCGGTGATGGCGTGGTGTTCGTCCTGGTAGACGACGAGGCGCGCGTCGACGCCCTGCTTTTTCACGCTGAGGTAGAGCTGTTCGGCCTGTGTCGGCGGACACCGCCAGTCGTTCTCGCCGGCGGTGAGCAACAGCGGGGTCTCGATCTCGTCCACGTCGGTGATCGAGGAGATGGTCCGGTAGGTCTCCGGTTCCTCCCAGGGGAGACCGAACTCGTCCTCGTGCCAGAGGTGGTTGTCGTCGGTCCCGAAGTTCGAGTAGAAGTCGTAGATGCCGTGCTCGGCCGCGCCGGCGGCGAAGCGGTCCGTCCGGGTGAGCACGTGGGCGGTGGTGATGCCGCCGTAGGAGAAGCCGGTGACGAACACGCGATCGTCGTCGGCGACGCCCGCCTCGACGAGGTGGGAGACGCCACTGAGGACGTCGTCGGTCTCGAGGGGCCCACGCGAGCCGCGCAGTCGCTCCGAGAACTCCCGACCGTAGGACGTGCTCCCGCGGTAGTTGGGCGTGAAGACGGCGTAGCCCTGGCCGACGTAGTGGGCCACGTCGAAGCGGAACTCGGGGGCGTCGTAGGCCATCGGTCCGCCGTGGATCGAGACGATCGTCGGGTGGGGCCCCTCGCTCGCGGGCGGTCGGTAGAGGATGCCCTCGACGGTCACGCCGTCGTCGTTCTCGTACGCGACGCGCTCGACGTCGGGGAGGACGGCGTCGGCGAGCAGGTCGTCGTTGAACCGCGTCAGGCGCGTGAGTGGCCCGTCCGCCGCGTCGAGGTCGACCGGCGACTCGAGGGCGTCGCCGAGGGCCGCGACGTCGAGGGCGTAGGCGTCGTGGCCCGCGGACGGCGAGGAGACGGTGACGACCGCGGTCCCGCCGTCGGCGTCGACGCCCGTGATCGTGGCGTCCCGCGGGAGCCCGTCGAAGACCCGCTCGGGCCCCTCGAGTGTGCTCCTGACGAGGCGCGTCCACCCCTCGTCGGCGATCGGCGCGAGGAGCGTCTCCGCGGAGAGCCAGACGGGCGCGCCGTCGCGGGCCACGGTGCGGTCGAGGGAACCGGTCGTCGAGGTCGTCTCGCCGGTATCCACGTCGACGACCGCGATCTCGCTCGGTCGATACCAGTTGCGCGGGTGGGCCGAGACGTACGCGATCCGGTCGCCGTCGGGCGACCAGGTCGGGTGGGCCACGCGAACGTCGCCCCCGACGAGTTCCTCGGCCGCGGGGTCCTCGGCGTCGGGGTCGATCACGAGGCAGTGCATCGCCATCGACTCGTCCGGGGCGTCGGTGCGATTGGTGAGGAAGGCGATCCCGCCCGGTCCCCAGGCCGGCTGGAGCCCCATCAGGGGTTCGAGTGCGCCCGCCCCGACCGCGTCGTCGAGTCGACGCTCCTCGCCGGTCTCCACGTCGACGACGAAGAGGACGGTGTCCACGTCGTCGAGCCAGCCGACGCCGTCGGCCTTGTGCTGGACGCGGTCGATCTCGATGGGGCCGCCGTCGCGGCGCTCCTCGAGCATCTCGGCCTGCTCCTCGGTCGGATCGCGGGCGGCGACCACCACGCGGTCCCCGTCGGGGGACCAGTCGAACTCGCGGACGCCCTCCGCGCGATCGGTGACCTGCATCGCGTCCCCGCCCCGTTCCAGATCGAAGACCCAGACCTGTGGTGAGGGTTCGTCGTCGCCCTCGTCGTCCTCGCTCGGCGGGCCGACCCGGCGATCGAGGGCGGAATCGCGCTCGGCGATCACGCCGAGTTTTGAGCCGTCGGGACTCCAGGCCGGAGCGGAGGCGGTCGAGGCCCCGGTGAGTCGGTGCGGTGGCGCCTCGCCGTCCGTGGGCACCACGAAGACGCTGGTCAGTCGTTCGTCGGCGTCGCCGTCGAACTCGTCTGCGGTCACGGCCACGCGGTCCCCGTCGGGGGAGACCGCGACGTCGCCGACGTCGGTGAGGTCGTAGAAGTCCTCGGTCGCGAGCGGACGCGCCATGCCACCACCGGGGACGCGGCGGAGAAAAGACTTCCCCAACCGGAGATCGCCTCAGTAGCCGAGTGCCGCGCCGTCCTTGCGGGGCTCGGTCGCCGCGGAGAGCACGCCGTCGCGGTTCCGAACGATCTGGGCCCCGCCGAACTGGAGGGGGGTCAGGACGCCGACGTCGTGGCCGCGGCGGACGAGTTTGGCGGGCATGGCGTCGTCCATGCGCTCCTCGACGGCGACGCTCCCGTCGGCCCGGTAGCGCCAGCGCGGGCGGTCGAGGGCGGCCTGCAGGGGCATCTCGCCGTCGATCAGGTTCGTGAGCACCTGGAGGTGACCCTGGGGCTGCATGTACCCGCCCATCACGCCGAAGGCGGCCCAGTCGTCCTCGTCGAAGCGAGCGATCGCGGGAATCAGGGTGTGGAAGGGGCGCTTGCCGGGTTCGATCACGTTGGGGTCCGCGGGGTCGAGCGAGAAGGCACTGCCCCGGTTCTGGAGGGCGATGCCGGTGTCGCCCGCGACCACGCCGCTGCCGAAGCCCGCGAACCGGGAGTTGATGAACGAGACCAGGTTGCCCGCCGCGTCCGCGACGGTCATGAGGACCGTGTCGGCGTCCTCGCCGGCGTCGCCGGGCACGCCCACGTCGACGTCCTCGCTCGCCGCCGGGCCGATCGCTGCCGCCCGCTCGGCCACGTAGTCGGCGTCGAGCAGGTCGGGGACGGAGACGTAGTCGGGATCGGCCACGTAGTGGTGACCGTCGTGGAAGGCCCGCTTCATCGACTCGATCAGGCGGTGGACGTACGCGGGCGAACCGAACTCGAGGGAGGCCACGTCGAGTTCCGCCGCGATGGCGAGCGCCTCGAGGGCGAGATAGCCCTGGTTGGTCGGCGGGAGTTCGTACACCTCGACGCCCCCGTAGGTGGTCGAGATGGGGTCGACGAACGCCGCCTCGTGGGCGGCGAGGTCCTCGACGGTCATGAACCCGCCGCGCTCCTGGATCTCGGTCGCGATGGCCTCGCCGATCTCGCCCTCGTAGACGACGTCCGCGCCCTCCTCGGCGACGCGCTCGAGGGAGCGGCCGAGTTTCGGGAGCGTGACGCGCTGGCCCGTGGCCGGTGCCTCCCCGTCGAAGAGGAATGCCTCGCGGGCGTTCGGGGCCTGAAACAGGTCCTCGCCGTGCTGCCACTGCTCGCTTACGACCTCCGTGACGGGGTAGCCATCGCGGGCGTAGTCGATGGCGGGCGCCAGGGTCTCCGCGAGGCCGAACCGCCCGAAGCGCTCGAGGATCGCCTCCCAGCCCCGGGCCGTCCCGGGGACGGTCACCGTGTGCGCGCCGACGTCGGGCATGGTCGCCGCGTCCGGATCGACGCCCTGCTCCTCGCTCACGGCCTCGCTCACGGCCTCTCTGGTGGCGCCGGCTGGCGCGGTGCCGATCGACTGCATCCCGCCGACCTCGCCGTCGGCCGTCCGGTAGAGCGCGAAGACGTCGCCGCCCAGTCCCGTGCTCGTCGGCTCGACCACGTTCAGCGCGGCCGCGGTCGCGACCGCCGCGTCGAAGGCGTTGCCCCCCTCGCGGAGGATCGAGACGCCGGCGCTGGCGGCGAGGGGCTGGCTGGTCGCCACGACCCCGTTCGGCGCGTGGACGGTCGATCGGCGCGACTCGTACCGATCCAGGTCGGGTTCGGACATGCGGGGGAGGATGGCGCGGGTGGTGAAAAACCCTCGTGTCCCCCGTCGCCGCTGCCGATACGCCTAAGCCGCCCGGCCACCACGTCTCGACGATGGTCACGACGCAGGCCGTCCTCGCGATCGGCGCCGTGGGCGTGCTGGGGGCGGGGATGGCGGCCTACCTCACCGACCGCGTGCTCGCCGGCTACTGGCTGCTGGCGGCGGGCTTCGGCATCGCCACGCTCTGGTCGATCGTCGGGGCGACGAGCCCCCTGCCCACCGCCGCGGGGATGAGTACCGAGACGTACCTCCTCCTCGGGACGACGGCGGGGGCGAGCGCGGTCTACTTCGCGCACACGGCGATCTACACCCCCACACGTTAAGCCGTCGGCCGCCCTCGATCCCGGCATGGTCTGGAATCGCCTCCTGGGGCTGGGCGGGTCGACCCTGCTGGTGATCGGGGCCCTCGCCATCGGGTGGGCGCTCCACGTGAGCGTGGTCACCGGGCGGGTGCCCGCGATCGCGCCGGGTCCGGTCCTTGCCGGGATCGGCGGGGTCCTCGCGGTCGCACTCGGGTACGCCCTCGAGCGTCGGTTCGAACCGAAGCGGATCCTGGAGGGCGCCACCGAGGACGAGGAGGAGGCGACCGAGCCCACGAGTCCGCTCACGGACGTCCCCGAGGAGTCCGCAGACGAGAGGAACCACTAGGTTTTTCCCCCCGTGTTCGGTTCTCACACGTATGGTCACCCTGCAACAGCGGGTCCCCGACCGGCTCCAGTTGCCAGCGAGTTTCGCGTCGCTGTTCCTGGGGATCGCCGGGATCACGCTCGGCTACGTGTTCACGCTCACCGGCATCGTCCTCTACTTCGACCTCCACCCGGTGGCACAGCACATCTCGGTTGTCGAGTCGGTGACGGTTTTCGTCGTCGGCCTCGTGGTGTTCGCCGTCGGCGTCGTCGGGTGGCGCGGGTTCATGTACTTCGCGACCTGAGGCCCCGTCGGTCGGCCCACGCCGCACCGGGCGGTGGGCGGTTCGCGGCCACGCCTCGCGTTCGGCCGCCCGTGCCGACTCACCGCCGGAGGGCCATGGCGACGAACGCGAGCGCGACGCTTCCTCCGAACAGGCCCGCGAAGACCGGCACGATCCACGCGTAGGGGTAGAGCCCGCGGACGTGACCGAGATACGCGAGGGCGAGGGCGAGGGGGACCGAGAGCAGGGAGAACGCAGAGGAGAGGTAACTGCCGAGGGTCGGGTCCGCTCCGTGGCGGGCGCCGAGGGCGTTCTCCTTCGCGTCTCGACGCGGGCCCGGCGAATCGCGTGCCATTCGATTCGGATTACGCGGCGACGACCCTGAACCTTTCGCGCCGGTCAGCGCGCGAGTCCGTCCGCCGAGACCGCGACGAAGTACGCGCCGAGGTAGACGAGGGGGTAGACCACGACCACCGTGGCCATCGACTGCTGGAGGTAGCCCACCAGGAGGAGTCCGCGTGCTGGCCCGACGGGGAGGAGCCAGAGGGGGGCCGCGAAGGCCAGCACGGTGACGCCGATGCCGACGATGGCGCCACCGAGGGCGACGCGGACGCTCCCCCGCATCGTCTCGGAGAGCAGGTGGGCGTATATTCCCGCCGCCACGACGAAGCCCAGTCCGATCAGTGGCTCCCCCCACGGGGCGAGCAGCGGTCGCGTGTAGACGAACGTCCCCATGCCCGAGAGCGTCCCGACCAGGAGCGGCCGGACCACCGCCGCCGGGTGACCGACCACGGACCGGATCCGCTCGCTGGCGATGGCGTTAGACACGGGCGATCACGTCCACGGTCAGCCGGCGCTGGCCGATCCGGTACTGGAGGGTCCCGGCGATCCGGGTGGCGGCGGTCGGCCGGACCCGATCCGAGAACTTGAGGGTGATGGGGACGGTCCGGGTCGTCCCGGGCGGGATCGTCACCGCCCGCTCCAGGACCGGATCGCTCTCCCCGATTCGGTCGCCGTCGGCCACGACCTGGAGGCGGGCACCGACCACCCTGATCGGTTCGACGGTGGGATTGGTCACGGCCACCGTCACGGTCGTCGTCTCCCCCGAGAGATCGGTCTCCTGGACCGTGGCGTTCACGCCGCCCGACTGGAGGAGCGCGACGTGGCCGCTGACCGTCGTCCCGAAGGCGAGGGTCGCGAGGACGAACACCAGGGCGAAGGACACGAGGACGGCCCCGTTCTCGGACTCGGGGACGTCCATGCTATCCCTCCGTCCGCGCCGACTCGTGTCCGTCGAAGAGGAGACACGCGGGCGGATCGGACGTCTCGCTGGGGGACGTCGGGTGCGTGGTCGCACAGACCGACTGGTAGCGCTCGTCGATGCGTTCGACGCCCCGGTCGTAGTCGCCCTCGAGGAGGTCGCGGGCGGCGTCGCGGAGGACCGCGAGCGCCTCCTCTGGCATGTCGAGCAGCGAGAGGTCGACCCCCTCGCCGATCTCCTCGCCCTCCTTGCGGTGTTCCTCTGGAACGTCGAGTTCGAGTCCGTGCTCGAGGAGGCGGTCGACGAGCGCGGACTCCGACAGGTCCTCGTCCTCGCCGGTGACGTCGCCCCTGTCGAGTTCCTCCTCGGCGAGGGCGTTGCGGAACTGGTAGAGCCGCCGGTAGGCCTCCTGGCTGCCCGACCAGGAGTCCGGCGGGATGACCGATGGACACCGCGGGTGGAACTTGCACCCGCTCGGCGGGTCCCTGGCGTTTGGCACCTCGCCCGTGACGTTGGCCCGCTGGCGATCGAGCGTCGGGTCGGCCCGGGGCACCGCCTCGAAGAGCGCCTTCGTGTAGGGGTGTTCGGGGTTCGAGACGAGTTCGTCGGTCTCGCCGTACTCGATGACGTCCCCCAGGTACATGATCGCCGTCTTCTCGGTCATGTAGTTGATCAACGAGAGGTCGTGGCTGATGAAGACGTAGGTGAGCCCGTACTCCTCCTGGAGGTCCTTGAGCAGGTTGAGCACGCCCGCCCGGATGGAGACGTCGAGCATGGAGACGGGTTCGTCTGCGACCACGAAGTCGGGGTCGACCACGAGGGCCCGGGCGATCGCGACGCGCTGTCGCTCGCCGCCCGAGAGCTCGCCGGGGAACTGGTCGATGTAGCGCTCTGCCGGCTGGAGTTCGACGTCCTCGAGGACCGACGCGACGCGCTCGCGGCGGTCCGAGTAGGTCTCGCCGATGTCGTTGATCCGCAGGGGCTCTGCCACCGAGTCGAAGACCGTCTTCCGCGGGTTGAGGCTCTCGAAGGGGTCCTGGAAGATCATCTGGACCCGCTTTCGGAACGCCGACTCCTGGGAGGAGTCCATCTCGGTGAGGTCCATCCCGTCGAAGCGGATCGTCCCCTCGGTCGGGTCGTGGAGGTTCACCAGCAGGTTGCCGAGCGTGGTCTTGCCACAGCCCGACTCGCCGGCGATGCCCACGACGTCGCCCTCCTCGATCGTCATCGACACGTCCTCGACGGCCCGGACCGGACGGGGATCGCGTCCCAGCAGCCGATCGGTCACGCCCACCGTCGTGTCGAAGTGCTTCGATACCTCGTCGATCTCGATCAGCGGATCGTCGGTTCCTCGATGTTCCATGTTTCCTCGTTCGTGGCGTCTTCTCGCATCGATTCGAGACTGTCGAGACGGTGGCACGCCGAGTAGTGACCGCGCCCCTCGGTCCGCGACGCCGTCGCTTCGTACCCCTCGACGGACTCGAGGGGCGGGTGCTCCTCGGCGCAGCGGTCGACGGCGAAGGGACACCGATCGACGAACTGACAGCCGGGGTCGGGGTCCTGGAGCGTCGGCGGCGTCCCGGGGATGGAGAGCAGCCGATGGTCGGTCTCCTCGAGCGTCGGGAAGGAGTTCTGCAGCCCGAGCGTGTAGGGGTTGGCCGGCCGCTCGAAGACGTCGGTGGTGTCGCCCATCTCCATGAGCTTGCCGGCGTACATCACCCCGAGTCGATCGCAGGTCTCGGCCATGACGCTGATGTCGTGGCTGATGATCAGCATCGAGACGTCGAACTCCTCCTGCATGTCCCCGATGATGTCGAGGACCCGGTCCTGGGTGATGACGTCGAGGGCCGTGGTGGGCTCGTCGGCGATGACCAGGTCCGGATCGCAGGCCATCGCCATCGCGATCACGGCGCGCTGTTTCATCCCGCCGCTGAACTCGTGGGCGTAGTCGTCCGCGCGCTCGCGCTCGATCCCGATGCGCTCGAGGAGGTCGCGGGCCCGCTGGTGGGCCTCCGCCTCGGTCGTGCCGGGCTCGTGGAGGGTGATCGCCTCCGCGATCTGGTCGCCGACCTTGTAGACGGGATTGAGGGCGTTCATCGAGCCCTGGGGGATCAGGGCGATGTCGTTCCAGCGCACCCGGCGCATCTGGGCGATCGACAGCGAGGACAGGTCCATGCGCCCGTCGGATCGGACGGGAATGGCGTCGTCTTCGACGGCCTCGCGCGTCGGCGATCCGTCCGCGGCCTCCCACTCCGGCAGCAGGCCGTCGTACCAGATCTCGCCGTCCACCACCTCGCCGTTGTCGTCGAGGAGGGAGAGCAGGGACTTGCCGATCGTGGTCTTGCCACAGCCCGACTCGCCCACGAGGCCGACCGTCTCCCCGTAGTCGATCTCGAAGGAGACGTCGTCGACCGCGTGGACGTCGGGGCTGTCCTCCATTCGATACCTGACGGACAGATCGTTGATGTCGAGAAGTGTCATGATTCAGCGTTGGGGGTTGGCGACGTCCTCCATCGAGAAGCCGATGAAGTAGAACGCGGCGGCCACGAGGGTGATCGCCAGTCCCGGCGGGATCAGCCACCACCAGGCCGAGAAGACGTACCCCTGTGACTGGATCTGCTGGAGCATGAGCCCCCAGGAGTGCCCGGTGAAGTCCGCCAGTCCGAGGTACGCCAGGGAGGCCTGGGTCAGGATTGCCATCGCCGCGTCCTGGGCCAGGTAGACGAAGGACAGCGGCAGGACGTGCGGGAGGATGTGCCGGAAGATGATCCGGGTGTCACTCGCCCCGGAGATCTTCGCCGAGTCCACGTAGGCGTTCTCGCGCAGCGAGAGGGCCTCGCCGCGGATGACGATGGTGTTGTTGATCCAGGACTTGACGACGATCGCCAGGATGATGTTCGTGGTGGTGATGCCCCGGATCGCCACGAGGACGACGACCAGCGGGAGGAAGGGCAGACTGTACATGATGTCCGCCACCCGCTGGATGGTCTCGTCGATCCAGGTGTCACCGTAGTACCCGCTGATCAACCCCAGCGGCACGCCGACGAGGCTGGAGAGGGTGCCGGCCGCGAAACCGATGAACAGCGCGGTCTGCGTGGAGTAGACCAGTTCGGTCAGGATGCCGTACCCCTGGTAGTTCGTTCCCAGCGGGACGAAGAAGGGGTCGCCGAACGCGGGCGGGTGGGGCATCGTGTTGATCTGCTCCATGGTCAGGTACCCCTGGCCGGTGCCGAGGTACGCCCGCCAGTCGACCGGGTGCGGGGCGAAGACGCTCGGGAACAGCGCCACGAGCACGAAGACCACCAGGATGGCGAGGCCCACGACGCCCATCCGGTGGGTCGTGAACTGATCCCACCCCCGCTGGAACCGCTCGTAGCGATACCCCCACCGCTCCTTTATCGCGTCCATCCACGTGAGTTCCTGTTCCTGTGACATGAGTTAGTCCCCCTGCCCGAACTTGATCCGGGGGTCGAGGTACGTGTAGGCGACGTCGGTGATCAGGCGCATGACGATGATGAGGACCGAGAGCATGAAGAACACCGACTGGGTGACCGGGTAGTCGTTGTTCAGGACCGCGGTCACCAGCAGCGCCCCCATGCCCGGGTAGTTGAAGACGTTCTCGATGAGGACCGCCCCGTCGAGGATGAAAGCGATGCCGACGATGGCCTGGGTGGCGACCGGGATGAGCGCGTTCCTGGCGGCGTGTTTGATCATCACGCCGCGCTCGGGGACGCCCTTCGCGTCCGCGAGGAAGACGTAGTCCGCGTCCACCACGTCGTTCATCGTGGTCCGCATGACCAGCATCGCCCCCACCCAGCCGACCGCGATGAGGCTCAACATCGGGAGCGCGAGGTGGCGCATGAGGTCGACGATGAGGGACACGGCGGTCCACTCGAACTCCGCGAACTTCGTGAGCATGTAGGAACTCGGCAGCCACTCCAGGTGGTAGTTGAACAGCCAGATCACGAGCCAGGCGATCCAGAACGCGGGCATCGAGTAGATGAACAGCCCGCTCGTGAAGATGGTCTGGTCGCGGGTGGTGCCCCGCCACCAGCCCAGGTACATGCCGACGAGCGGACCGATCATGTAGCCGGCGATGAAGGTGGCCCCGAAGAGGATGACCGTGCGCGGGAGGCGCCGGACGATGAGGTCCCACACCGGCACGTTCTGGGTCGGCGACCAGCCGAAGTTGCCCATCTGGTAGTTGATCATGAACTGGATGTACTGTCTCCAGAGCGGTTCGTTGAGGCCCCAGGCCTCGCGAATGCGTTCGATCTGTTCCGCGGTCATCCCCGACGTCGTCATCACGTTGATGAACGACCCCGGCATGCTCCTGATGAGCACGAACAGGAGGGTCATGATCAACAGGATCGTCAGGTAGGAGATGACGAGCCGGCGACCCAGATACTTCGCGCTGATGCGGGTCATCGTGAGTGTGTGTCTAGTCTGGTTGGCATGGGAGGGCGCGTCATAATCGTGTCGAAAGCCGGCGATGCGACGATCCGGTTTACTGCTTCTGGTAGACGGCGTAGTTGATCTGGTCGGCGAACGCCGACTGGCCCGGACCCGGGATGTTCGAGATGAACCCGCCGAAGTCGGCGGAGTTGACCGGCCAGCGGAACTTCTCGTAGCTCATGACCTGGTAGGGCTGGTCGAGGTAGATCCGCTCGACGGCCTTCTCGGTGGCCTTCCGGCGGGGCTCGTCCGCCATGGTCTGGCGCGCCGTCGAGATGAGGTCGTCCGCACTCGCGTAGTCGTAGAGGCCGTAGCCGGTCGAGTTGTTCAGCATCGTGCTCGTGTTGAGCTTGGTGTTGTCCCCCTCCTTCACGGTGTGGTTGTCGGCGTTGTCGCTGTGGAAGATGCTGTACAGCGACGAGATGCCGAACGGCGAGGTGTTGCCCCACGCCATGTGATAGATGTCGAAGTCCTCGTCGGCGTAGACGGCGCCGAGCAGCGAGTTGAACGAGAGGACCTTCCGCTTCACCGGGATGCCCAGGGTGTTGAGCGTCTGCGTGTACCGCTTGTCCATCTCGGTGAGGTTGGGGACGAGCTGTGGCGGGTACATGTAGTACTGGATCGCACTCCCGGTGAGTTCGGGGATCGTCTTCCCGTTGACCCGGATCTCCTTTTGCCCACCGGCCTGCTTGACCGGCTCGGACACCGGCTCGCCCCAGGTGTAGGTGTGACGGGCCTCGGTCTGGCTCGCCGTCACGCCGGACAGGGAGCCGGGGTACTCCTGGCCCGCGTAGGTGCCGCCCTCGCCGGTGATGACCTCGCCGTTGGCGAGGAAGTCACGAATCCCGGCGTAGTCGGGGACGCCCGCAGACTTCGAGCGGAAGTGGAAGGCCTGGGTCGCCGGGTCGGAGAGCTTCTCGCCGTCGTCGGGACGCGGGACGACGTATCCCGGCGGCGCGACGAAGTCGCCCTCGACCTCGAGGTTCTGGCTGAGCCGACGGACCCAGTAGATGTCGTCCCAGGCGAACGAGAGGGCCTGCCGGAACGAGAGGTCGTCGAGGGGGGTGCGCCGGAGGTTGTAGCCGATGTAGCTGTACCCGGTGTCGCCCCCGTGGACGAGCTTCTGGCCCTCGTTTTTCTCGACGTCGTCGACGTTCGAGGTGCGGATGGTCCCGTAGATCGCGTCGAGTCCGCCCTGGAGGAAGGCCTGGTTCATCGCCGACCGACTCGTGTACACCTTGAACTGGACCTTGTCGAGGAAGGGACCGCCGCTGTTGTAGCCCTCGACCTGGTCGATCCAGTCGAGCTGGTTGAGCTTGTAGTCGTCGCGGAACTCGATCTCGATCGCGGTGTCCGGCTGATAGGTCGTGACCGTCCCGGGGCCCAGACCCACCGGCCGCTCGGGCACCTGGTCGCCGGGCGTGTACTTGTTGTAGTTGTCGACGTTGCTCCAGATGTGCTTGGGCAGGATGGGCAGCGAGAGCTGGTTGAGCTCGTAGGTCCCGATGGGCTTGTTCAGCCGCATCCGGACGTCGTAGTCGTTGTCCGCCTCCTGGACCGACTTGATGGCGCTGACGGTGGAGACGTACCGCCCCGGCTTCTGCTCCATCATGTAGTTGTACGTGAACAGCACGTCGTCGACGGAGAGGGACTCGCCGTCGTTGAACGTCAGCCCGTCGCGGACCGAGAAGAAGACGTCCGGGGTCCCGGAATCGACGTTCTGGACCTCCCAGTCGGTGTAGACCGACGGGTGGACGCCGAAGTTCTTCCAGTCCAGGGTCGTCCCCCACCCGTGGACGAAGTCGAGGATCGCCCACGAGTACGACGAAGAGGTCGCGAGGGGGTTGAGACCCTTCGGCGGGTTGCCGACGCCGACGACCATCGTCCCGCCCTGCGGGATCTCGTGGTCGCCACCGCCACCGGCGGTGGTCTGGGTGCCGCCACCGCCGCCGGTGGTGGTGGTGGTGGTCGTGGTTCCGTCGCCGCCGTTCCCCTGACAGCCGGCGAGGGAGGCCGTTACGGCTCCCGCCCCGGTGGCCTTGAGGAACTTGCGGCGGTCGA
>JBDGUE010000019.1:0-21727 GCA_042216045.1 Halanaeroarchaeum sp. | reverse complement strand
CCTCGCCGATCTCGCCCTCGCCGAGGTGTTCGTGTTCGTCCTTCTCGGAGCCGAGTGGGTGTCTGGAGTCGTTGAGGTGGAGGTAGTGGACGTTCTCCACCCCGACGGTGTCCTCGACCTCCTCGATCATGGAGGCCATCCCCTCCTCGGTCGTGAAGTCGTAGCCCGCGGCGTAGAGGTGACAGGTGTCGAGACAGATCCCCAGGTCGTCGTATCCCTGGTCGGCGGCCGCGACCATCGCGTCGAGGTCGGCGACGGTGGCCCCCACGGTCGTCCCCTTGCCCGCGGTGTTCTCGAGGAGGAGCGTGACGTCCTCCGGGACGTCGAGTTCGGAGAGTCGCTCGCCGACGTTCTCGATCCCCGTCTCCTCGCCGGCCCCCGTGTGTGCACCGGGGTGGAAGACGTAGTAGGGAATCCCGAGGGCCGCGGCGGCGTCGAGTTCGGCCTGGACGGTTTCGATCGACCTGCGCGCGAGGTCGTCCTTCGGCGTCGCGAGGTTGATCAGGTAGGTCCCGTGGACGATCCAGGGGCCGACGTCGGCCTCGTCGCTCGCGGTCGCGAAGGCCTCGGCGTCGTCCTCGTCGACCTCGCTCACGGCCCACCCCCGAGGCGAACCCACGAAGATCTGACCGCAGTTGCCGCCGACGTCCAGTTCGCGTTCGACCGCCTTCTCGAGGCCCCCACTGATGGAGACGTGGGCTCCGATCCTGAACATGGCCAGCACTGATCGGCCCTCGCAGTTAAGGGTGCGTGTCGGGGCAGTCGTCCCGGAATGGGCACACGACATAAACACCTGTATTTCTGAGGCGTGGACTGACGGACGCAGGACACGGTTCTTCCCACGAGAATGTCCGACGAGCGACAACCGACGACGGACCGAGGCGAAGTGAACCGCGACGACGGGGGCGTCTCGCGCCGACGGTTGATGGCCGCGGGGGCCGCCGGCTGGGCGACCGTGAGCCTCGCCGGCTGTTCGGATACCGGCGGTGACGGTGACGGCGGGACGACGACCACGACCGAGGACGGGGACGACGTGACCGTGACCAGCCAGACCACCACGACCGAGAGCGCGGACACGCCGACCACGACCGCGTCGAGCGACGGCGGTGGTGGGGGCGGGACGACCTCCTGTTCCGGCCAGAACGTCTTCGCGATGGGCATGGACGTCGGATTCCTCGTCGACGTCTACGACGACCTCACCGGGAGTCGGCTCTTCGAGGACGCCATCGACGCCGTCACGATCAGCTTTCCCAACTCGGAGTTGGAATCGGTGGAACTCACGCCGGACGGCCCCCACGAGAAGCACGTCGACGACAAGTGGGGCGGCAAGCTCTCGGTTCCGGCCGACGCGGAGCCGGGCACCCACACCTACGAGATCGCCGTCTCGCGACGGGACGGGGCCGAGGAGACGGTGGTCACCGACGAGTTGACCCTCGTCGACCACTCGCTGTAGACGCACGGGCGCGCCGTGAGCCGACCGGGGATACACGCGGTGGTGCCCCGTCGGGATATAAACACCTGTATATTTTATAGGTGCTTTTAGTGTCCCGTTCGGACTGTCTATGTATGTAGAATGAGTTCCGAGCAGCCCGACGCGGACGAGGACGACTCGATTGTACCGAACACGACCCGGCGCAAACTGATGGCCTCCGGGGCCGCCGGCTGGGCGACCGTCGGTCTCGCCGGGTGCGCGTCGAACCAGGCACAGCAGACCACGACCACCGCGAAGCCGGAGACGAAGAACTACGTCGTCACGGACGACATGGCGGTCGGCTCCCACGGCGTCCCGGGCGGCCACGACTTCCTCTCTGCGTGTTCGCCGTCGCGGAAGTTCACGCCCGGCATGCAGGCCATCTGGTACGTGGGCGTCTACGACCCCGAGACCGGCGAGCAGCTCACCGACGAGGAACTCGGAAAGAAGGGCGTCGAGATCCAGTTCACCAATCGCGACTGGGACGCGGTGCCACTCGCCTGGGCCGGCGACGACGAGGAGCACCCCGCCAAGGAGTGGGCCGGATCCATCAACCTGCCGGAGGACGCCGCACCGGGGACGGTCAAGTACGAGGTCGTGATCAAGAACCCGCCGGAGAACGCGCAGTTCCAGCCGGTCGGCATCGCGAAGAACCAGTTCACCGTCCTCGAGCAGAAGGAACTCCAGTACGTCATCTCGAATCACACGTACGCCATCTCCTCGCCCAAGGCCGCCAACGGCTACGTCTCGAGCTGTGGTCTCGCCCAGAACTTCACGCCCGGCATGACGGTGGCCTTCCAGGCCAACGTCTACGACGCCCAGACCGGAAAGGAGCCCAGCGACAAGGTCATCGACTCGGTGATGGTGACCTTCCCTGACAGCGATCAGTTCCAGGACTTCGAGCTCAAGTGGCAGGGCGACGCCAAAGAGCACGCCACCGACGCCTGGGAGGGAACCCTCAAGCTCCCCGAGGACACCCCGGCGGGCACCTACAAGTTCAAGATCGAGGTGACGGTCAAGGGCGACGACAAGGCGAACGTCTTCGACACCGACGCCTCGCTCGTCGACCAGTTCAAGGTCTTCAAGCAGAGCGCCTGAGCGGCCCCGAGTAGCCCGCCCACGACCGACCCGACAGCGGACACCCCCATTCATTATGAGCGACGTCGAGCAAGACACGAGCGAGATGGACGACGGCGAGCACCTCGAGTTCTCGGACACCGTCGAGATCGAGACGGGAAAGGACGACCTCTGGGCGACGATCTCGGACCCGGAGGCGCTGACGAAACTGGTCCCGGGAGCCGAGGAGGTCGAGCGGCTCTCGAAGCGGAAGTACAGCGTGACGATCACCCTGGGCGTGAGCCACCTGACGGTCTCGATGGACGGCGAGGCCGAGTTCGTCGAGATGAACGAACCCGACTGGATCGTGGTGAACGGCTCCGCCCACGACACCAAGACGGGCAGCGACTTCGACGTCCTCGCGGCCATGGAGATGGAGGAGACGGCGCCGGGCGAGACGGCGCTGACCTACCAGGCCGAGATCGACTACACCGGCGGCGTCGCCTCGCTCGGCACCACGCTCCTCCGGCCGGTCGTCAACCGGAAGGTCGACACCTACTTCCAGAACGTAAAGGACGAGGTCGAGGACTGAGCGTTCGGGTCGAGGACTGAGCGTTCGGGTCGAGAACTGAGCGTTCGAGTTGAAAGCGGGGACTTCGGGTCGAGGACCGAGGCCCCGAGGTGGGGACTGAGGAGCCAACCGAACACCAACGCGAACCGAGTTTCCCCTCTCCGCAACCGTTGCCAGACGGTGGGCCGTCCAGCGACCAGGTGCAGGGGGTCGAGGGTCGTCGCTCGCGGAACCTGAGGCAGGCCGTTTTCGCCCAGACGGCGCCGCCTCCATTCCCCCGCGATCGACGCGACAGACCGGGCGGTCCGTGGCTCACCGACTGGAGGAGACGGCGATGAAGAGACCACGTCGGAGAGGAGACGACGTCGGTGGAAAGACGACCGCCGGAGGATCAGTCCTCGGTGACCTCGAACGTGAAGTGGAAGGCGGGCAGCGGCCGCATCGGGTGGTTGTCGAGGTAGGAGAGGTGGGGCTTGATCTCGAAGTCCGGCTCGTCGTCCTCGGTCTCGAAGATCGAGGGGTAGGCGTCGATGAAGTGCAGGCCCGGTTCGCCGGCGGCCTGGAGTTTGAAGTGGGTCACGCCGTTGACGTCGTCGTCGTCCACGCCGCAGACGTACCCGACCGGCTTGTTGTCGTAGACGAAGTAGGGGGCGTTCTCGTAGATCGTCCAGCCGACGCCCTGGAGCTTGATGTCGATCTCCGTCCCGACGGGGCCCTTCGTCGGGGACATCTCGAGGATGTCCGGTTGCATCATGAACCCGGTCACGGCGACGGATCGACCGCCGACCTCGGCGGTGATGGGGCGGGTCGAGCCCACGTCGGAGGGGATCTCGACCTCGACCTGGAAGGAGCCGCTCTCGTCGGTGGTGACGGTCGGGAGGACGTCCGGCTTGGGGACGGGCGTGATCTCGATGCCCTTCACGCGGTGGCCCTGGTGGCGGTGCCAGACCAGGTTGACCTCCTCGTTCGCCGGGAAGTCCGACCCGGAGATGAACGCCGTCGTCCCCGGCTGCCCGGAGGTCGGGGTGATCTCGAGGTCGGCCCCGGTGTCCTCGTCGATCGGCGGGTAGTGGACCTCGAGGGGCGACTCGTCGAGTTGTGAGTCGACCCACGTCGCGGGCGGGCGGGACTCGGGGTCCGTGACCTCGACGGTCCACTTCGACTGTCGGCCCTGAGCGACGGGACCGTAGGGCGATTGCGTGTTGTTCTGGAGGAAGGGCACGCCGCGGTAGTTGCGCCAGACCTGGATGGCGTGGGTCCCGACGTGGCCCACGGCCCGGACCTGAGCGGTCGCGGTCCCGTTGTTGAGGACCCCGGTCATGAACCCGACCATCCCGTTGTCCCAGGTGATCTGGTAGTTGTTGGTGAGGGGGTTCGGTCCGAGTCCGTAGCCCTTGATCGTGAACTCCTGGCCGAGGGGCGCGGACTCGTTCTGGAGTTCGAACCACGGGACGACCTCGAGTTCTGCACGCCCGAGGACCGCGTCGTCGGGCGATCGCACCTCGATCCCGTGGGAGCCGCCGTAGTCCTCGGGGACCTCGAAGGTCCGGTCGAACTTGCCGTCCCCGTCGGTCTCCGTCGTCGCGAGGGTCACCGTCCGGGTCGCGTACTGCGGCCCGAGGACCTCGTTGCCCTGGAGGACCCCCCAGCTTCCGGAGGACGTGTTCCAGATCAACTCCACCTCGACGTTCGGCGGGAGGTTGCGGCCGAGGATCGTGACCTCGTCACCGACGTAGGCTTCGTCGTCGCTCAGGACGACCGTCCCGGAGGGAGCGGCCTGGGACTGCCGGTGTTCGTCGAGCGCGTCTGCCAGATCGGAGGAGATGTTGCCATCGGAGGCCATCTGTTGGCCGAAACCAGGGCGTAGAGCCACTTACTGCCGTCCCGAGCATATGAAGTCATTTAAGTCATGGTGGGCCGCGATCAGGAGAGTTGGGTGTCCCGGACGGAGAAGGCGGCCTCCGTGACCGGGGCCCCACAGATGGGACAGCCGTTCCCGAGGATGTCGTCCCGAACCCCGGCGTCGACCTCGAAGTCGATGGCACAGCCGGGGCAGTCGAATCGATAGCGGCCCGTCATTGCTGTCGGACCCTTCGGGTGACGAACAACTATCAGTTTGTGTGCTATGTTGACGGATATAAGGCGGCCGACGGCGGTCGGACGGCGTGCTCGGCCGGCGCCACTCGGAGAGTGTCGGTGCGTCACTCGGAGAGTTCGCCGTCGTACCGGCGGGCGTACTTGCGGGCCAGTCGCCGCTTGACCGCCGTGAGGCGCTGGGAGACCGCGGACGGCGAGATGTCGAGTTCGCTCGCGATGTCCTCGAGGGTGGCACCGCGCGGGCGATCGTAGTAGCCCCGATCGACGGCGAGCAGGAAGGCCTCGCGCTGTTTCTCGGTGATGTCGGGGGTCGACTCCTCCTCCGCGCCGGCGGTCAGGATGCGGTTGACCGAGACGTGGGCGTTCGCCTCGCGCAGGCCCGCTATCAGGGGAGCCAGCACGTCCCGGTTGGGGATCGTCACCGAGAACAGGAGGCCGTTCTCCTGGACCTCGAGGAGTTCGCTCACGCACTCGTACTCCTCGAACGTCGGGCAGGGACAGGTGAAACTCGTCGGCTGTTCCTCGAAGGTCGTCCCCGAGGGGGTGTCGACGACCAGCCGACACGTGCACCCGTCCTCCTCGCTCGAGAGCGTCTGGCGGACCGACTCCGCCTCGCAGTCCGTGAGCGGACACGCGCAGTCGTCTCCCGGCGTCACCGAGACGCGGACGTCGAGGGGCGTCGCGGCGTCTGCTCGCGACCGATCGAGCGAGGCGGTTCGTCCCATGTGAGCGCAGAGGGGCGATGGCGGTAAAAAGTCGCCGCGCGTTCCAACCTGTTGGGAAGAGAATGAATTACCGTGAGGATTTCCGGCCGAGTACAATACATATTTACCTACTGCAACTCTGGTGGAGATCATGCGCGAAGCCGTGCGCGGCGTCGGGTGGGTCGGGGGCCTCTCGGCCGGGCTCGTGACGACGGTCCTCGTGAGCGCCGGCATCGGCCCGGTCACCGTTCAGGCGACGACCGTCCTGAAGGTCCTCCTCTCGGCGATCCCGCTCCCGACGTCGGTCTCCCTGACCTGGACGCCGTCGGGCCTGGCGGGCGTCGCCCTGCCGACGGTCGACGTCGGCACCGTCCACCCGCTCTCGTTCCCCGTCGCCGAGACGAAGCGGACCATCGTCCTCGCGATCCGCCTGCCCCGCATCGTCCTGGGGGCGCTCGTGGGCGTGGCCCTCTCGGGGGCGGGGGCCGTGATGCAGGGGTTCTTTCGCAACCCCATGGCGGATCCGTCGATCATCGGGGTCTCCTCCGGGGCCGCGGTCGGGGCCGTGGCCGCCATCACGTTGCCCATCGGCCTGGGACTGCACGCCGCGGCGTTCCTGACCGGCGTGGTCAGTGCGTTCGGCGTATACGCGATCGCGACCGAGGACGGTCGCACCCCGGTGGCGACCCTGCTGCTCGCGGGGGTCGCCGTCCAGACGTTCCTCGGGGCCGTCATCTCGTTCATGCTCGTGAAGAGCGGTCGGAGCCTCGAGCAGGCCATCTACTGGCTCATGGGCCACCTGCACGGCGCGACCTGGGCGGAGGTGCGACTCACCCTGCTCGTCGTGCCGGTGCTGCTCGGGGGCCTGCAGTGGTACGCCCGGGACCTCAACGTCCTCCTGCTCGGGGAGGAGGACGCCCACACCCTGGGGATCGAGGTGGAGCGGACCAAGCGGGTCCTGCTGGCGCTGTCGAGTCTGCTCACGGCCAGCGCGGTCGCGGTGGCCGGCGTCATCGGGTTCGTCGGCCTGATCGTCCCCCACATCATGCGGCTGCTCGTCGGCCCGGATCACCGGTTGCTGTTGCCGACGAGCGCCATCGCTGGCGGGGCCTTCCTCGTCGCGACGGACACGGTGGCCCGGGCCGGCGCGGCCGAGATACCGGTCGGGATCGTGACCGCCGCCCTGGGGGCACCATTCTTCCTCTACCTGCTCCGCCGGCGGGAGGTGCACGCACTGTGATCGACTTCTCCGTCCCGTTCGGAGAGGAGGGGCCCCCGGCAGACGGGGGGACCGTCGCCGTCGAGGACGTCACCGTCGAGGTCGGGGAGAACGCCGTCCTCGAGGACGTCTCGATGCGAGCGGAGGAGGGCGCCTTCGTCGGCCTGATCGGCCCGAACGGGTCGGGCAAGACCACGCTGTTGCGCACCATCGCCGGCATCCTCGACCCGAGGGAGGGCGCGGTCCGGGTCGGCGGGACGTCCATGGACGCGCTCTCCTCGCGGGCGGCGAGTCGGCGGGTCGCGGTCGTCCCCCAGGACACCCACCTCGCGTTCGACTTCGACGTGCGCGACGTCGTCGAGATGGGACGCACGCCGTATCGCTCCCGTGTCTCCATCGGCGAGCGTCCGGACGTCGGGACCGTCGAGGAGGCGATGGCGCGGACGAGCGTCGCCGACCTGGCCGATCGCTCCGTCGACGAGATCAGCGGCGGGGAGCGCCAGCGGGTTCTCCTCGCGCGGGCGCTGGCACAGGACACGCCGGTCCTCCTGCTCGACGAGCCGACGGCCAGCCTCGACATCAACCACCAGGTGCGAACCCTCGAGATCGTCCGCTCGCTCGTGGGGGAGGGACGCACCGTCGTGGCGGCGATCCACGACCTCAACCTCGCGGCCCACTACTGCGACGACCTCGTCCTGCTCGGCGACGGCGAGGTGCTCGCCACGGGCGACCCCACAGCGGTGCTCACCGAGGACCACCTCGAGGCGGCCTTCGGCACGCAGGCCGTCGTGACCAGCCACCCGGTGACGGGCGCGGTCTACGTCGTGGCCCTGCCCGACGACGCGACCGAAACGACCCGGGAGCGGGTCCACGTGGTCGGTGGCGGGGGAACCGCCGCCCGCCTGCTGTACCTCCTCTCCGCCGCCGGATTCGACGTCTCGACGGGGGCGCTCAACGAGGGCGACGCCGACCTCGAGACGGCACGCCTCCTGGGCGTCGACGCGGTCACCCTGCCACCGGGTGCCGGGATGGACGAGGACGCGACCGCGGCGGTCGAAGCGCGGATCGCCGAGGCCGCGGTGACGGTCGTGGCCGACGTCGAGATCGGCCCCGGCAACCTCCCGAACCTGCGGGCGGCCGCGGGGGCCGAGTCGGTCGTCCTCGTGGAGAAGCGGCCCTTCGAGGAGCGCAACTTCGCCGGTCCCGCGGCCCGAACGCGATACGAGAGCCTCCGCGATCGGGCGCGGGTCGTCGAGGAGTCCGACGTCATCGGCGCGGTCGAGTCCCTGCTCGAGAACTGAAAGCCAGGTTGGATTAGGTAAATTTATATTGATTAGGCCAGTGTGCGGAGACGATGGCACATCGGACACCGACGCGGATCGTGTTGGTCCTCGGGGTGGCACTGGCGGTGCTGGGGGCGACCGTCGGCCCCGCCCTCGCCGCCGGGCCCGCGGGCCAGACGACCCCCGACACCGGAACGACCCTGGCAGCGCCCGATGCCTGTTCGTTCCCCGTCACGAGAACCGACGCGACGGGAACGACGGTGACCGTCCCCGCGGCGCCGGAGACCGTGGTCACGCTGGCGCCGAGTGCGGCCCAGACCATGTGGGAGATCGGGGCGAGAGAGAAGGTCATCGGAGTCTCGAAGTACGCGACGTACCTCGAGGGCGCCGCCTCGCGAACCAACGTCTCGGGCGCGGGGCGGGCGTTCGTGGTGACCGAGAAGGTGGTCAACCTCACGCCGGATCTCGTGCTGGCACCGAACGTCATTCCGAACGCGACCGTCCGGAACCTCCGGAGTGCGGGGCTCACGGTCTACAAGTTCCGCGCCGCCCAGTCGCTCGCCGACATCGTCGAGAAGACCCGCCTGACCGGGCGTCTGGTCGGGGCCTGTGAGGGGGCCGACCGGCGCGCGGACGCGATGGAACGGACCCTCTCCCGGATTCGGGAGACCGTCGCGGACACCGAGGAACCCCGCGTCCTCTACTACATGGGCGGGGGCTTCACCGCCGGATCGAAGACGTTCATTCACACGATCATCGAGTCTGCCGGCGCCGAGAACGTCGCCGCGAACGCGGGGATCGAGACCTATCGGCGCATCAGCCGCGAGATCGTCCTCACGCGGAATCCGCAGTGGATCGTGAAGGGGAGCTCCATCGCCCACCTCCCACGGACGCAGGCGTACAACGAGACGATCGCGGTGGAGACGGGACAGGTGGTGACGGTCAACGCCGATTACCTGAGCCAGCCCGCCCCGCGAACGGTGAGGGTCGTGCGCCGACTCGCCGAGACGTTCCACCCCGACGCCTTCGCCGCGGCGGGGACGGCGACGGCGACGGAGACGACCAGCACGCGAACGACGACCGCGACGGAGGGCACCCCCCAGGAGTCCGCGACCACCCGAACGACGACCGCGACGACGCCGGGGCTGGGAATCCCGATCGCGGTGCTCTCGATGCTGCTGGTCGGCCGATTCCTCCACGAGTGACCGGTCCATGGGATCCGTGACCCGGGACGGCCTCCAGACGGCCGACGTCGACGCGGTGTCGTTCGACCTCTTCGGAACGCTGGTGACGGTCGACCGCCCGGACGATCCCGCCGCGGCCGTCGGCGACGCGCTCCGCGAGCGGGGGGTCCCGGTTCCGGCCGACTGGCCTCGTCGATACCGCTCCTCGGAGGCGGCGGCCAGCTCCGGCGAGGCAGTGTCCCTCTACGACCACGTGGCCGCGGCCCTGGAGGGCGCCGTCGACGATTCCGTCGATCGGTCGCGCGTAGCGGACGCGGTCGACGCGGCCTTCGACCGGGACGTCGACGTCCGCCCCGAGGCACCCGCGGCGGTGCAGCGGGTCGCCGACCACGTGCCCGTCGGCGTGCTCTCCAACAGCGCGGTCCCCGGACTCGTGGAGCGATCGATGCGGCGATCGGCGCTTCCGGGGGACGCCGTCGACGTCGTGCTGGCGAGCGTCGACCTCGGGGTCAGAAAGCCGGACCGACGGGCCTTCGAGGCGGTCGCGACGCGGCTCGGCGTCGAGCCCGGCGAACTGACACACGTCGGCGACGATCCGAGGACCGACGGGGGCGTCGAGCGGGTCGGGGGGACGTTCGTCCACGTCGAGTCGTCCCTCGCGGTCGCGCTCGCCACGATGGAGGAAACGGAGAGCGCCGTCGAACTGGAGGGGCGTCGGTGAGCGCCATCGCGACGGGGGTGATCTTCCTCGCGATCGGGGCCGACCTGCTCTGGGGCGAACCGCCCGAGCGGATCCACCCGGTCGTGGCGTTCGGCAGGGTCGTCCAGGCCCTCACCCGGGACTGGCGCCGCCCCGCTCTCGTCGGCGTCGCCGTCGCGGTCGCGCTTCCCGTCCTGTACGGGGGCCTCGCGGCGGCGACAGTGCTCCTCGGGGCGGCGATCCACCCGCTCGCGGCCACGATACTCGCGGGCGCGATCCTGACGGTGAACCTGAGCGTCCGAGGACTCCTCGACGCCGGGGCGGATCTCCTCGAAACCGCCGATCGATCCCCCGGGGACGCCGAGGCGGCGGCGCGGGCCCTCGTCGGTCGCGAGACGGACGACCTGGGACCGGACGCGCTCAGGAGCGCGGCGATCGAGAGCCTCGCCGAGAACCTCGCCGACGGCCTGATCGGGCCGCTCGTGGCCTTCGCCCTCGGGAGCCTCGTTGCCCTCCCGGTCGGCGTCGGGGCCGCCGCCTGGGTCAAGGCGATAAACACCCTGGACTCGATGCTCGGCTACCGCGACCAGCCGATGGGTGCCGCGAGCGCACGCCTCGACGACGTCGTCCAGTGGCTCCCCGCCAGGGCGACCGCGGGACTCCTCGCGGTCGCGGCGGGCGCACCGGGGGCGGTGCTCACCGCCCGTCGATGGGCCGCGGAGCCACGATCGCCGAACTCCGGGTGGCCGATGGCCACGATCGCCGCGGTCCTCGATCGGACGCTGGTGAAGCCCGGCGCGTACGCGTTACACCCCGGAGCCGGACTCCCCGACGCGGCGGACGGCACGCGGACCCTGCGCGTCGTTCGGCGGGCCGGGCTCCTCGGCGTGGCGCTCGCGGGGGTGATCGCGTGGTGGTAACCGCCGACGCGATCCGGGCACGCGCCGTCGGCCACCTCCGCGCCCTGGTCGGTGCGGTGGGCTTTCTCACGACGATCCCGCTCCCGCACACCGCCGCGGCCTGGGAGGCCTTTCGCCGTCGACCGTGGATCCTGCCCGCGGTCGGCTACCCGATCGGCGCGCTCGTGAGCCTTCCAGTCCTCGTCTCGCCCCCCGGCCGGGTGCGGGGGCTCGGCCTCGTGTTCGCGGTCCTCGCGGTCACGGGGATCGTCCACCTCGACGGACTGACCGACGTCGCCGACGCGCTCGCCGTCCACGGCACGACCGGGGATCGCGTGGCGGCGATGGAGGACGCCGCCGTCGGCGTCGGGGGACTCCTGGCGGGGACGGTCGCGCTCCTCGGGCTGTTCGTCCTGGGCGCGGCCCTCCCGGAGTGGAGCGGGGCGATCCGGATCGCGATCGGTGCCGAGGTCGCGGCGAAACTGGCCGTGCTCGTCGTGCTCGCGCGCGGATCCGCTCGACACGAAGGGCTCGGATCGGCACTCGCCGAGTCCGTCGGACGGCGATCGATGGTGCCGGGGGTCGTCCTCGCGGCACCGGTGGTGGCGTCGTCCCCGTCGCTCCCCGGCGGGCTCGCCGTTCTCGCGGGCGGCGTGGCCGTCGGCCTCGGACTCGAGGCGCTGTCCCGGGACCGGTTCGGCGGAATCAACGGCGACGTCCTGGGAGCGGCGAACGAACTCGCACGACTGGTGGGACTCGGCGTGGGGGTGATCGCGTGGACGCTCTCGTGATGGCCGGAGGCCGGGGATCGCGTCTCGGGGCGGGCGAGAAGCCCCTCCTCGAGATCGACGGCGTCCCGATGATCGACCGGGTCCTCCGAGCGGTCGAGGAGAGCGACGTCGATCGTGCCCGCGTCGTGACGTCGCCCCACACGCCCGAGACGGCCGCACACGTCCGGCAGCCGACGATCCACACCCCCGGGAACGGATACGTGGCCGACCTGAACCGCGCGCTGTCGGGAGTGGACCGCCCCGTCCTCACGGTGACGGCCGACCTCCCGCTACTGACCGGCGCGGTGATCGACGACGTCCTCGCCCGCGCCGGGACGGAATCCACGGCCGTGGCCGTCCCCCGGTCCCTCGTCCGCCGGGTCGGCGCGACCGTCGATACCACCACGACGGTCGAGGGACGGGTCGTCGTCCCGACCGGCCTCAACGTCGTCGGTACGGACCGCGGCCGAAAGCACGGAGGCACACGAATCATGCACGACTCAGCACTCGCGATCAACGTGAATCGACCGAGAGACGCATGGATCGCGGAGGCACGAGCGTGATCGTCGCGATCGCCGTCGGCTCGACCGCGACCGCGACCATCGACGGCATCAGCGCCGCCGGGGCCGATCCGGAGGCGATGGTTCATACGCCCGCGGCGGACGCCGAGATCGTGACGTTCGGCGAGCCGGTGTTCGCGCCGACGGTGCCCGTGAGTCCGAACGGGTGTCCCACGCCGTCGCTCGTGACCCGGGCCGCCCTCGATCACCTCGACGTCGAGACCATGATCCTCGACGCCGGCCTGTCGGTGCCGACCGCGGCACCCGCCGCGTCCGTCGGGTCGCCCGGCGGGGACGTCCGCGACGAGCGACCGGTACCGGACGCGGCGACCATCTACGAGCGGTCGGCGAGGATCGGCCGGGCGATTCGGGACGACGAGGTCCTGATCGGCGAGAGCGTCCCCGGCGGGACCACGACCGCGATGGGAGTGCTCTCGGCCCTGGGGGAGCCGACCGACGTCTCCTCCTCGCTCCCGGAGAACCCGATCGCTCGCAAGCGGCGCGTCGTCGAGACGGGACTCGCGGCCAGCGACGTCGAACCGGGAGCGCTCGCCGACCGGCCGATCGACGCCGTGTCGCTGATGGGCGATCCCGTCCTGGCGGCCGTCGCCGGCCTCCTCGCCGGGGCGACCGACGGCGGTGCCCGCGTCGTCCTCGCCGGCGGGTCCCAGATGGCTGCCGCGGCGGCGATCGCCAGACACGCCGGCGTCGAGGCACCGCTCACCCTCGCCACGACCGCGTTCGTCGCCGCCGACGAGACCTTCGACCACGAGGCCGCCGCCTCGGCGCTCGACCTCGACGTCGCGGTGACCGACCCGGGATTCGACGAGGGAGACCACGTCGCCTTCGAGCGCTATCGTGCCGGCGAAGCGAAAGAGGGGGTGGGCATGGGCGGGGCGCTCAGGCTGGCCGATCGGGCCGACGTCGACGC
This sequence comes from Halanaeroarchaeum sp., assembly GCA_042216045.1. GTDB lineage: Archaea > Halobacteriota > Halobacteria > Halobacteriales > Halobacteriaceae > Halanaeroarchaeum. The sequence goes on along the minus strand of JBDGUE010000019.1, from coordinate 8,282 downwards.
GGCGTCGGTTCGTGACGGCGTCCGCTCCTACTACGAGACGCTCGTCGAGGACGGATCGGGGGACGACGATGGACCCCGATAGCGTGGCCTCCGTGCCGCGGGAGCCACACGGCGGACACGCGGGATCGGGGGAGATCGAGTTCAGCGCGAACGTCAACCCCGAGACGCCGCCCGGCACCGAAAGGGTCTACGAGCGTGCCCTCGCGGAGAGTCGCTCCTACCCCGCGGAGCCGCCGACGGAGTTCCGCCGGGCCGCCGGCGCGTCCCTCGACGTCGACCCCGATCGGGTGATCCCCACGCCGGGCGGTCTCGCGGCGATCCGGCTGGCGATCGAGACCGTCCTCGAGCCCGGCGACGTCGTCCTGGTGCCGAGACCGGGATTCGGCGAGTACGAGCGGGAAGTCGCCCTCCAGGGGGCCGAGACGCGTCCCGTTCCCGCCGACGAGATTCTCGCCACCCGGCCGGGGGACCACGACATGGCGATCGTCTGTACGCCGAACAACCCCACCGGGCGGGGCTACGACCGCGACCGGCTCCGCGAGTTCGTCGCTCGCCACCGGGCGGCCGATACCCCGGTCCTCGTCGACGAGGCGTTCCTCGGGTTCGAGGACCGCGAGACGATCGCCGGCACCGACGGGGCGATCGTCGCCCGATCGCTCACGAAGCTGTACGGGCTCCCGGGGCTCCGCGTGGGCTACGCCGTGGCGACCGGCGACCTCCGCGACCGGCTCTTCGCGGCACGACGACCCTGGAACGTCGGCGGTCCCGCCCTCGCCGTGGGCGAACACGCGCTCCGGCAAGACGATTTCGTGCGGGCGACGAGACGCCGGGTTCGCCACGAACGCGAGCGGCTCCGGGACGCGCTCTCGGAGCGCTTCGAGGTCGCGCCCTCCTCGGCACCGTTCTTGCTCCTCGCGGTGACCGAGGGGTCGGTGGATGCCGTCCTCGAGCGCGCCGCCGAGGGCGGGATCGTCCTCCGCGACGCGAGAACGTTCGAGACGCTCGACGCCCACGTCCGGGTCGCCATCAGGCGCCGGGAGGAGAACGACCGACTGCTGGAGGTCCTCCTCGATGGGTGAGCCGCCGGCGATCGAGACCGCCGTGCGCGAGGGGGTCGTCCAGGTTCGCCGACCCGGAACCCGCTGGCTCGCCACCGGGTGGGACGGGGGATACGACCGCGCGGACGCGGCGTACAACGTCTCCGTTCCCGACGGCTGGGAGCGCCGTGATCTCGCCGCGTACGTCGAGGAACGCCGCGAACGGGCCGGCTTCGACGCGTCGGGCCCCGCGATGCTCACGGGCGTCGACATGGACCACCTCGTGGGAGCGCGTCTCGGAGACGTGGTCGCCTACGCGACCGTCGGATTGACCAACCCGGCGAGCCTCCCGCAGTCCCCGTCCGGCGACGCCGCCGGGCAGACGGGTTCGCCACCCGCCGGAACGGTCAACCTGCTCGTCGTCACCGATCGCGCCCTCGGGGACGGTGCGCTGGCCACGTTGCTGGGGACCGTCGTCGAAGCCAAGGCCGCGACGCTCCAGGCTCGAACCGGGTTCACCGGGACGACCTCGGACGCCGTCGCCGTCGGAAGCGATCCCGACGGGGCGGCCGCCGCCTTCGCGGGGAGCGCCACCGCGATCGGCGCCGCGGCCCGGGCCTGCGTGCGCGAGGCGATCGGGGCCGGCCTCGCCGCCCGGCCGGAGAGCACTCCCGACTCGGTCGACGAGGCCGAACACGGCGTCCGAACGGAGCGCCGGGCGAGCGTGTTCGACCCCTGACCCGCCCCGAGACCGAGGGCGGGACACCTTTACTGCCGGCAGCCGATCGGGGAGCCATGACGGACACCCTCGTCGCGGAGCTGCACACGGACTCCCCGACCGGCGCCTGGTCGAGCACCGGCGACCCCGCCGTCCTCGAGGTCCTCGCGTCCGAGGGCTTCGATTTCGTCGTGATCGACGGCGAGCACTCCGAGAGCGCGATCGACGACCTCGCCGCGGGCGTGCGGGCACTCGACGCGGCCGCGGGGGAGACCCGGGCCGTCGTCCGGGCGAGCGGTGCCGATCGCGCCGAGATCCGCCGACTCCTGGACGTCGGGCCCGAGGGCATCGTCGTCCCCCAGATCGAGTCCGTGGGAGAGGCTCGATCCGCGGTGGCGGCGACCGCCTACCCACCGGCGGGGGTCCGCGGCGTCGCGGGCGGGCGCGCCTCGGAGTACGGCGCGAGCCTCGCGGAGACGGTGGCGAACGCCAACGATCGGGTGGCGACGATCCTCCAGATCGAGACCCGGGGCGCCCTCGCGGACGTCGAGGCGATCGCCGAACTCGACGGACTGGACGCCCTGTTCGTCGGCCCGGCGGACCTCTCGGCGCGACTCGGGGCGTTCGGCGACTTCGAGGGCGATCGGTTCCGCGCGGCGATCGACCGGATCGTCGAGGCGGCCCACGCGGCGGACGTCCCGGTGGGAACGCTCGCCACCAGTCCCGACCAGGTCCCGGTGCGTGACGAGGACTGGGGCATGGACTACCTCGTGACCGGGACGGACCTCGGGATGGTTCGGGCGGGCGCCCGGGCCTACCGCGAGCGAACCGGGTGAGGCCACCGTCTGGCGTCGAACCAGCACCTCGTCGGGCGGTGGGGCCACGTCGACCGGTCCTCCAGCGGGCGGTCAGGCCAGGTCGCTCAGGTGCTCGACCGGGAGGCCGACGCCCACGACGTCCCCGACGGCCGGCGGATCGGCGGCGAAGGCCTCGAGGCGATCGCCGTTCCAGTCGAGGATCACCCGGGTCGCCGCGTCCTCCCGGGCGGTGCGCACGACGGTCGCGGTCCCGTCCGGGTCGGCGGGGTCGAGGCGGACGTGCTCGGGACGGATCGCGACGCGCCCCCGACGATCGAACGGGTCGCCGGGGAGGACGTTCGCCCCGACGAACCGGGCGACGAAGGCGGTCTCCGGCGACTCGAAGACGCGTTCCGGGGTCCCGACCTGCACGATCTCGCCGTCCCGCATCACGGCGATCCGATCGGCGATCGCTCGGGCCGTCGTTCGATTGTGGGTGACGTAAACGCTGGTGACGGAGGCGAGAGCGGTCGCGAGATCCGCACGGAGGGACTGCCGGGTCGGGACGTCGAGGGCCGAGAGGGGCTCGTCGAGGAGGAGCGCCGACGGTTCGACCGCGAGCGCTCGCGCGAGGGCGACCCGCTGGGCCTCTCCGCCGGAGAGCGTGGGCGGGTACCGATCGGCGAGGTCGGCGACGCCGAGGTCGGCGAGGAGCGCCGCCGGATCTGGTCCCGGATCCGTGCGACGGAGGCGAAGGAGATCCCACAGGCGAGTGCGAAGCGAGCGCTCGTCTCGCTCTCCGGGGTCGCCGAGGGCGAGGCGACGCAGTCGGTCGCGGCGGGTCCCACCGGACAACAGCGCGCGGGCGCGATCGCTCCAGGACGCGCCCCGGTAGCGCTGCCCGAAGGCCACGTTCTCCCGGACGGTCAGGTGCGGGAACAGACCGTAGTCCTGGAAGACGAAGCCGAAGCCCCTGGTCTCGGGCGGGTCGTCGGTGACGTCGCGGTCGCCGAGGCGGACGTGACCGTCGTGGCGGTGGAACCCCGCGATCGACTCGAGGAGGAGGGTCTTGCCGCTGCCGCTGGGTCCGAGGACGACGACCGTCTCGCCCTCGTCGACCTCGATGGCGGCGTCGACGTCGAATGGATCCGCACCCGGCGCGGTGAACGTCGCCCGGACGTCGGCGGTGAGCCTCACAGTACCCGGCCCCCGTCCTGTGCGACGCCGCGGATGACCAGGAAGACGACGACGCTCACGGCGAGCAGGATGAACGCGACGGCCCCGCTCTCGGTGAGGCTCCCGGTCAGGTACGTCCGGTAGATGAAAACCGGCGCGTGCGCGCTGCGGACCGCCTCGCCCGCGGGCGGGTAATAGAACTCGATTGTGTACGCGACGATGGCGACGGCGCCGAACTCGGAGACCGCTCGCGCCCAGGCGAGGACGCCGCCGGTGAGGATCCCCCGGGCCGCGAGCGGGAGCGTGACCCGGCCGAAGGTCGAGAGCGGGCCGGCGCCGTGGATTCGCGAGGCGTACTCGACGCGATCGTCGATCGACTCGAAGGCCTCTCGGGCGCTGTTCACGGCGAAGGGGGCCGAGACGAAGGTCATCGCGAGGACCGCGCCGAGGATCGTCCCCATGACCGAGAGCCCCGGGAGGGCACCGCCCTCGCCGAACCCGAAGAGGACGATCAGTCCGGCGACGGAGTGCGGGACGACGAGCGGGAGATCGACCAGGCTCTGGACCACCGCCGACCCGGGGAACCCCCGGGCGAGCAGGCGGGCGAGCGGGACCCCCGTGATCAGGGCGACCAGGGCGGCGAGCAGGGGGGCGTAGACCGAGAGGTAGAGCATCCGGTGGACCTCGGGGGAGCGCAGTTTCTCCAGCACCATCGCGGGGTCCTGACGGGCCGCGAAGAGCATCAGTGGGAAGGTGAGCGCGATCAGGAGGACCGACCCGGCCGCCGCTGCCGCCATCCCCGCGACGCCGCCCCGCCCGCCGTAGGCAAGCGCCACCGCCGAGAGGACGATGAACACCGCGTACGCCGTGGGGCGGCCGGCCGCGGTGGCCGCCGCGAACGCGACGACCTGAACGGTGAGGACCGCGATGACGACCGTCGCGCGTGCGTGACCGGATCGATCGAGCATGGGGGCGATGGATGGTGGTGGTCCGTAATTCCCTCGATCAGAGGTCAAGCGGACCCAGGGCGGTCGTGGCCGTCGCGTTCTCCATCACCCGGTCCGGGACCGCCTCGCGCCCCGACTTCGGGACGACGATCGGATCGACCGGCTGGAGGCCCTTGTTCTGGAGGATCGTCCGGCCGGGGTCGGTGGCGAAGTACTCGACCCACCGGGCCCCCAGTTCGGGCGACTCCGCCACCGAGGGGACGGTCATGCCGTAGGCGATCGGCGCGCCCGTAAACGTCCCGGAGTCCGTGTCCACCTCGGCCTTCGCGTAGTGTGTGGCGTACTCGCTGGTCGCCTTCGAGAGGTCGACCTGCGGCTGGAGGTCGATCCACGGCATGTCCGCGGTCGAGGCCAGCGACTGGTAGTAGAACGCGTAGTCGATCTTCCCGGTCTCGAGCAGCGCGGTGAGGTTGGTCTCCGTCCCGGTCGGGACGACAGAGTTCTTCCGGAGTTGCTGGTAGGTCGCGTCGCCGTAGAGCGTCTGTCCGTCGAACGGGATCTTCCCGAGTTCCTGGGTCATCACCGCGCGGTAGCCGCCGGGATCGACGGCCGGATCGGCGTGGCCGATGGTGACGTCGTCCCGCGAGAGGACCTCCCACCAGTTGTCCGTCGAGACGTCGTCTGCGCCCGGCGAATCCTCGCGGTACTGGATGGCCATCGCGTTCGTCGCGAAGATGGCGTACCAGTTCCCGTACTCGGGGAGGACCCGGTTCCGGATGAGCCGGAAGTCGGAGACCCCGAGGACGTCGGCGCGGCGACCCAGCTGGGTGATCTTCTGCGTCGAGGCCACCGACCCCTTCGGCTCGCGTTCGACCTCGATGCCGGTCTCCCGCTCGAATTGCGGTTCCGCCGCGGAGAACGGCGGCGCGAGACTCCCCGCGTGGAAGATCAGCATGTCGCCGTCGCCCGGCACCGAGTCGGTGGTCGTCGATCCCTCGTCGGTCGTCCCGTCGGTGTCGTCCGACGTCGGGGTCGTCTCGCCCCCCGTGGCGCCCGCGCCGCGGAATCCGGTACACCCCGCGAGACCGAGCGTCGCGGCGGTTCCGACGCTCCCCAGGAACGCCCGATGAGATCGTTGTATCTTCATGGACATAACGAGGGTGGCGCGATGCAGACATAATCGTTTTGCTCCGTCGACCCCGATCGTGACGCATGGACGCGGGGTTCGAGGCGCGGTTGCGTGCCGGGGACGTGAGCTTCACGGAGCGAGACGCCCGCCTCCTGCGAGCCATCGACGAGGCGGGGTCCCTGCTGGCCGCCGCCGAGGACCTCGAGCGATCGTACTCGCGCTCCCACGAGCGGGTGACCGAACTCGAGGAGGCCTTCGGACCGCTCGTGGCCCGCGAGCGCGGGGGCTCCGGCGGGGGCGGGAGTGCGCTCACCGAGCGCGCAGCGGAGGTCCTAGCCGCCTTCGCCCGCCTCTGTACCGGCTACACCGCGATCGCGGAGACCACCGAGGCGGTACTCGACGGGACGGTCCGCGAGCGGGACGGCGAACTCGGCGTCGTCGAGACCGGCGCGGGGGCCGTCCGGGCGATCGTCCCGCCGGAGGCAGAGCGCGTCCAGGTGGCCCTCCGCGCCGACGCGGTGACCCTGCACGCTCCGGCCGACGCGCCCCCGGAGAGCGGGACGAGCGCCCGCAACCGGTTCGAGGGAACCGTCGCGGCGATCGACCGCGGGGAGTCGATCTCCAGAGTGACCGTCGACGTCGGGGCGGACGCACCGATCTTCGCGCTCGTCACCGAGGCGAGTCGGGAGACGCTCGCCCTCGAACCCGGGCGGGACGTCGTCGCGACGTTCAAGGCGACGGCCACCCGGGCGACGCCCGCGGCGTAGTGGCCCCGCCGGCCTCGCGGGCCGCGACGCGTACTTGAAGCCCTTCACGAGGCGAGGGACACCGTTTCGAGGTGGGGCGTTCTCTCCCCACCATGGACGACGGGGAAATCTCTGAGGAGTTGCGGAACCGCATGGAGAAGTACGGGGGTGGCGGGAGCGGGACGCTCGCCGTGGACCCGCGGGAGGCCTCCGTCGGAGACGACCTGCTCGTCCGGGGCCGCGACCTGGACCCGGGGACCGAGTACGCCCTCCGCTGGCGGACCAACGAGGGCGAGTGGTCCGTGATCGCCGGTCACGAGGTCGTTGGCCCCCAGTACCACCCGCTAACGGAGACCATCGGATCGGTCACCACGGACGAGGACGGCGCGTTCGACTACGAGTGGATCGTCCCCGAGGACTTCGGGGGCGGCCACCGGATCGAACTCGTTCGGAGCGAGGAGACGGTCGCCACCGCCGAGATCACGGTCGTCCCGCACTTCGAGATCGAGCGGACGACGGTCCCGATGGGCGAGACGATCGCGATCCACGCCCACGGCGTGAGCACGAGCGTCGATCGGAGCAACTTCCAGATCGCCTGGGACCAGGGATACACGGGCCTCGTGACGGGGGTCCGAAAGCGGGGGAGTGCCACCGCGCACGTCCGGGCCGCCGGGCCGCCAGGAGAACACGTACTCCAGGTCTGGCGCAACTACAACGGGGTGCCCTACGTGACGAACAACACCCAGTCGCCGATGGGGCCGGTGGCGGGCGGACGCCAGTCGAAGTGGATCGTCGAGGTCACCGAACCGGAGACGCCACCGGACCCCGTCCAGGTGGAGGCGATGGACCCCGAGGAGCCACTCCCCGTGCACTATCCCAACCTGGACGAGGACACGGACGCCTCGCTCACGGTGAGCCCGCAGTCCGGGCGGGCCGGGACCCAAATCGTGATCCAGGGGCGGGACTTCCCGGCGAACGAGACGGTCGACCTCCGGTGGTACCAGCACGTCGGCGAGGGGATTCGCAGCGCGACCGTCGAACCCAAGCCCCGACCGGACGTCCTCCCGACGGTCGAGACCGACGCCCGGGGGTCCTTCACGTACGAGACCGAGGTCCCCACGGCGGAGGGGTCCACCAGGCCGATCGTCGCCGCGGTCGACGGCCGCGAGGTCGCGGTGACGGGATTCATGGTTCAACCCGACGTGGAACGCTTCGAGCCCGTCCGCGGGCCCGTGGGCGAGACGATGACCATCGAGCTCTCGGGTATCGGATGGACGAACTACGAGTCCACCCCGACGTTCGTCTACGACAACCACTACCTGGGATACGGCTGTGGCATGACCGATGACTACCGGAGCACGACCGTTCGGACCGAACTCGACATGGCCGGGCAGCCGGGCTGGCACTTCATCGACGTCTATCCGAGCCTCTTCCGGATGGAAGACGAGGAGCCCCGGGTGGAGATGTATCCCCACCTCTCGACGGGGAACCACCCCGTCAGACGACTCCCGGTGCTGCGGCTCGCATTCGAGATCACGGAGTGACCCGCGATGAGAGACGGACTGATCCACCGATCGAGAGACGGAAGGACACCAATGATCGCACGCACACGAGACCCGAACCTGCACACGCGAGATCCAGGCCTGCACAGGAGGACTCGAAACCACGCACCGATTTCGAACCGCCTCGGCAATCGGGGGGCCACCCATGTCTGAGGACGCGATCTACCACC
>JBDGUE010000015.1:0-21780 GCA_042216045.1 Halanaeroarchaeum sp. | reverse complement strand
CGCCCGCGTCGACGTCGCCGTCGATCCACCGGCGGACTGGTGATCAGTCCCGGGTCCGACCCCGGTGTCGGAGTGCGGTCCAGACCCCGATCGCCCCGAAGGCGAGTCCCGGAAGCATGGCGAGAGCCACGTAGACGCCGTAGGTGGCCGAGACGCCGATCGTGAGGTACCAGACGACGGCGGGCACCGCGAGCAGGATCGTCGCGACGAGGCCGACGAGCGCCCACCCCCGCCTCCCGGCGAGCGTCCGGTCGGTCATCGGATCGTCCCCCCGACTGATCCATCGGTGACGGCGGGCGTGCGCCGTCCGGTCGACGGCGGCGAGCGCCCGACGGAGGCGAGTCGCATGCCCCACCGGAGGGGCGAGTGCCCCTTTACCCTGGCCATTCGGCGAGGAGTCCAACGTTTAGGAGGGGCGACGCCCAACGCCACACATGGTCGATTTCCAGTCGCGAGACACGACGTACGGGGAACCGACGGACGAGGAGGCGCGAGACGAGTCGCCGGACGAGGGCGAGAGAGAGACCGGGGCGGACGAGGGTGACCGCCACGACGACGGTCGCGGCGACGACACCGACCACCAGGGACACGATCACCACGCCCACGACCGATCGGACCTGGGGGTGGGCATTCTGACGGTCTCCACCACCCGCAGCCTCGATTCCGATCCGAGTGGCGACGCCATCGCGGCGGCGGTCGAGGCGGCCGGCCACCGGGTCGTGACCAGGGAACTCGTCGGCGACTCCCGGGACGGCGTCGAGGCGATCGTAAACCGACTCGTCGCGCGAGACGACGTCGACCTGGTGATCACCACGGGCGGGACTGGCGTCTCCCCCGACGACGTCACCGTGGAGGCCATCCGCCCGCTCCTCGAGAAGGAACTCCCCGGCTTCGGGGAGGTCTTCCGCAGACTGTCCTCCGAGTCGATCGGGACCCGCGTGGTCGGGACGCGGACGATCGCGGGCATCGCCGACGGGGTGCCGATCTTCGCGCTGCCGGGGAGCGAGGACGCCGTCACGCTCGGGACGGAGGAGATCGTCCTCCCGGAGGCCGGCCACCTCGTCGGCCTGGCGACCCGGGGGCGCGACGAGGAGGAGGCACATCGGTAGGCATTTAAGTGGAGGCCCAGTACCTCGGACTGGAGTATAATGGCAACTGGTACGGTCACGTTCTTCCATGATCGGAAGGGCTACGGTTTCATCGAAACGGACGAGGCTGACGACGACGTGTTCTTCCACATGGAGGACGTCGGTGGCCCCGATCTCGAAGAGGGCCAGGACGTCGAGTTCGACATCGGCGAGGGCGACAAGGGCCCGCGCGCCGAGAACTTGACGCGCCTCTAGATCGGCAACGAGCGACGAACGACTGGCGAGTGGCCCGTCGCCAGTCGTCGAGACACGGGCCACCATTCTTCGAGCCGCGACCCGAACAGCCGCGGGTTTATCCCGGATGACCGGCCCACCCACACCCGATGGGCCGGAACCGAGCGGTCGAGGACGAACGGGACGGCGTCACGGCGGGTCGGGGCACGGAGGCGCGGGAGCGACCCACGCCCGCCGCGGCCGCCGACGCCGCGCGATCCGCGACGAGTCCACGCTGTGCAATCTGCGGGAGTGGGGGCGATTTCCTCCTCTACGAACCGTCCCGCGTCGAGACGGTCGTCTGCTGGCAACACGTGAGCCCCGTGGCGGCGCAACTCCGACGCGACGCGCCCGCGAATCGGCCGATCGCCGTCCCACTCCGTCGGGAGTTCGCGCGGCCCAGGGGTTATCCGCCGCCGACGCGTGTCCCCGCCATGGACAAACAGGCGATTCGCGAGGAGGTCTGGGACGACCTCGAGGAGGCGGGGGTCGCGCGATTTCCCGTCCCGCCACACGGGCGAATTCCCAACGTGGCGGGGGCGGACGACGCGGCGGCCCGCCTCGCCGACCTGTCCGCGTGGCAGGCGGCCGAGGCGGTCAAGGCGAATCCAGACGCGCCCCAGTTGCCCGTCCGTCGGCGGGCCCTCCGCGCGGGCGTCACGGTCTTCATGGCGGTCCCCCGCCTGTCCGACCAGCAGCCGTTCCTGCGCCTCGATCCCGCCGAGATCGAGGACCGGGAGGCGGCCCCGACGGTCAGCCACGTCGAGGAGTACGGCACTGCCGTCGGGCCGGACGCCCTCCCCCGGATCGATCTGATCGTCGCCGGCAGCGTCGCGGTCACGCCGTCGGGCGACCGGGTCGGCAAAGGGGAGGGCTACAGCGACCTCGAGTTCGCCGTCCTGTCGGAGGCAGGCATCGTCGACCGGGACACGACGATCGTCACCACGGTCCACGAGCGACAGGTGATCGACGGGCCGATCGAGACCGCGTCCCACGACGTGCCGATGGACCTGATCGTGACGCCGGAGCGCGCGATCGAGACGGACCGTCGCGACGACCGACCAGACGGCATCGACTGGACCGCCCTCGAGGACGCCACGATCGACGAGATTCCGATCCTGCAGCGACTCGCGCCGGACCGGAGCGAGGACGGAAACGGGGACCAGACGGAACGCGGGGAGTGACGTTCACCCCGGCGGGGGCGAGAAGGTCGCAGTGAGTACCGCCCGCTCGTCGGACTCGTTTCGCGCGCCGTGCTCGGTGCCCGGTTCGTGCACCACGACGCCGGGGGCCGTCACCCGCTCCGTCTCGTCGCCCCGTATCGCGGTGACGGTCCCCTCGAGGACGTGAAACACGTTCGTCGAGCCCTCGTGGACGTGCGGGGAGAGCGACGCACCGGGACCCAGTGCGAACACCTTCACCAGCACTTCCTCGGAGTGCGCGAGTTCGCGGTCCAGCACGGCTCCGGGATCCGGTTCGAGCGCGGGGAGGACGTCGAGTGCCATGGGTGCAGCACGCACGCCACCGAGAAAACCGTTCGCCATCCGGCCTCACTCGACCGTGACCACGAGTTCCTCGGCGACCACCGCGGGCGCGAGGAGGTCCGGATCGACGGCGAGGTCGAGTTGGCCGGTGACGAACTCCGGGACCGACGTGGGCGCGTAGGAGACGACGCGGACGTCCGGGTTGCGGTCCTTCGCGACGGGCACGGCGGTCGCCTCCGCGAGGTCGGTGATCACGAGGAGGGACGCACCCGCGAGGCCGGCCGCGTCGAGGGCCTCGCCAGTGGCGGGCCCCTCGACGCGGGTCGTCCCGACCCCGTGATCCGCGAGGGCGGCACCGAGTCCCCGGTCCGGACCGACGATGACTGCGTTCATAGCGGTGAGTGGGCGGCGGGTGGGTATGAATGTGGTGTCTGACCGCGATGGTCCCGGGCCACGCCGATCGGTGCGAACTGTTAACCCCTCCTCGTCCGAAGCGAGGGCATGAGAGACGGCGTCGAGCGCATGAGCGTCACGATTCCACCGACCCTCCGAGCCCGCCTGGACGAGGTGGTGGAGGCCGCGGGCTACGAGAGTCGATCCGAGGCGACCAGGGACGCCCTCCGAGCGTTCGTCCTCGAGGTCGAGCGGGAATCGGGGCTTTCCGGTCGCCTGAGCGGGACGGTCGTGGTCCTCTACGACCACGATTACGGCGGCGTGAGCGATGCGATGACCGACCTCCAGCACGACTACGCCGAGACGGTCGTCGCGGTCCAGCACGTCCACCTCGGCGAGCGACTGTGTCTCGAGTCGATCGCCGTCGACGGGGCGGGAGAGCGCATCGCGGCGCTGGTCTCCCGCCTGCGGCCTCTCGAGGGCGTCCACAACGTCGAACTCACCGTGGTGGGGGCCGACCCGTGAGACGGTTCGACCGTGCGACCGGTCGCGGGCGCTCCGAGATCCGACCCCGTCGCCGTCGCGGACCCGCACTCGCGAGGCGTTCGTACCCTCAGAGAGGGGTTCGGTCCACGGAATGGGTTTTGCTGTATCACGGAGCGGTGACCCGGTTTGTGGGGTCCCGAGGGGTTCACTGACGGGCGATTCACGGGAATGGGCACCGCGATCGATTCCCGGTTCCGCACCCCGAACCTTTAACAGATCATCATATGATGGGTCACGTGTCCATGACGACGGCGCTCAAGACGAGTGGCTTCCTCGGACTGGCCGTCATGATGACCGTCGGACTGTATCAGCTCTCACTCGTGGCCGGGGGAAAGGTCGTTCCGCCCTGGCTGATCGGCGGACACGCCCACCTGGGCGTCCTCTCGATCCTCGCGATCGTCCTCGGGTTCGCGGTTCCCGCCCTCGGAGTGACCGGGCGCCTCCGCACGACCGTCACCGCCCTGTTCGTGGCGGGCCAGTGGGGGATCCCCGGCGTGGTCTGGCTCGGCGAGGGATTCGGACTGCGCTTCCTCCTGCCGACCGGATTCCTCTGGGGCGCATCCCTGGTCGCGGCGATGGCGATCATGGCCGTCGTCTCGGCCACCCGGGAGCACCCGGACGGGCAGGGATGACACCCAGACGATGACGCAGGAACGTGAGATCACGTCGCGAGGAGGACGCGATCGACGGACCCACCGGAGACGAGCGCAAATCGGACGGACTGACGGCGATCGGGAACCGGTCGATCGCGCGGGATTACTCGTACTCGATCGTGGCCGGCGGCTTGTGGGTCACGTCGTAGACGACGCGGGAGACGTCATCGAGCGTGCCCGTGATTCGGCTCTGGAGGCGCTGGAGGGTCTCCCAGTCGAGTTCCTGGGCCCGGGCGGTCATCCCGTCGCGGCTCTCGACCGAGCGAACCGCGACGACCCAGCCGTGCACGCGGTTGTCGCCCTTGACGCCGGTGGCCCGACCCAGGACCGCGGCGAAGGCCTGCCACGGGTCGTACTCTTCGAGTTCCGCCTCGACGATGGCGGTCGCCTCGCGGGCCACGGCGACCTTCTCGGGGGTGACCTCGCCGACGACGCGAACCGCGAGGCCGGGGCCCGGGAAGGGCATGCGCTCGGAGACGACCGCCTCGAGGTCCAGCGCACGGGCCACCTCGCGGACCTCGTCCTTGTAGAGGTCGCGGACGGGTTCCACGATGCCCTCGAAGTCGACGGCCTCGGGGAGACCCCCGACGTTGTGGTGGGACTTGATGTTGCCCTCGCTCTCGATGCGGTCGGGGTAGATCGTCCCCTGGACGAGGTAGTCGGCCGAGACCTCGCGGGCGACGGTCTCGAACTCGCGGATGAACTGCTCGCCGATGACCTGGCGTTTCTCCTCGGGGTCGGTGACGCCCGCGAGCGCGTCGAAGAACCGGTCGGACGCGTCGACGATCCGGAGACTCTCCATGTACTCGAAGGTCTCTCGGACGCTCTCGGTCTCCCCCTGGCGCATCAGTCCGGTGTCGACGTAGACGGGGACGAGTTGCTCGCCGACGGCCTCGTAGGCCAGCGCGGCGGCCGTCGAGGAGTCCACGCCGCCCGAGAGCGCGATGACGGCGGTGTCCTCGCCGAGTTCGTCGGCGATCTCCGCGGTGGCCTCCTCGATGAAGGACTCGGTCTCGACCATCTCAGCGCTCACCCTCCAGGACGGCCTCGAGGAGCCCCACGAACGGGGGACTGGCGCTGGTCGGTCGCGAGGTGAACTCCGGGTGGAACTGTGTGCCGACGAAGTAGGGGTGGTCGTCCATCTCGAGGATCTCCATCCGGTTGCCGGCCCGCCCGGAGAAGACGAGGTCGCCCGCGGTCAGGTCCTCGATGTACTCGGGGTTGACCTCGTAGCGGTGGCGGTGACGCTCCTCGCAGGAGTCCGCGCCGTAGAGGTCGTGGGCGAGCGTGTCCGCCTCGATCTGCGTCTCGTGGGCGCCGAGGCGCATCGTCCCGCCCAGGTCCTCCAGGTCGTACTGCTCGGGGAGGAGGTCGATGACCGGGTGGGGCGTCTCCTCGTCCAGTTCGGTCGAGTTCGCCCCCTCGAGGCCGAGGACGTTGCGCGCGTACTCGATGACGGCGAGTTGGAACCCGAAGCACAGACCGAGGTAGGGGACGTCGTTCTCGCGGGCGTGCCGGATGGCCTCGAGTTTGCCCTCGGTCCCGCGACTCCCGAACCCGCCGGGGACGACGACGGCGTCGGCCGCCGCCAGGCGGTCGCGGTGGTGTGGGGCCATCTCCTCTGCGTCCACCCACTCGACGTCGACCTCGACGGCCTCCTCCATGCCCGCGTGGTTGAGGGCCTCTCGAACCGACATGTAGGCGTCCCGGAGGTCGTACTTGCCGACCAGGGCGACCGACACCGTCTCGGTCGCCTCGGTCGTGACCCGATCGCGCCACGCCGTCGAGCGCTCCGCCGGCGGGATGGCCCGGTCGGCGATCCCGAGACGGTCCATCACGAACTCGTCCATGCCCTCCTCCTCGAGGACCATCGGGACGTGGTAGATGTCCTCGACGTCCGGGTTGGAGAAGACGGCGTCGGTGGGGACGTCACAGAACAGGGCGATCTTCTCGCGGACGTCGGGTTCGAGGGGATCGTCACAGCGCCCGACCACGACGTCCGGCCGCAGGCCGATGCTGCGCAGTTCCTTGACGCTGTGCTGGGTGGGCTTGGTCTTCTGCTCCCCGTTGGGGGCGTAGGGGACCAGGGTGACGTGCGCGAAGAGGACGTCCTCGTCGTCCTCCTCGTCCGAGAACTGCCGGAGCGCCTCGAGGAAGGGCATCCCCTCGATGTCCCCGACGGTCCCGCCGACCTCGACGAGGGTGACGTCGTGGCCCTCGCCGGCCTCGCGAATGCGACGCTTGATGTCGTCGGTGACGTGAGGGATGATCTGGACGGTCTTCCCGAGGTAGTCCCCCGCGCGCTCGCGCTCGATGACGTGCTTGTAGACCTTCCCCGTCGTGACGTTGTGATCGGAGGCCATGTCCGTCTCGAGGAACCGCTCGTAGTTCCCCAGGTCCAGGTCGACCTCCCCGCCGTCGTCGAGGACGTAGACCTCCCCGTGCTGGTAGGGATTCATGGTCCCGGCGTCGACGTTGATGTAGGGGTCGATCTTGACCGCGGTCACGTCGAAGCCGGCGTTCGTGAGCAGTCGGCCCAGACTCGCGGCGGTGATGCCCTTGCCGAGGCCCGACATCACCCCGCCAGTGACGAAGACGAATTTGTTCCCGAGTGACGGATCGTACCCGGTCTCTGTCGGCATACCAGGTGTGGGGGAGGCCGCGCCTAAACCATTTCGGAGCGCCCTCGAGCGGGTCGACACCGCTCGGAGAGGAACTCGCCGACGGCCGCCGCGAACGTCTCGGACTGGCCCACGAAGAAGTGATCGGCCGCGAGCGTCGCGACCGACGCACCGATCCGCTCGGCCGCCTCGCGAAAGGGCTCCCAGTCCGCGGTGGTGTCCCGTTCTCCTACCACCAGGCGGACCGGCGCCCGGATGGCAGAGAGCGTCTCATCGGGGTCGAGGTCCGCGGCCACCTGGGCCGCCGGCGCGAGCAGCGCGACCCCGCAGAGGTCGACGTCGGTGCTGGCCGCCGCGAGCGCCGCCATGCCACCCCCGAAGCTGAACCCGTAGAGGCCCACCCGGTCGTAGCGTTCGTCGGCCCACCGCAGGGCGTTCCGGACGTCCTCGCGTTCCCCGCGGCCGTCGTCCCAGTCGCCGTAGTCGATGCGCAGGACGGCGACCCCGCGCTCGGTGAGGGCCTCGGCGACCGCCGTGAGACGGCGATCGGTGCGATTCCCCCCGAACTGTGGGTGAGGCGGACAGGCCACGACGCAGGCCTCTGTGTCCCCCGCCGGTTCGTCGAGGGTCGCCGCCACGCGTCGGTTCCCCGGAATCAGGATGGGGTCCTCGCGTCCGTCGGTCATACGCGTTCCAGGGTGCCGGCCGGGAAAAGTGACCCGTCCGGGGGGAGAATTTTATGCGCTCGCGCTCTTTGCGCCAGCATGGGCATCCTCTCACGCCTCTCTTTCGTGGTCCGCTCGAAACTCAACGCGCTGATCGGACGCGCGGAGGACCCGAGCGAGACCCTCGATTACTCATACGAACAGATGCGGGACGAACTGAAGGACGTCGAGCGGGGCATCGCGGACGTCACCGCCCAGCGAAAGCGCCTCGAGGTCCAGCGCAATCGCCTCCAGGAGAACGTGGAGAAGCACAACGAGCAGGCCCGCGAGGCGATGGCCCAGGACCGCGAGGACCTGGCGCGGCGCGCCCTCGAGAAGAAGCAGGCCAAACTCGACCAGATCGAGGACCTCGAGTCCCAGATCGACTCCCTCCAGGGAACCCAGTCGGACCTGGAGTCGAAGAAGGCAGACCTCACGCGGCAAATCGAGGAGTTCAAGACGAAGAAGGAGACCGTCAAGGCCCGCTACGAGGCCGCGGAGGCCCAGACCCGCGTCTCCGAGGCCATGACCGGGGTCGGCGACGAGATGGAGGACGTGAACCGCGCGATCGAGCGCGCCAACGAGCGGACCGAGGAGATGGAGGCCCGGGCCGCAGCGATGGACGAACTCGAGGAGCGTGGGGTCCTCGACGACGCGATGTCGGACCGGGACGAGATCGACGCCGAACTGGAGGCGGGCCGAAACGAACGGGCGGTCGAGAGCGAACTCGAGACGCTCCGCGACGATGACGAGGGGGAGGCGGAGAACGGGGAAAAGAGAGAGGCCGAGGACGTCGACCTCGATGCGTCGGTCGACGAGAGCGCAATCGAGGCCGAACTCGAGGAACTGCGCGAGGAAGAGAACACCGAGTGATTCGGCGGGGCGGCGCGGGACCGTGACCGCGTCGACCGGGCGGAGCGGCCACACCGGAGACCGCTGGGTGACGGCCGGGGCCGCTGGCGTGGCCGCTCAGGCGAGGAAGTCCGGTTCGGTTCGCTTCTCGTCGCGTTCCTCGTCGAGGTGCGTTCGGAAGGCCGCGAGGGAGACGTCGTTCTCCTCGCGCTCCTTGCGATCTCTGACGGAGACCGTGCCGGCCTCCTCCTCGTCGTCGCCGACGACGATCATGTAGGGCACCCGGTCCTCGTGGGCCTGCTGGATCTTCTTGCCGACCGTCCAGTCCCGGTCCTCGATCTCGACGCGGTAGCCGTCGAGTTCCTCCTCGACGCGACGCGCGTAGGGGACGTTGTCGTCCGAGACCGGGAGGATGCGCACCTGCTCCGGGGCGAGCCACAGCGGAAACTTGCCGTCGAAGTGCTCGATGAGGACCATGAAGAAGCGCTCGAAGCTCCCGTAGAGCGCGCGGTGGATCATCACCGGGCGGTGCTCCTCGTTGTCCTCGCCGACGTAGGTCAGGTCGAACTGCTCGGGCATGTTGAAGTCGAGTTGGACCGTGGGACCGTCCCAGGTCCGCCCGAGGGCGTCCTCGAATCCGATGTCGATCTTCGGGCCGTAGAAGGCCCCGTCGCCCTCCTCGACGTCGTAGTCGTACCCGCCGTCCTCGAGGACGGCCCGGAGTTGGGACTCGGCCTGCTCCCAGATCTCGTCGGCGCCCATCGACTTCTCGGGCCGGGTCGCGAGGGCGACGTCGACGGTGAGGTCGAAGTTCTCGATGACCTCGAAGATCATCGCCATGATCGACTCGATCTCGGCCTCGATCTGGTCGGGACGCACGAAGAGGTGCCCGTCGTCGATGGTGAACGCCCACACCCGCGAGAGCCCCGAGAGTTCGCCTCGCTGCTCCTTGCGGTAGACCTTGCCGTTCTCCGCGTACCGCACCGGCAGGTCGCGGTAGCTCCAGGCGGTCTGGTCGAAGATGGTGGCGTGGCCCGGGCAGTTCATGGGCTTGAGGCCGTACTCCTCGTCGTTGACGTCGAGGAGGAACATGTCGTCGACGTAGTTGTCGTAGTGCCCGGACTGCTTCCAGAGCTCCGTCCGGAAGACGTGGGGCGTCTCGACGAAGTCGTAGCCGGCCTCCTCGTTGAGGCGGTTCACGTAGTTCTCGAGTTCCCGGAGGACCGTCTTGCCGTTGGGGTGATACAGCGGGAGGCCCGGTCCCGTGACGTCCGGGATCGAGAACAGTTCCATCTCGCGGCCGATCTTCCGGTGGTCGCGCTCCTTTGCCGCCTCGCGGCGCTCGAGGAAGTCCTCCAGGTCCTCCTCGTCGGCGAAGGCGGTGCCGTAGACCCGGGTGAGGGTGTCGTTGTCCTCCTCGCCCCGCCAGTAGGCGGCCGAGACGTTGAGGAGCGAGACCGCGCCGATCTCCCCGGTGGAGTCGACGTGGGGGCCCCGACAGAGGTCCGACCAGTCGTCCTGCCGGTAGAAGGTGACCGTGTCCTCGCCCGCGGCCTCCTCCTCCAGGACGTCGCGCTTGTAGGGGTTGTCGTCGTAGATCTCGAACGCCTCCTCGCGGGTGCGCTCGACGCGCTCGACGTCGTAGTCGGCGTCGATGATGTCCTCCATCTCCGCCTCGATCGCTGCGAGGTCGTCCTGGTCGAGGTCGACGCCGGCGACGTCGTAGTAGAAGCCCTCGTCGGTGGCCGGACCGATGGCCAGTTTGGCCGCCGGATACAGTCGCTGGAGGGCCTGGGCGAACACGTGGGCGGCGGTGTGCCGGAGCACCGAGCGGTACTCCTCGCCGTCCGCGGTGACGATCTCGAGTGCGACGTCGGACTCGATTGGCGTCTCCTTCGCGACGAGTTCGCCGTCGAGTTTCCCCGCGACTGTGTCACGGCCGAGGCCGGGACCGATCTCGTGCGCTACGTCCTCGACGGTCGTCCCCGACGCGACCGACATGGTCGAGCCGTCGGGGAGCGTCACCGTGACACTGCTCATGGGGCCCACTAACTTGGGTGCCCGCTATAAGCCTGTTGAGACCGCGCCACCCGGCGGCTATCGCTTTCGAGCGCCGGTCCCCGCGCGGTCGAGGGAGCCGAGATCGACGCGGCCGTCCTCGAGTGGCACGCCCGCGAAGTCGTCCCGCTCGAGGAGCAGCGATCCGTCGAGGTCCAGGTAGTCGAGGGCGGGCGCGAGGTGTGCACCGGCGGCGATCGACGCGTTCGACTCGATCATGCACCCCGCCATGACCTCGAGGCCGTGGGCCCGGGCGGTGTGGATCACCCGGAGGGCCTCCCGGACGCCGCCCGTCTTCATGAGTTTGAGGGTGGCGACGTCGGCCCGGTCCGCGATCGCGGGCACGTCGGTCGCCCGGACCAGACTCTCGTCGACCGCGATGGGGAGCGGGGAGCGCTCGTGGACGAACCCGAGGCCCGCGGGGTTCTCGGCGGGGACTGGCTGTTCGACGAACTCCAGATCGAAGGCGGAGAGGTCCTCGATGCGACGGACCGCCTCGCGCGGGGTCCAGGCCTCGTTGGCGTCCACGCGAACGGTCGCGTCCGGTGCGACCTCGCGGATCGCCGCGAGGGACTCGTGGTCGCGGTCCGTGCCGACCTTCACCTTGAGCGTCGAGAACCCGCGATCGAGGGCCTCCCGGGTCTTCTCGCGCATCGTCGCGGGATCGTCGATGCCGATGGTGTAGGAGGTCTCGATCCGCTCCGCGGGGTCGAACCCGAGGTATCGATACAGCGGGAGGTCGACGCGCTTTGCGGCCAGGTCGTGGAGGGCGATGTCGACGCCCGCCTTGGCCGCGGGGTTGTCCGTCACCACGCGGTCCATCTCCCGCCCGATGCGCTCGATCCGGTGTGGATCGCCCACGCGCTCGACCACGTCGAGGAGGGTCGGCAGGACGGCCTCGACCGTCGCCGCCGTCTCCCCGTAGTGCGTCGAGGGGGCGGCCGCGCCGATGCCGGTGGTCCCCTCCTCGTCCTCGATCCGGACGATCACGGTCTCGGCCGTCTCCTGGGTGCCACGGGCGATGGTGAAGGGGTGCTCCAGCGCGAGGGTGACGCGCTCGAAGGCCGTCTCGAGGGTCATCGGACCACCTCGCTCCCGGAGGTCGTCGGACCGCCGCTCTCGCGGGTCATCGGACCACCTCGAGGATCTCCTCGACGCCGAAGCGAATCGGGTCCGTGGCCGGGGCGCCGATCGCCGCCGCGTAGGCCTCGACCGCCTCACGGGCCGCCTCCGCGGACTCGAGGGCGGACGTGTCGAGGACGCCAGCCGCGACCGCCGTCTCGTTGACCGGTGCCGCGACGTCCTCGTAGAGGTCGACGTAGGTCTCGAGGTCGGGGAGGGGGAAGTCCTCGTACCCGTGGATCGCCTCGCGGCCCACGGTGTGGGCGAGGACGAGGCGGTTGGGCATCGCGCCGTGGAGGATGGCGAGCGTGACCGGCGAGTAGGCGGGGTGGGCGATGCTTCCCTGGCCCTCCACGAAGAGCAGGTCGTGATCCTCGGCGGCCTCGAGGACCATGTCCTCGACCGCGCCCGCCGCGAAGTCGCTCACCACCCGGTCGATCGGATGCCCCCAGTTCTCGATCATGATCCCCGTCTGTCCGGTGGGGACGAAGGCCGCGTCGATCCCGCGGTCCTCGGCCGCCCGGGCCATCTCGACCGCGGCGGTCATCTTGCCCGTCGAGCAGTCCGTGCCGACCGTCAAGACGACGTCCGCGGAGACGTCCCGCGCCGTGCCGGACGCGACCGTCAGGTCCTCGTCTGGCTGTCGGACGTCCCAGAGGGCGACGTCGTGCTCGTCGGCGAGGGCGGCGAACTCCTCGTCCTGGGAGAGGAAGTAGTGCAGGCCCGAGATCACGTCGGCGCCCCCCTCGATGGCGGCGCGCACGTCCGGCCGCCAGGAGTCGTCGAAGCCGCCACCGATGGGCGCGATGCCGATCACCAGGGCGTCGACCGACCCGGGGACGTCCGCCATGCCCTCGACGATCGGGGCGTCGGCGACCCCGGCGAGGTGGTCTGTGACGCGGTCACCGGCGCGGTCCCGGTCCAGGACCGCAGCGACCTCGTAGTCCGCGTACCGGAGGACGCCGACGGCCGTCTTGGCGTCGTCCGGGAACTTCTCGTGTGCCAGAATGGCGACGCGCATGTCGCGTCGCTCGGCGCGTGTCGGCTTAACGCTGCTGGCTCTCCCGCACTACAGCACCGTGAGCGGCACCGACCAGAAGTCGTCGAAGGCCGCCTCGATCGCCGTCTCCGGTGCCCCCGTCGCGTCGCTCGGGCGGGTGACGGTCGCCTCCACGTCGATCTCGGAGAGGAGCGTCGACTCGCCGACGAGGTAGAGGCGCTCTGCGTCTCTGTCGGCGAGTGCCTCCCGAACGGCGGAGAGGTGCGCTTCGATCTGTGCGTCGCGGCGCCGCTCGAAGCGGGACTGCGAGAAGCCCCCCTTCGAGTGGGCGCCCTTCACGTCGCTCTCGAACCCGGTGAGCGAGACGCGCTCGCGACCCCGGTACTCGCCCATCGCGAACTGGTCGGCCCGCACGAGCGCGAGGGCGTACTCCCCACGGGGCTCGAACCACGCCGGATCGACCTGGAACGCGTCGTCCCAGCGGACGAACGGCTCGGGTGCCACGGGCGGTCTGAGGGCGACGCTCAGGAGGTAGGCGTCGTCGGCGTAGACGATCGCCGGGGCGGCGTGGGAGACGAGAGGGGTGCGATCGCCGAAGCAGTCCCGCACCGGTTCGGGGACCGAATCGTCGACCATCGCGGTGAGCGCGCCCTCCGGCCCGGTCTCGACGCTCGCGATCCGATCGAGGATCGCCGAGAGGCGCTCGCCCCGGATCGTCTCCTCCCGGCGGACCGCGACTTCCCCCTCGTCCCGCTCGGCGCGTTCGACGCGGTCCTCGAGTTCCGCGACGCGGTCCTCCAGGCGATTGACGCGCTCCTCCGCCGCCTGCCGTTCGCTCACGGCCTCGCTCCGTCGCTCCGACTCCGCCTTGAGGCGCGCCGCGAGGCTGTCGCGTTCGTCCTCCAGTTCCTCGATGCGGGCCTCGAGGGACGCGCGGCCGAGCAGGCGGTCGAGCATGGTGGAGATCACCGGCCCGCGGTGGCTTAACGCCACCGGACGCGGACCGATCGCGGGCCGCGCCGAGGGACGGACCGGACCGCGCCGAGGAGACGTTCAGACCGCGCCGAGGGAGGCCAGGCGGCGCGCGTGGTCGGCCTTCGCCAGCAGGACGTCACTGAGCGTCGGCGGGTTCTCGATGCGGGTGTCCTCGAGGGTGTCGGTTGGCACGGCGAGGGTCCCCTCCGGCACCGACGGGGAGCCGTGGACCGCGACGTGGGTCTCGCCGAGTTTCATGACGAGTGGCGCGTCGAGTCGCTCGACCCCCTCTCCGTCGGCGTAGAGGTGCTCGTTCACCCGCTCGTGCTGGGCGCGCTGCATCGTGACGGCCTCGCCCTCGCTTGGCTCGACGTACAGCCGCCCCAGGTAGTATCCGCTCGAGAACGGCTCGAACATGCGTGTCACTCTCTGTCACGGCACGGCAAAAGTCTGCCGGTCAGACTGGTGGAAATCACCACCCCGCGCGGGGGCGCCCGAGCAGACACCCTTTTCCCGGCGGACGACCAAGCCCAGCCAGGAATGGACTCCGGGGCACTGCTCGACCTGCTCGGAAACGAGAACCGCCGGCGGATCCTGCGACTGCTGGCGCGCAAACCGAGTTACGTCACCGAGATCTCGGAGTACATCGGCGTGAGCCCGAAGGCCGTCATCGATCACCTGACGCGCCTGGAGGAGGCGGGCCTCGTGGAGAGCCACGTCGACGAACGGCGTCGCAAGTACTTCCACATCGCCCAGAACCTCCGCCTGGAGGTGCGCGTCTCGCCGTACGACTTCGGGGCGAAGAGCGCCTACCCGGCCGCCGCGGACCTCGACCTCGGCCGGTGTTCGCACCTCCGGATCACCACGTCCTTCGAGGGCGAGACGGACGTGGCGACGCTGGCCAGTCGACTCGACGACCTGCGGGACCTCGAGCGCGAGCTCTCGATGGCACAGCGCTGGGTCCAGGGCCGGCTCACCGAGGTGCAGACGGAACTCAACGAGCGCGCCGAGGCGGACGATGACCAGCTCACCGCCGAGGTCCTGGGGGCCCTCGCGGGGGCTGAGCGCACCGTCGACGACCTGGCCCGTGCGGTCGAGGTCCCGGAGTCGATGGTGGCCCAGACCCTCGATACGCTGGCCGAACGGGACGTCGTGGACCGCACCGAGTCGGGCTGGACGATCACCGGGTGACGGCCCGGCATAGATGGTTTGAAGGCCGTCCCGGCGATATCGGGGGACATGAACCCAGGGGATCGCGTTCGCGTCGACGACGGCGGGACGACGAACGAGGGGATCGTCCTCCCCTCGACGTCGCCGGAACACGTCGTGCTCAAACTCGAGAGCGGCTACAACGTCGGCATCGACCGAGAGAGCGCGTCGATCGAGGTGCTCGAGTCCGACGTCGTCGACGTCGGCGATCGCGAGCCGTCCGAGACCTCAGGCGTCACCGTCGACCCGGACCTGCCGACGGTCGCGCTCATCTCGACCGGCGGGACCATCGCGTCCACCGTCGACTACCGCACCGGCGCGGTGACCGCGCAGTTCGACGCCGAGGACGTCCTCGAGACGATCCCGGAACTGGCCGGACGGGCGAACTACCGGGGTCGCGTCGTCGCCAACATCCTCTCGGAGAACATGGAGCCGTCGGTCTGGCAGGACCTGGCCAGGGCGGTCCACGAGGAGATCGAGAACGGCGCCGACGGGGTCGTCGTGATGCACGGCACCGACACCATGCAGTACACCGCGAGCGCGCTGTCGTTCATGCTCGACACGCCGGTCCCCGTCGTGTTCACCGGGAGCCAGCGATCGGCCGACCGGCCCTCCTCCGACAACGTGGTGAACGCGGTCGGCGCGGTCGAGGCCGCGACCGCCGACGTCGCCGAGGTGCTCGTCGCGATGCACGCGACCCCGAGCGACGACCGGGTCGCCCTCCACCGCGGGACGCGTGCACGCAAGAACCACACCTCGCGGCGGGACGCCTTCGAGACCGTGGGCGCGAGGCCGCTCGCGACGATCGACTACGACACCGGCGAACTCGAGGTGCGCCGGGACCACGCCGAACGCGGGGAGCGTGACCTCTCGCTCGCGGCCGACCTCGCGACCGACGTCGAGTTGCTGAAGTTCACACCCGGCATGGACCCCGACCGACTCGCGGCGATGGCCGATCGATCGGGGCTCGTGATCGAGGGCACGGGCCTCGGCCACGTCCACGCCGACGCCGTCGAGACCGTCGCCGACCTCGTCGAGGGCGGCACGCACGTCGTGATGACCAGTCAGTGCCTCGAGGGACGGGTCTGCGATCGGGTCTACGACACCGGCCGCGACCTGCTCGAGGCGGGCGTGATCGAGGCCGAGGACGCCCTCCCCGGGACCGCACTCGTGAAACTGATGTGGGCCATCGCCAACGCGGAGGACGTCGAGAGGGCCATGTCACGGTCGCTCGCTGGGGAGATCCAGGCACGGTCGGTCCCGTGGCGATGAGGGTCAGACCGGCGCGGCCCGAGGACGAGGAGGCGGTCGTCGCCTTCACGACCGACACGTGGGAGGAGCGACAAAGCGACTACGTCCCCGACGTCTTCGCGTCCTGGGTCGCGGGCGACGACGAGCGAACCCACACCCAGGTCGCCACGATCGACGACGAGCCGATCGGCCTGGTCCAGACCGTCCTGCTGAGCGACCACGAGGCCTGGCAGCAGGGGATGCGCGTGGCCCCCGCGCACCGCGGCGAGGGGGTCGCCCGTTCGCTGAGTCACGCGGGGTTCGACTGGGCGCGCGACCGCGGGGCGACCGTGGCGCGAAACATGGTGTTCTCCTGGAACGAACAGGGCCTCGGTCTCTCTCGGGCCGCGGGGTTCGCGCCGGGGCCGGAGTTCCGCTGGGCCACGCCCACGCCCGATCCGGACGCGACCCCAGCGGCGACCGTCACCGACGCAGTGAACGCGGCCTGGAGCGTCTGGCGGTCGGCACCGGCACGCGACGCCCTCGACGGTCTCGGCCTCCACCCCGAGGAGTCCTGGGCGGTGGCCGAGGTGACCCGCGACCGCCTCGCCCGCGCCAGCGCGGCGGAGTCGCTTTTGGTGATCGAGGAACGCGGCGCGAGAGCGATGGCCTACCGGACCCGGATCGCAGAGCGAGAGCGGGACGGGGAGACCCTGATCGAGGCGGTCTACGGTGCCGCCGCGTGGCTGGACGTCGAGAGCGCAGACGCGCTCCTCGCGGCGATCGCGCGGGACGCCGCCGCGGCGGGGGCCGATCGGACCCGCGTCCTCGTCCCCGAGACGACGGCAGCGGTGAGCGACGTCGCCGCCTGTCGCGTCGACGTGAGCGACGACCCGGACTTCGTCCTCGCGGCCGACCTCACCGCACCCTATCGGGAGTACAGCCCCCGCTGACGGGCGGGAACATCGCGAGTTCGTCGTCGTCCTCGACCGGCGTCTCGAGTCCGTCCCCGGCCGCGAAGACGTTCTGCCCGTTCCGGAGCACGTTGAGGTGGTCCGCGAGCGCCCCGTCCGCGTCGTAGACCCGATCGGCGAGGTCGGGGTGAGCGTCGACGAGGGCCGCGACGGCGTCCCCGACGGTGGCGTCGCCCTCGAGGTCGAGGGAGACCCGCTTCGCCCCGGCGGCCTCCGAGAGGTCGGCGAAGAGCTTCCACTCCATGTCCAGAACTTCGCCGCCGACCCACAAGAGGGTTTCAGGTCGCTGCCTGCCCCTCGAGGCGCCGGACGGTCGAGTGATCGGCCACCACGTAGACGGTCTCGCCCGCCGCGAGCGGCCGCGATCGGGGCGGAATCGGCAGGATCGACGCCTCGTCCGGCGCGACCGCCACCACCGTCGCCTCGAGACTCCCGATCGTCTCCCCGACCAGGGCGGAGTCGGGGTCGATGTGGATCGCGGCCACCGTCTCCGACGCGGCCCGGAGCACGCCCGCGAACGCCCGCTCGACCGACATCGTCCCCGGCAGCGTGACGAGCCGGTACGATCCCCCGGCCACCTCGCGGGCGTCCCGGTCGTCGAGGGCCACCGTGACGGTGTCCTCGGCGACCCCCCGAATCTCGCCCGTCGCGACGCGGGAGCGGTCCCCGGGGTCGTAGAGCGCCACGATGTCGCCGGCGCTCGCGGCGTTCGGCGGATCGGCCTCGATCGCCACCGCGGCCACGCCCGGAGCCAGCGAGGGGCCGAGCCCCGCGACGCGTCGGCCGAGCGCCAGGTACGAGACGGTGCCGTCCGGTTCGATCTCGAGGTCGACGCTGCCGACGTCGTAGTCGTCGAGGATGCGCGTCCGCAGGCGCGTCTCGAGGTCCTCCGTCCGTCGCGGGACGAGAAGCGTCCGGCCGGAGAGAGACTCCTTCACCGCCTCACCCACGGGATCGTGGCCCGGCACGTCGTGAATCTGTTCGGGCAGGGTCACCGCGGAGAGTCGAGCGATCCCGCTCACGACCCGGCTCACGTCCCCCTCGATGACGCGGGAGCCCGCCGTCGCCATCGCCGTCCCGGCGAGTCGGTCCCCGGCCCGTCGCCCGACCACCGTGAGGAGGGCGCCCAGGAGCAACGCGGCCGAGTTGAACGCGACCGCCTCCCAGGCCAGCAGCCCCACCTCGCCGGCGGCGATCTGTCCGAGTGCGCCCCGGGTGTTGAGGTAGAGCGCGATCGCGGAGACGCCGGCGAGGGCCGCGATGCCGGCGGGGATCAGCTCGCGGACGTACCAGCGGTAGATCACGGCGACCGCCGCCGAGACCCCGAGCGAGAGCGCCGACAGCCCCAGGACGCGACCCGCCTGCGAGAGCGGGACCGCGAGGTCGGAGGGCATCAGGCCACCGCCTCCCGGACCCGTCGGAGGCCCTCGCGACGCCCGGCGACGAAGAGTTCAACGTCGCCTTCGAGTGTCGTCTCCCCCCGGGGACCGACGACCCACCCCGAGGGGCCGCGAACCGCCAGCACGGCAACGCCGTACTCCTCCCGGAGGTCCGCCTCGGCGAGGGTCGCGCCGTCGAGCGGTCCACCCGGGCGGACGGTGAGGCGCGCGAGGCGCTGTCCCGCGTGCCGGAGGAACGAGACCAACTCGAACTCGCTCCGCGAGCCACGGGAGTCGATCACGACCGCGGCCTCGTCGGCGGCCAGCAGGGTCCGGGCCCCCGCCGGATCGAGGGCGACGGTGATCCGGCCCCACCCACCGGTCGTGGTGGGCGCCCGGGGCGTCGGCACCGACCGGTCCGGCGGGACGTCCGAGTCGGGCGACGCGACCGCCCCGCCGTCCCCCTCCTGCGTCGCGGGTGTGCGATCCGCCGAACGGGCGCTGACGACGGTCCCCTCGAGGACCGCTCCGTCGAGGAGGACGCTCACCGCGTCGCCGCGGGCCACGCCGCTCGGGATCAGGGCCTCGACCGAGGCGGCCCGGGTGCCGGTCTCGAGTCGATCGGAGACGCCCGCCGTCGGGGGCGCGGCGGCGACGACCGCCCGGCCCCGCCTGTCGATCGAGACCGTCACGTCCTGGAGGTCGAAGGTCGTGCGATAGCGCTCGGCCATCCGGGACTCGAGTTCGTCGATCGGGAGGTCGGCGGGGAACCGCCACTCGACCTCGCCGAGGTCCGCCCGCAGTGAGTCGGGGAGCGTCGGGTAGCCCTCCAGGTCGCGGACCTCCCCGGCGACCGTGACCGCGACCTCGCCACGGCCCCCGACCAGGTCGACGACGTCGGCCGAGACGGTCGCACTCCGCAGCGACGCGAGCGAGAGGCGCCGGGGGGCCGACTCGCCCAGCCGATCGCCCAGCGCGTGGGTGTACAGGGAGAGCATCGATATCACGACGACGGCCGTCATGAGCGCGACGCTGTTCGCAGATCCCGTGATCGAGGGGTCGACCAGCGCGAGGAGGCCCCCGTTGACGCCGGCAAGGGCCAGTCCGAGGCCGATCACCGCGAACGAGGGGATCGTCACCCCGGTCACGTACCGGAACGCGAACCCGAATCCGAAGGCGAGCACCGCGGGGAGGACGCCGGTCAGGACCCCGAGGTAGATGCCGCGGAGGACCTCGACGGGGGCCGGGAGGGTCGCCATACCCCGGGTCCGGGCGGAGGGACAATAACCCTTGGCCGGTCAGCCCCGGTGGACGATCGCCACGTCGGTGTCGACCTCGGAGACGCGCTCGAAGGCGGGTCGCCGGACGAATCGGGAGGCGGCCGATCGGTCGGTGCTCGCTCCCATGAGGACGAGGTCGTAGTGGGACTGGTTGCGCCGGAGGAAGTCCCCGAAGGACGACCGCGAGACCCGCGTCTCGGCGCCGACGTCGATCACGTCGACGAGTTCGGCGAGCATGCGCTCCGCCGACCGGCGCTCGCCCTCCTCGTCGATGACCGAGCAGACCGAGAGCGACCCGGACTCGCCGACCAGACGCTCGGCGTACTCGACCATCGAGGAGGCGATGTCTCCGGCCCGCCGAACCGTCACCATGACGCGGTTCCAGGCGGGTTCCTCGCGGTTCGGCTGGAAGGCGATCACGTCGAACCTGGCGGCGAAGAGGTCCCTGATGTACGCCGCGAGTTCGCCGTCTCGCTCCTCGTAGGGGGCGACGACGAGGTCGCAGTCGGCGGCCCTCGCGGCGTCCAGGACCGCGCCAGCGAGGTCCTCGCTCTCCCGTGCGACGACGACCTGGGTCGGAACGTCAAGCCGACTCTGGATCCGGGTGGCCGTCCCCTCGAGGCGTCTGGCGGTCACGTCCGCGGCCCGGCGCTCGGCCGGCGAGGCCTCCTCGGCGACGTAGGTCGCCGCCGTCTCGACCGCCTCCGCCTCGATCTCCGCCGAGGCCGTCTCGACGTCGGCGTCCGAGACGACTCCGAGGAGGACGAGTTTGCTCGCGTCGTGGGCGGCCGCGAGTCGCCCGCCGAAGTGTGCCACCCGGTCGGCGTGGTCGGTGCGCATCGGGACGAGGACGCGATCGTCGGCGTGCGTGGCCTCGTAGAGGTAGTTCGCCCGCTCCTCGAAGAACGCGGAGCGCCAGATCACGAACACGACCGCGACGAGGGCACTCGAGAGCGCCACCCCGACGATGTAGGCGAAGCGGGAGGCCCCCGTCGTGAGGACGAGGAGCGCCGTCGAGAACGCGGTCGGTTCCTCGAGGTCCAGAAGCCAGGTCAGGATCCCGGTGAGGAGGATCCCGAAGGCGGCCCCGCCCGGGTGGACGTCCATCGGCCCCACGGGGACGTGATAGACGAACCGAGCGGAGACCACGAGTGCGGCCCACCCGCTCACCGCCCCGAGGGTCATGCCGCCGACGAACTTCACGGGCGAGGCGTACTGCCCCTCCGGGTCGGCGAAGAGCGTGTACGTCCCGGAGGCGAGCGGCGGGAACAGGAGGAACGAGACCGACCCGATCGCGTTCGAGAGGGCCGTGACGAAGGCGATCAGGAGGGGGACGAAGACGAGCACGGAGACCCGCTCCAGGTGACTCGTCGCGGCCAGCCACCGCCGGGCCCGGACGAGTCGCTGCGAGAGGTGGCGACCCACAGCGGACCGCGCCGTCAGGAGGCGATCGAGGCCGGCGACCATGCTCACCCCTGGGTGGACGCCACCATTGGATGTTTGGGTTTCGTCGCGCTCAGTCCGCGAGGGACGCGACAGCGTCGAGGGAGAGGGAGATGGCCCGCTCGACGTTGTTCCGTGCCTTCTCGGGCAGTTCCTCCGCTCCCTCGGTGCCCTTCTGTGTCCCCCGAACGAGGTTCCCGTCGACGGTGCAGACGGCGGCGGCGGCGAGGCCCTTGCGCCGGGCCAGCGTGAAGACGGCGGCGGCCTCCATCTCGACGGCCAGGATTCCCGCGTCCTCCCACTCCGCGACGTACTCGTCGGTCTCGGCGTAGAAGGCGTCGTCGCTCGCGATCGGCCCGACGTGGACGGCCTCGTTCGCCGCCTCGGCGGCGTCGACGAGCGCGGACGTGGTCTCGAAGTCGGGGACCGCCGGGAAGGCCTCGGGTTCGTACCGCCTGGTCGTGCCCTCGTTCTTCGCCGCGCCGGTGGCGACGAC
>JBDGUE010000029.1:0-24776 GCA_042216045.1 Halanaeroarchaeum sp. | reverse complement strand
CCCTGGCGTCGGTCGAGTAGGTGACCACGAGCAGCACTGCATACACGCGCGCTGCACCCGATAAAAAGCGATTCGGTTCGCCCCGGATCAGGAGACGGGAGCGACCTCGAAGGGAGGATCGCCCTCGAGGAGGCGCGAGACCCGCTCGCGGGCCTCCGCGCGGTCGGCCGCGAGCACCACGATGCCCGCGGCCCGATCGTCTCCCGACGCCCGGTAGGCGCGCAGGTCGTCGTCGGGGTACTCCGTCGCGTAGGTCCGGAGGGTCCCCTGGACGCGGGACTCCATGGTGGCGAGGTCGATCTCGCCGCGCTCGAAGGACGCGAGGGCGTCGTCGATGGTCCGGATGGCGGCGATGCGGTCCACGGTCACCACCCACCCGCGTCGAACCCGCCGAGAGCCGTCGTCATGGAGAGAGATGGGGAGGGACCGACGAAAGGCGTTCCGGATGTGGGCGGACCACGCGGTCCGACCCCCGGCTCACGTCGTCCGGAGGTGGTCGGTGCTCGGCTCGTAGACCTCGCCGCGCTGTTTCAGCTTCTCGATCTCGTGTTCGGCCTTCTCGCGGTCCATCCCGCCCTCCTCGGCGCGCGCCATGATCTCGTCGACGGGGGCGCCCTCCTCGAACTCGTCCTCTACGTCCTCGATGAGCGACTTGATGTTCCTGATGCGGTCGCGCTGGCTCTTCGAGGTGCCCGTCTCGATCATGTCGGCGTCGTACTGGTCGGTCTCCGGGTCGACGCCCACCGCCTCCAGGGAGGTGCGCACCACCTCGATGACGCGCTCTGCGTCCTCCTCCTCGACGGTGTCGGAGAGGCGCGCGCGGGCGCTCGCCTCGGCGAGGCGCACCAGCGCCTCGAGTTTCCGCGCCGTGACCGGCACCGGGGCGTCCTCGTCCTGGCCCTTCGAGCGCAGGTCGACGTAGAAGTCCTCGATGGCCGAGCGGGCGGCCGACGTCATCGTCGGGAAGGCGTTCCGGCGGGCGTAGGCGACGTACTTCCGGAGGAGGTCGCTGTCGATCACGGGTTCGACCTCCTCGGTCGCGTCCTCGATCTCCTCGTCGGCCACGGAGGACGTCGTGACGTTCTCCCGGTGGGTGTGCAACTCGCCGGCGTAGTTGGTCTGCAGGATGTGATCCGCGAGGGCGGCGTCCCGTTCCTCGTCCGGCTGGTCGGTCACGGTGAAGATCAGATCGAAGCGCGAGATGAGCGCCGGTTCCAGGTCGATCTGTTCGCCCATCGGCTCGTACTGGTCGAATCGGCCGTACTTGGGGTTCGCGGCGCCCAGGAGCGAACACCGCGCCTTGAGGGTGGCGTTGATGCCGGCCTTGGAGATCGAGATGGACTGCTGTTCCAGCGCCTCGTGCATGGCCGAGCGGTCCTCCGATCGCATCTTGTCCAGCTCGTCGACGGCCGCGATGCCCTGATCGGCCAGGACGAGCGCGCCGGCCTCGAGGGTCCACTGCTGGCCGTCGCCGAAGTCGTCCCGGACGGCCGCGGCCGTGAGACCGGCCGAGGAGGAGCCCTTCCCGGAGGTGTAGACCGAGCGCGGGGCGATGTTGCGGATGTACTGGAGCAGCTGGGAGTTGTGCGAGACGACGTGTTCGGTGAGATAATTGTGCGTATCTTGGACTTCGAGGTCGTAGACCCAGTTCTCATCCGGTTCGACGGTCTCGATGTCGGCTATTTCGGTCCAGCCGATGGAGCCCTCGGTTATTGTACGGAGAGTTTCGACATCATGCTGAACTGCTATGGCCTCGGTCAGCCTATCACTGAGCGATGCTTTGGCAGCGTCTATCCGGCCACCGTCTGGCACAACTTCACCCCTATCGTACAACGATACGGAGGTCTGTTCTACACCTACGGTATCGGCGAGCACAGCCTGGGAAAGATTCAATCTCTTCCGAACGGACTTCACCTCGTCCCAGCCCGCAGATTGGAGATGCTCACGTGATTCTTTTAGCTCGGTAATTCGACGTTCGAACGCTCCGAGTACTTTTTCCAGTGACTCGACACTTGGGTTCCTATCGCCGCGCTCGTAGTGTTGGTAGGTCGACCGAGGAAGCCCACATTCGGACTGTGTGAGTCCCAGCCTTCGACGTATGCGTTCGAGTTTCCCACCCACGTTCGGAACCGTATCGACGTTCGTATTCCGGCTCCCTGAGTCGATGTGACCGGCAGCCTCCCTTTTCCTTTCGGTAATAAGTCCGATTCTATTTATAAACTTACTGAAACTGTTGCCGCTGATGCGAAGACGATGACTGCCGTTGTCACGCGGATGTATCGAGGAACGAATGCCGTGATGGAGGAGAGCAATCTTGACATCAAAAAGGAGATCTCGGCTCATCGACGCAACTGTAATCTCGCGCTCACTCGTAGAAACGTGCCCTTCAGCATCGACGAATGCGCGAAGGAACTCTCCGATGATTTCTGTCGATGCCTGAAGAATCGTATCGGGAATGCGCTGTTCAGCCGATTCCTCCAAAGTCGCAGGTTCAATTGCTTCTAAGAAATTGACCAATTCACCTGCAGAACTGATGATCTCGTGCGGAGTATCAGCGGTTCCACGCTCGAAGTAATTGAGACCTAGTTCGTCGAGAGTTTCACGGACATCTTCAAGAATCTCCTCGTCCGTGTTGGTTATCGAGACGAAGCCAGTGTTGTCGGCACGTTTTTCGACGTATCCTTCAGCCACGACATACCCCACGAATCGGGCAAGCGATGGTGTCCACGAATCAGGCAATTGGAGACGAACAGCGTTGTGAGATTTGGAGCGTCGGTAGGATTGATTGATTGAATTCTCATCAGTAGTCTCAATCTCATTTGCCGTGGCCACAACCATCCCCTCGGCCAATTCTTCTGCTTTGACGGGGGTCGGATGTCCACCGTCCTGAATGAACAGCGGATGAGAGGGCGTCACCTCGAGTGTGGTCCCATCGACGAGTGCGATTCGATACAGTCTGTCCGGGGCTTCGCGCTTCCAGACCTTCGTCGCTCGGCCGATGGTGACGTCACCCGAGGCGTCCATCGTCGGGAGCGGGATGGCGGCCTCGTCGTATACCCCGTCGTCGACCGGTTTCGGGTCGTCGAGTTCGGCCTCGACGATGTCCCGAATCGGGCGACGCGTTCCATCGGCGAGCGTGACGTTGGTGTCCCCCGTAACGCACTTCCCCGTCCCGGGGTCGCCGATGAGCAACATGTGCAGGTCGCCCCGGATCCGGGAGCCGTCGGGGAGGTGCTTGGTGACCCCCGAGAAGAGCTGGAGGGCCATCGCGAGTTTGGCCTGCTCGTAGCCGTAGATGGCGGGGGCGATGGAGTCGACGATCTTCTCGTAGATGTCCTCGGCCTCGGAGAGTTCGACGATCCGCTCCTTGTCCGCCTGCGTGATGTCCATGTCCTCGAACTCCTCGTCCTCGATCTCGATGGACACCCCCTCCAGGTAGACGTCGAAGACGGGCGAGTCCGAACTCTCCTTGCCCTGGTCCAGGCGCAGGACCCCGGTCGCGGTGACGTGATCGCCGGCCGTGACCTGGCCGGTGAGGTCGTCCTCGACGTTCATGTCGACGGCCTGTGGCGTCTCCCCGCCGCCCAGGCCCTCTGGACTCTCCTGGACGCGGAGCTTCTGGGCGTCGACGAACTCGGACTGTTCGGCCTCGAGTTGGAAGGGGCCCTGGCGCTCGCAGGACTCGCACTGGTAGGGCTCCTGGAAGCCGGCCTCGGTCTGCGGGACGACCGTCTCCGCGCCGCAGCGCTGGCAGACGAAGGTGGCCTCCTGGATCTTCGGGCGGACGTTGGTGGCCTTCCGGACGATGCCGCGCACGCTCACCAGCGTGTTGATGTGATCGGCGCGGATCTCGCGGATCTCGGTGACCGCGTCCAGGTTCTCGAAGCGGACGTGGGCGCTCGCCAGCGAGACGTCGACCGGGAGGTCGTACAGGCGGAGTGCCTCCTCGGCGGCGTCCCGAAAGCGGTCGGGATAGTCGACGAGGTCGTCGGCGAAGTCGGGGTCGAACCGGAAGAGGTCCCCCCAGTCGACGACGAGGGACTTGCGCTCGCGGGGATACTTCCGTGCGAGTTCGGCGATCTCGTCCGCGTAGTACTGCCGATAGAAGGACTCGAAGCGGTCGACGAGTTCCTGGTCGCGGTCCTCGGCCATTCGCCCACAGGTAGGCCGCCCACGATGCATAAACTCTCCCTCTCCGAACCCCACCGTTCATTAGCGGGTGTGACGAAGCCACTCCCCATGCGCGTCTCGACGGGTTGCCGGGGGATGGATCGACTGCTCGACGGGGGGTTGCCCGCGCACCGGCTCTACGTGATCAGCGGGCCGCCGGGCAGCGGGAAGACGACCTTCGCCTCCCAGTTCACCGCCGAGGGGGTGCGCACGGACGACACGACTCTCTACCTCACGATGCACGAGAGCCGGGACGAACTCGTAACGGACATGTCCTCGTTCGACTTCGGCTTCGAGCGGGCCATCACCGCCTCGAACGCCCGCTTTCTCAACCTCACCTCCGAGAAGGCCCGGATGTCCCTGACGAAGTACGGGACCGAGGGCGGCCTGACCAATCGCGTCGCCGCCATGATCGAGGAGATGGACGTCGACCGGGCGGTCATCGACTCGACGATGCTCCTGACCCACTTCGTCGAGGACCCCGACAGCGCCCTCACGGAGTTCGCGACGCGGCTGAAACAGACCGACGCGACGATCGTGTTGATCTCGGAGATGACCGACCCCTCCGCCTACTCGGCCGAGCACTTCCTCGCGCACGGCGTGATCTTCTTCCACAACTTCATGGACGCCGGAGGGATGACCCGGGCCGTCCAGCTCATCAAGATGCGGGGCACCGAGATCGACACCGACATGCACGAGGCCTCGTTCACCTCCGGCGGTCTCGCCGTCCACCCGGACCGGACCCTCGATGGGGTGTCCTGAATGTACGAGGAGACCTTCGATCGCGAGTGGCGCTCGCTCGCGCGCGAGGAGGCCATGTTCCGGGCCTACGCCTTAGGCGTCGACGCAGCCCTCGGCGAGGAGCACCCCGAGGAGGTCGATCGACTCGCGCGCGAGACGAGCCGTCCGCTGGTCCAATTGGCGTACGACGAGGGCAGGAGCGCCGCCGAGGAGCGATTGGGGGCCGGAGACTCCCCGCCCGACGACGCGACCGAGGGCGCCACCCGCGAGCGACGAC
This sequence comes from Halanaeroarchaeum sp., assembly GCA_042216045.1. Classification (GTDB taxonomy): domain Archaea; phylum Halobacteriota; class Halobacteria; order Halobacteriales; family Halobacteriaceae; genus Halanaeroarchaeum. The sequence goes on along the minus strand of JBDGUE010000029.1, from coordinate 19,588 downwards.
TCTGGCGCGACCTGGTCGAGGATCGCCGCGACGAGGCGGGGGCTCTCGACCTCGTTCCGGTGGCGGGGAACCGACTGGATCCGCCGGGCGCGCTCTCCCGTCCGGGCGCCCTCGATCCCCCGGACGACGAGGTCGGGTCGATCCGCCTCCCGCGCTTTCTCCTGGACTGATCAGTGCTCGGCGAGGGCCGCGTCGAGGCGATCGCGCTCCTCGCGCCGGTCCGCGAGGTCGCTCGCGACGGAGCCGTCCGCGACGCGCGCCCGCTCCTCCTCGGTCAGCTCCGCGCTCGCTCGGGCGGCCGCACGCAGGTGCTCGAAGTGCGGTTCGTCGCGTGCCAGCTCCCGAACGGCGTCGAGGCGCTCGATCACGTCCTCAGGCGCGAAGCGATCGAGGACGGAGACGAGTTCGTCGGTCCGGTACCGAACCTCCGCCGCCGGGGCCGGCGGCCACTCGAGCGTGAGGGGGTCGGCGTCGAGGCGGGAGAGGTAGGTCCGGTTGCCCCCGACCAGGCGCATGAACGTGCGCGGCTGGTCGACGTAGTGCTCGAGTTTCGACCGCGAGTAGTCCGCGTACTCGAGCAGCGTCGGAATGGACTCCGTGCCGGCCGCCGCGTCCGCGAGGAACTCCCGCAGGTCCGCCGGCGGCTCGGGATACGCGACGAGGGGAAACGACTGCGTGGCCGCGACGAAGGAGAGCACCTCGCGGGCGGGCGACCCGTCGACGAAGTCCCGGAAGGCCCCGGTGACGGCCGCGTTGTAGGACTCGATCGGGTCGCGCAGGTCCTCGACGGGCGCGTCGAGGTCGGCGTCCGCGAGGTCGGCGACTCGCTCCAGGCGGTCGATCTCGTCGGCGAGTTCGTCGCGCCGCTCAGTGACGCGCTTGCGGGCACGGCGATAGCTCTCCCGGGCGCCCTCGCGCTCCCGGAGTCGCCCGACGAGGTCGTCGACCGGTTCGAGGGCCTCCCGGGCGGCCGCGAAGTCGTCCGCGGAGAGGCGGCGCTTCTGGAAGCGGTCGTCGACGTCCTCGAAGACCTCGCGTCGCGGGAGGTCCGCCGGGAGGTCCTCGACGAGTTCGGCGACGGCCTCCTGGAACTCGAGGTAGGCCTGGAAGTCCCCGGACCCGGTCGCCCGGTCCTCGTAGCGATCGAGGAGGGCGAGGAGGTCGTCCCGGGCCGCCTCGAGGCGCTCGAGGCGTTCCTCGCCCACCTCGGCGACGGCCGCCTCCGCGTCCGCGAGCGCCGCCGCCGCGTCCGCGAGCGCGGCGATCCGGTCCTCAGTAGACGTCATCTGGGTCGAAGACGCGCTCGCCGACGTTCTCGCCGTCGAGCGTGCGGTAGAAGCAGGATCGATGGCCGGTGTGACAGGCGCCGCCCGCCTGCTCGACCCGGTAGAGGAGGGCGTCCCCGTCGCAGTCGACGCGGATCTCCTCGACCGTCTGGACGTTGCCGCTCGTGGCCCCCTTCTCCCAGAGTTCGTCGCGACTCCGGGAGTGGTAGTGGGCGTGGCCCGTCTCGTGGGTCCTGGCGATCGCCTCGCGGGTGGCGTAGGCCATCATCAACACCGCACCGGTCTCGACGTCCTGTGCGACGACCGGGACGAGGCCGTCCTCGTCGAAGTCGAGGTCCACGCCGAAGTCGGTCATGGCCGAGTCAACGACCGGGGCCCGGATAGCAGTTTCGTCGGCGCCGCGTCGTGGTCGTCCGCCCGGTTCAGACGAGACCCAGGGCCCCCAGGACGAGGTAGAGCAGGTCGCCGACGGTCAGTCCGAGGACGAGGCCGAATAACGTCGGGACGACGAAGGGGATCCCGGGCGTGATCCAGACGCGGTCCTCCGCGGCGACGAGCACGTCGAGACCGCCCCGGAGGGTCTCCGGCGTCGTCCCGTACGCGCTCGTGTCGATCGACTCGAGGAACCGCGCGGCGCCCCACGGGTCGCCGCTCCCGTCCGCCCGGACCGCGCCGTCCGTCGGATCCCCGGGATCGTCGGGGAGCGTCGCCGGATCGCGCAGGGACGGATCGGCTCGGAGGTCGCGAAGCGAGACCCCGCGCCAGCGCAGGTACATCCGGAGGGCGTCGAGGTCGAGACCGTTCCGACTGAGACCGGAGGGCGTCTCCAGGAGGGTTCCCGGGTGCTCGGTGACCGCCTCGACGGGGACCGGCCGGCCCACGAACATGGCCCAGGACAGGTTCCCCGACGCCCCGTTGCGGACGCCGAGGGCGAGCGGATAGAAGAGCGAGAGGACGGCGGCGTTGGTCACCACCGAGAGGGAGAAGATCCCGAGGTCGGTCACGACGACCGGCAGCGTCGTCACCCCGAGAGCGTACCTCGGGTACGTCGGCAGGAGGATCGCGAGGACGACGAAGGCCTTCGCGTCCGCGCCGCCGAAGCCGCCGATCCACCAGAACCCGTAGGCCAGGGGGACCACGATCCCCACGCTCAGGGCGACCCGGATCGCCCAGGGGACGAACGGCGGGCCACCGAACCGAATCGCCCCTTCCCAGACGAGGAGGGCCGCCCCGAGCACCGCGAGTGGGGTCCACAGGCCGTTCGGAACCCGGCGGGTCAGGACGTCGCGGTAGGCGGCCCACCCCATCGCGGGGACGACGACGAGGCGGAGCAGGTCGGGAAGCGAGGGCACACCCCGATCCCAGCGCCGCCGGAAATTTAGCTGTTGTCAAAGCCGGGCGGACGGGTCGACGGCGATGGCGCCGATCGGTCGGCTGGCGGATGCCGCGATCGACGGAGCGACGGATCGGGTGCGGGGATCCCGTTCGGCGAGCACGTGGCTCACCGGGCGGGTCGAGAAGGCGTGGCCGCGATCAGATGACGCGGTCCTGGAGGTAGTCGAGGTGCTTGGCGTTGTAGACGATCTGGACCTCGTCCTCGGCGGCCGAACCGATGCAGGTCAGGCGGACGCCCTTGTCCTCGACCTCCTCGTCGGAGAGGATCTGCTGCATGTCCATGTCGATCTCGCCCTCCTTGAGGATGGCCGCACAGTTGGCACAGGCACCGGCACGGCACGAGAACGGCCAGTCGTACCCCTGGGCCTCGGCGGCCTCGAGGATGTACTCGCCCTCGGCGACGTCGAGTTCGCCGTAGTCCTCCTCGTCGAGGCCCGCGCCGTCGGCCTTCTCGAAGAGGTCGTCGTCGTCCATGTCCCAGCCCTCGTCCTCCAGCGTCTCGTAGTTCAGGTATTCTACTGTCGGCATCACCTGGGTCGTTCGTCGGCTTCAGGGATAGTATTTTCCTTTTCGTGCCCGAGAGGGTCCAAACCCGCCGTAGAGTGCCATTTCGTGTCCAATTCGTTCGCTTTTGGACCGCCTAGAACGGGCGACGTCTCACCACGCGTACAGGGGGACGAGGGCGAACAGCGCGTAGGCGCCGAGGGCCGCCAGCGTGGGGGTCAGCACCCAGAGCACGACGACGCGACCGGTGGTCGCGGGGTCGAAGAGGTCCGCTGCGGTCAGATCGGCCGCGTCCTCCTCGCCGATCGGCGAGACCTCCGCCGGTTGCTCGCTCGCGAGGGCGTCGACCGACACCTTGGCCTCCCCCTGGCGGCGGACCGCGTCGGTCACCGTGACGGTCCGCGTCGCCCGCCCCCAGCCGAGGCCTACGATGGACATCGTGGCGCTCACCGCGAGGCTGGCCGGGATCCCCAGCGCGGAGAGGAAGGTGATGAGGCTCGCCGCGACGACCTCCACGATCAGGGCGGCCAAAAGCGGGAGGGCCGTGAGATCGTTGCCGACCGTGTCGAGGGTGCGGCGGGCGATGGTGAACGCCCCGATCCCGATCGCCGCACCCGCGAGCAGGACGCCGTGGCCGATCGCGAGTTCCCCGCTGCCGACGAGTGGCGCGACCGCGTTCGCGGTGTTCGAGGCGCCCGCCGAGAAGGCCATGTAGCTGGCGATGGCGACCACGAGGATCGCGCTCCCGAGTTCGCGTCTCGTCGTGCTCTCGTGCAGGTGAGGAATCGGGATCGGCCCGGTCCGATCGTACGTCAACAGCGGACCCTCCGAGCGGTCGATCCCGAAGCGCGCCTCGAGGTAGGGGTAGAAGTACCGGCCGATGACCGCGGAGACCCAGAAGGCAGCGACCGGGGCGACGAGCCACCAGATGACGATCCGTCCCATGACCGCCCAGTCGAGGGAGTTGCTCGCGACGCCGAGACCGGCGATGGCGCCCACCGCGGTCATGGAGGTCGAGGCGGGAACGCCGTAGGTGTTCGAGATGAGGAGGGCGAATCCCACGAAGAACAGGACGACGACGCTGGCCTCCAGGGTGAACATCGACCGGGGGACGATGTCGCCGCCCATGGTCTCGATCACGTTGCGACCGACGGTCCACCCACCGAGCAGGGCGAACCCCGTCATCAGGCCGGCGGCGCCGAGTTTGGTGACGATCCCGCTCCCGACCGCGGGGCCGAAGGCGACCCCGGTCGAGGAGCCGCCGATGTTGAACCCGACGAAGACCGCGACGAGGAGGCCGACGACCAACAGCGCTTCCATGTCGACCCGTAGCGGTCCCCCCGCTTTCAATGTCCCGTCGTCGCCGCACTCGGTCCCGGACGGTTTATCCTGGCGCCGCCAGTAGGCCTCGCCAATGGCCTTCGAGTCCTTCGAGGTGATCCCCGCGGTCGACGTCAAAGACGGCGAGGCGGTCCAGTTGGTCCAGGGCGAGCGCGATTCGGGCACGCGGTACGGCGACCCGGTCGCGGCCGCCGAGCGGTGGGTCGAGGCGGGCGCGGAGAGCCTCCACCTCGTCGACCTCGACGGCGCCTTCGAGGGGGAGCGCGAGAACGCCGAGGCGATCGCGGCCATCGTCGAGGCCGTCCCCGTTCCGGTGCAGGTGGGCGGTGGGATCCGCTCCGCCGCGGACGCTCGCGACCTCCTCGATCGGGGGGTGGACCGCGTCGTCCTCGGAACCGCGGCCGTCGAGTCGCCGGAGATCGTCGCGGAGGTAGCGGAGACCCACCCCGAGGGCGTGGTGGTCAGCCTGGACGCGAAGGGCGGGGAGGTCGTCGTCTCCGGGTGGACGGAGGGGACCGGACTCGACCCGGCGACGGCCGCCGGCCGGTACGAGGACCTGGGCGCGGCGGCCATCCTCTTCACCGACGTCGACGTGGAGGGGCGACGGGCCGGCGTCCGGACCGAACCGGTCGCCGACCTGGTGGCCGCGGTGGACCTGCCCGTGATCGCGAGCGGCGGGGTCGCCTCCGTGGACGACGTCCGGGCGCTCGCGGACGCGGGGGCGAGCGCCGTGGTCGTCGGGACCGCCCTCTACGAGGGGGCGTTCGCGCTCGCCGAGGCCCAGGCCGCGGTCGCGGAGCCCTGAGGGAGCGGAACGGCCTTGTACCCGGCATCCCGATGGTCGGGCATGAGCGAGCGGAGCGCCGCGGTGCGCCGCGAGACCGCAGAGACGACGGTCGACGTCACGGTGACCCTGGACGGGGCGGGCGAGACCAGCGTCGAGACGGGGATCGGGTTCTTCGATCACATGCTCGAGTCCCTCGCGACCCACGGCCTGTTCGATCTGACCGTCCGGTGCGACGGCGACCTGGAGATCGACGGCCACCACACCGTCGAGGACGTGGCCATCGTGCTGGGGGAGGCCGTCTCGGAGGCCCTGGGCGAGAAGCGCGGCATCGAGCGGTTCGCCGACCGGCGGGTGCCCCTCGACGAGGCGGTCGCGAGCGTCGTCCTCGACGTGAGCGGGCGGCCCTACGTCGCGTTCGAGGGATCGTTCTCCCAGGAGCGGGTCGGCGAGATGGAGACCGCGATGGCGCGACACTTCCTGCGCTCGTTCGCGACGAACGCGGGGCTCACGCTGCACGCCGAGATCGAGGGCGAGAACGCCCACCACGAGGTGGAGGCGCTGTTCAAGGGACTGGGGCGGGCGCTCGACGACGCCACCCGGATCGACGAGCGCCGAACCGAGGCCCCGTCGACGAAGGGTGCACTCTGATGTTCGACGACATCATGGAGAAGTTCGAGGGAAGCCCGGGCCAGCAGGCCGTCATCCGCCTCCTGCTCGAGCGGGGGTTCTCCGTGAACGACGAGGGGCGGGTCGTCTCGGGGTCGATCGAGATCCCCGACACCCAGGTCGCCGCGGAGGCCGACGTCGACCGCCGGGTCGTCGACTCGACGACGAGCGCGATCCTCGCGGACGACGAACTCCGCCGGATCTTCCAGAACATCTCCCAGATCCCGAGTCTGATGGACCTCGCGCCGGTCCTCGACCTGAGCGTGCTCACGGTCGCCGTCCACGACGCGGACGAACCGGGAATCGTCTCGAGGGTGACGACCCTGCTCGCGGACCACGGCATCTCGATACGCCAGACGGTGAGCGAGGACCCCGAGTTCACCGACGAGCCCCGCCTCTACGTGATCACCGACGATCCGATCCCCGGGGACGTCCTGACGGAACTCGCAGAACTCCCCTTCGTCCGGTCGATCGAACTCTCCTGATCGGCGGCGGTGGGACCGGTAGGCCCGGGTCACCGGCCGATCACGCTGTAGATCACGAAGGCGTACCCGATCGTCGCGATGGCGTTGTGGACCGTCAACAGGACGCGGGGATTCGAGAAGCCGTCGAGGAACGCCGAGACGGTGGTCGCGATGGCCGCCGCGACCACGAGCGAGAACCCGATCGCGAGCGAGAGCATCTCCGATCGGCCGGTCCGCATGTAGGCGTAGGTCGCCAGCCCGACCATGGTGAGTCCGGCCGTCGCGAGCACGACGGACGTAGCGACGTAGACGATCGTCAGTCCCCCCGGCCCAGGCATGACTCCCCGTTCGGCGGGAACCCTCTTGAATCCAAGGTCGACCGAAACACCGTTGCCGATCGACCGCCGAGTGCCGCCGATGAGCGACCGGGACGGCTATCGAACCATCGCGAACGCCGGAGCGGCCCGCTTCGAGATCCGCGGATCGCGGTTCCTCGGCCACGCGCGTCCCGTCGCGTCCCGCGAGGCCGCCGAGGAGTTCGTCGAGGCGACGGCCGCCGAGTACGACGACGCCACCCACAACGTGCCCGCCTACCGGGTGCGGATCGACTCCCCCGGGGAGGGCCACCTCCTGCGCGAGTACCAGTCCGACGACGGGGAACCGACCGGTTCGGCCGGCAAGCCGGCACTCAACGTGCTCGCACAGCGCGACCTCGAGAACGTCGCGGTCGTGGTCACGCGGTACTTCGGCGGCACGGAACTGGGCGTCGGCGGCCTCGCCCGGGCGTACTCGCGGGCCGTCACGGAGGCGGTCGACGACGGCGAGGTCGTCACGCGACGGCCGCGGGAGCGCGTCGCGGTCACCGTCGAGTACGACGACTCGGGGACGGTCCGGGGCATCCTCGAGTCGAGCGAGGCGGAGTTCGAGGCCGACTACGGGGCGGCGGTCAAATTCGAGGCGTCGGTTCCCGAGGCAGAGGCGGCCGGGCTACGGGACCGCATTCGCAGTGCGACCAGCGGTCGAGCCGATGTCGAGTAAGAGGAAATTCTCGGTCCGCGGGCGCCTGCGACGCGGAAGGGTCTCTTTCCCGTGCAGAGAATTTGTGCAGCAATCGAAGGACTGCGGCGGGTCTTCCAGACGAAATCGAGGGGTGGTCGGTCTCGGTCGACGGAGGCGTCGTCTCGGACGACGACCGTCGCGCCCTCAATCGACGATGATGTCGTCCTCGTCCCCGCTCTCGACGACCGCCTCCTCCTGGGGAGTCGTGTCGGGCTCCATCTCGGTCTTGTAGCGGTGGATCCAGTCGGCGAAACACTCGGGGCAGAGCCGCTGGGCGTCGATCTGCGAGCGGTCCACGGAGAGACGAACCGTCCGCGCCAGGGCCTCCTCGACCGGCTCGCCGCAGGCGTCACAGGGATCGTCCGTCATGGAGGAGTGTTCGCGCCCGAGCACAAATATCTTGGTCCGGCTCATTGGAGCACTCGGTCCGCCGACCGGGCTCCATCAGGTGGTGCGGAACGCGCGGTCGCCCGCGTCGCCGAGCCCCGGGACGATGTAGCCCTCCTCGTCGATCCGGTCGTCGATGCTCACCGTCAGCAGGGTCGCCTCGGGGAAGGCGTCCTGGACCCGGAGGAGGCCGTCCGGGGCACTGACCGCCGAAAGCACGAGGAGGTCCTCCGGATCGGGGCCCGCCGTCGCGATCTCATCGAGGACCGCGACCATCGTGGATCCGGTCGCCAGCATCGGATCGGCCACGATGACGGTGTCGTCCTCGGTCACCTCGGGGAGTTTGACGTAGTCGACATCGATGGGGAAGGTGCCGTCCTCGCCCATCCCCGAGGCCTCGTCGCGCCCCGCGCTGATGACCCCCTGTTTCGCGCGGGGAAAGGCCTTCAGGAGCCCCTCCACGAACGGCGTCGCGGCCCGGAGGACGTTCACGATGACGACGTCATCGAGGCCCCGGACCCGTTCGCCCATGGTCTCGGTGAGCGGGGTCTGGATCGAGACGTACTCCGTCTCCATGGCCCCGTCGATGATCTCGTACCCGCAGATCCGCCCGAGTTTGACGAGCCCCTTCCGGAAGGCCACCTGCTCGGTGTCGACGTCCCGGAGCTGGGAGAGGGTGTGCTTCGCGAGCGCGTGCGTGATGACCTGGGCGTCGCCGCGATCCTCGATGGTCATACGCGAAGGAGAGACCCAGGGGCCAAAATAGGTGCCGACCACGGGAAGCGGTAGAGGGAAGTTCCCGTGGGAGGTGGACACACCACATGGAGAACCGGGAGGGCACGCCGGTCGATCCGGTCCCCTGGATCGTGACCTCGGGATTCGCCTTCCTGTTCTTTTTCTCCGTGGGACCGATCTACCTGCGGGCCTACGGTCTCACGCTCGGTCCGGCCCTCGCGGTCTGCGTCGGCCTCTTCCTGGGCGCGGTCGTCGCGGCCTACTGGCGGTACGTGTACACGGCGCGTCCGGCGGCCCGGGCGGAAGTCGATCCGCAGCTCCGCCTCGAGCGGCTCTTCTACGGGGTGATCGCGGGCATCATCGTGTTGACGGCGATCAGCCTGCCCTTACTCGCCCGGCAGGGCTAAGTGGCCGCTCTCGTTCGAGGAAGACATGCGCACGGTGACCGTCGAGGGGCACGTCGGGGCGCCGCCGAACGCGGTCCTGGACGCACTCGATCCCGCGACCATCGTCGACGCGGAGGGAACGTTCTCGCCCGTCGAGACCAGGGAGAAAGAGACGGGGATCGACGTGATCGCGCGGGGCGGCGGCATGGAGGTCGCCTTCACCTTCCTCGAGACCGAGGACGGCTACGAGTACGAGCAACACGGTGGGGCGGGCCCCTTCGAGACGATGCGAACGACGCTCTCGATCGCACCGGAGGACGCGGGGTCGACCATCACCCTCGAATCCACGGTGGCCCTCGGACTCCCGCTCTCCGCGATCACCGATCGGATCGCCGCCTGGAAACGCCGCGGGGAACTGCGACGGGCGCTCGCGGCCATCGACGAAGCGGTCTGACCCGCCGGAAGGGACAGCCCTATCCCACTGACCGTGGTAGCATTTGCCATGGGACTCATCGACAGCGTCTCCGACATCGTCGAGGAGGTGGGGCCCGACCGCGACGGGCCCGATGAACCCACCTCCGAGGGGTCGTACTGGTGTACCGACTGCGGGACCCGGATCAGGGACATCGACGCCGAGGGGGACACGCCACCGACCTGCCCGGAGTGCGGTGAGCCGATGACCTTCGAGCGGCAACCGCCCGACGACTGCGCCTGCTAGAGAGTTCCCGCTCGCGGACGGTCGTCCCGCCGGGCCGACTGGGTCGTTTCGGCCCAGCCGAAGGTGTGGTCCCGCTCCTGTCGTGGGAGTCGTTCTGACCCTGGCGATGGATTCGTCCCGGCCCTGCTGAGGGGGTCGTACGACGGCTGCCGACGGAATTGCCCCCGAACTTATGTACGCCGGGCACAATACCGACAGCCATGACGATCCACGAGCAGTTCGCGAAGCTCCGGGCGATCGCCGAGGAGTGGGCCCACGGCCTCTGGCACGGGATGGTCGAGCACCCGGCGACCGAGAACCTCGAGAAGGCCGCCGAGGACGCGGAAGACGAGCTGTTCTTCGGCATGTTCGCGGACGCCTTCGGGATCCCGAGTCCGGTCTCGTACTACACCGTCGAGTTGCTCCCCTACGTCGCCGAGGACTTCGAGGCCTTCGAGCGACGGATGTGGGATCGGGACACGATGATCGAACGCAAGGGCCAGCAGTACCACTTCTAACATGGAGAAATTCGTCTTCTTCGGCGGCAAGGGTGGCGTCGGCAAGACCACCGTCTCGAGTGCCTACGGACTGAAGTGCGCCCGGGCCGACCTGCGGACGCTGCTCGTCTCGACCGACCCGGCCCACAGCACTACGGACGTCTTCGATCAGCAGTTCGATGACTCCCCCGCCGCAGTCGAGGGGGTCGAGAACCTCCACGCGATGGAGATCGATCCCGAAGAGGAGGTCGAAGAACACCTCATGGAGATCAAACGCCGGATGGAAGATCAGGTGAGCGCCTCGATCGTGAACGCGATTGACCGGCAGATCGAGTTGGCCCACCAGACCCCCGGCGCCCACGAGGCCGCCCTCTTCGACCGCTTCATCGAGGTCATGCGCGAGGCGGGCGACTTCGACCGCGTGATCTTCGATACCTCCCCGACCGGGGGGACGCTGCGGTTGCTCTCCATGCCCTCGTTCCTCGAGGACTGGATCGACCGCCTGATCGAGAAGCGCTCGGAGAGCATCGAACTGTTCGAGATGGCCGCGATCGGCGACGAGGAAGCCCGCGCCAAGGCGGAGGAGGACCCCGTCATCCAACACCTCCGCGAGCGCAAGGAGAAGTTCGAATTCGCGGGGCACAACCTCCGGGAGAACGCGGCCTTCTACCTCGTCTTGAACCCGGACGAGCTCTCCATCCGGGAGACGTCGCGGGCGATCGAGGAACTCGCCGATCAGGAGATCGGCGTCGACGGGCTGGTGGTGAACCGCGTCACCCCGGAGCCGGACCCGGACGAAGAGGGGCGGGGAACGACATACCTCCGGGATCGCGTGGCGACCGAGCACGAGCGCATCGACCGGATCCGGTCGGACTTCGAGCAGCCGGTCGTGGCCACCATCGAGACGCGGGTCGAGGAGGTCAAAGACGACCTCCTCGAGGACGTCGCCGAGGAACTCGACGTGGCGGTGGGCCGAGCGGCGACCGCCTGACCCATCGGTCCCGCCGGTCAATCACCCAAACAATTATGGGAGATCAGTGCCGATTGGCGAATACGGCCGACCGACGGCGCGAGCGACGAGGGGCACTTCGGTATGACATCTGAAACGTCGGTGGCTGTCGGACCGTCGGATCGCGGGCAATCGGCATCGGGCGCGGGCTAATTCGTTTTCTCGGACAGCTGCGGGTAACTTCGGAATGCCGACAGTAATTAACGTTATCTACAAATATTTAAGTGGGGCCAGGTCCAAGCGAGCCGTGAGGTTCCATACCATGCAGGCAATATGGCTGGTGGTGCTGGTGCTCGCGGTCTTCTCGGTCGCGTACGTCGCGTACGGGCGATACCTCGCCCAGTTCGTCGAACTCGACGACGCGAACGAGACACCGGCACACAAGTACGAGGACGGACAGGAGTACGTACCATCGAAAAAACCGGTTCTGCTCGGTCACCACTACTCGAGCATCGCCGGCGGGGCGCCGATCGTGGGCCCCATCACGGCCGGCGTATGGTGGGGGTGGATTCCCGCGTTCCTCTGGATCGCGATCGGGAACCCACTGATGGGCTCGGTCCACGACTTCGTCTCGCTGTCGAGCAGCGTCCGACACGAGGGGAAGTCGATCGGGTACATCATCGGCCAGTACGTGGGCGACCGCGGGAAGGACATGTTGCTCTGGTTCGCGTTCCTGACGATCATCCTGGTCGTCGCCGTGTTCGCATTCGTCATCGCCTACGTCTTCAAGGCGTACCCGAGTTCGGCGACCGCGAGCCTGATCTACATCGGGCTGGCCCTGCTGTTCGGCATCTACCTGTACCAGCTCGACCTGCCGTTAATCCCCGGTACGGTCGCGTTCGTGGCTCTGGTGTTCGCGGGCGTCTGGGTGGGCACGCAGTACCCGATCGCCCTCTCCCAGAACACTTGGATCCCGATCATCATCGTGTACGCGTTCGTCGCGTCCGTACTGCCGGTCTGGACGCTGCTCCAGCCGCGTGACTACCTGTCGTCGTTCCTCCTGTACACGGGGGTCGGCGGCACGCTGCTCGCGGTCATCGTTGGCACGTTCCTGGTCGCGGATCCACAGACCCTGGCGATCAAGATCCACGCCTGGAACGGCTTCATGGCGGGCTCGTACGCCAAGCCGCTGTTCCCGCTCCTGTTCGTGACCATCGCGTGTGGGACGATCTCCGGGTTCCACTCGCTGGTCTCCTCGGGGACGACGGCCAAACAGCTCAACAAGGAGAGCGACGCGCGCACGATCGGCTACGGGGGCATGCTCGGCGAGGGGCTCCTCGCCACGGTCTCGCTCGTGACCCTGGGCGTCGCCGGGATCACCACCGGCACGTCGGCCGCCGACGCCCTCGCGAACTTCGCGACGGGCGGCGGGATCATCCTGAGCACGGTCGGCATCCCACGCACCTTCGGCGGGACGTTCATGGCGCTGGTGATGGTGAGCTTCCTGCTCACCTCGACGGACACCGCGCTCCGCCTCGGCCGCTACATGCTCGAGGAGATCGTCGGCACGCCGGAGAGTTCGGTCGAGGAGTACGCGACGAACAAGTACGTCAACGCCGGCATCCAGAGCGTCGTCGCCTACCTCCTCGTCTCGAGTGGGACCTGGGGGATGCTCTGGCCGCTGTTCGGCAGCGCGAACCAGCTACTCGCCGCGCTGGCCCTGCTCACCGGCACGGTCTGGCTCGCCAACTGGGACGAGTCCAAACAGCTTCTCAGCACCGGCGGACCGATGGCGCTCATGTTCGCCATCACGCTGTCGGCACTGGTCTACCTCCAGGTGTACATCAACCTCTGGGGCAAGCTGATCCAGCCGATCGTGTTCGGCACCGGGTCGCTCCCGGGCTCGCCGGTCTCCATCGCCGTCCAGGTGGTCATCGGGCTGGTCCTGATCTACCTGGCCGTCTCGCTGCTGGTGATGGGGTATCGGAACATCTCGTCGGCCCGTGAGACGGCCGGCGTCGCCACAGACGGCGGCACGACCGAGGACTGACGGGCGCGACGCCCGACCGCTTTTTTTTTTTCGAGAACTAGATCGGAATGCGGCGAGCGATCCGACCGAGCAGTCCCGGCTCCTCGTCCTCCTCGATGGGCTCCCAGGTCCGGAACGCGCGCCAGACGTCGGCGTTCTCGCTGTGGGCGACCGACCGCTCCTCGGGCGCGACGACGACGAGGTTGATCTCGTAGTGGCCGTGGAACCCGTAGCGGAGGAGGACGCGACCGGAGTAGGTCTCGACGAACTCGGCGACGTCCGGGGAAATCGATGGCACCACGAGGACGAACGTGACGTCCGTGCTGAAGTGGTCGTCCGTCCGCTCGACGCGGGCTTCGGCGACGTCGTGGGCGTCCTCGACGAGCGCCTCGAGGTCCGCCACCGTGACGCCGTCCTGGCGTCGCGCGTACAGGTACTCGTAGGTCTCGTGGTTGCCGTAGTTGAGCTTCGGGTGCAGGAAGTGCTTCTCGTTCTCGATCCGCATCGTTCCCCCCATGTCGAAGCGCCGACCCCCGACCGAGACGTCCCGCTCCAGGTCGAAGTTGAACATGAGTCGGTCCGAGACGCGGTCGAGGTACTCGTCCTCCCAGTCGGGGACGTCCTCGGGGACCGCCCGGTCGGGATCGGCGTCCTCGGCGGCGGGTTCGCTCATCGGCGCCCTCCCGCCGTCGTCCGGCCGTGGGTGAGCATATCGGTCGGAACGACGTGCCGGGCTAAATATCCGTTGGAGGGCCACCTAGCGAAAGGGTTTTCCGGCCGGTCGCCGTACACCGACAGAGACACCCATGGGAACCAATGACGACGCGGAGGCGTGTGGTCGGTGTGCGATGTCGACCGCCGTCGACGTCACCGAGGGACGGGGGACCAACCCCTGGGACGGCGAGCGCATCGAGATCGAGGAGTCCGAGATGCAGGCCGTCTCGCGACACGTGACCGCGCTCGGCCGACTCAAGCGTCGCCTCGACGAGTGGGCGACGCGCCTGACCTACGGCCGCTGAGTCGGAAAGACGTAAACCCGTCCCGTCGCTACTCTCGACGCATGGAAGAACGGGTTTCCGGATTCGTCGCTCGCGGCACCTGGGAGGAGGTCGTCGAGCACGGCGAGCGGATCACCCGGGCCTTGCGCGACGCCGGCGCTCACGAGGACTATCCGGAGGCCTTCGAGGAGTGGGCCGAGTGGCGACCGAAGGTCCACGAGCGCATCGAGACGGACGTGAGCGAGAAGACCGCAGAGCAGGCATCCGTCACCGAGGGGGGCGGCGAGCGGGCCGGCAAGTCCGCAGACGAGGACCTCCAGACCGCCGGCGAGCGCCTGACGGAGTCCTACGAGCACATAGAGGAGGACGACGCGGAAAGCGCCGTCGAGAAGTGGCAGGACTCCCTCGACTACGTGGCGCGAGCGGCCGACACCGCCAGCCGAAAGGCGCTGCGGAAGGTCGAGGACACGGTCTACCGCAAGGTCATGACCCAGGTCGCACCGTACTACTTCGACAACGAGTTGATCTCGGCGAACGTAAACCGGGTTCGCAGCCAGGAGGAGTTCGTCTTCGAGGTCAACGTCAACGACGAGGCCTGCAAGGAGAAGGTCCGCGAACACCTCCTCTCCTACGAGGAGGACGTCGACCGCTGGCACGTCGACACCGAGAAGGACGTCGCGAGCGCCGCGGCCGCGGAGGGGGCGGAGGTCCCAGAGGAGATCGTCGAGGAGGACGAGACCGACCCCCGGGCGACGCGCAACTAGTCGCCAGCCGTCAGGCTTACTACCGGCAGGGGCGAGGGCGCGTACATGACCGGTGCCGGTCTCGCGACGATCGCGGTCGCCGCCGGAGCGAGTCTCTTCACCGCCTGGGTCATCGGAGCCGGATCGACCGGCTCGACGCCGTTCGCGCCGGCCGTCGGGGCGAACGCCATCTCGGTGATGCGGGCCGGATTCTACGTCGGCATCCTCGGATTCGCGGGGGCGGTCCTCCAGGGGGCGAACGTCTCCCAGGCGATCGGGTCCGGACTGATCCACGGCGTCGCGCTCACCCCCCTCGCGGCGACGGTGGTCCTCGTCGTCGGCGCGTCCCTGGTCGCCGTCGGCGTCTTCACCGGCTACCCGATCGCGACGGCGTTCACCATCACGGGCGCCGTCGTCGGCGTCGGCCTGGCGCTCGGCGGCGATCCCGCCTGGGGCAAGTACCGGCAGATCGCGGCCCTCTGGATCGCGGTGCCGTTCGTCGGCGGGGGCTTCGCGTTCGCGACCACACGGACCCTCAAGCACAGCGATCGGGAGCGGCTCACCGTTCCCGGCCTGGGCGCGCTCGTCGGGGCGATCCTGGCGAACGTGAAGTTCACCCTGCTCGGCCCGGGCAGGACCCAGCGATCGATCGCCCAGGTCGCCGCCGCCTCCGTGGAGGGCGGGATCGTGGTGGTCGGCCTCGCGACGGCGGCCCTCGCGCTGACGATCGCCGCGGCGGTCCGGTGGGACGTCTCCCGGGGCCCAGCGGGGGCGAAGCGGCGGTTTCTCGTGGCCCTCGGCTCGCTGGTCGCCTTCTCTGCCGGCGGCAGTCAGGTCGGCCTCGCGGTCGGGCCGCTGTTGCCCCTGCTTGGTGGGCGGGTGCCCGTCACCTCCGTCCTGGTGGGAGGGGGTCTCGGACTCCTGGTGGGCTCCTGGACGAGTGCGACCCGGATGATCAAGGCGGTCTCCCAGGACTACTCCTCGCTCGGACCGAATCGCTCGATCGCCGCGCTCATTCCCGCGTTCGTCATCGCCCAGGTGGCCGTCTTCTTCGGCATCCCCGTCTCGTTCAACGAGATCGTCGTGAGTTCGATCGTCGGCAGCGGGATGGCCGTGGGCGCGAGCGGGGTCAGTCGGCGGAAGATGGGCTACACCGTCGCCGCCTGGGTCGCGTCCCTGGCGCTCGCCTTCGGCGTGAGCTACGGCGTCGCCGTCTTCCGCTTCGCGTGATCGCCCGCTTCGGTCGCTCTCCCGAATCGGGTGATCCCGCGGTTCGCGTTGTCGCTCCCCGGATCGGGCGGTCACTCGAGGTTCTCGACATCGTCCGTCTCGGGATCGGGGGTCTCCTCGGGCGGGTGGGTTATGACGCGGGCCTCCATGATGCGGGTGTTCTCGATGCGCTCGACGCGCAACTCGACGTCGTCGTAGGTGAACGACTCGCCCTCCTCGACCAGCCGACCGGCCCGGTTGAAGATGAACCCGGCGATGGTCTCGAACTCCTCGCCCTCGGGCAACTCGATGTCCAGGACCTCGTTGACCTGGTCGATGTTGACCTCGCCGCGGACGAGGACGGTCCGGTCGTCGATGCGATCGATGGGGTGTTCCTCCTCGCCCTCCATGATCTCGCCGACGATCTCCTCGATGAGGTCCTCGGTCGTGATCAGGCCCTCGGTGGTGCCGAACTCGTCGATGACGATGACCATCTGGACGCGCTCCTCTTGCATCTCCTGGAGGAGTTCGTCGACGTTCTTGCTCTCTGGGACGTGGAGTGTGGGCTCGAGGATGTCCTCGAGGGCGACGTCGTCCGACGCCCCGTAGTGGTGCTCGCGAACGAGGTCCCGGAGCTGCACGATGCCGACGACGTTGTCCAGGTCGTTCTCGTAGACGGGGACGCGCTCGTGGCCCGACTGCGTGCAGGCCTCGATGGCCTCCTCGACGCTCGCGTCCCGCGGGACCGCGTCCATGTCGAGACGGGGCGTCATGACCTCCTTCGCGATGGTGTTGTTGAACCGGAAGATGCGCTGGAGCATCTCCCGTTCGTCCTCCTCTATTACCCCCTCGCGCTCGCCGGTCTCGATCATGTCCTGGATCTCCGACCGGGTGACGTAGGAGGTCTCGATGGCCGCCCGCCCGCCGGTCACGCGGTTGACCGCCCGCGTCAGGTAATCGAAGACGACGACCAGCGGATAGAGCGCCTTCTCCGAGTACGCGAGCGGTCTGGCGACGGTGAGCGCCCAGGACTCCGTGTTCTCGACGGCGTAGGACTTCGGACCGCTCTCCCCGAAGAGCAACACGAGCGCCGTGATGCCGAAGGTCGCCGCCACGACCGCCTGCCCCCGGGAGAGGTAGTACCCGAGGAGTCCGGTCGCGATCGAGGACATCGCGATGTTGACCAGGTTGTTGCCCACCAGGATCGTCACGAGCAGGCGGTGGGGGTCCTCTTTGAGCCGTGCGACGATCTCGCCCCCGGGGTAGCCCTCCTCGGCGAGGCGCTCGACGCGGTGGTTGGCGATCGAGAACATGGCGATCTCCGAGGAGGAGAAGAACGCCGAGAGCATCATGAGGACCCCGATGGCCACCACGCCACCGACGGTGACGAGCCGCGTCGGGATCTCGACGCCGACGACCATCGCGGCGGGGAGCAGCGCTGATATGCCCATTTGCTATCACACCTTCCCGTCCCCGGGAATTAAGGGTTTCCTCGTCGGTGCCGCTCGGTCAGCAGAGCTTTCCTCGCGGAGTTCCTGACCCGGACCATGACCGATCTCGATCGCGCCGTCGCGGCCCTCCGGGCGGGCGAACTGGTCGTCTACCCGACCGAGACCGTCTACGGCCTCGGAGCGGACGCACTCGACGCGGACGCCGTCGATCGGGTCTTCGCGGCGAAGGGGCGACCGCGATCGAATCCGATCTCCCTCGCCGTCCCGTCCGTGGAGACCGCCCTCGAGTACGTCGAGACCGACCAGCGCGAGCGGCAGTTCATGGAGACGTTCCTGCCGGGCCCGGTCACGGTGGTCCTCCGGAAGCGACCGGCGGTCCCCGACGCGCTGACCGGGGGGCGGGAGCGGGTCGGCGTGCGCGTGCCCGATCACGACCTTGCGCGGCGGCTCGCCGAGCGGGCCGGTCCCGTCACCGCCACGAGCGCGAACGTGAGCGGGAACCCGAGCGTGACCGACCCCGCGAACCTGGACGACGCGATCCGCGAGGCGGCGTCGGTGGTCCTCGACGGCGGGCAGACCCCGGGGACCGCGAGCACGGTCGTCGACGTGGGACGGGGGACCGTCCACCGCGAGGGCCGGGACGCCGACGCGATCCGGGAGTGGCTCGCGGCTCACCGCTGAGCGAGCAGCGAGCGCAGCGACCGTGTGCGAACCCCGCACTCCGCCGCGTACTCACAGCTCTCACACCGCTCCCGGTCCCGCCGTCGCGGCGGCGGCCCCGCCATCTCCTGGACGGTGCGCAGCGTTCGCCGGTAGGCGGCACGCCGACGCGTCCCGATCGAGAGGCGGCGAATGACCCCGTGTCTGGGGTACTCGACGAACGCCGTCTCGACGGCGCTGCCCTCGCGCCAGGCGAGCGCCGCTGCGGCCCCGACGGCCCGGACCGACTGAGGGCGCCACACGCCGGTCTCGGGCGGCGTTCCCGGCGAGACGAGCACGGGGGCGAGCGGGTCGTCGATGACCTTGTCGAGACGCCCGATCACCTCGCGACCCTCCAGGAGGACGTCCGTCTCCGGGGGATCGACCAGGGCGTCCCAGTCCGGCACGCGATCGCGGGTCGAAGCGAGCGCCTCGCGGTAGGCGGCCGGCTCGAGGGCGACGTCGTGGGTGCGAATCGCCGCGTCGCTCGCGACGAGGAGCGCGGGATAGGAGTGGGCCAGCTCGCGGGCCGCCGCGGCAGCGGGCGGCGGCGTTCGATCACCGCGCCGGGCGTAGTACAGCTGTCGGGGACAGAATGCGGCCAGGGCCAGATCCGAGAGGGGGACGAGGTCGCTCACGCGACCGGCTGGTCCGGTCTTCGTACGTAAACTCAGAGCTGGGTGTCCGTCTCCTGGCCCTCGAGGGACCCCGCGAGTCCCGTCTGCTGGGCGTCGCGGGTCATCCGTTCGGCCAGGCCGCGATCCGCGAGGAGGTCCTCGAAGGCGTCGCGGTACCGATCGTTCACCCGTCGGATCTCCTCGCGCGTCGCGAGCACCCGGCGGTACCAGTCCACCGCGTCCGCCTCGAGACCGAGGTCCGCGGCCGCCGCCTCCACGGAGGCGTCCGCGAGGGCCGCCCGCACCTCCTCGAGCGGGATCGGTGCGCCCTCGTCCGCGTCCCTGAGGAGGTGGAGGTCGAGACGGGCCTCGGCCACCGTCTCCGGGTCCGCGTCCGCGAGCCTCGCCGCGATGGCGGCGTCCGTCTCGCCCTCGTAGAAGCCACGGACGACCGTCACCAGTTCCCCGTCCGTGAGCGAGGTCTCGAACCCCACCGCCTCGCGCATGTCCGCGACGATCTCCGCGAGGCGCGCCTCGACGTCTCCGTCCCCGACGAGGGAGCCGTGCGTCTCGTCCTGGGACTCGGTCACCGACGCGTCGTCGCTGACCGACATGAAGATGTCGCGGAGTTCCTCGGTCTTCTCGTCCATCGACGTCCGGGCGGTAGGTCGGCCGGGCAGTTCAGGGCT
>JBDGUE010000042.1:0-26617 GCA_042216045.1 Halanaeroarchaeum sp. | reverse complement strand
GGCGACGAACTCCAGGCGTTGACCGTCGAGAACGAGGGGTCGATCCCGTCGTCGGCAGTTCAGTCGGTGACGCTCCGTCAGAACGGCACCGCAATCGCGCGAGCGGAGACCGCGAGCGATGGCACCTGGACCCTCGTGCCCCGTGATTCCGCAGAGATACCGACCGGAGCGGGGACGCGGTTCGCGATCGAGGCGACGCTCGCGTCGGACGCGCCCGTCGGTGGGACCCTGGACCTGTCGGTGTCGGGGATCCGCGATGGCGGGGTGACCGGTGCCTTCGAGGCGGGAGACAGGGGACTCTTCCTCGCGGACGGGGCTCCGCTGGGCGGTCTCGACGGCGCGGGGCCCTACACGATCGCCGACCCGGCCGACATCGGGGCCACCGCGACCGCGTACCCGCGGGCGGAGACGCGGACGGAGAGCGCCGTGGAACTGGCCTTCACCGACGACCTCGGGCGCGGGGCCGCGTCGGCGGACGACTTCGTCGTGACCTCGATTCTCGACCGGTCGATCCCGGTGACGGGACTGGCGGACGACGACGGCGACGACCGACTCGTGTTGCACGTGGCGGGGCCGGCGACGACGGTGGGGTCGGTGGCCGTTCGCTCCGGAGCGCTCTCGGTCGCGTCGGGGGCGGCCGTGCCGTCACAGACCTTCGATCTGACCCGGACGAGTGGACGCCTCGATGACCGAGGTCGCGGGCAGGCCGTCGTCTTTCGGGGCGAGCGGTTCGTCGCGCTCGCGAACGACACGGAACCGGGTCGCCCCCACCACGACAGGGCCGTCACCGTCGAGGTGCGAGCGGGATCGAACGGAAGCGAGCGGTTCCTGTTCGCCGGGTCGACCGGGCCGGGGAGCCTGACGACGGGCGTCGTGGCGGACGCGGAGAACGGGAGCGAGTACCGGATCACCTTCGGACGGGACGGAGCGACCGTGGACCCCCTCCGCGCGACGGTGCGACCGCTCTCCCTCGAGGTCCGGGCGAATCGAACCAACACGACGGACGTAGCCGGACCGATCAGGGCGACCGTGAACGGAAGCGCCGGGGGGAGAGCGGTCCGTGTGGTCCTGCTCGACCGCGACGCGAATCGCTCTGTCATCGAGGAGCGCGTGGTGGTCCTCGACGACGCGGGGAACGGATCGACGACGTTCGCCGCGCGGGTCGGCAACTTCTCGATCCAGGCGACGGACCTGGGGACGAACGCGACGGCGGCCACGGACCCTCTCGCGATCCGGGAGGGCCACCCGGGAGTTACCTTCGTCGACGACGTCTTCGAGGAGGAGGTCGGCGACGTCGCCCGTCTCGCGGTGCGACTCGTCGACGCGACGCGTGCGACGCTCACGATCGGTGGCGACCGGGTCAACTACCGGGAGACCCTCCGGGTCGTCGACCGAGACGAGGACGGTCGGGTGACGGTCGGCTTCAACACCCACGTGGCGGGCACGAAGGCCACGGGCGTCGGGATCGCCGCGTGGCGGGAGTTCGCCCGCCCGGTGGACCGGGGTCCGTCCCGGAACGACACCGTCCAGGGGCTAACGCGAGCGCTGCCCCGCGGGCAGGGCCTCTCCCACCCGCTGGAGACGGGCGAGTACCCCTTGACGGTCTCCGTCGACGGCGAGGTGACCGACCTCGCGCTCCTCAGTCTGGGGCCGCGACGGACCAACGGGGTGTACACCCTCGTCGCCCCCGCAGGCGTGACACTCGACACCCCGGCGGACATCGCGAACTGGACGACGCGGCGAAAGACGATCGCGATCGGCGATCAGGCGATCGTCGCGATCAACGCGTCGGGTCTCGACGGGATTCTCGGCCCGTCGACCGACCTGCGGCGTGGCTCCCGGACGGCCGAACGGGCGGGGGTCTCGCTCTCTGTCGCGGGACGGAATCCGCCCCCGAACCGGCCCGCTCGGCGACTCAACGTCTCGAACGCGACCGGCGTGGTCGACTTCCGGGAGGATCGCCGGTACCGGGTCTTCCCCTCGAGTGGCGGTCCGTTCGCCCTCGAGGCGGGCGACGCCTTCGAAGCGACGTTCACGGTTGCCGAGGGGTCGTCGGCGCTGTCCGGCTCGACCGGAGAAATCACCGGCCGGGAGCGAGCGAATGCGACGCTCGCGTTCGTTCGACCGACGGGCCGCTTCGAGGGGGTCGAGGGCGGGACGCTGAATCTCACCGCCACCGCCGACGCGCGGATCGCGGGCGAGACGAACGTGGCTCCCGGGACGGTCGTCACGGTCGACCTGACCGCCGAGGGCGGGAACGAGACGGTCACCGCGACCACGACGACCCGGGTGGACGCGGACGGGACCTTCGAGACCGAAGTCGACCTCTCATCGGTGTCGCCCGGGACCACCTACACCGTCGTCGCCTCCGCGAACGGCGATCGACTCACGGCGGTCAGAACCGGCACCGTCCGGGAAGCGGTCCTCGAGGTCGAGGCCGCACCATCGAGGACCACGGGGGCGCCACCGGGGGCCGGCGGTGGCGGAGGCAGTGCCAGCGGCGGCACGGGAGAGACGGTCGACGCGACGGAGACGACGACCGCGATCGCCCCGACGACGCGACCGCCCGCCACGTCGACCGGGGAGACCGTCCGGTCCGTCTCGGAGCGGGCGGCGACGTTCGTGACGCGCGACGTGCCGCAGTTCATCAGAACGCGGGCGACCACCATCGTCGTGGGACTGGGTGGGCTCGCGGTCCTCTACGGATTCGTCGGCCTCAGACGACTGGCCCGCTAGCCGGGACCGTCATCCCTATTTACGCGAGGCGCACAGTGAGAATCGATGTCGGCACTGACCGACGTGCTCGCCTGGATCGTCATCGCCGGGTTCGCCACCGGCGCCGTGCTTCAGCGCCGAGACGTCGAACCGATCGGACGATGGCTCGCCGTCGCCGCCTGGACTGCGTTCGCCGCGTTCTGGGCGCTGTTGGTGCCTCACTTCTGGATCACCCAGCAGAGCCCGATCGAGGGCGCGTTGAGCGCCGTCGCGGTGCCCGCGTCGGTCTACGTGGCCTACCTGATCGGCACCGAGCGGCGATCCTTCGAGACGATGACCCGTGCGATCGCGATCATGGGAGTCCTCTACCTCCCCTTCATGATGGTGCCGACCCTGCAGCGACTGCTCATCGAGATGGTGGCCAGGCACACCGAACTCCTGCTCACCGCGGTGGGCTTCGATCCGACCGTCGTGACGGGGCCGCAGGGCTATCGCAGCTCCTTCAAGTTCGTCGCGGCCGACGGCCACGTCTTCATGACGACGGTGGTGCTCGCCTGTACGGGCATCGGGAGTGCAGCCACGGTGACGGGGCTGCTCCTCGCCCTCGACGCGCCGATCCGTCGACGACTCGGGGGCGTCGCGATCGCGGTCCCGGTGATCTACGGCCTCAACCTCGTGCGGGTCGGGTTCATCGCGCTCGCCCACGGCCTGCAGTGGTTCGCGGCCTACAAGCGGCCCGTCTACCTGCTCTTCGGGACGCAGAACCCGAACATGGTGTCCTACCTGATCGCGGACCGCGTGCTGGCCCAGTCGCTCTCGGTGGTGGCCCTCGTCGCACTGACGCTGGGACTGATTCGCGTGCTCCCCGAACTCGCCACCGTGCTCGAGGACGTGTTGTTCCTGGCGACGGGCGAGGAGTACGACGTGCAGACGCTGTTCTGAAGGCGGCCCGTTCCAGCGGTGCGGTCCTCACTCGTCGACGACCTCGATCCCCCGGTTGTTCACGGCGTCAGGATCGAGGCCGACCTCCTCGAGGAAGTTTCGGTACTCGCGCTCGGCCTGTTCGCCCGCCTTCTGGCGGTCGCTCGCCCGATCGCAGAGTTCGATCAGGTTCTCGGGAACGTCGTTCTGGTAGACGATCCAGTGGTTGATGAGATCGGACATGCGTCGGATGGGGCTCGTGAAGTGCCCGTAGATCTCGAAGTTGAGGGCGTGGTGACCGCCGAAGGGGTCGTTCATGTACTTCGCCCGGGGCATGACCTTCATCACGGCCCACTGGATCTTGCCGAGTTGACGCTCCGGTGCCTGCTCCAGGGTCGCGTTGACCGCCTTCCGGGGGTCGTCCCAGGAGTCGCCCGGGATCGAGACCCCCTCCAGGTCCTGGATCTCGCGGAGGGCCTCGTCCCACTCGTCCGGGGAGGGCTGGGGATGGACCCGATAGACGGCCTCGACGCCGCGGTTCCACATCAACTCGTGGGTCACCGCCTTGTTCGCCTTGAGCATCGACTCCTCGATGATCGTGTGCGCCCGGTCGCGGCGCGGGTTGAGGACGAGAGAGCCGTCCTCCTTGCGCTGCTCGTGCATCCGATCGGCGAGTTTCCAGACGAGCGATATCTCCTCGTGGAGCGGGGCCTCGGGATCCTCGAGGCGGTCTTCGGCCTCGGAGTAGGTGAGGCGGGCGTCGCTCTCGATGACGGACTTGTAGATCTCGATCGTCTCGAAGGAGAGGGTGTCCTTCTCGAGGTGCATCTCGACGGTGTGAGCGAGTCGCTCCTCCTCGGGGACGAGCGAGCAGACCGTCTCCGCGAGCGTCGGCGGAAGCATGTGGACCGTGTAGCCCGGGAGGTAGACCGTATTCCCCCGGCGGAGGGCCTCGTCCCACATCGTCGTCTCGGGCGTGACGTAGTGGGTGACGTCGGCGATGTGGACCCAGAGGACGAACTCGTCCTCGCGCTCCTCGATCGAGAGCGCGTCGTCGAAGTCCTGGGCGTCGATCGGGTCGGTCGTCCAGGTTGTCATGTCACGCAGGTCCGCCCTGGTCTCGAGTTCCTCGGCGATGTCCCCCTCGACGTCCTCGGTCGCCCGCTCGGCCTCCGCGATGACCTCCTCGGGGAAGCCATCCGAGATCTCGAACTTCTCGAAGAGGTCCTCGCGTTTGTTCTCGAGTCGCCGCGCGAGGTCGGCCTCGACCTCGACCGGCCCCTGGGCCTCGACGGTTCCGGCCTCCGCCTGGGCGTCCTTCGACATATCCACGTGTAGTCGGGAGAGGCAGTTAGTGGTATCGACGTCTCACTCCGAGCGATGGCGTTCCTCGTCGGCCACGCGGTCGGCGAAGCGACCGAGGAACTCCCGGTCGGAGACCCGTCCGGCCCCGATCGAGACGAGCAGGGTCTCCAGACCGTCGCGTGGCTGCTTGCTCAGGCCGCGGAAGCAGGGCTTGCAGAGGTACTCGAAGGTCTTGTCCTCCCGGTCCCATCGATCCCCGTGCTTGTCGTACTCGCGGGCGGCCTCCCGCGCCACCGTCTCGCCGCAGGCGATGCAGGTGACCTGGCCCGCGGCCAGGGCGTCCACCATGCGAATTGCTTCCACACGGGGGCACTTAGGTGTTCGCCGACGGGTCGTCCTCGTCGGCACCCTCTCAGAACGCCACCAGGAGAATCGCGAGGACGACCGACATCAGTGCGGTGATCGCGCCCACGTACCGGAGGAACTCCCGATACTCGAATCCGGTGACCGGCGCGAGGATCCCCACGGAGAGCGACCCCAGCCAGAGGTTCGAGATCCCGGCCCCGTCCATGATCGGCACGACGGGTGTCCGTTGGGTCCGTCGGCGATTTGGACGGGTCGACTGCCACGTTCGAACTGGGCGCGAACGGATCATTTATGCACGGAGGTCCCGACGCATCGGACATGAATATCGCCACCCGCCATCACCTCCGGAGCGACCAGGTCGACGCGCTACACGAGATGCTCACGGGGGACCTGGGCGTCGAACTGTCGGCGGAGACCTACGAACTGGTGGAGTTCGCCGACGAGGACTTCGACCTCGTCCTGATCGACGGGGAACCGCTCGTCTGGTACCCGGAGGGCGATCCCTTCGTGACGGTCAAGGGGGCGAACGTGGCCGAACCGGAGCGCCACGTGGTGACCGTGGACGCGGGGGCCATCTCGTTCGTGAGCGACGGGGCCGACGTGATGCGACCCGGCATCGTGGAGGCCGATCCGTCCATCGAGGCCGGCGACCTCGTGGTGATCGAGGAGGAGACCCACGGGAAGGCCCTCGCGATCGGCCGGGCCCTGACGAACGGCGAGGACATGGTCGGCGAATCCGGCAAGGTGGTCGAGTCGCTCCACCACGTCGGCGACGACCTCTACGAGTTCGAGGCCTGATCGGGGCGGACGACGGGCGTCTGACGGCCCTGGAGGGCAAGAACTATGATCGCGGCGGCGGCTTCTCTCCCCATGGGATTCATGGATCGCATCCTCGGGGGGAACTCGCGATCGACCGAGGACTACGTCGAACTGGACCTCGACGACGTCGACACGCAGACCGAGGCCCGCCTGCAGATACACATCGCAGAGATCGACGGCCAGGAGGACGTCATCGCGATCAAGGACGCCGTCTACGACGGCGACATCGTGATCGCCGACGTGACCCGACTGCGGACCGAGGACTCGACCACGGAGCACGTCATCGACGAACTGCGTCAGACCGCAAAGGAGGTCGGCGGCGACATCGTCCAGAAGGGGGACGATCAGATCATCGTGGCCCCGAGCGGCGTGGGGATCGCACGCGAGAAGCTGAATCGGTGACCGGGCCCGTTCCGGACGGACTCAGACGTCGTCGGGCGTCTCGTCGTCCTCGACGTCTCGCTTCATCGAGTCGCGGCGCGACTTTGCGTCCCGGCCCGTCACCTCGAGGAGGAAATCGTTCTTTCGGTCGACCGCGTCGGCCGCGGCGTCCGCCTCGCCCGCCGCGATGACCTCCTCTGCGGGACGCTCCTCGAAGTGCACCGCGAGTTTGTCCTTCTTGGAGCCATAGGAGGCGGCACCGACCAAGACGCGCTCGAAGACGGGATTGTCCGGCTCCTCGACGACCATCATCTCGACGCCGTCGCGCTCCTCGGTCCCGGTGACGGGACCGAAGTACTCCTCGACCGTCGCCTGGAGGTCCGGGACGCGTTCGTCGAGGTACTCCCCGCGGCGCATCTTGTACTGCTTCATGCACCGGGGAAGCAGGGGGAGGAGTATAACCCCTTCGTACCGGTCCGGGCCCCGACTCAGTGCTCCTCGGTCAGGTATCCGGCGTGACACTCGGGGCAGATGTCGCCCGCTCGATTCGAGGATCGAGCGACGGGAACCGCGAAGTCGCAGGCGGGACAGGAGAGGACGCCCTCGGGGCTGCTGTCGACGGGTCCGGTCGTGTCGACGGATCCCGCGCTCGCGATCCCCGACGAGACGTCGGGTGGGGCCTCGTCGCGGTCTCTCGCGTGGCCGAACTGGAACTCGCTCGCGTCGTCCGTGGGCGAGTCGTCGGTCCCGGCCCCCGTCCTCGCGTCCCGATCACGAGTGTCCTCCGGCGGACGCCGATCGTCGCTCGCCGCACGGGACCGGGACCGATCGTCTCGTGCTGGAGACCGATCGTCTTCGGCAGGGGATCGTTCGCCTTCGGCAGGGGATCGTTCGTCTTCGACGGTGGATCGGTCCGATTCACCCGCCGTGGACGGGGTCTCACCGCCGCTCGGGGCGTCCTCCGAGTGGCGGGTCGAGGGACCGGGCCCTTCGGTCGCGTCCGTGGACCCGCGCTCGTCGCCGGACGGACGTCCTCCCTCGCGGGGATCGACGGTGGATCCGGGATCGTCGGCGGGTTCCGTGCCGGCGGCGTGTCCGTCGGGTGCGTCGGCGTGCTGGTCCTCGCGGGAGGGGCGGGGCTCGTCCGGCACATCGGTGCTTGCAGCGTCTCGTCGGGACGGGCTGTCCTCGGGAGCGGTCGGGTCGGCCGACGCATTCTGGGCGTTCGAGGCGTCGACGGATCCGGTCTCGGTGTGCGAGGCGTCGGCGGATCCTGGTTCGGAGGGGGCGACGTCGGCCGTCTCGGTCTCGGCGGACGGGTCGTCGATGAACTCGGCGTCGTCCGATGGCTCCTCCGTGCCGACCGCTCCCTGGTCGTCACCCGACGCGGATGGGGACTCCGTCGAGGCGGCCTCGGTGGCGGTCGGATCCGCTTTCGGCGTCTCGGACTCTCCCGTGGCGTCCGCCGTCTCCGCTCCGGATTCGGTCGTCTCCTCGTCGACGGGTGCGTCCGACTCGGCGTCGATGATGATCGCGTCGTCTCCGCCGGCCTCCTGATCGACGGTCTCCGGCGCGTGCTCGGTGTCGGCGCCCTCGTCGTCGGTCCCCGTTTCCTCGGCGGGGTCGGCTGCCGGGGCGGCGGGGTCGTCCTCGTCCGGGGTCTCGGCCGCGTCGTCCACCGACTGACTCTTCCGTCGGACCTCGGTGTTCTCGGAGCGGACCGTCTCGGCACCGCACCGTTCACACTCGCGCACCTCCCGCTCGGTCACGACGACCTCGTCCCCGCGTTCGTCCCGGTCCCGTTCGATCACGACGTCCCCGTAGTCGTGTCCCAGAAGCGAGCACCTCAGACCCATTCACGGGTGGCTTTCGGGTGCACGCGCAAAAGGGTACCGCTCGGGGGTACGGCTTTAGGGCTGCGCTGCCTATCGATCGGGTATGCACGTGCGGTCGGAGTTCCGGGACCGGGACGCACTCGAGGTCGCGATCCTCGAGGCGCTCGCCGACCGGGGCGACGAGGGAATGACGGTCTTCGAGGTGCGCTCGCACGTCGACGCCGGCATCGACGACATCGAGTCGGCCCTCGGGGCCCTCAAGGAGGACGGACTGATCCACGCAGAGGAGAGCGGCGAGCGAACGGTGATCAAAGTCGACGATCGGGTGACCACGGAGGAGTCCGTGGCCGAGGAGTCGGGGCTGGTCGACGGCGTCCTCGATCGTCTCGGCCTGTAGCTACCGAAACAGGGCCGCCAGTTGCTCTCGAGAGAAGAGGCTCGTCGGTTCGTCCATGTGGACGCCGATCTCTCCCTCGAGCAGCGAGAGGCCCGCCCGCTGGATCGGTCGTGGGGCGTCGTAGCCGCGACGGAGGAGCGAGCCGAGGCGGATCTCCCGGCCGAGGTCCGCCCGCCAGGCCGACTCGTAGTCACCGAGGGTCGCCGGGTCGTCCGGATCGACGGTGCGGGCCGCCGCGTCGGCCGCGCGGAGGCCGTAGAGGATGCCGCCGCCGGTGAAGGGCTTCGTTTGGCCCGCGGCGTCCCCGACGAGCAGGGTTCGATCGCCGGTCACCGTCTCCGGGGGGCCGATCGGGATGGCGCCGGCGTGCCGTCGCTCGACGCTCGCACCGTAGTCGGCCACGAGGTCCGCGAACCCTGCCGCGAGGTCGGAGTCCGGCGGGGCGGCGAGTCCGTACTCGACGCCCGCCTCGCCGCGGGGAATGCGCCAGGAGAAGAACGACGGGACCGTCAGGTGGACGTCCACGAAGTCACCGGCGTCGGGGGCCGGATCGAATCCCAGCACCCCACCCAGGAGCTCCGCCGGGTCGGGCAGCGATACCGACCGGCGCACGCGCGACCGGGGACCGTCGGCACCGACCACGATCGAGGCCTCCACGGTCTCGGTGCCCGAGGGCGTGCGAACCGAGAGGACGGCGCGATCCGACGCCTCCGTGACGTCGAGGACGGTGTGGTGCTCCCGGACGTCCGCGCCGGCCTCGCGTGCCAGGTCCGCCAGTCGCCGGTCGAGACCGACCCGGTCGATCACGTTCGAGACGGGGTCGCCGCGGTAGAAGCGATAGGGGTTCGTCTCGGCGCCGCCGGGGTGAAAGCGGGCCCCGTAGACCTCGTTCTGCAGGAGGTCCGAGCGGGCCGCGGCGGGGAGGTACTCCCAGAGGTCCCGGCTGACGTGACCCGAGCAGGCCAGGGGGCGGCCCACGCGGCCGCGCTCGAGGGCGAGCACGTCGTGTCCCTCCTCGGCGGCCCGACGGGCGAAGCGTGCACCGGGCGGGCCGACGCCGACCACGACGAAGTCGTACATCGCTCCCCCGTAGACGCGGGGGGACCAAACCGGTTGTGCTCACCGAGCGGCGACCGCGAGGCCCGCGACGGTCCGCGCGTCGAGGTCCGCTGGCCACTCGACAGGGAGCGGGTCCCAGGAGACGCCCCCGTCGTCGCTGCCGAAGAGGCCGGTGTTCGAGGCCGCGTAGAACGTCCCCGGGGCGACCCCCGGCGCGAGTACGTACCGGAGGACCCCCTCCCCGGTCGGGAGGCCATCGACCGGGCGCCACCCGCCGTCTCCCGATCGGCGGTGGACCGTCGAGTCCGCGCTGGCGGATCGATGGGCAGCGCGAGGGCCAGCGGCCGCAGACAGCACCGCCGTCTCGGGGTCACCCGGATCGACGGCGACGCTCCAGCAGTACTCGTCGCCGAGGCCCGCGTCGGGGGAGTACCAGGTGTCACCGCCGTCGTCGCTCTCGGCGTAGCCGTCTCCCGCCGCACACCAGACGTGGCCCGGCCGGTCCGGGTGGGTCGCCATCGAGTGGACGTCCCGCCTGGCGCCCTCGACGCGATCCCGCCAGGTCCGGCCGCCGTCGGAGGATCGAATGAGTGCTCCCGCCTCGATCGCGACGTGGATGCGCCCGACATCGCGGGGGTCGACCTCGATCCACCTGACGTGGTGGGTGTCGGGCCGGGGCGGGAACGACCACTCGTCCGCCGACGGCAGGTCGCGGAGCCCGTCGCGGTGCTGCCAGGTGTCGCCGCCGTCCGCCGACCGATAGACCCGACTGGGTTCGGTCCCCGCGTACACGACGTCCGGATCGCCGGGAGCGATCGCGACGGCGGTCACGTGGGCGTGCTCGAAGGCTCCCACGTCGAGTCGGGTCCAGGTCTCGCCGGCGTCCGCGCTCCGGTAGAGACCCTCCGTCGTTCCCAGGAACGGGCGAGTCGGCGCTGCGGGGTGGAGGGACAGGGCGGTCGTCTCGGTGCCGCGAAAGACGGTCGACGCGGACCAGCCCTCGCGGTCGTCGGCGGCGAGCACGCGGTCCGCGGTCGCGACGTAGAGGCGGCGCATGGGCGATCGTCGGCGCCGCGGACGATAAGCGTGGGGTCGACAGGTCGAAGGGCTCCTGGGCCTACAGGTCGAAGAACTCCGCGGCCTGGTCCATGTCCTTATCGCCCCGCCCGGAGAGGTTCACGAGCAGCGTGTCGTACTCCTCGCGCCGGGCGAGTTGCTTCGCCCGGGCGATGGCGTGACTGGACTCCAGGGCCGGGATGATGCCCTCGGCCTCGCTCAGCTCGCGAAACGCGTCGAGGGCCTCGTCGTCGGTGATCGCGGTGTACTCCGCCCGCCCGAGTTCCCGGAACATGGCGTGCTCGGGTCCGACGCCGGGATAGTCGAGGCCCGCGGAGACCGAGTGGACCTCGACGTCGTCCCCGATGACGCGGGTCTTCATGCCGTGGAGCACGTCGTCCTCGCCCGCCGCCAGCGGGGCGGCGTGTCGCGTGGAGTCCCCGCCCTCGCCGCCCCCCTCCGCGCCGAAGAAGTCGACGTCCTCGTCGTCGCGGAAGGCGTGAAAGAGCCCCATGGCGTTCGACCCGCCACCGACGCAGGCGACCGCCGCGTCCGGGAGGGAGCCGGTACGTTCCTGGAACTGCGAGCGCGCCTCGGTGCCGATGACGCTCTGGAAGTCCCGGACCATCCGCGGGAAGGGGTCCGGTCCGACGACCGAACCGACGAGGTAGTGGGTGTCCTCGATGTTCGCCGCCAGGTCCTCTAAGGCCACGTCGACCGCATCCGCGAGGCCGCCCTCGCCCTGGCTGACCTCGGTGACCGTCGCCCCCATCAGGCGCATGCGGAAGACGTTCATCTCCTGGCGGGCGACGTCCTTCTCGCCCATGTAGATCTCCGTGTCGAGGTCGAAGAGCGCCCCGACCATCGCGGTCGCGACCCCGTGCTGGCCCGCCCCCGTCTCGGCGATGAGGCGGTCCTTGCCCGCCTTCGCGGCCAGGAGGCCCTGGCCGAGCGTGTTGTTGATCTTGTGGGCGCCCCCGTGGAGGAGGTCCTCCCGCTTGAGGTAGACGTCGGCGCCGTACCGCTCGCTCAGGTTCTCGGCGTGATAGAGCGGGGTGGGGCGTCCCGCGTAGTCCTCGAGGAGGGCGTGGAACTCCGCTGCGAACTCCTCGGTCCCCGCCACCTCGTCGTAACCGGCCGCGAGTTGCTCGAGGGCGTCCTCGAGTTGGTCCGGAACGTGTCGACCGCCGTAGGAGCCGAAATCGCCGCTTGCCATGTGCGGAGCGGCGCGTTCCAGATGCATAAGTATGACCTTCGTCGCACAGGATTGTACTGTCCGACAGCGCTCGGAATCGACGCCGTCGTCGGATCGGCGGGATCGCGGAAGTCAGTTCCGCCCTGTCGACCGCGACCCGGGGTCGATCGCCGTCTGGGTGACCCGTCGGGGGTCAGTCCCCGCTCGCCGCGACGCGCTCGCGGTCGTTCCGTGGCCCCTCTGCGTCGACCGCGGGGAGTTTGTCCCGGAGGTAGCGGCCCGTGTGTGACTCGTCGCGACGGGCGACCTCCTCGGGGGTGCCCGTCGCCACGACCTCGCCGCCGCGCTCGCCGCCCTCCGGGCCGAGGTCCACGACGTGGTCGGCGTTCTTCACCAGGTCGAGTTCGTGCTCGATGACGGCGACGGTGTTCCCCCGATCGGTGAGGCGCTGGAGGACCTCGACGAGTTTGCGCTCGTCGGCCTTGTGCAGGCCGGTCGTCGGCTCGTCGAGGAGGTAGAGGGTATCGCCGGCGTCCTTCTTGCCGAGTTCCTCGGCGAGTTTCACGCGCTGGGCCTCGCCGCCCGAGAGGGTCGTCGAGGGCTGGCCGAGTTTCATGTAGCCCAGTCCCACGTCGCGCAGCAACTCGAGGCGTCGCCGGATGCGCCCGTCGGACTCGAAGAAGTCGTGGGCCTCCTCGACGGTCATCTCGAGGACGTCGGCGATGGTCTTGCCCTTGAGGGTGACGTCGAGCGTCTCGTCGTTGTACCGATCGCCGCCGCACTCCTCGCAGGGCACGTGGACGTCCGAGAGGAAGTTCATGTCGATGGTGACGGTGCCCTGGCCGCCGCAGGCCTCACAGCGCCCGCCCTTCACGTTGAAGGAGAAGCGGCCCTTCTCGTACCCGCGCTGCTGGGCGAGTTTCGTCTCGGCGAAGCGCTCCCGGATGTAATCGAAGACGCCGGTGTAGGTCGCCGGGTTCGATCGCGGGGTGCGACCGATGGGCGACTGGTCGATGAGCCGGACGGACTCGACGTGCTCGGTCCCCGCGATCTCGTCGTGGTCGCCGGGATCGACGGACGTGTTGTCGTTCATCTGGCGGGCCAGCCCCTCGTAGAGGACGTCGTGCATCAGGGTCGACTTCCCCGAGCCGGAGACGCCCGTGATCGCGGTGAACGCGCCGATCGGGATCTCGACGTCCACGTCGGCGAGGTTGTGCTGGCGGGCGCCCCGGATCGTGAGCGTCTCCTCCCACTCCCGACGCTCGGACGGGACGGGGATCTCCTCGCGGCCCGCGAGGTAGTCGCCGGTCACCGACTCCTCGGCGGCCATCAGGTCAGCGACGTCCCCCTGGGCGACGACCTCGCCGCCGTGCCGACCGGGTCCGGGACCGAGGTCGACGATCTCGTCGGCCCGGTGCATCGTCTCCTCGTCGTGTTCGACGACGATCAGGGTGTTGCCGAGGTCACGGAGGTCCTCCAGGGTGTTCAGGAGCTTGTCGTTGTCCCGCTGGTGCAGGCCGATCGAGGGCTCGTCGAGGACGTAGAGGACGCCCACCAGGCCGGACCCGATCTGGGTGGCCAGCCGGATGCGCTGGCTCTCTCCCCCGGAGAGCGTCGAGGCCTCCCGGTCGAGGGTGAGGTAATCGAGTCCCACCTCGACCATGAACCCGAGTCGGGCGCGGATCTCCTTTAAGATCTCCTCGGCGATCGTGCGGTCCCGCTCGGAGAGGGTGGACTCCATGCCCTCGAAGTGCTCGAGGGCGTCGGCGATGCTCATCCGGTTGACCTCGGTGATGGGGGTCCCGTCGACGAGGACCGCCCGGCTCTCGGCCTTCAGCCGCGTGCCCTCACAGACCGGACAGGTGGTGACGGACATGTAGTCCTCGATGTGCTCGCGCACCCGATCGGAGTCCGTCTCGCCGTATCGGCGCTCGAGGTTCGGGATGACGCCCTCGAAGGGCTCGGTCTTGTGACGGACGCCGTTTTTGGTCTGCCGCTCGAAGTGGACCGCCTCCTCGGTCCCCCAGAGGAAGGCCTCACGGACGTCGTCGTCCAGGTCCGCGAATGGCGTCTCGACGCTCACGTCGAAGTGCTCGGCGACGTTGTCGAGCATGTTGCGGTAGTACGACCGGTTGTAGCTCCAGGGCTCGAAGACGTCCTTGAGCGGTTTCTCGGGGTCCTGGACCACCAGGTCCTCGCTCACCTCCTTGGTCTCGCCGATGCCCTCGCACTCCGGACAGGCGCCGTGCGGGCTGTTGAACGAGAACGACCGTGTCTCGATCTCGGGGAGGTCGATGCCGCAGTGGACGCAGGCCAACTCCTCCGAGAACTCGATGGCCATCTCCTCGCGCTCCCCGTCGTCGGCCAGATCGCCGGTCGATCGCGCCTCCGCACCCAGGTCCGCGTCCGCCGGCGGGTCGGGGAGCAGGACCTTGAGGACGCCGTCGGCCTCCTCGAGGGCGGTCTCGACGCTGTCGGTGATGCGTGACCGGGCGTCGGGGTCGATCGTGACGCGGTCGACGATCACGTCGATCGTGTGGTCGTAGTTCTCGTCGAGGTCGGGTCGCTCGGTGGCGAGGTCGTAGGTCTCGCCGTCGACTGCCACCCGGGAGTACCCCTCGCTCACGAGGTCGTCGAAGGTGTCCGCGAAGGCCCCCTTCTGGTCACGGACGATCGGGGCGGCGATCTTCGCCCTCGTCCCCTCGGGCAGGGAGAGGACGCGATCGACCATCTGCTGGGCCGACTGCTCGCCGACCTCTCGCCCGCACTCCGGGCAGTGGGGGGTGCCGACCCGGGCGTAGAGCAGGCGCAGGTAGTCGTGGAGTTCGGTGACCGTCCCGACCGTCGAGCGGGGATTGTTCGCCGCGTTCTTCTGATCGATGGAGATGGCGGGGGAGAGCCCCTCGACCGACTCCACCTGGGGCTTGTCCATCTGCCCGAGGAAGTTGCGCGCGTAGGCGGACAGCGACTCGATGTACCGCCGCTGTCCCTCTGCGTAGATGGTCTCGAACGCGAGCGAGGACTTCCCGGACCCGGACAGCCCGGTGACGACGGTGAGCGACTCGCGCGGGATGGCGACGTCGAGGTCGTCGAGGTTGTGCTCGTTCGCCCCGCGGACCTCGATGACGTCCTCGCTCATCGCTCGCACTCCCCTCCACCGGCGACGGTTCCGTACCGACTCATTGAACGGAGGCAGGGCCTCGGGGCACTTACTCACGTCGGTCGGGGCGGCTCAGCCGACCGCGTCCACCGCCCGCCCGTCCGTCAGCCGCAGGAGGCGCTCCGGGTCGACTGGCCAGACGGCGTCGGGGGTCCCCGCGGCCGTCCAGACCGTCTCGTGGCCCAGAAGCGTCTGGTCGAACAGCACCGGGAGGTCGCGCTCGTGAGCCAGGGGCGGGACCCCGCCGATGCCGTACCCGGTGGCCTCCCGCGTCTCGTCGGGGTCGGCCATGCGGACCGTCGAGGCGTCGCGTACCGCAGCGATCCGGTCCTCGTCCACCCGGTTCGCGCCGCTGGTCACGACGACCACCACCGCGCCGTCGGCGACCATCACGATCGAACTCGCGATCTGGGCCACCTCACAGCCGATGGCCGCGGCCGCGTCGGCGGCGGTCTTCGTACCGTCCTCGAAGGTCCGCACCGACGGCCGGACGTCGTGACGTCGCTCGACCTCCTCGACGAATGCCTCGACCGTGTCGTGCATAGGGCCCGTTGGCCCGCCACGCCCCATAAACGCTCACCCTCAGACGTCCTCGGGGAGCCAGCCCCCGTCGACGGTGAGGTTCGCGCCGCTCACGTACGCGCTGCCCTCGTCGAGGAAGAACCGCACGGCCTGTGCGAGGTCGGCGAACCGTGCGGGGCGGTCACGCGGGAGGGTCTCGGGGAACTCCTCGGAGTTCTCGACGACGTACGGCGAGACGGCGTTGGCCGTGACGCCGTCGTCCTGGGTGTCCGCGGCGACCATCCGGGTGAACATGAGCACCCCCGCCTTGGCCGCGAAGTAGGGGAAGTTCTTCGGGGCCACGAGGCCGCGGTCGCTCGAGGCGTACCCGACGTTCACGATCCGCCCCCAGCCCCCGTCGCGCATGGCGGGGAGCGCCCGTCGGGTGCAGAGGTAGGTCCCGGTCAGGTTCGTCTCGAGGACGCGCTGCCAGGTCTCCGGGTCCATCTCCTCCCAGTGGACGGGCGCGAAGTCCCCCACGTTGTTCACCAGCACGTCGACGCTCCCGAGGTCGGCCTCGACGGCTCCGAAGAGGGCGTCGACGGAGTCGGCGTCGGTGACGTCCCCCTGGACGACCGTCGTCGCGGGCGCGCCCCGGTCCCCGGCCTCGTCGGCCGTCGCCGCTGCCGCCGCATCGGAGGAGTGGTAGTGGACGGCCACCGCGGCCCCCAGGTCGGCGAGGTCCAGCGCCAGCGCGCGGCCGAGGCCCCGAGCGCTCCCGGTGACGAGGACCGTCCGGCCGTCGAGGTCGGGTTCGAGCATGGCGGTGAGTGGACGGTGTCGGTCTAAAAGGTGGCGGCCCCGGGCGTGTCTCCCGAACGCGATTGGTGTGGGTCTCCCGGCCGAAGCCGTCGGAAGGGCCCTCGTCGGGTGCGATCGGAATGCCTACGTGAGTGCCCCGGCCACTCGGAGGCATGCGGGCAGAGATCCGCCATGCGGACGCGGAACCCACGCTGGTCGTCGGCCTGGGGAGCGGCGACGCCATCACGGCCGAGGCCGGGACGCTCGTGACCGTCGGCGAGGGGGTGACGATGCAGCGACCGGAGGAGGGCGGCGTCCTCGATTCCATCCGGAAGCGCCTCTCCGATCGGACGCCCGTCCGCGTCGTGCGCTTCGTGGCCGAGACGGCGGGCGAGGTCACCCTCGCGCCCCCGCTGCCCGGCGAGATCGCCCGCATCGCGATCCCCGAGGACCCGCTGTACGTCGTGCAGGCCGGCTCCTTTCTGGCCGCCCACGACGAGGTGGACCTCCAGTCGGCGACCGACGGCGGGCCGACCCTCCGCGGCGAGCAACTCTCCTTCCTCCAGCTCCGGGGCACCGGCCCGGCGTTCATCGCGGGGTACGGCGCGGTCGAGGAGCGACGACTCAACCGGGGCGATCGACTCACGGCGGACGCGGGCCACGTGATCGCGTTCACCGGCGTCTCCCACGAACTCGAGACGGTCGCTGGACTGAAGTCGGCGGTCTTCGAGGACGAGGGCGTCGTCTCGCGGTTCCGGGGGCCCGGACGGGTCTGGCTGCAGAGCCGCAGCCACGACGCCCACCTCGCCTGGCTCCAGCCCCAGTTGGCGGAACTCTCCTGACGGGGTCGACGCCCATCGGCAGCCACCACGCGGAACGGAACCCCTTAACCCCTCAAGGCCCAACTCGGGGGCGATGACAGAGGACGGCTCCGCCCTCCGCGACCGGATCGAGTCCTACCTCTCCGTGCAGATGCCCATCATCCAGATGCACGGCGGGAACAGCGCCGTCACGGCCGTCGACCCGGCGGCGGGGCGGGTCGTCGTCGAACTCGGTGGCACCTGTGCGAACTGCGGGATCAGCCCCCGAACCGCGGAGCGCGTCCGGGAGAACCTGACCGAGGAGTTCGACGACGTCTCCGAGGTCGAGGTGAAATTCCTGGACGACGCGGAGGCCCTGGGGGCCGAACAGGCCGAGAGCCTCATGGGCGTCGATCGCACCCAGGGCGGTCGCGGCGGCGAGGGGAAGGGCCACCTGCCACCCGAAAATCAGTTCTGAGGAGGCGGTCGCCCGCGGGCGACCGCGTCGAGGCGGGTCGAGATCGGAGCCACCGTCGTCCGTCCGCTGG
The DNA here is from genome assembly GCA_042216045.1 of Halanaeroarchaeum sp. Classification (GTDB taxonomy): domain Archaea; phylum Halobacteriota; class Halobacteria; order Halobacteriales; family Halobacteriaceae; genus Halanaeroarchaeum. The sequence goes on along the minus strand of JBDGUE010000042.1, from coordinate 8,758 downwards.
TCGGGATCTGGAATCGCCGTCGTCCGCCCGCGTCCGACGCATCGCGAGGTCACGGCCCCCGTATCGTGGGTGCATTCTTTTCAGATAGCCAACCCATAGTCCACGTGGAGTGTCCCCAATGCCACTCGAAGACCTCGCCAGAGCCGACGTCGTCACCGCCGGGCCGGACGCCACCGCCCGCGACCTCGCAGAGCGACTCCACGGGAACAACGTCGGGAGCGTCGTGATCGAAGAGCAGGACAGGCCGCTCGGCATCGTGACCGATCGGGACCTCGCGCTCGCCATGGCCGACGACGGGATGGATCCCTCGACGGCGACGGCCGCCGATCTGATGACCGAGGACCCGGTCACCGCGGCAGCCACAGACGGGACGTTCGAGTTGTGCGCACAGATGCGCGACGCGGGCGTCCGCCGGATGCCCGTGGTCGACGGCGACGAACTCGTGGGGATCGTCACCTTCGACGACGTCATCCAGTTGCTGGCCGACGAACTGCAGCACCTCGCGACCATCGCCGCGACGGAGTCGCCGCCCTACTGAGAGGCGGGCTCCCCGATCCCTCGGGACCCATAAACCCGTGCATATTCTCGGTCGGGGGATAAGGGGGAGGCCGACCACGTCCCGGGCATGCGCGCACCCGAGACGTCCATCGACGATCGCCTCCACCTCGAGCGGTCCTGGCCCGAACCGGACGAGTCGGCCGACGGCGCCGCGATCGCGCTCGACGCGACGACCGGGTTCGTCGGCGACCGACTCACCGTCCGGTGTCGTGGCCTCGATCCGGGTCGTTCCGCCGAGGTGCGATGGCACACGGTCGACGGCGGCTGGGAGTTGCGGAACCACCACGACGTGGTCGGCCCCCGCTTCGAGGAGACGGTGGAACCGATCGCGACGGTCACCCCCGATCGGGACGGCACGGCGACCGTCGAGGTGACCGTCCCGGAGGACTACGGCGGCGAGCACGCCGTCGAACTCGCCAGGGGCGACCGGACCCTGGACGTCGCCACCGTCACCGTCGAGCCCCACTTCGAACTCGCGACGGAGAGCGCCCCCCTCGGCGACGCCGTCACCCTCCGGGCCCACGGCCTCGGCGCCGACCCGGTCCGCGCCGTCTACCAGGTGACCTGGGACAACGGGACGGTGGGCTACCTCTCGGCCATCGGCAACGACGGGACGGCGACCGCGCCGATCCGGGCGGTCGGGCCGGTCGGCGAGCACACCCTGTCGATCTGGCGGAGCGTCCGGGGGGAGCCGTTCCTCCAGACGGAGACCCAGCCACACGCGAGCCCCGGTGGCGACGGACTCGGATCGGTCTCCGGCGATCGCCAGCGCTCGTTCACGGTCGAGGTCACGACACCGGAACGGCGACCCGAGACGGCCTGGATGGACCCGCTGCCCGAGGAGTCGCCCGTCGCCGACCACGCCGACGTGCTCGACGAGGAGACCGACGCGACGCTCTCGGTCGACCCGGTCTACGGTCAGGCGGGGACCGAGGTGACCCTCACGGGAGAGGGGTTTCCCGCCCGAGAGACGGTCGAGTTGATCTGGTACCGCCACGAGGGTCACTTCGCACAGGGGATCCCCATCTCCCCCGAGCCGAAGCCGGACGTCCTCCCCACCCTGGAGACGGACGCCGAGGGCGCGTTCGCGATCGACTTCGAGGTGCCAGACGACAAGGGCGCGACCACGCCAATCGCGGCCGCGATCGACGGGACGAACGTCGCGACGACCGCCTTCATGATCCAGCCCTCGATCGCCGGCATCAGCCCAGAGCAGGGGCCCGTCGGGACCGAGATCGAGATCGAACTCTCGGGCCTCGGGTGGCCGATCCCCGAGATGTCGCCGTACCTGACCTACGACAACAGGATGGTGGGGTACGTCTGCAGCGAGGACGACCACCGCGACCACGGGATCACGCGCACGAAACTCCAGGCGAGCGGCCGACCGGGCCTGCACTTCATCGACGTGTACCCGAACGTCTTCGAGACCGAGACCGAGGTCCCGGACATCGAACTCATGCCCCACCTCTCCGCCCAGGACGCCCACCCCGGCCGGGCCACCCCCGGCATCCACTTCACCTTCGAGGTCACCGAGTAGACCCGTCGAGGGCGTCGGCCACCTCCTCGGCGACCGATCGCGCCCGCTGTGCGAGCGAGGCGGGGAGGTGATCGGCCGCCACCGCCGCCTCGAGTTCGTCCTCGTCGACGATCGCGACCGTCCCGTCCGCTCGCTCCACCACGTCGACGTGGAGGTCGACGTAGCGCACCGCGTCGGGGAAGATCTCGACCGGGGTCGAGACGTTCACGTAGGTCCCTCGACGGTCGCCGTCCGCGCTCCGGTAGACGGTCGGATACCACCACCGGCCCTCCGTGAACCGGGTCGTGGCGACGTCGCCGGCCACCCGCTCGACGTCGAGGGCGTCGTAGGTCCCGCCCCCGGACATCTCGCGCTCGACGGTCACGCGGGAGGCGTCGTGGTCGATCGCGGTGACCGTCCCCCGGCCGAGCGTGATCCCCCGGCCGTCGGGTTTGCCGTGTTCGATCGCCAGTCGGTCCCCCTCCCCGGGGCCGAACGCGGTCGTGACCGCGTCGAACGGGAACGCCTCGGTCTCGGCCCCCAGGCGCTCCGCGAAGTCGACCGCGCTGCTGGCCAGTTCGTCGGCGGCCTTCGTCCGGTGGTGACCGTGCATGGTCTCGGTGACGGCGCGCCGGTCCCGGTCCAGGGCGAACCGCGACTGCCGGCCGAACCTGATCCAGGCGGACGAGAGCGGGGTCGCGAGTCGCAGTCCGTCCGCCGACTCGAGGGCGTCCTCCAGGGCGGTCGCGCGGTCGACCAGGTCCCCCAGAACCGCGTCGAGGGCGCCGACGTCGAGGTCCGTCGCCGGGCGGTGCCAGTCGATGCCCCAGTTCGCGGGGACGGTGGTGCCGAGGAGGTCCGTCGTGCGAACGAGTTCGTGGTCACGGCGGCCGTCCGGCGCGTCTGCGACCGCGCGCTCGACGCCTCGAACGAGTGACGCGACGGCCCCGGGCACCCGGAGGTCGGTCCCGAGGGTCGGCCGCGCGTCGACCCAGGGTGCGGCAGGGTCGCGGACCTGGACGCGCACCGCGTCGCCCGCCGACACGTACTCCGCCGTCGCGTCGAAGGGGAGGTAGCCCTCGCGTCCGTCCGCGAGCGAGACGATCGCGCCGCCCCCGGTCGTCCCCTCGATCGTCCCCGCGAAGACGGCGCCCGGCGGGACGATCGCCTCCCAGGAGAGCGCGTCGATGCCGACACCCGCGAGGGCGTTCCGGACCGATCGGACGCCCTCCCGGTCGCCGGTGATCCCGATCCCGACGCGATCGCGGGTCGTCTCGATCCGGACGTCCGCCGGTTCGATCGCGAAGGAGTCCTCGAAGCGGTCCGCGATGGCGTCCGAGGGCTGGACGACCGTCGCGTCCGCCGACGCGGTGAGTCGGCGCGTCAGCGCGGTGGCGTAGATTCCCCGGACCCGGACGCGGGGAGCGTCGGGGGCGGCGGCTGTCATGTCCCGATCCACGTGGGCCGGGCACTCACGATTGTCGGTTCGCCGATCGTCGGACGACCGCGGAGGTCGTCGGGCAAACACTAAGCGTGTCCCCTGGATACCCGGTCGCATGGGAGACGAAACGCCGCGGGATCCGATCCAGCGGGCCGCCGGCGACGGCACGGACCTCTACGACGTCGTCACCTGGGAGCGACGGTCGACGGTCGACAGGCTGGCGACCCGCCTGTACGGTGCCCTCGTCCTGAGCACGCGTGCGATCGTGATCGGGCTGGCCGTCCTCATCCTCCTCGGACAGGTGGCCCTGACGGCGGCCGCGACCCTCAGGGACCCCCTGATCGGGATCTACATCGTGGCGTCGGTGATCCCGGCGCTGTTCATCGTGATCTACGTCTGGCACTCGGACGTCACGGCCGGCCAGTCCCTCTCGACGCTGGTCGCCACCTACCTCCTCGGGCTTTTGTTCGCGAGTTTCGCCGCGGTCGTCAACAGTTCGGTGCAGGGCCTGTTCGCGGCCTTCGGAACGGTCGGACTCGTGGTCTTCTTCTACCTGATCGTCGCCCCCATCGAGGAGGCCGTCAAGCTCCTCGCCGTGCGCATGCACGCCTACCGGAAGCCCGAGTTCGCCGCCGTCATCGACGGCGCGGTCTACGGGGCGGTCGCGGGACTGGGGTTCGCCACCATCGAGAACGCGATCTACATCTCCCAGCAGTACGCCCAGACCGTAAACGGGGTCGGGACCGGGGGACTCCTCGCGGCCCTCCAGACGGCCGCGGTCCGCTCGTTCGCGGGACCAGGCCACGTGATCTACTCCTCGTTCGCCGGATACTACCTGGGCCTCGCCCGCTTCAACCCGGACGATCGCGGACCGATCGTCGTGAAGGGGATCGTCGTCGCCGCGTTCATCCACGGGACCTACAACGCCCTCGTCACGAACCTGCAGGCGATCCTGGGAGTCGTCGACGTGCTGGCGGCCCTCCCGCCCGCGATCGGCTTCGTCGGGTTCGTGATCGTCTACGACGGGGTCTTCCTGGCCGCGCTGGTCCACAAGCTTCGCACCTACGGCCGGGCCTTCGAGCGAACGGGGGCGCGCGCCTACGTGGACGACGGTGAGCAGGGGGACGACAGCGAGGACGACGGTGACTAGGGAGACGACAGCGAGGACGAGGATGGCGCGACCGACTGAGACGGGGAGACGACGCAGGGGAGACGCGGTCGACGGTGAGGGGGTGTGAACCCACCCGACTGAGCCAACGGGCGGGAGAGACGGGGACGGACCGGGACCCGCCGGGACGTCGCCGCCGGGCCTCGCGGGGACTCGCTGGTGTGATCGTGGTTCACCGTCGCGACCGACGGCCGCGACGCCACCGGCCGGTGTGACCGTTCACGTCTCCGTTCCCTGGACCTCCGCCATCCGCTCGACGTACTTCGCGATGACGTCGACCTCGACGTTGACCCGGTCCCCGGGCTCGCGCTCCGAGAGCGTGGTCTCCTCGTAGGTCGTCGGGATGATGGCCACCGAGAAGGTCCCGGCGGCGTCGTCCAGGTCCGCGACGGTCAGGCTGATGCCGTCGATGGCGATCGATCCCTTCGGGGCGACGTAGCGCTCGTGTCCCGCGGGGAGCGCGAAGGTGAACGTCCAGTCCTCCCCCACCGACTCGACGTCGACGACCTCGGTCGTGGTGTCGACGTGGCCCTGCACGACGTGCCCGTCGAACCGCCCGTCGGCGGGCAGCGGTCGCTCCAGGTTGACGCCGTCGCCCTCCTCGACGGCCGAGAGGGTCGTCTTCTCCAGGGTCTCGGTCGCCGTGAACACGGAGAACCAGCGATCGCCCGCCTCCTCCACGGTCAGGCAGACGCCCCCCACGGCGACGCTCGCCCCGGGGTCGAAGTCCGAGAGCGTCTCGGTGGCGATGCGCAGGCGGCGGCCACCGTCGTCGTCGGTCACGGACTCGACGGTCCCGGTCTCCTCGACGATCCCGGTGAACATGGCTACGGATCGCGGGCCGCGAGAGAAAACCGTACCGATCCGTTCCCGCGACCTCCGCCGATCTCCCCGAGACCCGTCCCGATCCGTTCCGGACCGCCCGTCGCGACGCCGACCCAATCCGCTCGCCTCAGACGATCGTGACGGCGTCCTCGCCCTCGAGGGACTCCTCGAGGGTCTTCCCGGTGGGTTCCCCGTAGAGCAGGACGTCGATCGGGAGCGTCGGGGCCCCGTCGACGAGGTTCTGGAGGAGGACGAGTCGCTGGCGGGCTCGACTCATCCCGACGTAGAACACCCGGCGTTCGTTGTCGGTCAGAAGCGGGACCGGCGAGGTCTGGCGGGTGAACTCGACGCCCGCCGGGACGTCCGCGGGATCGACGGTCGCGGCCATCTGCTCGACGACCTTCTCGGTGAGGTCGGTCGCGAGGAAGACGTGGTCTGCCTCGCGGCCCTTCGCGCTGTGGATGGTCCCGACCCGGACGCGACCGGGGTCCTCGTCGCGGTACTCGCCCTGGACGTAGGCGTCGACGCTTCGGCGCTGGTAGCGGGTGACCTTCCGGAGCATGTCGGCGGCCGAGGCGGGGGCGGGGACGAAGGGCACGTACTCGCGGACGGTCTCCGGATCGATCTCGATCTCGGTGAGGTCTGCGTCCTCGCCGGCGGCCTCCTCGCGATCCTCCAGGAGGTCCCGGAACTCGCTCCTGTCGTTCGTCCCGAACGCGGAGGACTGGAGCATGTCCACGAGGCGGCGGGTCTGGAGGCCGGTGATGGGCTCCTCGCGGTCGAGGGTCTCGACGGCGGAGACGTACTGCGTGAGTCGGTCGGTCCAGAGGCGCTGGTCGGTCAGCGCGCGGAAGGGGATGCCCTCGTCGATGAACTCGTCGACGAACTCGAAGAGCTGATAGCGGGCCCGAAAAAGGACCATGACGGTGTCGTCGGTGCTGCTCTGGATCGTCCGGCGGACGTTCCTGACCAGATCGAGGACCGAGGGGCTTGCCACCGCCTCGACCGCCCCGCCCTCCGTGCGCGGGAGCAGGTCTTTCTCCTGGCGCTCGTCGATGTGCCCGACCTCCCGCTGTACGACGTCGAGGACGCGGGAGGGAAGCCGGTAGGAGTTCTCGAGGATGACGTCCTCGTCGGCGTCCTCCTCGAGGAGGAGTTTCGGATCGGCGCCCTGCCAGGCGTAGACGACCTGGTCGTCGTCGCCGGCGATGAAGGCCGTCTCCATGTGGGGCTTCCACTCCTCGTAGACCGCGTACTGGAGTTGCGTGATGTCCTGGAACTCGTCGATCACGAGGTGGTCGACGCTGGGCACGAGAGAGCGACCCTGGACCCGTTCGAGCATGTCCGCGAACCCCACGAGCCCCTCGTCGCCCTTGTACGCGCGCCAGGCCCGGATGGCCTCCGGGACGTCGACGCGGTCGTCGCTGGTGGGCCAGGTCGGCGTGTACTTGTTGCCGGTCTGGGCATTCTCGTCGATGTCGGGGGGCAGTCGGACCTCCTCGTCGTTCCACCGGAAGGGGACGTCGTACCAGTCGGCGACCTCCCGCTGGGTTCGCTGGAGCCACTGACTCGTCGCGACGATCTTGTTGCCCAGCGTGGTCGATCGGGCGGTGCGCCGGGACCCCGAGGCGTACTCGTCCTCGTAGGGGAGCCCGTAGTCCTCGCAGAACTCCTCCTTGTCGCTCTCGCCCACGACGTCGCCCCGCGACAGGTCGAGCAGGTCGTAGGCCTTCGCGTGCATCGTCGAGACGTTGCCCCTGAGCGCGCGGGGGTTCATCTCGAGTCGCTCGGCGAGTCGCTCGCGGACCTCGGCCGCGGCGGCCCGGGTGTACGAGACGACCAGCACGTCCCTGACGTCGACGTCGTCCCGGTCGAGGAGGTCCTCGACCCTGTCGAGGAGGGCGGTCGTCTTTCCGCTCCCGGGGCCCCCGAAGAGGCGGGTGACCGCCGGATCCGTGTCGGTCATTGTACGCTTTCAGTTGCCGACGCCCTATAAAACACCTGAAACGACCCGGGATCAGGAGCGCCGGGTGGACCGCGCCTCCCTGACGTCCGCCCCATCGCGAATCTTGTCCTCGCAGTTCGGACACACCCGCGGTTCGGACACGTCGTCCGGGGTGAACACCCGAACGTACGCCTCTGTCACAAAAGACCCGCAGTTCTGGCACTCCGGCATGCGTCGATCGTAGTGTTTGATGCCATCCATCTTAGATGTGCCGAATCCGTCAATCGGGATCACTATGTGGACGGGCGACCGGGGTTCGGGTATGGTCACGCCGATCGTCGTTCTCCTCGCGTTGACTCCCGCGGTCCTCTGGGGATTCACGCCGGTGCTCTCGAAGCGCGGGATGGCGGGCGGTGGCTCCTCCCTGCAGGCCTCCCTGGTGGTGGTCACGGTCGACACCAGTCTCTACGTGGTCGTGCTGTTGTCCCTCCAGGGCACGTCGGCGTTCGCCGGTCTCCCCCTCGCGGCGATGGCCCTGTTCGTCATGGCGGGCGTCGTCGGGACCGCGCTCGGGCGCCTCGCCATCTTCACGGGCATCGACCGGGTCGGGGCCGCCGTCAACACGGCCGCGGTCTCCATCCGACCGCTGTTCGCGACCGTGCTCGCGGTGGTCGTCCTCGGGGAGGCAGTCGGGCCGGCAACCGCGATCGGCATCGCCGTCGTCGTGACCGGATTGCTCCTCCTCGCGACCGCACGCGGGGGCGACGTCACCGGGTGGTCGACGACCGACCTGTTCTTCCCCCTCGCGGCCGCGCTCCTGTTCGCCATCGGGAACGTCGCCCGCCGCTACGGACTGGTCAACTTCCCTGACGTGGCGCTGCTCGAGGCGGTCGCTCTCAACGAGTTCGGGAGTCTCGTGGCCCTCGGCACCTACGCCGCGGTCGCCGGGCGGCGCGACGTCCTGTCCGCGCCGCGCCGGACCTACGGCTACTTCGCCGGCAGCGGGACGCTGACCGCCGTCGCGCTGCTCGCCCTGTTCGCGGCCCTCCAGCGGGGGCGGGTCGCCATCGTCGACCCGCTGGCCGCGACCGCGCCGCTGTTCGGCACCCTGTTCTCCGCGCTCTTCCTCCGCGACCTCGAGGAGGTCACGCGCCGGGTGGTCCTCGGCGCGGCACTGGTCGCTCTCGGGGTCGTCGTGATCACCGCGCCGTGGCCCTGACTACGGGGACCAACCGCAGACCGAACAGGCGGTGGCGTCGCCGTCGTGGAGACCGCCGCACTCCGGACACTGCTTCTTGTTATAGC
>JBDGUE010000035.1:0-28812 GCA_042216045.1 Halanaeroarchaeum sp. | reverse complement strand
GCATCGCCCACCAGGTCGGGATCGGCGCCGTCAGGTACGACATCGTCTCGAAGCAGCCCAGCAAGCCGATCACCTTCGAGTGGGAGGACGCCCTCGACTTCGAGGGACAGAGTGCTCCCTACGTCCAGTACGCACACGCCCGGGCGGCGGGGATCCTCGCCGAGTCGGGCGTCGACCCGGACCCCGAGGCCGACCCCGATCGGTTGACCGACCCGACCGAGACGGCCCTCCTCGAGACGCTCGCCAGGTTCCCCTGGGTGATCGAGGAGAGCGCGGACGAACTCGAGCCCCACGCCGTCGCGACGTACGCGCGGGACCTGGCCGACGCCTTCAACCGCTTCTACCGCGAGTGTCCCGTCCTCGCCGAGGACGTCCCGGACGCCCGCCGCGACGCTCGGCTGGCCCTGGTCGTCGCCTCGAAACACGCCCTCGCGAACGCACTCGACGTGCTGGGCGTCGCCGCGCCGGAGTCGATGTGAGACGGGCGGGGACCGGCTGTACCCGGCCAACGGGCCCGCCTACCCGAAGAGACCGCCGGTCACTCGGGAGAGCAGCGAGCGAGAGTCCTCCTCGTCCGCGTCCTCGCGCTCGGTCGCGTCCGTGCCGAGGGGCGTCTCCCCCGCGCGGTCACCCCTCTCCGCGCTCTCGATCGCGTCGGCCAGGCCCGGGCCCGACGCGTCTCCCGCGTCCGCGGCCGAGTCCCCCGACGCCGAGGCGGGAGGTATCTCCTCGTCCGCGTCGCTCGTCTCGCCGGCGGCGGGAGCCGACGCCTCGACCGGGCCCTCGCTCCCCGTGTCCGCCTCCGCTCCCTCGATCGCGGGCGACGACCGCTGGGCTGGCCGTTCGGACTCGGCCGCCTCGTCGGGGGACGCCCCGGGTCGATCCCGCGCCCCTGCGGTCGAGGACGCCGCCATGGCGGCCGGCCCGCCGGCGGCGTCCGACTGCTCCGACCAGTCCATCGGGAGGGGTTCCTCGAGGATGCCGTAGGCGATCTCGCGGAAGGCCTGCGCCGCGGGGCCGGAGCGGTCCGCCTGGACGACCGGGATCCCCGTCCGCTCGCCGTCCGCCACGCTCTCGTCCTCCGGTACCGCCCCGAGGACCGGCACCTCGAGGCGATCGCGGACGGACTCCGGGGCGCCCTCGGGCCCCTCGATGCGGTTTATGACCGCGCCCTCGATCCGCCCGTCGAGGCGCTCGACGAGGTCGCGGGTGGTGGCGGTGTTGGCGATCGCGCCGTCCTCGGGCGTGGTCACCAGGACGACGGAGTCCGCGAGCCCCAGGGGCAACGCCACGTCGTAGCTCAGGCCCCCGCCGGTGTCGAGGACGATCCGGTCGTAGCGCTCGCGGAGGGCCTCGATGGCGTCGCCGAGTCCGGCGGGATCGGCCCGCCCGAAGGCCGCGAACTCCGGGCTCCCGACGACGGCGTCGACGTCACCCGGGCCGGAGCGGATCGCCGCCTCGAGGTCCGCCTCGCCACTCAGCACGTCGTGGATGGTGGCCCCCGCCTCGGGGTCCACCTCGAGGGCGTCCGCGAGGTTCGCCATGCCCAGGTCGACGTCCACCACGACCACGGACCGCCCCGCCTCCGCGAATCCCGCGGCGAGGTTGAGTGCCGTCGTCGTCTTGCCGACCCCGCCCTTGCCACTCGCGACTGCGGTGACGGACGCTTCGTTCATTACCGGGAGATGGATGGCGGGCGTAGTTAAAGGGTCGGGGCGCCAGGGGCAAGGAACCGCTCCGGGTCGGGGCGCCAGGGGCCTGGAACCGTCCGTGAGTTCAGAACCCCTTGCCGAGGAGTTCGCGCGCGATGATGTTCTTCTGGATCTCCGTGGTCCCCTCGTAGATCTGCGTGATCTTCGCGTCCCGGTAGTATCGCTCGACGGGGAAGTCGTCGACGTACCCCGCCCCGCCGTGGATCTGGACCGCCTCGTCGGCCACGTCGACTGCGGTCTGGGAGGCGAACTCCTTGGCCATCGAGGCCAGGGCCGTCAGGTCCTCCTCCGCGTTCTCGATGCTCCAGGCCGACTTGTAGGTCAGTTGGCGGGCGGCCTCGGTCCGGGTGTGCATCTCCGCGAGCTTGTGCTGGATGGCCTGGAACTCCGAGATCGACGTGCCGAACTGCTCGCGCTCCTGTGCGTACTCGAGGGCGGCCTCCGCGGCGCCCTTCGCGATGCCGACCCCCTGGGCGGCGACCATGGTCCGGGTCTCGTCGAAGAACTGCATGAGCTGGAGGAAGCCCATGCCCCGGGAACCGATGAGGTTCTCCTCGGGAACCCTGACGTCGGAGAGGACGAGTTCCGCCGTGTCGCTCGCGCGAATCCCCAGTTTGCCGGTGATCTTCTCGGCCTCGAATCCGTCGCGGTCCGATTCCACCACGATCTGTGAGAAGCCGGAGTAGCGGTCCTCGACCTCCGGATCCGTCTCGACCATCACGACGAAGTAATCGCCGACGGACCCGTTGGTGATCCACATCTTGTTCCCGTTGATGACCCACTCGTCGCCGTCCTTCTCCGCCTGGGTCGAGACCGAGGAGACGTCAGAGCCGGTGTCGGGTTCGGAGATGGCCGCGCCCATGACCGCGTCGCCCTCGGAGATGGGGGGCAAAAAGCGCTCCTTCTGGTCCTCGGTGCCGAACTCCATGATCGAGTCCGCGCCGAACGACGCGGAGGTGATCGAGAGGCCGATGCCCGCGTCCACGGCGAACAGCTCCTCGATGATGAGGGCCACCTCGAGGGGCGAGTAGCCCGCGCCGCCGTACTCCATGGGGATGTTGGCCCCCGTCAGTCCCATCTTCGCCGCCTCGTCCATGATCTCGTGGGGGTACTTCTCTCCCGTGTCGTACTCGTTGGCGACGGGAGCGATCTCGTTCTCCGCGAACCGCCGCACCTCGTCTCGAATGGCCTGCTGTTCGTCACTGAGCTGATAGTCCATGAACGACCGTTGGAGACTCCGTGGCTTCAAGTCATTGGAACTGCTCACAACCACCACGGGGTTGTCGGTGGGGCCGTCAAAGCATACTTACCGTCCGACCGGGTAGTTCGGACGATGGCAGAGCAGCAGGCCGAAGAGGCAGATGACCGCAGAAAATACGAGTTCCAGAAGGTCATCGAGGACCTCAAGGACCACCGTGGGACGGGCACCCAGCTCGTGACCATCTACGTCCCGCCCGACAAGCTGATCTCCGACGTCGTCGCCCACGTCACCCAGGAGCACAGCGAGGCCTCGAACATCAAGTCGAAGGAGACGCGCACGAACGTCCAGGACGCCCTCTCCTCGATCAAGGCCCGACTGAAGTACTACGAGGAGCCCCCGGAGAACGGCATGGTCCTCTTCTCCGGAGCGGTCGACGCCGGCGGCGGACAGACCGAGATGGTCACCGAGGTCCTCGAGAACCCGCCCCAGGAGATCCAGTCGTTCCGCTATCACTGCGACTCCGAGTTCCTGACCGAGCCCCTGGAGCACATGCTCACGGACAAGGGGCTCTACGGCCTCGTCGTCCTCGACCGCCGGGAGGCCAACGTGGGCTGGCTCAAGGGCAAGCGCGTCGAACCCGTGAAGTCGGCGACCTCCCTGGTTCCCGGCAAGCAGCGCAAGGGCGGCCAGTCCGCCCAGCGGTTCGCCCGCCTCCGCCTCGAGGCCATCGACAACTTCTACCAGGAGGTCGCGGGAATGGCGAACGACCTCTTCGTCCCCGAGCGCCACGACCTCGACGGCGTCCTCGTCGGCGGCCCCTCGCCGACGAAGGACGAGTTCCTCGACGGCGATTACCTCCACCACGAGCTCCAGGACAAGGTCCTGGGGAAGTTCGACGTCTCCTACACGGACGAGTCGGGACTCTACGACCTCGTCGACGCCGGACAGGAGGCGCTGGCCGACGCGGAGCTCATGGACGACAAGGAGGACATGCAGACCTTCTTCGAGGAGCTCCACGAGGGGGAACTCGCGACCTACGGGTTCGAGACCACGCGTCGCAACCTGGTCATGGGTTCGGTGGAGACGCTGTTGCTCTCGGAGGACCTCCGGGAGGACGTCGTGACCTACGAGTGCCCCAACGATCACGAGGAGCGCGAACTCGTGGAGTCACGACACGACACCCCCGAGCACGAGTGCGAGGAGTGCGGCGAGTCCGCCGAGGCGGTGGCTCGCGAGGACGTCATCGAGCACCTGATGAACATCGCCGACGAGCGCGGGACCGAGACGCACTTCATCTCCACGGACTTCGAGAAGGGCGAGCAGTTGCTCACCGCCTTCGGCGGCATCGGCGGCATTCTGCGGTACTCCACCGGAATCTGATCGAGACGCCGCTCGCGACAGTCCCGCGATCGGGGCCGCGGCCGGGGGCCGACCGCGCGGTCGAATCGCCGGCCCCGATGGCCCCGTCGCCGCGACGAGTCCGGTCGGTCAGGCGAGCAGTTGCTCGAGTTGCCGGCGCCGTCGGTCGATCTCGAAGTGGGGATCGACGGCGTCGTCGGCCGCGACGCGGTCGAGGACGAGCAGCACGTCGACGCCCAGTGACTCCGCGTGTCGGACGACGTCGTCGATCTCCGCGCGGTAGAGCGCGAGCGAGTCGACGAGGGCGAACAGGGTCGCCGTCGTCGCGCCGGCCTCCGCATCGGTGGGGAACGCGGACGCGACCGACCGCCAGTCGGGTTGCTCGGCCGGGGGATCGTCGATCGGGGTGACGCGGAGACAGCGCGGGCAGAGGGCCCCGCCTGGGCGATCCTCCGGGAGGGCGTCGCGGACGGCCTCCGGGATCGCGAAGGCCACGGTCTCCGTGCCGCAGTTCGGACACTCCATGGACACGAGTCGGACCGCCGGGAGAAAAGCGCCGTCGGTTCAGTCCGTCTTCTCTTTGACCTTCTTCATCCGGAAGATCTCCTCGCGCTCCTGTTCCTCGAGTTTCTGTTCGATGTACTCCTGATTCTCGTAGAGGTCCGGCAGGAGTTTGAACTCGAGGGCGTTGACCCGCCGCTTCGTCGTCTCGATCTCGTCGAGCATCTTCTTCATCGCGGTCTCGACCTCGGCGGCGAGGACGATCGACTCGAGGAGGTCCTCGTAGGCCTCGGCGGCCTCGTCGATGTGTGCGCTGGTCCCCAGGAGCCCGTACCCCCGCTCGTCGAGGGACTTCCGGACCTTGCTCGACTCGATCTGGGGCACGACCACGCCCATGATGTTCTTGGACTCGACGGCGATCTCGGGGTGCTCTTTGAGCGCGGTCGCCGCCCCGCGAACCGCGACGTCGCCCTCGACCGCGCGGGCCGCGTCGATCGTCTGCTGGGCGTGCTCGTAGTCGGCCTCGAGGGACTCCCTGACGTCCTGGGCCTGATCGAGGATGTCCATGAACTCCATGATGAGGCCGTCGCGCTTCTGCTCGAGCGTGTCGTGGCCACGCTCGGAGAGCTGGATCCGGTCCTCGATCTCCATCAGGTTCTTTCGAGTGGGTTTGACGTCTTCAGCCATGGTGGGCCATCAGGCCTCCGCTTCCGCCGTTTCCCGGTCCTCGTCACACTCGTAGTACTCGTCGATGAGGTCCTCGTCGATCCGGTTGAGTTCCTCCCGGGGAAGGTCAGAGAGCAGGTCCCAACCGATGTCGAGGGTCTCCTCGATGGTGCGGTCGGTGTCGAAGCCCTGCTGGACGAACTCGGTCTCGAAGCGATCGGCGAAGTCGAGGTACTTGTTGTCCCGCTCGGAGAGGGCCTCGCGACCGACGATGTTGACGAGGTCGCGCAGGTCCTCGCCCTCCGCGTAGGCCGCGTACAGCTGGTCGGAGACGTCGCCGTGGTCCTCGCGGGTGAGGCCCTCGCCGATCCCCTCGTCCATCAGCCTGGAGAGCGAGGGGAGGACGTTGATCGGCGGCTCGATGCCCTGGGAGTTCAGGTCCCGGTCGACGTAGATCTGCCCCTCGGTGATGTACCCGGTGAGGTCGGGAATCGGGTGGGTGTCGTCGTCGCCGGGCATGGTGAGGATGGGGATCTGGGTGATGGAGCCCTCGACCCCCTCGATCCGACCGGCGCGCTCGTAGAGCTGGGCCAGGTCGGTGTACATGTAGCCCGGGTAGCCACGCCGGCCCGGCACCTCCTCGCGGGCGGCCCCGATCTCGCGCAGCGCCTCGCAGTAGTTGGTCATGTCCGTCAGGATGACGAGGACGTGATACCCCTCGTCGAAGGCGAGGTACTCCGCGGTGGTCAGTGCCATCCGGGGCGTGACCGTCCGCTCGACGGCCGGGTCGTCGGCCAGGTTCAAGAAGACGACCGTCCGCTCGAGCGCGCCCGTGCGCTCGAAGTCGTCCATGAACTCGTTGGCCTCCTCCTGGGTGATGCCCATGGCGGCGAAGACGACGGCGAATTCGGTCTCCTCGCCCTCGGCCGCCTCCTCTTCGGGCACCGTCGCCTGGCGGGCGATCTGGAGTGCGAGTTCGTTGTGGGGGAGCCCGGAGGCCGAGAACAGGGGGAGCTTCTGCCCGCGGACGAGGGTGTTCATGCCGTCGATGCCGCTGACCCCGGTCTGGATGAACTCCGAGGGGAACTCCCGGGCCGTCGGATTGATCGCGGCGCCGACGATGTCGCGGCGCTCCTCCGGCACGACCTCGGGCCCGCCGTCGATGGGTTGGCCCGAGCCGTCGAGGATGCGGCCGAGGAGGTCCTCGGTGACCGGCATCTTTAGGGTCTCGCCGAGGAAGCGAACCGAGGAGTCGCGGCCGATTCCCTCGGTTCCCTCGAAGACCTGAATGGCGACGGTGTCGCCGGCCGTCTCGAGGACCTGACCGCGCTTCACTTCGCCGTCGGGCGTCTCGATCTCGACCATCTCGTCGTACCCGATGGGCTCGTCGGTCTCGACGTGCACCAGCGGACCGCTGATCTCGGTGATGGTTTCGTACTCTTTCATTCGTACTTCTCCCGCAGTTGCGATTCGATCGATTGCTCGACGTCGTCGATGAACGATTCGTACTCCTCGGTCGTCCCGATGCGGTTCAGCCGGGGCGCCGCGTCGATGGACTGGATCTCCTCGACGGGGACGCCCGCGTCGAGGGCCTCGAAGGCCTCGTCGTGGAAGGTCTTGATGGCGCCCAGCATCTCGTAGGTCTTCTGGGGCTCACAGTAGGTGTCCACGTCGTGTAAGGCGTTCTGCTGGAGGAAGCCCTCGCGGATGTACCGCGCGACCTCGAGGGTGAGCTGCTGGTCGTCCGGCAGGGCGTCCTTGCCGACGAGTTGGACGATCTCCTGGAGTTCTGACTCCTCGTCCAGGACGTCGACCGCCCACTGGCGCAGTTCGGGCCAGTCGGCGGCGACGTTCTCCTCCCACCAGGGGTCGAGTTGGTCCTTGTAGAGGGAGTAGGACTCGTTCCAGTCGATCGCGGGGAAGTGACGACGCTCCGCCAGGTCGGCGTCGAGCGCCCAGAACGTCTTCACGATGCGCAGCGTGTTCTGGGTGACCGGCTCGGAGAAGTCACCGCCGGGTGGCGAGACGGCACCGACGACCGAGACCGAACCGCGCGTGTCGTTCAGGTTCTCGAACAGACCCGCCCGCTCGTAGAACTCCGAGAGTCGGGCCGCGAGGTACGCGGGGTAGCCCTCCTCGCCGGGCATCTCCTCGAGTCGCGAGGAGATCTCGCGCATGGCCTCCGCCCACCGCGAGGTGGAGTCGGCCATCAGCGCGACGTCGTAGCCCATGTCGCGGTAGTACTCCGCGATCGTGATCCCGGTGTAGATGGAGGACTCCCGGGCAGCGACCGGCATGTTCGAGGTGTTCGCGATCAGCGCCGTCCGGGACATGAGCGGCTTGCCCGTCTGGGGGTCCTCGAGTTCGGGGAAGTCCTCGATGACCTCCGTCATCTCGTTCCCGCGCTCGCCACAGCCGATGTAGACGACGATGTCGGCGTCGGACCACTTCGCGAGTTGCTGCTGGGTGACCGTCTTCCCCGAGCCGAAGGGGCCCGGAATGGCCGCGGTGCCGCCCTTCGCGAGCGGGAACAGGCCGTCCTGGACCCGCTGGCCCGTCACGAGTGGCTCGCGCGGGGTCCGCTTCTCGGTGGTGGGCCGCGCCTCGCGCACCGGCCACTCCTGGTGCATCGAGATCTCCTCGCCGGTGTCGAGTTCCACGACGGTATCGGTGACCGTGTGAACGCCCCCGTCGACGGCGACCACCTCGCCGCCCTCGAGGTCCGGTGGGACGAGGACGCGGTGCTCGATGCTGACCGTCTCCTCGACGGTCCCGACGACGTCGCCGGGTTCGACGACGTCGCCCTCCGCGACGCTGGGCTCGAACTCCCAGGTCGACTCCAGGTCGATGCCCGGGGCGTCGACCCCGCGGTCGATGAACGCGCCCATCTGTTCTTCGAGGACCTCGAGGGGTCGCTGGACCCCGTCGTAGATGGAGTCGAGGACCCCCGGACCCAGGTCGACCGTCAGGGGTTCGCCGGTGTTCTCGACCGGTTCGCCCGGGCCGACCCCGGAGGTCTCCTCGTACACCTGTACGGTGGTGACGTCCCCTTCGATCTCGATGACCTCGCCCATGAGCCCTTCGTCGCCCACGTAGACGACGTCGTTCATCTGGGCGTCGAGGCCCGTGGCGGTCACGACTGGACCGCTCACGCTTTCGATCTGGCCGGTATCGGTGCGTTGTGTCTGACTCATTCGCTGTCGTCGTCTTCGTCCGCTGCCATCAGGTCGATCCCGATGGCACGCTTGATCTGTTCGCGCAGGCCGCTTCCGCCCGCAGAGCCGCTGCCGATGGTGACGAACACCGGTTCCACGCTGGTCTCGACCGACTCGCGGGCGTCCCGCGAGAGGTGCTCGAGGTCGTCGTCGTGCATCACCACGATGCCGACGTCGTCGTCCGCGAGGACGTTCTCGACCGCCTCGTCGAGGGCGTCGTCCTTCGCGTCCGGATCGACGTTCTCGAAGCGACGGACTCCCGCCAGCCTGAAGCCGGTGGTGAACTCCGGGCTCCCGACGACGGCGATCTCCTGGGTCATAGGTGGACCAGCTCCGTTTCGATCTGCTCGCGGTCGAGGCCCGCCTCGTGGCCGCGGGCGATCGCGCGGGTGTTGTCGACCTCCCGCTCCTTCGCGATGACGTACGCGAGGACGGGGCAGACCGAGAGGGGGTAGACGTGGGAGAGGTGGTCGCCGTATGCCACGAGGGCCCCGTCGAGTGACCGCTCGAAGGCGATCAGGCTGCCGCCGGCCACGAGGGCGTCGAGCGCCGCGTCGAGGTCCTCGCCGTAGCGACTCTCGCGAAGGCGGGCCAGCAGTTCGTCTCGGTTGCTCACGAGGGACTGCATCTCCGTGTCGTCGAAGAGCGCTCCCCCGTCGATGAAGTACTCCCCGGGGTCGACGTCGGCCCCCGACCGCTCGATGCGGAGGGCGTTTCTGACGTTCGTGAAGTCGATCTCCGCCTCGAGGAACCGCCGGTAGTGACGAACGGGCTGACCCCCGCCCACGTCGTCGGTCGCCAGTTCCTCGTAGTACGCCCGATCGATCGCGTTCTCGAGGGGCACGAGGAGGCCGGTCCGCTCGAACTCGTCGAGGGCCGCCTCGAGGCCGACGCCGAGCGCGGTGTCCTCGAGGAGTTCGACGGCCGACTCGACGCTCTCCGCTGCGACCAACGAGTCGAGCAGCGAGCGATCGAACTCGCCAGCGTCGATGAGGTCCTCCCGCACCGACTCGTCGTCGACGTCGCTGTAGATGCCACGCAGGGCCGTCTTCGCGTTCCAGGCGTCGAACTTGCGCAGGTAGCGCGCGACGAGCGTGTAAAGCGTGCCCGACGACCAGCGCAGCAGGTCCTCGAAGTTCCGCGCCAGGTTCTCGTTGAGCGCGTACTCGATCAGATCGACCCCACCGTACCGGGAGCCGAGCGCGGTGACCTCCGCCTCGTACTCTGTGTCCTCCATGAATCGGGCGATCTCGCCCGGCCCCATGCGGAGGAGCTTCCGGTAGTCCTCCTCGTCGAACAGCGAGGCGCGGCGGTTGCGAACCCGCGCCACCACGTACTCGTAGTTGGCCGAGCCGGTGGCCCTCATCGTTCCTCGAAGATCCGGTCGCTCAACTGTTTGAGGTTGTCCTCCCAGACGTCCTCGAGCACCGAATCGAAGGTGTTGTTCACCCGGACGCGGGACTCGTCGCTCTCGACGACGACGCCGCCGAGACAGTCGATCTCGCCCGCGAGTTCGCAGTCGTCGTACTCGTCGAGGATGGATTCGAGGAGGTCCGCGTCGGCCTCCCGTGTGTACGCCCGAAGCGTCGCGTCGTCGTCGAACTCCTCGGCCGCCGCGTCCAGGAGCGACCGGAGGAGGTCCTCGCGTTCGTCGTCGGGGAGGGTCTCGATGCGCTCCTCGACCGTCTCCCTGACCTCGGCGAGCACCTCGCGTCGCGCCTCCAGGCGCTCCTGTTTCGCCTCGAGTTCGGCGCTGGCGATGCGCTGGTCGCGCTCGCGTTCGATCTCGCGTTCGACCTCCGCTGCCGCGGTCTCGCGGATCTCTTCGGCCTCCGCCTCGGCCGCTGCGACGATCTCCTCGGCCTCCGATTCGGCCGACTCCTCGATCTCTTCGACGCGTGCACGTGCTTCCTCTCGAATGTCCTCAACGACCGTATCCAGACTCATTGTGAAGAAACGGGAATCAGACCAGGAAGATGGTCACCAGTGCGAGGATGACGAGCGTCTCGGGCAGGACGGTGAAGATCAGCCCGGTCCCGAAGAGGGACTCGTCTTCCGCGATGGCGCCCATCGCCGCTGCGCCGATCCCGCTCTCTGCGATGCCGGCACCGAGGGCGGCCAGGCCCACGGCGATGGCGGCCCCTGCGGTCGGTGGGATGCCTGCGGTCTGTGTCTGTGCGAGCAGTCCGACGTTGGTGAGTGTCTCGAGCATTGGTGTTAGTCCTCCGTAGTGAAGGTTCGCTGGTATCCGAACGGTTCGTATTTCGCCCCACCGCCGTCATAAAACTTCCCAAAGAACTCGACGTACTCGAGGCGTACGGCCTGGAGGCCCGCGCTCGTGATGCCGAGCGCGAGCACCACCGCGTGCCCGACGACGAGGACCACGATGCCCCCGAGGACGCCCAGGACGTTCATGTGGACGAGACCGGGGAACATCAGGGCCGACTGGCCGAACTGTTCGGCGACGTGTTCGGGGTTCTCGCCCAGGAGGAAGTGGAACTGTCCGTGGTGGGTGTACGCGCCGAAGAACAGCAGATTGACGACGAACGCCATGCCGGCCTTCGCCAACAGCACCGCCGCGATCCGGGTGTAGGAGAGGACGTTCACGAGGACGTTCAGGCTCTCCAGCGCGCCGACGACGCCCTCTCCGAAGATCAGCAGTCCGAGGCCGACGGCACCGACCGCCAGGCCGACGATCCCGACCGCTGCCGGGAATCCGGCGAAGCCGAGGGCGTAGGCGACGGTCTCCGCGCTCGCCGGGCCGTCGAAGACCTGGAAGACGAAGTCCGGCTTCGCCGCGATCATGTGGCGGCTGAATATCCACGCCCACAGGCCGAGCATGAGCATCGCCCAGGACCCGGACTCGAAGAGCGCGTCCCTGAAGCCGTGGGAGAGGTCCTCGAAGAACGAAAGGGCGTACCCCGTCGTGACGTGCGCCAGGCCCACGAACAGGGTGGCGAGGAGCCACGCCTTGGCGTACGCCTGGTAGTGTGGCATCAGGCCCTTGTGCAGCGGCGGCCCGGACAGTCCGAGCAGGCCCTCCCAGACGTACGTCGAGATGAAGTGAAAGCCGAACACCTCGCCGTAGAGGACGCCGAACAGGACCGTGAAGCCGCCCGACCAGAGGGCGATGCCGCCGAGGCTCTGGAGCGCGTCGCTGTCCACGCGCGTGAAGACGAACCAGCCGATCGCGACGTAGAGGAGTCCGTACCCCACGTCGCCGATCATGAATCCGAAGAACGCCGGGAAGGTCAACAGGACGATCATCGTCGGGTCGTACTCGGCGTACTTCGGCCGGTTGATCGCCTCGACGAGCACCTCGAAGGGCTTCGCGATCGATGGGTTGTCCTGGATCACCGGGGGCTCGTCGTCCTCGTCGAAGGCGACGCCGCCGTCGGCCGCCGCCTCGCGTTCGTCCTCGTCCGCGGCCGGGGCGTGGGTGTGACCGTCTGCGTAGGACTCGTAGGCCGCCGTCTCGAGTTCCTCGACCGCCGCCGATCCGTCCGCGGCGTCGACGACCGTCGATTCGAGTGCCTCGACCTCGGCGGACGGGAGCCAGCCCTCTGCGACGAAGGCGTGCTCGGTGGTCGCGAACTGCAGCGGGATCTCCGTCTTCTGGACCTCGATGGCGAGGAACTCCTCCGCCGCGAGCAGGAACTCGGCGTGCTCGATCCGCAGTTCCTCGAGTTCGCTCTCGACCCGCTCGATCCGCGTCTCGATCTTCTCCCGTCGCTTCTCGAGGTCGGCGACGTAGCGCTCGGGATCGCCGCTCGCGTCGGGCACCGGCCGTTCCTCGAAGTCGACGCCGACCAGCGCGTCGTCGAGGACCGTCTCGTCGGCCGACGCGGGGTAGACGAACGCCGCGACGACCTCCTCCGACGTCGTCACGTCGAAGGCCTCCACGTCGTCGCGGTCGGACAGCGCCGCCCGAACGGCCTCGCCGTCACCGACGCCGACCGCGACCTCGAGGTGCTCGTATCCGGAGAGCAACTCGAGGTCGATCCCCAGTTCGAGGAGTGGTGCTGCCGCCTCGATGCGCTCCTCGACGTCGCGGAGCTCGTCCTCGAGGGCGGAGCGACTCTCGTCGAACTCGTTGACCGCCCGCCTGATCTCCGGGAGGGTCTCCTCGATCGCGGCCTCGTCGACGATGCGCGTCGGTCCCGCCTCCGCCTCGGAGACCTCGAGGATCGACAAAAGCGATCGAACGGTCACCAGCTTCTCTGAGGCCGACTCGGCGCCCTCGAGGGGGTTCCCGGACGCGAACCCCTCGATCGCCCCGTCGTAGTCCGAGAAGTCCACCACGTGCAGGTCGTGGACCGCCTCGATGACGTCCCGCATCACCGCGCGGGTCCCCGTCACCGAGACCTTGCTCATCCGCTCAGGTCTGAGCATGCACCGCCTCCTCGAATCGGTCGAGCGCGAACTCGACCGCATCGTCGACGTTCTCCCGCGCCGACGAGACGATGCGCTCGCGCTCGGCTTCGCCCTCCTCGAGGATTCGCTCGCGCTCGGATTCGATGTCCTCGAGCGCGTCTTCCAGTCGTTCTTCCTTCAGTGCCTCCGCGTCCTCCTCCGCCTCCGCGACGATCTCGTCGGCACGCCGCCTGGCCTCGGCGAGGCGCTCCTCGCGGTCGGCCTTCGCCTCGGCGACCATCTCGTCGGCCTCGGATTCCGCGTCCCTGATTGCCCGTAGAACCTCTTCACTCGGCATACGTTTCCCGGCGGAGTGTTACGGGGTCGCGTATATGGTAGTTGCGAATCGGGCGGCGGAACGCAATTCATATGTGGCGATCGTGCCTTCCGACACCCAATGGGCATCCTGGAAGACAAGGCGCGTGCCCGCCGCTTCTACAAGTACCTCTCGAAGGTGTACGATCGCGTCAATCCCTACATCTGGAACGAGACGATGCGCTCGCGCGCAATCGAGATGCTCGACGTCGACGCCGACGACGCGGTCCTCGACGTCGGTTGCGGGACGGGGTTCGGGACGGAGGGACTGCTCGAGCACGCAGGGTCCGTCTACGGACTGGACCAGAGCGAGCACCAACTGGAGAGGGCCCGGGCGAAACTCGACGGCCACGACGTCACCTTCACCCGCGGCGACGCCGAGCGACTCCCGTACCGCGAGAACCGCTTCGACGTCCTGTGGTCCTCGGGGTCCATCGAGTACTGGCCGAACCCGGTGCGCGCCCTCGAGGAGTTCCGCCGCGTGGTCAAACCCGACGGACAGGTCCTCGTCGTGGGTCCCAACTACCCACCGTGGCCCGTCGTCCAGCAGGTGATGGACGCGGTCATGCTCTTCTACGACGAGTCCGAGGCCCAGCGAATGTTCGAGGCCGCCGGGCTAATCGACGTCACCCACGAGGCGATGGGGCCGGAGAACCTCGGCGATCTAGCCCTCGTCTCCGTCGCCCGCGTTCCCGGAAACTGAGGCCGTCGCCCGCGCGACCGTTCCCCCGTCGTCGACGATCGTCACCGCAATCGTCGATCCGGGCACGACGGCCGGCGCGTTCGTCCCGGCTATCGTGAAGCTCCCGGCCTCGCCGACCGACCACTCGTCGTCGCTCGCGCTGTTGAAGGGGCCGGTCGGCCCGGGCGAGAAGCCACTCGCAGAGAAGAAGGGGATCGGGGGCTGTCTGGCGAGCGGCCGGCCGTCGATCCGCACCCGGACCTCGACCGCCGCGACGTCGATCGGTGGACCGCCCTCGTGGACGAGGGTCACGCGTCCGCTCGCGTCGGCGGTCACCGACATCGCCCGGGGATCGGTGGGGGTCTCGACGGCGGCGTCGCCGACGTCTGCGACGGTCGTTCCAATGACCGCCGCGAGGACGAGAACGATCACGAGGAGCAGGACCGATCCCAGCACGGGGGAGACGCCGCGATCGGCCGCGTCAACGTCGAACATGGCCCCGGGTGGGCCGGTCTTCGTACTTCAACTCACGGACCGCCGACGGCGGTGGTCGCGCTCCCCGGGTCGCGGGCAGTGCGGTTCGCGGACGCCACGACCACGCCGCTCGTGGGGTCGACGACCACCTGGACGGTCGCCGCGTCGGTCGAGACCACGATCGGGTACTCGCCGACCGGGCTGATCGTCCAGACGGCCCCGGCGGACGTCGTCCCGACCGTCGTTCCGTTGACGGTGACGGTGGCGTCTGCCACGGGCGCCCCCGTCGCGTTCCCGACGGTCACCCGGAGCGGGCCGCCCCCGTACGTTCGCGAGACGCCGATCGTCAGGTTGCCGGTCCGGTGGACGGTGGTCTCGACGGGGAGCGAGGAGAGGCGCTTCGTCTGGACCTCGCGGAAGATCCGGCCGGTCGACCCGTCGAGGGCCGCGGCGAGGGTCCCGTGGGAGTGGGTGTACTCGACCACGTAGACGTCGGCCCCGATCGCCCCCATGCTGATCCGCTGCTTGTGGGCGGACGTCCACGGGTAGAGCTCCCCGAAGCGCGTCTCCGCCTCGTCGAAGGCCATGCTTCCGACGGCGTCGTCGAGGTTGTCGTAGCGGACCGCGCCCCGGACGAACGCCCCGTCGTCGATCGTCGAGAGCGCGACGCCGCTCGCGGACGCCGCCACGAAGACCCGGGGCGAGGACTCCCCCCGCATCGCCGCCGCGAGGGCCGCCCGGACCGGTCCCTGGAAGGTGCGCAGACGGGCGCGGAGGTGCTGGATGCCGCCCTCGGTCCGGACGTCTGCCGTGGCGATCGCCTGGACGGTCCGTTCGAGGGCCGTCGCCCGGGCGTGGAGGCGGCCGAGCGTGGTCAGGTAGGCCCGGGCGGATCGATCCCCGGCGCGGTAGGCGGCCCGCATCTGCCGTTCCGTCGCCCGCAATTCGGCCGTCTCGCGCTCGACCCAGGCGGTCGCGTTCCGCACGATTCGACGCCGTTCGGCGTCCGTGTTCGCCGCGTCGAGTGCGGCCGCGAGTCGATGTCGCTGGAAGTCGGTCGCCAGGGTGGAGGAGGCCGCATCGAGGGTCTGGGTCACGGACAGATCGGCTCGCCCGAAACCGGCGCGATCCGTGCCGTCGAGGGCCAGCACGTCCGAGGTGTTCGTCGAGACGGCGTCGACGGTCACCGACGTGGCCCGCGGGCGATCGGCGGGGGCGAGGAGGGCGCCGGACGCGCCGACGCTCGCCACCACGAGGAGGGCACCGACGAGGGCGGGAACCGCACGCTGCATGGCCGGCGGTTCGCGAGCATCGGGCATAAGGCATGCGGACGGTGTGGGTCGTCGATCCCCCCAATGGAAACTACTTTGACCGAGCGGCGGCGATCACCGGCAAAGCTATGCGTCGGGTCGCCCTCCTCGTCGCCGCCCTCGGTCTGCTCCTGGTCCCCGCGGTCGGCGCCGCCCAGACCCAGCCACAGCAGTCGGGCCAGGCCGTGGGCGTCGAGACCGTCATTCACGTGAGCGTCCAGGCGGACGGGGACGCGCGGTGGACGGTGACCGTCCGGTTCCCCCTCCACGGGGCCGCCGACCGGGCCGCCTTCGATCGGGTCCGAACGCGCTTTCTGAACCGGGAGTCCCGGACGCTCTCGGTCGAACCGTTCCGGGTGGCGGCGGAGCGAGTGGCGAGTCGCACGGGCCAGCAGATGTCGATCACCGACGTGGAGCGAAGCGGCGCGGTTCGCACGAAAGCGGAGCCCGCGGTGGGGGTGCTGCGCCTGTCGTTCACCTGGACCGAGTTCGCCCGGATCGGGGAGTCGAAGGTCCGCGTGGGGCGGGCGTTCGAGGGGGGCTGGTTCGGCGACCTCCAGGAGAATCAGACGCTCCTGATCGAGCCACCCCCGGGCTACAAGGTGCACACCGTCGAGCCGCTCCAGGCCATCGCCAGCGGAACGCTCCGCTGGGACGGTCCCCAGGAGTTCGGCCCCGGACAGCCAGTCGTGACGTTCGTGCCGGTCGCCGTGGGGCCGTTCCCGTTCGGCTGGACGGTCCTGGGTGGCCTGGGAGGGCTCCTCGGGGTCCTCGCGGTGCTCGCGGTGGCGTGGCGCCGGAACTGGATCGGTCGCGGGGAGACGGCCCGATCGGCCACCGAGACGGCCGAGACCGGTGGGCGATCCGACGCCGAGACCGCACCGGACGCGGAGAGCGCGTCGTCCCCGGAGACCGCGGGCGGTGACGACGACCGCGCGGGATCGGCACCCACGTCCGGCGAGACCGGGGCGACGGGTGGGCCGGAAGCGACGGGTGGGCCAGAAGCGACCGGTGGATCGGAGGCGGCAGGTGGACCGGGATCGTCGAGGAGTGGACCGGACGAGACCGCGAGCGCGGTCGAGGACGAACTCCTGAGCGACGAAGAGCGCGTCGAGCGACTCCTCCGGGAGAACGACGGCCGGATGAAGCAGGCACGGATCGTCGAGGAGACGCGCTGGTCGAACGCCAAGGTCTCCCAGTTGCTCTCCTCGATGGCGGAGGAGGGGCGCGTCGAGAAGCTCCGACTCGGCCGCGAGAACCTCATCTCGTTGCCCGACGAAGAGGAGTGAGCCCCGACGCGGAGAAACGCGAGACGCGGGGGCCGGCGTTTCACAAACGTTTACGTCGCGCCGTTCCAACCGGATCGTTGATGAAGATCCTGGTCACGGTCAAGGAGATCGCCGAGGTGGCCGACGACTTCGAGATCGCGGAGAACGCGATCGACGAGACCTACCTCGAGTACGACCTCAACGAGTGGGACGACTACGCGGTCGAGGAGGCCGTACAGCTGCGCGAAGCGGGCGTCGCGGACGAGGTCGTCGCCGCGACGATCGGACCGGAGCGCTCGGAGGAGACGATCCGGATGGCCCTCGCGAAGGGCGCCGACCGGGCGGTCCGCGTCTGGGACGACGCGATCGCCGCCCAGGACCTGCTCGACGTCGAGACCAAGGCCGACGTCTTCGCGGCCATCGTCGAGGAGGAGGAGCCGGACCTCGTCCTGACGGGCGTCCAGGCCAACGACGACAGCTTCGGTGCAACCGGCGTGGCCCTCGCCGAGCGACTGGGCTTCGAGTGGGCCGCCGTCGTCAACGACCTCGAGGTCGACGCGGACGAGGGCGTCGCACACGTTCGCCGCGAACTCGAGGGCGGGATCGAGGAGCTGACCGACGTCGACGTGCCGGCGGTCTTCACGATCCAGACGGGCATCAACGAGCCACGATACGCCAGTCTCCGGGGGATCCGGCAGGCACAGTCCAAGGAGATCGCCCCGAAGACGCTCGCCGACCTCGGCCTCGATGACGACGACGCCGACTCGGTGCTCCAGATTCGCGAGATGTTCGAGCCGGAGGCAGAGGGCGAGGCGGAGTACCTCGAGGGGAGCCCCGACGACCAGGCCGAGCAGTTGGCGACCGTCCTCGACGAGGTGGGGGTGATCTCCCGATGAGCGACGTCCTCGCGGTCGCCGAACACCGACGCGGCGAGCTCCGGGACGTCAGCTTCGAACTCCTCACCGCCGGACGGGAACTCGCGGACGCGGCCGGTGGCGACCTCCACGTCGCGGTCGTGAGCGGCGACGTCGAGACGTTCGCCGACTCGCTCGCCCGCGAGGGGGTCGACGCGATCCACACCGTCGAGTACGGCGAGGAGTTCAACCACGACGTCTACGTCAGGGCGGTCGAGTCGCTCGCGGCCGATCTGGAGCCGACGTACGTGCTCCTGCCGAACAGCGTCAACGGCCTCGACTACGCCCCGGCCGTCGCGGGGGCCCTCGACCGCCCGCTCGTGACCGACGCGGTCGACCTCGACGCCGAGGGCGACGCGCTGATCGCCAACCGCGAGATGTACGGATCGAAGGTCGAGACCGCCGTCGAGGTCGCGGAGGGTCCCTTCGTGACCACCATCCGCAGCGGCGAGTTCCCCGCCGCCGAGGGGGTCGCCGACCCCGCCGTGGAGGCCCACGAACTCGACCTCGACGAGGACGCGCTCGGATCGACGGTCACCGGCTTCGAGGAGGTCGCCGGTGGCGACGTCGACATCTCCGAGGCCGAGTTCCTGGTCTCCGTGGGGCGGGGTATCGAGGAGGAGGAGAACCTCGACCTGATCGAGGAGTTGGCCGACGCGCTCGGGGCCACCGTCTCCTCCTCGCGTCCCATCGTCGACAACGGCTGGCTCCCGAAGAACCGCCAGGTCGGCCAGTCGGGGAAGACGGTCACGCCGACGGTCTACCTGGCGATCGGAATCTCCGGTGCGGTCCAGCACGTGGCGGGCATGAAGGGTGCCGAGACGATCATCGCGATCAACACCGACCCGAACGCGCCGATCTTCGACATCGCCGACTACGGGATCGTGGGCGACCTCTTCGACGTGGTGCCGGCGCTGATCGAGCAGGTCGAGTGACGGTCGACCGCTTCGTTATGTATTTCCGCGGCACTCTCCAACTCCACACCGATGGAGTACGTGGAGGCCCGCCGCGACGCGGTCGAGAAGCGACTTCGGGAGGTCGTGGCGGCGGTCGAGCCGGCTTCGCTCCGTGAGGAGCTCGAACACGTCGCGCTCGCGGGCGGCAAGCGGGTCAGACCGACGCTGACGATCCTCGCGTGCGAAGCGGCGGGCGGCGACGTCTGGGCCGACGAGCGGGGACCGGAGAGCGCCCTCGCGGTCGGCCCGGACGGGGATCGAGCCCTGGACTTCGCCGTGGGGATCGAACTCGTCCACAACGCCTCCCTCGTGGTCGACGACATCATCGACCGGTCCACGCTGCGCCGCGGGACGGAGAGCGCCTGGGCCCAGTACGGACACGGTCCCGCAATCGTGGCGAGCGACGGGCTCCTGGGCGAGGCCTTCCACCGGTTCGCCGCCGATCCACGCGCCCTGGAGTCCGTCTCGGAGGCCCTCGTCGAACTCGGGGAGGGCGAGGCGACCGAGCTCGTCGACCAGCCGACCACCGAAGAGGAGTACATGGAACTCGCCCGGCGGAAGACCGGGGCCCTGTTCCGTTCGGCGGCCGAACTCGGCGCGATCGCCGCCGACGCCAACCGCGCGACGGTCGACGGGTTCGGCGAGTACGCCGAGCGGGTCGGCATCGCCTTCCAGATCCGCGACGACGTCCTGGACACGGTCAGCGACGCCGAGTCGCTCGGGAAACCGGTCGGGCACGACGACGAGATGGAGCGGCCCTCGATCGTGCGCGTCACGGGTCAGTCGCCGGAGGCGCTCACCGAGCGAGCCAGACGGGAGTCAGAACGGGCACTCGAGGCACTCGACGGGATCGACCCGGTCGACGGTCGGGCACAGCGCTACCTGGAGGACCTCGCCGTCTTCGTGGTCGAGCGCGAGCGCTGATCAGGAGGCGGGCTCTCCGCGTCGCGACTCGACGACCGCGAACGTCAGGGTGCTCAAGACGCTCACCAGCGTCCCGACCGTGAGCACCAGCGCGAGTTGCGGGAGAGTGACCGATCCGAGGAAGAACGCCGACACCGCGTGGAGCACCGCGGCGATGGCGCCCACGTAGAAGGGGGCGTTGAGGTAGCGGTAGCGAAACCGACCCGCGAGGTACTCGTCGGTGATCTGGCCGAGGCTGGTGGTGAGGGCGGCCGCCGCGAACCAGCGAACGGACCCGTAGAAGAGGGCGGCGACGATCCGGACCGGGCCGGGGTCGCCCGCCGCCTGGACCCGTTCGAGTTGCGCGAGGCCCTCGACGCCGCCGACGACCAGCAGCGCCGCCGCCACGACGTAGGTGATGAGGGTCACCCGGCCCGTGTAGAGACCGTCTCGAATCCGGTCGACGGTCCCGTCGAGGGTCTCCTCGAGTCCGAGTCCGCGGAAGAGGGCATAGAGGCCGACGATCGCGGAGGAGATCCCCAGGACGGCCCCGGGGAGTCCGAGCAGTTCCGCGAGGACCGCAAGCGGGTAGATCAGGAGCAAAACGCCGAGTGGGACGAGGATGGTCCCCCGCGTCTCCGGGTCGTTCATCACCTGCTTGAGGGTGTAGTACATCGACTCCAGGTCCTGGGCCTGTCGCACCACGACCCGCCGCACGGAGTCGATGGGCGCCCGCGAGCGGAGGACCGGGACGACGCTCTCGTCCTGGGCGCCGTCCGTGACGACCACGATGCGCACCTGGTCGGTCGACTGGAGGGACGCGAGGACCTCGTCGACCTCCCGGCCGACCTGACGGGAGGCCGCCACCTCGCCCCCCTCGTTGCCCGTGACCGCGGCGACCACCACGTCCTCCTCGTCCCCGAGGCCGTCGTGCAACCGGACGCCCTCGAAGAGGACGTTGACGTCGCTGTCCTCGGGGTCCGCCTCGGCCAGCGAGACCGCCGCGTGCTCGACGTCGTTCCGACCGACCACCGGCGTCGGTATGCCGGTCTTCCGACCGAGGTCGTCGTCCAGGTCCACACAGAGGACCAGCAACATCGTCTCCGGGTAGGCCCGTGAGCAGTAAATGTGTTCGGGCCCGCTGCGGCGAGCGCGTGGGGAGGCGCGTGACTTTTGCGTCAGCGCACGATAGCGGTGAGTAGATGATATCCGAGGGCTGTGAGCAGTGCGCGCTGGGCGGAAAGATGGTCCTCTTCGTCTACGGCTACTGCGACGAGCGCGACTGCTTTTACTGTCCGCTGGGCGAGTCCCGGAAGAACGTCGATCACGTCTACGCCAACGAACGCCCCGTCCAGTCTGACGAGGACGTCCTGGAGGAGGCGCGAACGATGGACGCCCTCGGCACCTCGATCACGGGTGGCGAACCCCAGGAGGTCATGGAGCGGACCACCCACTACGTCTCGCTGCTCAAAGACGAGTTCGGCGAGGACCACCACGTCCACCTCTACACCGGCATCACGGGCGGCCGCGAGAACATGCGCCGCCTGGCCGAGGCGGGCCTGGACGAGATCCGCTTCCATCCCCCCTACGAGCAGTGGGGCGACCTCCACGGCACCGAGTGGGAGGACATCCTCTACGTCGCGCGCGAGGAGGGCCTCGACCCGGCCTTCGAGATCCCGGGCGTGGAGGCCGAACCCGAGTTCGTGGAGTTCGTCGAGGAGGGCGCCGCCGAGTTCGTCAACGTGAACGAGTTCGAGATGAGCCACGGCAACTACCGCCGGATGCAGTCGAACGGGTACGAACTCCAGGAGGGCCACATGAGCGCGGTCGACGGCTCGAAGGAGGAGATCCTCGGAGAGATGGGCCAGCACCCGAAGGTCTACTTCTGTACGAGCGTGTTCAAGGACGCCGCCCAGCACCGCAATCGGCTGAAGCGGATGGCCGAGAGCGAGCGTCGCCCCTTCGACGAGGTGACCGACGACGGCACCCTCGTCTACGGGGTCACGGAGACCCCGACGGAGCGACTGGCGAGCCTCGGCGTGCCCGAGGAGTACTACCAGCCGACGGAGGACCACGTCGAAATGGCCTGGTGGCTGCTCGAAGAGATGGTCGCGGAGGGCGACGTCGAGAGCGGAGAGATCGTCGAGCGACACCCGACCTACGACGAACAGGTCGTCGAGCGGACGCCGTTGGCCTGACGGGGAGGCCGCCTTCTGGCGAGCAGGTGGCCGAGCGCTCGTCGGTCCCGGGACGGGTGGCCACGCTCCCGCCGTGTTCGTCCCGGACGGCTCAGGTCGTCACGCCACGGGGTGGGTCCGTCCCGGTATATAAACGCGAGGAGGAGAGGTGCTCAGAGGTACCGTTCGAGGTCGGGGTCGTCGAGTTCCTCGACGACGTCACCCGCGATCTCGTCGAGGAGGCTCCGACCGGCGGGCGTGACGATGCGACCGGCACTGCCCTCCTGTGCGACGAGGTCCTCGTCCTCGAGTTGCTGGAGGATGGTCCGAATGACCTTCTTCGAGCCGTCGGTCGTGCGGTCGGGCGCGACGCGATAGCGGTTCGACCCGTCCTTGGTGTCGCCGTAGGCCGTCGAGAGGCGCTCGACGCCGACGGGACCGTCGACGGCGACCTTCCGGAGAACGCTGGCCGCCCGTCGGTGCCAGAAGTCGTCCTGTTCGGGCGGGAGTTCGCGAGCCGTACCCGTCTTCGTGACCGAGGCCCAGTCGGGCTCCTCGATCCGATCGGCCAGCGTCGCGGCGAGCGCGTCGAGGTGCTCGTCCGCGGGGGCGTCATAGAGGGTTACCATGCTCGCGGATTCTCGTCGGCGCTGTTTAAACGCATCGTTAGGCAGCCGTGCGACCGGACAGCCAGGCTGCGGCGCCGGCCCCGAGGACCGTCGGCACCCAGTAGGTCGCGACCCGATAGACGATGGCGGCGGCGCCCGCCACGGCCGGGGAGACCGACGTCGTGGGGACCAAAACGAGGACGATCGCGGCCTCGACGCCACCCGCTCCCCCCGGCAGGGGCGCGATGCTGGCGACGGTCGAGACCGGAACGACGAGGAGGACGACGGCGACCGGGACCGCCGCCCCGAGCACACCGAGCGTGAGCCAGAGGGTCGCGACCAGCGCGAGCCATCCCAGAAGCGAGAAGGTGCCGGCCACGGCCAGGGCGCGCCGGTCCGCCGCGACCCGACTCACGGCGGTGAAGAAGCCACGGATGCGCTCGCCCGGACGAACGCCGTCGAGCGAGACGCGCGGAAGACGGTCGTCGACGGCCCGGAGGAGGGCATCGCCGGTGCTCGCCGTCGCCGTGACCACCCGATCCCGGACGCGCCAGAGGATCGCGGCGCCGAGGAGGGCCGCGACCGCCAGGCCGACGACGAGGACGAACACGGACCGGACGCGCTCGCCGACGGCGAACCGTGTCGCGTAGACGGCGAGACCCACGAGTGCCATGCCGATCGAGGGGACGAAGTTGAGGGCGTCGACGGACGCGATCGCGGCGAGGCCTCGCTCGTAGTCGCTCCCGGTCGATCGGGAGATGAGGAGTGCGGCGATCGGTTCGCCGCCGGCCTGTCCGAACGGCGTGACGTTGTTCGCGAAGGCGGCGCTGGCGTACAGGAGAAAGGACAGACGGCGGGAGACGGCGCCGTCGAGGGATCCCAGGACGGCGCGCAGGGTCGTCCCCCAGGCCGCGAGCCACCCCAGACCCAGAAGGCAGAGGAGGGCCATCGACCGGGAGTCGACGGCAGCGAGTGCCGCGGTGAGTTCCCCGACGCCGACGACCGCCACGAGGCCGCCCACGAGGAGGGCCGCTCCCAGGAATCCGAGGGCCACGGCCCGGCGATCGACGTCCATCGTCACCCGGGAGGCAGTGGGGACCCCTAAACCCAGCGAACCGGTCCAGCGACCCGACGGCTGCGATCGAGGGCGGCGCGACGGATCCCCGCCCTTTACCTCCCGCGTCGCCGATGGTGTCGCCATGGACGAACGGGCCGCCCTGTCGGTGATCGGCGACATCGTCGACGCGGCGGGAGACGACGCGGCGGTGGTGGGCGAGACGGTGCTCACCATCGACATGCTCCACGCCGAGACGGACTTCCCGGAGGGGACGACGGCCCGGACGATGGGCTGGCGGGCCGTCGGCGCCTCCCTCTCCGACGTGGCGGCGATGGGCGCGACCGCGACCGCCACGGTCGCCGTCTACGGGGCCCCAGCTTTCGAACGCGAGGCCCTGGGGGACTTCGTGGCGGGAGCGAGTGACGTCTCGACCGCCGTGGGTGCGGAGTACGTGGGCGGCGACCTCGACGGCCACCGGGAGGTGACCGTGGCGACGACGGCGATCGGGACCACCGAGGCGCCGGTCCGCCGCAGCGGTGCCGCGCCCGGCGACGTCGTCTGCGTGACCGGAGCCCTCGGCCGAACCGCCGCCGCCCTCCGGGCCTTCGAGCGGGGCGACGTCGATCGAGGCAACGACCTCTTTCGATTCACGCCCCGGGTCGAGGCGGGTCGGGCGCTCGCGTCGCACGCGAGTGCGATGATGGACTCGAGCGACGGACTCGCCCGATCGGCCCACCAACTCGCCGAGGCGAGCGGCGTGGGCGTCGCCCTGCGCGGGGACGGGGTGCCGATCCACGACGCCCTCCGCGAGGCCGGAGACGAGCGGCCCCTCCACGAGGCGATGACCGTCGGCGAGGACTTCGAGTTGGTGTGTACCGTCCCCCCAGACGCCGTCGCGGCCGCTCGGCGGGACCTCGACGTCGCGCTCACCGCGGTGGGGACCGTGACGGAGGAGTCCGCGGGCGTCGTCCTGGACGGGGCGCCCCTCCCGGACGAGGGGTGGACGCACGGCGACGCGATCAGCTGACGATCTGGATCGGTACCGGGGTGAAACAGAGGGCGCCGATCGCGAACGTGAGGACGCCGATCGCCACGCGACGGCGACCCAGCGGGGCGTCGTCGATGGGAGTCGCAGAGCCGACGGCGGCCGCGATCGACGCCATGATGCCCCAGAGAATCCAGATGCCGACGCCCTGGCCCGCCTCGCCGAAGAAGTAGAGGTAGCCGGCGAGACCGAAGAGGGCGGTCGGGACGAGGGGCGCGAGACGCTCCTGGGCGGGGCCGACCATCGACCGGAGGACGTGTCCCCCGTCGAGTTGGCCGACCGGGATCAGGTTGAGGAAGGTCACGAACATCCCGACCCAGCCACCGATGACGACCGGGTTGACGACCCGTCGCGGGTCGGAGTAGGAGAGCGGCGCGTCGATGGCCCAGGCGATGAAGTGCAGGAGCGGCGGGTACCCGAACGTGATCTCGACCGCCGAGGACGACTGGAGCACCGCCTCCGGGACCGTCACGGGGGGAAGCGTGAGGCCGATCACCGTCACCACGACGGTCGCGATCAGTCCCGCGATCGGCCCGGCCACCCCGATGTCGAAGAGGGCCTCCCGGTCGGGAATCTGACCCCGCATCCGGATGACGGCCCCCATCGTGCCGATGAGACTGGGGAAGGGGATGAAGTACGGCAGCGTCGCGTCGACGTCGTGGTACCGACTGAGGACGTAGTGGCCGAGTTCGTGGGTGCCGAGGACGCCCATCACGGCCAGCGTGAAGGGGAGCGCCCTGAGGACGCCGAGCGAGAGTGGATCCTCGACGTAGTACCACTGGGTGCCGACGAACAGCGTCGAGAGCACCGTCGCGAGGGCGAGGGCCACGTTGGTCCACGGGACGCCGTCCTCGCCGACGGTGTGGGGCTCGGCGATCAGGACGAACTCGCCGGTCTGTCGGTCGAGTCGGACCTCGTAGCCAGCGCTGCGAAACACCGGCCACACCGTCTCCATGATCTGCCGGTGGTCGGCGAGCGGTTCGCCGTAGTAGCGCAGTTGGTCGCCCTCCTCGCGGACCTCGTAGACGCGAAACACCGAGGCGAAGGCCTCGGGGGCGGGTCGACTCTCGCGGGACGGCTCCGGCATCGGGACGACGTAGCGCGCCCGTGCGTTTAAACCCTCGTCAGTCGGCACTGCCGCGGCGCGGCCCCGCGACAAAGACCGCGATCCGTCCTCCGACGTCGCCCCTGACCGTCGACCCGGACACCCGAGCGATCACTCCATCCACCCGCGCTCGAGGCCCGCGAGGTGGTCGTCCTTCGGCGCGAACGGTCGGAGGTCGAGCACGGGCGTCCCGTCGATCAGGTCGATGCCGGACACCGAGAGCGTGCCGTCCTCGACGCCGTCGATCTCGACCACCGTCTCGGCGATCGGATTCGGCCGGGACGGCCCGGACGTGGCGAAGATGCCGAGGCGCTCCTCGACGCCCTCCGGGCTAACCGTCAGTCGGCCCTCGCTCGCCTCGTGCAGGTGTGCGAGCACCGTCGCGTGAGAGAACGCCGAGAGCCCCGCGAGTCCCGGGGCGAAGCGCTCGCGGAGGACGATCTCGCCCGTCGCGTCCACGGTCTCGTCGGCCGGTCGCGGGACGGCCTCGGGAGCGTCGAACGGGGAGGAGACCGTACCGATCGGCTCGTAGGAGATGGTGTCCACGGTCGATCGTCGGTCTCGGCCGTGAAAACGATTGGCCAGCGGGTGCTCCCCGGTCGCCGGCTGCCCGCCACGGGCGCGTGCCACGGGTCGACCGTCCTACCCCTCCAGGTGCTGGAGTGCCGCCCGGAGGTGATACTGCAGGTCGTCGTTGTCGGTGGACTCGAGTACCTCGGTGAGTCGGTCGCGGACCTCCTCGTCTGCCATGTCGTCAGACGGACGTGTGCGTGTCACGCACATAACGATTGCGGTATGTACCACCGGTTGGCACGGCGATCGGGACGGGTTCGCCACGCCGGACACTCAAGGGCCCAGGGCCCGTGGATCGGACCGATGCACCTCGGCGAAGAAGCCTGGCCCGACCTGGAACCCCACCTCGCGGCCGAATCGCTCGCGCTCGTCCCGCTCGGATCGACGGAACAACACGGCCCCCACCTCCCGACGGGCACGGATCACCTGATCGCACGGGCACTGGCCCGCGCGGCGGGCGAGCGCGGCGACCACCTGGTCACGCCCACCGTCACCGTCGGGGTGAGTTCACACCACCGCCAGTTCCCCGGGACGATGTGGGTCGAGCCGGCCGCCTTCAGGGAGTACGTCGCCTCGTTCACCCGGAACCTCACCGACCACGGCATCGACCGGGTGATCTACGTGAACGCCCACGGCGGCAACGTCGAGCACCTCCGGGAGGTCGGGGCCGCCCTCCGGCGGGAGCAGACGGCCTACGCCATCGAGTGGATGTGGGACGAGAGCGTCCCGGACCTGGTCGACGACCTCTTCGAGCACAACGGCCCCCACGGCGGCCCCAAGGAGACGGCGATGATCCAGCACATCGCCCCCGACCTCGTCCACGAGGACCGCCTGTCGGCGGCCCGCGACGGAGGCCCGACGGAGTTCGATCCCGGGTCGATGCGTCGCCACGGCGCCCGGGTCACCTACGACTCCATCGACAACTCGGACAACGGGGTCTTCGGCGATCAGACCGACGCGACCCCCGCGAAGGGCGAGCGCCTCTTCGAGGCCGCGACCGACGAGCTGGTCCACCTCGCGGACTGGCTCGCGGACCAGGCGTTCGCGGACCTGATGCCGAAGGATCACGTCTGAGCGGGAGTCGGGAACGGGATCAACAGCCCCAGGCGGTGCCCCAGCCCGTCGGCTGTCCGCCGAATCGGGCGCCGTCACCGATCGTATCGTCCCGGGGATCCTGGCCGAACGGGCCGTGGGGGCCCATCGTTCCGCCGCCGTCGTACTGGCCGTCAGCGTACTGACCGGGCCGGTCCCGGGGCCCGTCGGCGACCTCGCCCCCGGTGTCCGGGCCGCCCCAGACTCCGTCTCCGTGCCAGGAAATCCACCCGCCGTGCCAGGGCGTCCACTCGTCAGCGGGCGTCCACTCGTCAGCGGTGGTCGTGGCCGTGCGATCCGTCTCCGTCGCGTCGCCGTGGGCCGCCACCGGCCCGACGAGTGCGAGACCCGTCGCGACGAGGGCGACCGTCAGGAAGACGGCGATGGTTCGAGCGTTCATGCTACAGTCGAGGAGCGGGGTCGCCCGAATATCACCCCGTGGGCGCGAATCCAGCGAGGAGATCGTCCGAGAGCGTTCCTCCAGTGCTGTGATCGTTTCTCGCGATCGAGGCCGTTCGTCCGCCGCGAATTCGCCAGGTGGCGAACGCCTGGGGTTCCGGCGTGGGAATCGGGAGCGCCCGTCGGGCCGCAAACCCGCCCCAGATCGACGATTCGGCCGCGTGCACCGCCACCGATGAAACGTCTTATCCCTCCGACTGCACTTGACGGCGTATGACGATCGAAACTGGCGACGCAGTGACAGTCGAGTACACCGGCAAAGCGGACGACGGGACCGTCTTCGACACCTCCCGAGAATCCGTCGCCGAGGAGACCGGCCTGGCCGAGGCCCAGCCCGACCGCGACTACGATCCCCTGACCGTCGACGTCGGCGCGGGCCAGGTCATCGAGGGGTTCGAGGACGCGCTGATCGGGATGGAGGCGGGCGAGACCACCACCGTCGAGATCCCGCCCGAGCGGGCCTACGGCGAGTGGACCGAGGAGAACGTCCGGGAGTTCGACCGCGAGGACCTTGTCGAGATGCTCGGCGGCGAGACGCCCGAGGAGGGGGCGTACATCCAGACCCAGGAGGGCGATCTGGGCGAGATCACCGCCATCGAAGACGACGTCGTCAGCGTCGACTTCAATCCGCAACTCGCCGGCGAGACCCTCGAGTTCGACATCGAGGTCGTCGACGTCGAGTGACGGAAACGGGGTCGTCGCAGGATCCGCGAGTTCAGCGCTGGTGCGCGCTCGCGTCCCGGCGGGCAGTCGCGCCGCTCGCCGGGATGGACGGTGGGAGAATGGGCCGGCGCGAATTTGAATCGC
>JBDGUE010000028.1:0-29633 GCA_042216045.1 Halanaeroarchaeum sp. | reverse complement strand
CGTTCCCTCGCCGTCGTCCCCCTCGCTTCGCTCGCGGGACTCCCGGCGAGTCCATTTCTGAACGAAGTGAAGAAATGGAGGAGTCGAGCGTCCGCGAAGCGGACGCGTGGATTTGAAGCCCTATCAGACGGGCGCAGCGCTAGCGAGCACGTCTGATTCTGGGTTCAAATCCCGGCGAGTCCACTCGACTCACGTCGTTCGTCTCGTTCCCTCGCCGTCGTCCCCCTCGCTTCGCTCGCGGGACTCCCGGCGAGTCCATGCAGGTTATTTCGAGGAGCGGTGCGCGAAGCGCACCCGAGGAGCAAACACCCGTCGCACAGGAGAACCTCCCGCTGGATCCCACGGAGCTCCGCTCGGTAAAAACACGCGGCCGCGAGGTTTCGGCTCCCGGAACGCACACCCGGAGACGGACCGCGAGGTTCGATGCCCTACCAGTCCTGGTATCGGTGGCGAGCGCGTCACGATCCCCGCCCGGAGATGGGACGGATCCGGTCCGCGCGTACCGTCCGGACTGGGGATCGGCCCGCCGCGGTCATCGACCGGCGTGGTACCGCGACCCTCGGAAGGGTTATCCGTGTCTCGCTCCTCCGATAGTTTGCAATGGCAACCGGTACGGTGGATTTCTTCCACGACACGGGCGGTTACGGATTCATTACGACTGAGGACGCGGACGAAGACGTTTTCTTCCACATGGAGGACGTTGGCGGAGCGGACCTCGAAGAGGGACAGGAGATCGAGTTCGACGTCGAGCAGGCCCCCAAGGGTCCGCGCGCGACGAACGTCGTTCGAGCCTAAGAGCGAATTCGAGTCGTCGCGTCACTGCGGCGCTGAATTTCGTTTTTCCGAGACCCCGAGCGAGTAGCGGTGGCGCTTCCTCCAGCGGATGGACGGTATCGAGGTCGACCAACGGGCGTCACGCTGGCACCGCCGTCGTCGAGTGACGGCGGCGAGACCGCCCACCGGTGCCCGCCCAGCACCGACCGATCGCCGGGCGAGTCCCCGGTCGTCTTCACACCGTGTCACGATCGGTGTAGGTGAACCGCGTCGCGATTCGCCCCTCCTCGTCGAAGGTGAAGACGTCGGCGAATCCCAGTTCGACCGCCTCGCCGTCCTGCTCCCCGGTGAAGGTCCCGCGCGTCGCGACGGCCTCTCTGCCCTCGATCACGCGATGCACCTCGTGGGTTCCCGCCGAGAGGGGACGTCCCTCGCGATAGAAGCGCTCGAGTTCCTCGCGCCCCTCGATGCGATCCTGGCCGGGACGCTCGTAGACGACGTCGGGCGCGAAGAGGTCGACCAGCGCTCCCACTGCGTCCTCGTCGACCAGGTCGTAGTACCGACGCACCGTTCCCGCGTTCGACTGTGACATACTGGCACCCGGCGTGGACCGGAGGTAAGCGGCCCGCCACCGGCGAGGATCGCCGCGGTCGTTCCGTCACCGACCCGCGAGGGCGGCGGCGAGGCCGGTGGCCGCCGCCCAGAGGACGGCGCCGGCCACCCCCGTGACGAGGAGGCCGGACCCCACGAGGAGGCCACCGATCGCCCAGACGAGGACGGCGCCTCCCGCCAGGGCGTGCACCGTCCGGCCCGCGACGGGCGGGTCGCGTCGGCGGAGCGTGAGCCACATCCCGTGAGCGCCGGTGAGGACCGCCGCGAGGTAGAGACCAGCGCCCAGAAGCCCGAACACGGTGGGCCAGGGACCGCGTTCGGTGGGTCCCGGCGGGGTCGCGGGACCGGTCGCGGTCGCGGTGGTCGATGCGGTCGGCTGGGTGACGGTCCGGGAGTCCGTCTCGAGCGCGACGGTCGCGCTTGCCCTTCTCGCGCTGTCGATGCCGAGGTCGTCCTCCACGGCCACCGTGACCGTCAGCGAGCGATTGGGCATTCGGACCGTCCAGGTGGGCTCGGTCGTCACGGCTCGCCGTCCCGTCGACGCCCGGAAGTGATATCGAGAGACGTTCTCGCGCGGTCGACCGGTCACCGTGACGACCGTCCCCGATTCGGCCGTCGCGGGGGCCTGGAGGCCTGGCGTCGGCCTGTCGTACCGCGGGCCGTGGGGCGTCCCGGCGAACGGGACGAAGTCCACCCACCCGTCGCGGGTGCGGACGCGGGTGCCATCGCCGCTCGGCAGGATCGAACTGTGGTACGGCCCGGACTCGGCCCCCCAGTAGGTGTGTTCCGCGGTCACCGTTCGTGTCGTCCCCGCCATGAGGCGAGCGGTGGTGTTGGCCTCGACGAGCGGGTCGACGTCCACGACGAGCCCGCGCGGCTGACCGTAGACGTCGTTTCGGGCCACCGTGACCCCCGTCGCGTTCCCCTCGGTCGGGAGCGCGACGCCAGTCGGGAGGTCCTCGAGCACCTGCGTCGCGGGGAGGGCCGCGGCGGCGTCGAGTCGGGCGTGACCGTTCCCGTCGGTGCGCAGGACGACTGCCGTGTCCGGGCGCCGGGGCGCCGTCGCGAGCTGGGCGTCGATGCGCGGATTGGCCACCAGCGTCGCCAGATCGATCGCCGTCTCCGCTCTGGACAGCACGACGCCCGCCGGCCCCTCCTCGACGACGACGCCGGCCCCCGGTGGGACGCCCGCGACGGGGACCGTGTCCGCGAAGGCGTTCGTGTTGTAGACCACGTCGTTCCCGGTGAGCGTCGCGTTCATCGCTCCGACGACGTGGACTCCGTAGGCGTTCGCCGCGATCGTCGCGTTCGCGATGCGCACGCGTCCGGCGTGCGTGAGTGCGCTCCTGATCGCGACGCCCACTCTCGCGTTGTTCGCGATCAGGCTCCGCGTCACCGACACCCGGTGTGCGACCAGTCCCGTCTCGATCCGCACGCCGCTCCCGCCGTTGTCCCGGACCGTCGCGTTCGCGATGGTCACCCGGCGTGCGGACAGGCCCGCGAGGACCGCGATGCCGTCGTCCCCGTTCTGGGCGACGGTTCCACCGCGTATCGTGGTCCGCGTGACGTGGCCGCCCCGGAGGACGAGGCCGTCGTCGCCGTTCCGGAGGAGACGGTCGCGGGCGAACGTCGTCCGGGTCACGTCGACCGCGTCGACGCGGATGCCGTCGCCGTCCATTCCGGCGACGAGGGTCCCGGAGAACTCGCTCCGGACGAGGCGTCCCTGCTCTGCCGCGATCACGATCCCCGCCTCGCCGTCGCGCACCTCGACGTCCGCCACCCGCACGGACAGGGGGACGCGGTAGCGACTCCCCGACTGCCGGATGGAGACGCCGGTCGCCGCCCCGCGGATCGCGGTCCCGAGGATCGCGAGATCGATCCCGTGTCGGGTCCGCACGGCAATCCCGGCGTCGTCGGCCGCGATCTGCGACGACCGAACGACGCCCGAGACGGTGCGGCCCCGGACCCCGATCGCGTCGCCGTCGACGTTCGCGAATCGGCTCCCTCGAATCTCGACGTCGGCCCGATCGGCGGCGACGAACAGACCGTGGCCCCCGACGTCCCGGAATACGGTCCCGACGACGGACAGTCCCCCGACGGCGGTGTCGCTCGCGACGGTGGTGTCGGCGATCTCCGTCGCGACGTCGCCGATCACGAGTGGGGCGTGGACGCCGTCGGCGAGTTGGCGTACCCCGTTGTTCCGGAGGGTCACGTCGACCGGGTAGACCCCCCGCGTGCGGGGATTGCGCAGGCCCTCGACCGCCAGGACGAGGCGTTCGTCGCCGTCGAGGGACGCGGCGTCCTTGAGCGACACGACGATTCGGCCGTCCGTCGATCGCACCCGATCGACGCGGTCGAGCAGCGATCGCTCGACGCGCGCGTCGCCGTCGGCGTCGATCCCGAACCGCTCGAGGTCCGCCGCGGTCAGGTTCGGCACGCCGGTCCGAGCGCCGTACCCGAGGGCGACGGTATCGAAGTCCGCCCCCGCACCGGGGACCAGCGAGAGGGTGTGTCGGGTGCGCTCGCCGATCCCCGTCGCCCTCGCGCGCAGGTCGACGGCGGCGACCGTGCCCGCGCCGGGAGTGGCCGCGATCGCGTGCCCGCCCACCGCGGCGAACGTCGCGTCGATCACGTCGATCCGGGGGAGTCCGTGGGCCGTCGCGACGTCGATGCCGGCACCGCTCACGTCGCGCACGGTCGTCTGCCGGAGGGCGATCCGCCCCCGGGCGCTCTCGACCGTGATTCCGTCGGTCGCGCCGGCGAGGTGGCTTCCGTTCAGGATCAGCCGCGAGGTCTCGGTGCCGACGTAGCGGATCGTGTCCCAGCGGACGGACGACGGGGCCCCGGGAGTGACCCGAAACCGCACGGGGGCCGTCGTGGTCCCGTTGGTCACGAGCGACCCGGCGACCGAGAGCGTCACCCCCGCTGCGAACTGGACCGTCGTCCCCGCCTCGATCGTGAGCGTCGCCCCGCGGTCGATCCGGACGTCCTGGATCACCCGATAGGGGCCCTCCTCGCTCGTCCAGGTGGTGTCCCCCGCGACGTCGCTCTCGACGAAGGCGATCTCCTCGGCCCCTTGCCCGGCGGCCGCCGTCGGCGCGGGGAGCCCCGAGACGACGATCCCCACCACGAGGAGGGCCGCGAGCGTGCGCGTTCTCGTCATTGCCACCCTGTCGATTGTCTACACAGCCTCGGCCACCGATCAAAAAGGTAGCGGGTGTCCGACCGCGGTCCCGTTCGGCGCTCTTCCCACGACGCCGCGGCCCGAAAACGACCGTCTCGGACCACGTCGACGTCGCCCCGAACCACGTCGACGCCGCTCCCCGGCGTTCCCGGAGTACCGCGCCGATCGGTCGACTCCCGATGCAATATAAGGCGTTGTGCATTCATAATAGGTAATAGTGTACCATACCATGTCGGATAATACAGTAAAGCCTATATTATAGGGTCTCCGAGGAGCAGGTGACATGAACTGCAACCGCTGCGGTGCGACGATGGTACCGATCCAGAGCCAGTCGATGTGTCCGGAGTGCGGCCAGTCCGCACCCGAATCCCGCTGAGGGACGTCGCAGGTAGCGACGTCACCCAGTCAGGCACCTCGTGCGGACCGCTCGTCGGTCCACTCCCGTTCTCTTTTCGCCGGGCGCCGACGCCGACGACCGAGCGTCGACGCCGCCCCTGTCGCGACAAGTGGTCGGGCCCAGACCGTCGGGGGCGAACTCGTCTCGGGGACCCGCGTCGGACCCCCGTGGTGGGTTCAGTCCTCGTCGTCAGCGTCGCTGTCCGGGGCGGGCT
Organism: Halanaeroarchaeum sp.; assembly: GCA_042216045.1. Lineage (GTDB taxonomy): Archaea > Halobacteriota > Halobacteria > Halobacteriales > Halobacteriaceae > Halanaeroarchaeum. The sequence continues at coordinate 24,452 of JBDGUE010000028.1, read as the reverse complement.
CTCGCTCGGCCGGCCCCTCGACTGCGCCGGCAAGTTCCTCCGCCAGGTCGTTCGCGCGTTCGCGGAGCGACCGGTCGTCGTCCGTCGCCGGTGTCCGGTCGTCGTCGGTCGCGCCCGTCCGGGTGTCGTCGGGCGCGCCCGCCCGGTCCTCCGCTTCGGTCACGGACCGATCGTCGTCCTCGGCCATGGCGGTGCTACGCGCCCGCCACCCTTGAACCGGCCGGTGGCGGCGCCGCTCGCGGCGGTCGGTCCTCACTCCGTCCGCTCGCCCTGGTAGGACCCGTCGTAGAGACCCTCGTTTTCGGCGCGCGCGAGGACGAACTGCGCGATCCTGGCGCCGCGCTCGAGTTCGACGTCGTGGTGGACCTGGAGGAGTCCCTCCCCCCGCCCCGTGTAGCCCGCGTCCCAGACCGCCGTGTTGATCATCGCCGAGTTGCGCAGGAGCGAGGACCGCGGGAGCACGAACCCGACGTGGCCATCGGGGACGGTCAGCGTCTCCGCGTACTGGACGACGTATCCCCCGGGGGGCAGGTAGTACGTCTCGCGGTCGTCGTCGCGCTCGTCCGGGTGGACGGTCTGGCGCTCGCCGATGGTCGTCCCCTCCGTGCTGATCGTGCCCGGTTCTCGCTGCTCGAGGATCCAGTCGAGGGTGAGGTCGACGCCGTTCGGCTGGACCTGTTCCTCGGTCGCGTCCTCCACGTGGTCGGCGACGTACGCCCCGCTTTCGAACATCGTCCGTTCCCGGGGGATCGACGGTCCTATGCGTTTCCCTTCGCGCCCGGGTCCGTGACCCTCTTGTTCGCCGGCGCGCTACCGCCACGCGTGTCGAGGACGTCCGCCGCCGACGCCGCCACGATTCGCCGGGCCGTCCGGGCCGACCTCCTGGGCGTCGTCCGCATCGAGCGCGCGGCGTTCGCCCACCCCTGGTCGATGGAGACCTTCGAGCGGTTCCTGGGCGGCCCGGGATTCCTCGTCGCCGTGATCCCGGGCGCCGAGGGACCGGGGCGGGACGTCGTGGGGTACGTGGTCGCGACGGGCGTCCGGGTCAACGGGCGGCGAATGGGCCACGTCAAGGACATCGCGGTCGCGCCGGATCGCGAGGGCGAGGGTCTCGGGACGCGCCTCCTCGATCGGGCGATGGTCGTCCTCGCGCGCCAGGACTACGACCGCGTCCGCCTCGAGGTGCGCCGGTCGAACGACCGCGCCCGCGCCCTCTATGGCCGCTTCGGCTTCGAGCGCGTCCAGACCTACCCGGAGTACTACCCGGACGGCGAGGACGCAGCCGTCCTCCACGCCAGGCTGTGACCGTGAGTCGTTAGTGGTGTGGGCTCCACGCGTTCGGTATGGGATACGCCTGCCCGGTCTGTGAGGCCCCCCAGGTCGACGCCGCCCACCTCGCGAATCACCTGGCCTTCACCGCGATGATCCACGGGGACGACCACGCCGACTGGCTCGACGAGCGCGTCCCGGACTGGAGGTCGATGGACCCCGAGACGCTCGGCCCCAGGGTGGCCGACCACGCCGAGGAGCGCGACGTCGACGCGCCCGAGGGGGACGCCGGACGGTCGAGCGCTCGGCGCGAACGCCCGACGTCGGACACCCAGCACCTCTCCGCCGACCAGCGCGAGATCGTCGCGGAGGCACGGGAGATGACGCGGAAGATGTACGACGCGGACGACGGCGAAAGCGAGTAGGGGCTCCGCCCCGTCGGTCCGGACATGGACACGCGGGGCCTCCTTGCACCGACCACCGAGACCGAGGTACGCGAGCGCTTCGAGGAACTGGGGCCGGCCGCCCAGGTCGTCACCAAGGAGGTGGCGAAGGCCATGGCGTTCGACCGGCAGGAGTACCGCGACCGCGTCACGGGCGACGTCGTCGCGACCGCCCGCGACGCCCTCTTCTCCTCGCTCCTCCGCGTCCACGTGGGCACTCGCGAGGAGTTCGAGTCCTGGCTCGATGACCACCCGGACCTCGCGAGCCACGTCGAGGGGAGCGACGGCGTCACCCGGCGGGCCTGGCACCCCGTCCCCGTCGACGGGGCCGTGGCCGCCGTCACGTTTCAGTCGGAGCCGGACGCGGCCGTCGGGACGCTCCGTCGGCAGGCCTACGGCCGCCACTACGAACCACTCCTCGAGTGACAACGCCCAAGACTGTCGGCCCCCTCCCACCGCCGTGACCCACGAGTGGCCAGTCCTCGAGACGGCGACCGAGTACGAGACCGGCTGGTACGACGGCGGATACGACCGCGTCGAACAGCCCGACGGGTCGACGAAGCGGTACTACTGGGCCGACCTCCCGCCCGCGGTGGTCGTGGTGGCCCTCGACGGCGACGAGGTGGTCTTCGTCGAGCAGTACCGCCCCACGATCAGGGAGGAGTGCCTCGAACTCCCGGCGGGGATCGTCGAGGACGGGGAGTCGATGGTCGCGGCCGCGGCCCGCGAACTCGCGGAGGAGACGGGCCTGCGTGCGGACTCCCTCGAACACCTCCAGACCGAGCACGTCGCGACGGGAGTCCTGCGCCACGAGCGCGGGTACGTCGTGGCCGAGTCCCTCGCGTCCGGGGACCCCGACCGCGACGACAACGAGTACCTCCGCGTCGTGCGCCGTCCCCGCGAGGAGGCGATCGCGATCGCGCGCGAGGAACCGACGAACGACGCCACCCTCCAGGGCCTGCTGCTCGCGTCCGCGGACGGCCACCTCTGAATTTCGGGCGGATCCCAGAGCGCCCGGCGGAGCGGGCGGATCGCTTATGGCGCCCCGGCGTTCATCCCCGCCCATGGTCGCCGAGATCGAGCCAGCGGAACTCGCCGCGCTTCGCGACGCCGGGACGGACCTCCGGATCGTCGACGTGCGCGCCGGCCCCGCCTTCGACCGTGGCCACATTCCCGGGAGCGAACACCTCCCGCTGCACTCGATCGCGGACGGTGTCGCAGACCTCGTCGGTGCGGAGACCGTCGTCGCGGTCTGCCCGCACGGCGAGGCGAGCAGACAGGCGGTAAAACTCATCCAGTCCTACGAGGGCATCGACGCGGACACGCGCGTGGTCTCGCTCGCCGGCGGTCTCGAGGCCTGGGACGGGCCGCTCGTCGCGAGCGAGGAGGAAGAGGAGACGGCGTAGAAGACGCACTCGACCGGTGGGACGCTGGGTCAGGCGACGTTGAATCCGCGGTCGCGGAGGAAGTCCTCGACGCGACCCTCGTGGTTGCCCTGGAGTTCGATCTCGCCGTCGTCGACGGTGCCCCCGCAGGCGAGTTTCGACTTCAGGTCGGAGGAGAGCGAGTCCAGATCGACGTCGTTCGGATCGAATCCCTCGATGACGGTGACCTCTTTCCCGTAGCGGCGCTCGTCGATGCGGATCGTGATCTCCTGGGACTCCTTGGCGACGTCCTCGCAGACGCAGAGTTCCTCGGGCAATCCGCACGTCGAGCAGACTTCCGACATTACGCAGAGGGCTACGAAAGCGACGTATTAAACACTGTCGACACCCCCCACGGCCCCGCCCGCTCCCGGTGTCCGACTCACGGGTCGGTCGCTCACGATTCGTCCCAGTCCTTGCACTCCGGACAGACGAGTGTGTCGTCCCGTCGCCATCGGCGCTCGACGACCGCCCCACAGTTCGCACAGGCCCTCCCCTCGGGCGACCAGTCGGTCGTCGGCACGGGCGGGTCCGGTGTTCCCTCGCCCGCCGGTCCCTCCGCCCCGGTCTCCTCGGGGTCGCCGTCGGCACTCTCGGCGTCCGGGTCGGCGTCCCGGCGTTTCACGTCGGCGTCCTCGCTCTGTCCGTCCTCGCCCTCCGCGTCCGCTCCCACGAAGGCGTCGAGCGTGGCGTCCCGGTCCACGGCGTCGTGTAGTGGGTCCGTCGGCATAATCGTCCCGGACGGCGACCGGGTCGAGGGCCGCCACCACGCCGGCGATCCCCGACTCCCACCGGAGGATCACGAGCGCCTACCGGAGGGTCCACGAGGCCCGCCGGAGGGTCTAAGGGATCTCGCGCGGGAGGTTATCACATGGTCTGGATCATCGACGACCTCGTCGCGGTCCTCGTCCTCTTCGCGAACGTCGCAACGTTCACCGCGGTGTCGCCGCTGCTCTTGCTCGCCTCGATCGGCATATTGACCGTCGCGCTGGGGAGCATCGGCGTTCTCGCGGTGGGCGGCGTCGTCTCGGCACTCGGCGGTCGCTAGTCGGCCCGATCGAGCGCCTCGGCCGCCAGGTCGATCGCCGTCGCGCGATCCGGTCCGAGCGGGGCCCCGACGACGATGCCGTCGGCGCGCTCGCGCAGGGCCGCGAATCGGTCCGCGACGGTCGCGACCGTCCCGGTCACGCTGAAGGCGGCGAGCATCCGGTCGGTCACCGCGTCGAAGGCGGCCTCGAACTCGCCGGCCTCGACGTGGTCGCCGATCCGTGCCGCGGTCTCGACGTCCACGCCGTGGCGGTCGAGCACCCGTTCGTCCGCCCCGCCGGCGATGAACGCGACCGGCGGGCGGGCCGCCTCACGCGCGGCGGCAGCCGTCTCGGCGACGCTCACGCTCGCGTAGACGGAGACGATCGGGCTCTCGCGGTCCGGATCCCGGTCTCTCATTCCCTCAGCGATGCGCTCGCGCGACCAGGCCACGTCGTCCGGGTGCGAGGCGTTCACGAGGACGCCGTCCGCGTACTTGCCCGCCATCCGGAGCATGTGCGGCCCCTGGGCGCCGACGTGGATCGGGACGTCGTCGACCGCGTAGTTGAGTCCCGCGTCGCTGACGGCGAAGGTCCCGTCGTGGTCGACCCGCTCCCCGGCGAAGAGCCGTCGCGCCACGCGCATCGTCTCGAGGACGCGACGGAGGGGTCTGTCCCGTTCGACGCCCAGGTTGCGCAGCGTGGATCGGTCCCCCGCTCCCAGGCCGAAGATCGCCCGGCCGTCGCTTTGCTCCGCGAGCGTCGCGACGCGGGAGGCGAGCGCCACGGGGTGTGTCTCGTAGGGATTGGCCACGCCGGGGCCGAGACGCACGCCCGCCGTCGCCGCGGCAAGTCGGGACAGCGCCTGGAACGGGTCCCGGTTGTTGTAGTGCGAGGAGGCGAAGATCGCGTCGTAGTCCCGCTCCGCAGCGCGCTCGCCGAGGGCGACGACGTCGTCGGTCGGGATCTCCGGCGTGAGTTCAATCCCGCGCATACGACCACCCCCGCAGGGCCTGGCGGACGAAGTCGGTCTCCGGGTCCCGGAAGAGTCGATCGTCCCCCGCGAAGGCCTCGACGTCCAGGTCCCGCACCACCACCACGGGATCGCCGCCGTCCCCCTCGCCGGTGAGCAGGTTCGCGGTCGCCGCGAGTTCGTCGACGACCGCCTCGACCGTGGCCTCGAGTTCGCGGCCGTCGCGGTCCGTCTGCCCCCGCCAGTCGTGGGTGGCCGGGAGTCCGTCCCAGCCGATGGCCACCCCGCGCTGGCCGACGCGGAAGGGCCGCCCGGAGGTGTCCGTGACGATCACGGCCACGTCCGCCTCCAGGTTCGACCGGATGCGGGCGGCGCTCTCGTCCGGCGCGGGCGGGAGTCTGAGCAACTCGGCGCCGCCCGTGTTCGACCGATCGATGCCCGCGTTGACTCCCACGTGGCCGAACGGCGTCACGGCGAGGAGGAAGGGGGCCTCCAGGAGCACCTCCGCTGCCTCCTCGAGGACCGCCTGGGCGAACCGGGGGTCCTTTCGCTCGTCGGCGATCGCGGTGAGGCGATCGGCGATCTCGATCGCCCGCCGACTCGGCTCGTAGTCGTCGAGGGCGGCGGTGTGTCCCTCGGCCTTCGAGACGACGGTGCTCGCGACGAGCACCACGTCCCCGTCGGCGAGGGCGGTCCTGGCCCCGATCTCGGCGACCAGATCGTCGCCCGGGGTGATCTCCGGGAGGTCCGGGACGGCGAACGCCTGCATGCATTTCCCTTCGACCGGCCGCGCTAAAAGGCCCCGCTACCGGAAACGGGCCCGCCCGGGGAAAGACGTTAGCCGCCGGCGGGAGTGGGTCGGATATGGACGAGACGCGGGTCGTCACGGTCTTCCTGCGGAACGGGACCGACGTCCTCCTGCTCCGGCGCAGCGACGACGTGGGATCCTATCGGGGCCGCTGGGGCGCCGTCGCCGGTCACGCCGAGGGTCGACCCGACGAACAGGCCCGCGTCGAGATCGCAGAGGAGACGGGCCTCGACGGCGACGCGATCTCGCTGGTCAGACGGGGAGAGGAATTCGCCGTCGAGGACGCCGACCGCGGGACCCGGTGGATGGTCACGCCGTACCTCTTCGACGCGGCCGTGCGGACGGTCGACCCGAACGAGGAGACGACGACGCACGAGTGGGCGCCCCCGACGGAGATCCTCCGCAGGGAGACCGTCCCCGACCTCTGGGGGTCCTACTGGCGGGTCGCACCGACCGTCGAGACGGTCCGCGGGGACGAGACCCACGGCTCTGCGTACCTCTCACTGCGGGCGCTCGAGGTCCTGCGCGATCGGGCGGCGCTGGCGACGGAGCGCGCCGGCGACGACTTCGAGGACCTCGCGACCACGGCGGGCGACCTGCTCGCCGCCCGGCCGGGGATGGCCGCGGTCCGGAACCGCGTCGATCGCGCCATGGCGGTGGCCGCCCCGTCGGGGACGACGGCGGCGGTCGAGCGCGCCGCAACGGAGGCCATCGAGGCGGCACTGGCGGCCGACGCCAGCGCCGCCGCCGCGGCACGGGAGCGGGTGGCCGGCGAGCGCGTCGTCACCGTGTCGCGATCCGGCACCGTGCTCGAGGCCCTCGAGACCGGGTCCCCCGCCGCGGTCTCGGTCGCCGAGTCCCGACCGGGCGGGGAGGGCGTCGCCGTGGCCGAGGACCTCGCCACCAGGGGTCTCGACGTCACGCTGACCACCGACGCGAACCTGCCGGCCGTCGTGGCCGACGCGAGTCTCTGTCTCGTCGGGGCCGACACGGTCGAACCCGACGGCTCGATCGTGAACAAGGTCGGGACCCGCGCGTTGTCCCTCGCCGCGCGCGAGGCGGAGGTTCCCTGTCTCGCGGTCTGCTCGACCGACAAGATCGCCCCCGAGGGTCGCGAGTCCATCCCGACCGGGGACCCGTCGACGCTCTACGACGGCGAGGCCCCGATCCGGGTCGAGAATCCCCGCTTCGAGCGGGTCCCTCCGACCCACGTCGACGGGGTGCTCACGGAGGCGGGCGTCCTGGACGCGGCGCGAATCGCTTCGCTCTCGGCCGTTCACGCGGCGCGGGCCCGCTGGCGCACCGAGGGGGAACGCATTTGATCGGCCAGCGGGTAGCCCGGGACGGGCGACGGTGACGAGACGTTACCCCCACCGAGCCCCGTGTGACGAGGGACCCTCCCGAGTCGCCCATTCCTCTCGCGTCGTCGACCGACACGCGCCCGTCTCGGCACGCGTCGGACACCTCTCTCCGCTGTCGGTCCACCGCACCGCCACGTCGGCCAGTCCACCGCCACATCGTTCGATCCGTCTCCGCAATCTTCAATCGGGGCTCTCGCGTAGCGGGAGCCATGGCACCTCAGATCGACCACCTCGGCGTCCACGAGAGCGTGTCGGCGGTCTTCCCGCCGGCGACGCTGGTCGACGCACTCGCCGACCTCGAACCGACCGTCTCCGCGATCGACGACGCGGACATCGCCGACGTCGACGCGGTCGTCACCTTCGCGCACCGGGAGGCATTCCTCGACCACGTCGAGTGGATCCACTCGATTCAGGCGGGCTACGACCGGTTCCCGCTCGCGGACCTCGAGCGCGAGGGCGTCGCGCTCACGAACAGCACGGGCATCCACGGCGAGAGCGTGGGCGAGACCGTCGTGGGGCAGATGCTGTCGCTCTCGCGTCGCCTCCACACCTACGTGTCGGCCCAGGATGAACACGCCTGGGACCGCGCGGACTGGGACGAGGCGTTCACGCTCTTCTCGGAACCCGTCACCGTCGTCGGTCTCGGCACGCTCGGCCAGGGCGTCGCTCGCCGGGCGGCAGGCATGGACATGGCGGTCACGGGCGTCCGGCGCACCCCCGCTCGCGTCCCGCACGTCCGGGAGGTCCACCCGCCCGACGCGCTCCACGAGGCGATCGCGGACGCGCGATTCGTCGTGGTGACGGTCCCGCTCACCGAGGAGACCGAGGGCATGTTCGGGCCCGCCGAGTTCGAGGCGATGCGCGAGGACGCCTTCCTGGTGAACGTCGCCCGGGGCGACGTCGTCGATCAGGACGCCCTCCTCGAGGCCCTGGAGGGAGACGAGATCGCCGGGGCGGCACTCGACGTCTTCGAGGAGGAGCCACTGCCGGCGGACTCGCCGCTCTGGGACACCGAGGACGTCCTGATCACTCCCCACGTCGCCGCGATGAAACGCGACTACTACGCCGACGTCGCGGACCTGGTGCGCGAGAGCGTGCGGCTGATCGGGGAGGGGGCCGACCCCGTCAATCGCGTGGTCTGATCACTCGACGGGGTCGCTCGGCGGTTCGTCGGTCCCCTCGTCGGGGGCCGTCTCGGTCGACTCCGCGCTCGCGCCGGCCGGCACCTCCCGGATGTACTCTACCTGGCGGTAGGGGAAGAACAGCCGATCGTCGGCGCGGTCGATCCAGACGCCGCTGTCGTAGTACTGGACGTCCGCGGTCGCGATGGGGGAGCTCACGTCGAGGGGCAGGCCCGTCGCGTCCACGTACACCTCGTAGGTGGGGGTTGTCTGGGACATGACGACGCGTTCGTGTTGGTTCTCCAATACCATATGCCTAGCCCCGTTTCGATCGGGGTTCACGCCGTGAAGAACTGCTTGAGGTCGTCCCGCTTCGCGTCGTCGAGGTGGGTGGTCACCGCGTCGCGCAGCGCCGCGATCCGGCCGTCCTTCGCCGTGATCGGGGCGATCACGTCCCGCCACTGCGTCCAGGGGGGAACCAGGCCGAAGCGGTCCGCGATCGCGTCGAGGCGCGCGTCCCGGTCGTCGACCTTGTCCATCTTGTTGACCGCGATCACTGGCTGGACGCCGAGGTCGGCGAGGACGGCGTAGAACTCGACGGCGTGGGGGACCGAGTCCTCGCCGGAGTGGCGATCGATGATGTCGACCGCGCTCTTCCCGTCGAGGACGATCACGCCGACCAGGATCTGGTCGGCGTGCCCCTCCAGGTACCTGACGACGTCCGTCTTGATCCGCTCGCGGCGCTCCTCGGGGACGCCGGACATGAACCCGAAGCCGGGGAGATCGGTGAGCACGAAGTCCGCGCTCGCCCAGTCGTAGTGGTTTGGCTCCCGGGTGACGCCGGGCTTGCGTCCCGACTCGAAGGTGTGGCCCGTCAACTCTCGCATGAGCGTGGACTTGCCGACGTTCGATCGCCCGACGAGTACCACTTCGTCGGCGCGATCGGGACGCGTCTCGAACATACCCCGGCTACCGGCCCAGCGAGTTTACGGGTTTCGCGAGGGTTTTTCCCCGATGGGGAATCCATCTCGGGGCGTGCCCTGACCGTCGTGGCGGGCCGGCCACGCGAAACCGGCGACACTCCGGCCCGCCGACCGATCGTGTCGTCTGTTCGCAACTGCTCTCGACCGGTCGATCGACGGGGCCCTGAACGCTTTTCTATCCCGGCGCCGAACCCACCGGCGTGCGCCTCGTCCAGGTCACCGTTCCACCCGGTCAGCGCGACGCCGTCGTCGCGGTCCTCGAGGACCACGACGTCGACTACGTCCTCACGGACGAGACGGGGAGCCGACGCTACACCGCCGTCGTCAACTTTCCGGTGCCGACGGAGGCAGTCCAGGACGTCCTCGACGACCTCCGAGCGGCGGGTCTCTCCGAGGACGCCTACACGGTGGTCGTCGAGGCCGAGACGGTCGTCTCCAGGCGGTTCGAGCGCCTCCGCAAGCGCTACGAAGACGACCGGAGCCAGGAGAACGTGGCTCGCGCCGAACTCCGGGCAACCGCCGAGGACCTCGTCCGCTCGGTGCCGACCTACGCGATCCTCACGATCGTCAGCGCGGTGATCGCGACGGCGGGACTGCTCCTCGACTCGCCGGCGGTCGTGGTCGGATCGATGGTGATCGCGCCGCTCATCGGGCCGGCCATGTCCGCGAGCGTCGGCACCGTCGTCGACGACGGATCGCTGGTCAGCCGCGGCATCCGCATGCAGGTCCTCGGCCTGGTGTTGGCCGTGGGTGCCGCCTTCGCGTTCGCGCTGTTCGTCCAGGCCGCCTCGCTCGTCCCGCCGGGCCTCGATCCCACGTCGATCGGCCAGGTCCGATCGCGGCTCAGCCCCGACTTCCTCTCACTGGTCGTCGCACTCGGTGCCGGGATCGCGGGCGCGATGAGCCTCACCGCGGGGGTCTCCTCGGCCCTCGTGGGGGTCATGATCGCGGTGGCGTTGATTCCGCCGGCCGCGACCATGGGGATCGGACTGGCCTACCGGCTCCCCGTCGTGGCCGTCTCCTCCGGCGTCCTGACCCTGGTCAACGTCCTCTCGATCAACCTCGCTGCGCTCGTGGTCTTCTGGCAATCGGGGTACCGACCGCAGGCCTTCCTGCGTCGCGAGGAGGCACGGGCCCAGACGGTAAAGCGGGTCGGGGTGCTGGTCGTCGCCATCGCCGTCCTCTCGCTGTTCCTCGGGGCGGTGACCGTCAACACCGTGACGAGCGCGAGCGCCGAGCGCCAGATCCGTGCGGACATCTCGGCCGTCCTCGAGCGCCCCGCGTACGGCGAGATCACCCTGCTCCAGACGACGGTGCGACAGACCGAGGGCGTGATCTTCACGCACCCACGAGAGGTGATCGTCACCGTCGGCGTTCCGCCGGGGTACGATCCGCCCGACCTCGCGGACCGCATCGACGAGCGGGTCGACGCGTCTCTGGAGCGGGACGTCACCGTCGAGGTGCGGATCGTTCGCACGATCGTCGCCCGGTGAGTCACTCGATTCTGAAGACGCGACCGCCCGCCCCGCCCGACGGACTGGGGAGGTAGACAACCAGTCCCACCCCCCTGTCGACCCGGGCCAGACGCCGCGTCAGCGACCGGACGTCTCCATCCCACCCGCCGGCGCCGGGTCGCGGGGTGAGCACGATCCGGAGCGCCGCGTCCTCGCCGTCGAGTGCGATGCCGTCGAACCGCTCGACGCGGCTCACGTCGAACGGTCGGTCGGGTCGCGTCGACTCGAGGAGGCGACGGTATCGATCCCCGTCTCCGCCGACGACGGTCACGCGGAGCGGGACGTCGAGGGACTTCGCCAGCCGCTTCACCAGCGCGATTCCGTCGAGGAGCCCCCGAGTGCTCGGGACCTCGCCGGGCAGGACGGCGTGGACCTCGTCGACCGCGTTGACCGGATCTGCCACGCGGGCGGCGATCACCTGGACGTCGGTGCGCTGGAGGAGCGACCGCGCGGGGAGGACCGGGTCGTCCCACTCGCCGCCCCAGGGCAGCAGGACCGTCGTGATTCGGTACTCCGCGACGGCCCGCACCACCGCGTCGTCGGTCGCGAACGCGATGCTCGAGAGTCGAGTCGTGGGCACGGACGCCTCGCTCGCGTACTCCGCGGCCCGCTCGAGTCGCACCTCTGATCGCTCGACGGGCGGCGCCTCCTGGGTCTCTCGGTGGGCGACGGCGAGCGCGTAGAGCGGGGTCTCTCCCCCGTCCCCCCGGAGCAGGAACGCGACGTCGAGGAGGGCCTCGCTCTCCGCCTCCGACGCCTCGTCGGGCAGGGGGACGAGGACCCGTCGATCCGCTGTGGGCTCGTCCTCTCCGCTCTCCATCGCGTCCACGAGCCGTCGGCCGAACCGATCGGTGATCGCGGGACTGAGGACGCTGGTCGTCACGATGAGGAGGACGATACCGTTCACGATGCGCTCGTCGAACAGGCCCTGCTCGAACGCGAGGAGGGCGATGGCGAGCGTGGCCGCCGCCTGGCCCACGGTGAGACCGAAGGCGGTGAGCCGCCCCTCCCGCGGGGTGGACGCGATCGCCCCCTCGACCCACGCGGCGATCAGTTTGCCGACGAGGAGGGCGCCGACCCCCACCAGTCCGATGGCCCAGACGACCGGACTCGCGAGGAAGACGCGCGGATCCACGAGCATCCCGACGGAGAGCAAGAAGAAGGGGATGAGGAGTGCGTTGCCCACGAACTGGAGGCGATCCATCAGCGGGCCGGTCGCGGGGATCAGCCGATTCAGCCCGATGCCGGCGAGGAAGCTTCCGATGATCGCCTCGAGCCCCACCAGATCGGCGGCGGCAGCGCTGAGAAAGAGCACGGCCAGCGCGAACAGGAACTCGAAGTAGCTCTCCTCCTCGACGCTGCGGAAGAACCAGGTGGCGATCCGCGGCACGGCGACGAGCGTCCCGAGGAGGAGGGCCCCGCCGCCGATCGCGAGTCCACCCCAGAACGGGAGGGAGAGACTCCCCCGTGCCGACCGGACGACGACGGTGAGCGCCAGCAGCGCGAGCGTGTCCGTGAAGAGCGTCCCGCTGACGGCGGTCGTGATGGACGGTCGATCGACGAGGTCGAGTCGCTCGAGCGTGGGATACGCGAGCAGCGTGTGGGAGGCGAACGCGGCGGCGTACAGGACGGCGACCGGCGGATCGAAGTCGAGGAGGAGAATCCCGAGACCGACGCCGAGCGCGAACGGGAGACCGAAGGACAGCGCCCCGAAGCGCAGGCTTGGCAGTGGGTTCGCCTCGACGTCGGTGACGTCGATCTCCAGGCCGGCGAGGAACATCAGGTAGTTGATCCCCACCGTCCCCAGCAGGACGACGGTGGCGTCCCGCTCCAGGAGACCGATCCCGTGCGGACCGATCGCGGCCCCGACCAGGACGATTCCGACCGTCCCGGGGAGATCGAAGCGACGCAGGAGCAGGGGCACGACCAGAAAGACGAGGACGGCGACGGCGACGATCCGCACCGGGTCCTCGATCGGGAGCGGTCCGAGCATAGGTCCGCGGTCGTCGGGAACTCACTTAACCGGTCCGACGTGTCACTCCTCGAATGGGAGGTCGGGCTCGTACTCCAGGGCGTCGACGACCGCGTCGAGGATCGCCTCCGGATCGTCCCCGGTCCCCTCGCCGTCGGCGTGGTCGGGGACCGTCATCGTCAGGTCCGCCTCGACCGCCGTCGAGAGGTCGGCCTTGTTGCAGACCGTGAGGAGGGGAACGTCGAAGCGATCGGCGAGTTCGGCCTGGAGCGCGCGCTGGGCGGCCAGGTCGTACCCGCAGGTCTCGCTCGCGTCGTAGAGGTAGAGGACGGCGTCGGCCGCGTGGGTCAGTGCGCTCACGGCCTGGGACTCGATCTCGTTGCGCTCCTCGGCCGGTCGGTCGAGGAGCCCGGGGGTGTCGAGGAGTTGGTACCGGACGTGATCGCGCTCCACGTGGCCGATCCGGACGCCCTTCGTGGTGAAGGGGTAGGCGGCGGTCTCGTTTCGCGCGTTCGTCACGGCGTTCACGAAGGCGGTCTTGCCCACGTTCGGGTACCCGGCGACCACGACGGTCGGCGCGTCGGGGTCCACCTCGGGGAGGGTCTTGAGGTCGTCGCGGGCCGCAGCGATGGCAGCGAGGTCGTCCTCGATCTGGTTCAGCACCGATCCCATGCGCGCGAACCCCTGCTTTCTCACCGCGATGGCGGCCTCCGTGTCTCCGCTCGGCAGCCGGCCCGCGTACTCCCGACCGAGGTCGTGGGTCTTCCGACTCGCCCAGTGGACCTGGGAGAGGTGCTGGCGCAGGTCGTCGACGTCCGCGATGGCGTCCGCGAGTTCGTAGTAGAAGGGATCGACCGTCTCGAAGTCGGGCCAGGCGGTCACCACGTTCTCGAGGTTGTCGGAGAGGACGTTCGAGGCCGTCTGGAGCATCGACTCCTGGGCCTCGACGCCGGACTTGGCACGACCGGCCCTGGCCGCCCGCGAGAAGGCCTGATCGAGGAGTTCCTCCGACGTCGGGGTCGTCGGAAGGCCTTCGAAGATCATGGTCCCGGGTACGCGATCACCGTTGAAAAGGGCACGTATCGGCGGCGACGGGACGGCGTGTCGCCGGCGGCAGGCCCCGTCTCGCGCCCGTGGGGACGCGTTCGGGTCCTTTCGGGGACGTGTCCCGTTCGATCGCGGCACTCGGTCCAGGGGACTGGCCCGGGCCCCGAGAACACGGCGACTGTGTCGGGGCTCCACCGCTCGCGTCCACCTCGACGACTCCGCGCGAACCCTATCGCCGATCCGCGAGTTCGGCCCGGAGGTCCGCGAGCGTGAGATCGTGCATCGAGAGCAGCACCAGCAGGTGGTAGACGAGGTCCGCGGACTCGGCGAGGACCTCCTCGTCCGCGCCGTCCTTCGCGGCCAGGATCGTCTCGGTCGACTCCTCGCCGATCTTCTCGAGGACCGCGTTCTGGCCCTTCTCGTGGGTGAACAGCGCGGTGGTGTAGGAGTCCTCGGGCGTCTCGCGCTTTCGGTCCTCGATGACGGCGAAGAGGTCCTCGAGGACGTCCTCGCTCATCGGCCCAGGACCTCCCGGACGTCCTCGAGGTGGTCGAAGTCCTCTCTGGGGCGCTGGCCGTCCACGAAGACGTCCTCGTCGACACCGATCGGGGCGTTGGTGCGCGCCGCCAGGGCCAGCGAATCGCTCGGCCGGGCGTCGACGACCACCGAATCCCGGGGCGTGTCGAGGTGGAGGTCGGCGATGTAGGTCCCCTCTCGGACGTCGCTCACGACGACGCGCTCGACGCGCCCGCCGAGTTCCTCGACGATGTCGAGGGTGAGGTCGTGGGTGAGCGGTCGGCCGATGTCCTCCGCGTCGAGGCCGCGGACGATGCTCCGCGCCTCCTCGAAGCCGACGAAGATCGGCAGGAGGTGCTCCGGGTCGTCCACGTCGAGGAGGACGACCGGCGTGGGGCCGTCCGGGGTTCCCGCCACCCGGACGCCCGCGATTGTCGCGTCCATACCAGACGGTGGCCGCCTGGACTCAAAAGTGCCCCGTTGGCCCCGGATCAGACCGCGAGCGAGAGGACCTGGACGAGGATGCCGAAGAAGGCGCCGAACGCCAGGACGGTCCTGGGGTCGAGTTTGATGGTGTTCTGGCTCTCGGCGTCGAAGTACCGGACGAGGCCCGCACTCGACATCAGGCCGCCGGAGTTCTGTCCCGAACTCATGGGAGACACTCCCCGTCCCGACAGCCTAAACCTTTCGCCCCAGCGACGCGTGCTCCCCGCCGCTCGCGATACTGACCCCGCAGCGGTCGACGGACGCCCGCCGAGGCCGACGGACGCCCGCTCGCGGCGGTGTCGGCACCCCGTGCCGCTACGTGAGGAAACTCTTATGCGACGCCCGTGGATAGCCACGGTAGGATAATGACGGACGTCATGCTCATGGACTTCCACGCGGATTGGTGTGGTCCCTGCAAGACCCAGGACCCGATCATCGAGGAACTGGAGGAGGACTACGGGGAATCGGTCGCCTTCGAATACGTCGACGTCGACGACGAACCGGACGTGGCCAACGAGTACCAGGTCCGCTCGATTCCGACGATCATCGTGAAGAACGAGGAGGGCGTCGTCGAGCGCTTCGTGGGGGTCACCCAGCGCGAGACCCTGGAGGACGCCCTCTCCGAGGCCGGCGCCTGATCTCGACTACTGGAATTTTACGCCGGGGTCGCTCATCCCCTCGTTCTCCGCGGCGAGGTTGACCAGAAGCGGCGTGAGCCCCTCTATCTCGGGCGCGTTCGCGAGCCCCCCACCGTCGAGTGCGCGGAGTCCGTCGACGTCGGCGGTGAGGCGGGCGACCTGCTCTTTGGCGTCGGGATCGTCCCCCACGAGGACCGTGTCGAGGTCGAAGGAGAGGTCCAGGTTGGCGAGTCGGTCCGCGGAGAGGTTGTGGTAGGCCCCCACCACCGGCACCGCGTCGGGAGCGACCTCGCGCACGAGGGCGGTGACGCTCCCCGTCGCCGGCGGATCGTAGTGCAGTCCCGACTCGTCGCGCTGCATGCCGACGGCCGGGGAGACCAGGACGCTCTCGGTCACGCGATCGCCGATCGCCTCGACCAGGTCGGCCACGTGGTAGGCGGGCACGGCGAGGACCACCACGTCCCCCCGGTCGGCCGCCATCTCGTTCGCGAAGCCACCGATCGAGACGTCGACCCCCCGACTCGCGAGTTCGGTCTCGTACTCCTCGGCCGCGGTGCGCGCCCGCTCCGGATCGCGCGACCCGATCAGGACCTCGTGGTGGGTGTCGTGGGCGAAGCGGAGCGCGAGTCCCGCGCCGATGTCCCCGGTGCCACCCAGGAGTGCGATTCGCATACCGCGACCCTGGACCGGCCGGCGAATAAGCGTTGTCACCCGCGCCCGAGGACGAGGACCTGTCCCGCCGTCACGGCGAGGGCCACCACGAGCGCCCGCGCGAGGAGGTCCACGGTCGGACCGGCCCGAAGCAGTCGGCCCAGCGCGAGCAGCCCCAGGACGACCACGAGGGTCACCACCACGTAGAAGGCACCGAGGCGCCGCGCGTCGAGGGCCGCCACGTCGACGAACCGACGGGCGACGAGCCACCCCGCGCCCGTCGCGACCGCGATGACGGCGGCCTGGGAGAACGGATCCGGGGGCGCGAGGACTGCGCCCACCAGCACGCCCAGCGGGCCGACGAGCAGGAGGGCCCGAACCGATGCGATCGGGCCCGGCGTCCCCTCGCTCATCGCAGGCAGAGGAGGTCGGGGAGGTCGTTGACCGACTCGATCACCGCGTCCGCGCCGGCCTCCTCGTACGCCCGTCGGCCCTCGTCTCCCGTGAGCCCGCCCGTCAACACGCCGACCCCGTGGTAGGTGCGATCGGGGTCGGCAGCCGCGGCGTTGCGGGCCGTTCGGACGTCGTCCAGGGTGTCCCCGACGAAGGCGAGGGTCGACGCGTCGGTGCGCGTCGCCAGTTCGATCAGGGCCGCGGGGTCGGGCTTCTCGCCGTCCCAGTCGTCCATCGTGAACCGGCGGTCCGGGGGGACCGCGAGCCCCACCCGATCGAGGGCGATCTCGGCCTCGGCCGCCGGCCGCCCCGTCAGGATCGCGACCGGCACCGCCGCCGACAGCGTCTCGATCGTCTCGGGATCGACGAGCACGGGTTCGTCCTCGACGAACCCCGGAACCTCCATCGTCGCCGGCTCGCCCTCGATCGCCTCGTAGCGCTCGCTCCCGAGGTAGAGCTGCTGGAACACCTCGCGGAGGCGGTCCGGCGCCCATCGCTCCCGCACCGACGCGTGGGCGGCCTCGTCGAGGGCGTCACGAACCACCGCCGCTGCACCGGACAGGCCACCGCCCGCGGCGGCGATCGCGTCCGTGAACGCCGCGACGTCCATCGACAGCCCCTCCTCTCGGGCCAGGACGTACAGGGCGACTGCGTCCGTGAGCTTCCAGTCGTTGTTGAACTCGCCCGCGTCCTTCCACGGCTGGATCTCGGCCCGCGGGATCGTCTCCCCGTAGACGGTCTCGACGGTCTCGACGATCGCCCGCCGGTAGGAGTCCGCGACGTCCACGAGCACCCCGTCGACGTCGAGCACCACGGCGTCCGCGTCCATGAGTCTCTCTGGGGGGACGGGCGCCTAATCAATTGCGGGTCGGTCCGCGGTCCGAATCGCCCTCGGCCCGGACCACGTGGACCGTCCCCTCGGCCAGGGTCACCCGGTCCGCCGGCACCAGGACGGGGTCGGTCCCCAGGGTCGTAAAGAGGAGGTCGGCGGCGACCGCGCGAGCCACGCCTCGGAGCGGTCGCTGGAGTTCCGGGGGGAGTCGGCGCGCGTAGACCGCGTCTGCGTCCTCGTAGATCGCCATCGTCGGATCGCGCACGTCGTCTCTGCGGAAGTCAACGCCCGCGGGGACCGACCGGTCGACGACGTCGGTGGCGCACACGTCGACGCCGCGGCGGACCAGTCTCGCGGCCAGGTCGGTCCGCCTCCCGATGCCGACCTCGACGAGGCGGTCGTACGCGGCGAGGATCGCCGCCAGGTCCGGTGGTTCCTGCCCGGTCACGGCGGGATATTTATGGCCGATCGGGCTTTACGGTTCCCCATGCGGATCGATATCGTCCCCGTCGGCGACGTCGCCCCGCGGGTCAAGCGGGAGGCGTCGGCCGCGCTCCGCTCCGTCTACGACGGCGAGGTGACGGTCGCCGACCCGCAACCCGTCCCCGAGTCGGCCTACGACCCCGACCGGGACCAGTACCTCGCCGAGTCGTTCATCGACGTCGCGGCGTCGTCCGGCGGGGGCGAGAAGACGGTGGCGATCACGCCGAAGGACCTCTACTACCGGCGGCGGAACTACGTCTTCGGACTGGCCTACCTCGACGGCCGGAGCAGCGTCGTCTCGACCTACCGCCTCCAGACCTCCTCCGACGGCGGGTTCTCCGATCGGCCCTCGGGCGAGGTCTTCGCGGACCGGATCAGAAAGGAGGTCGTCCACGAGATCGGCCACACCCTCGGCCTCGAGCACTGCGAGAACAACCGGTGTGCGATGAACTTCTCGCCGACGGTGCGGGAGGTCGACCGCAAGGAAGAGCACCTCTGTGGCACCTGTCAGCGAGCGGTGTTCTGAGAGGAACTAACTGCCCGCGGGACGACGAGTGACTCGAATGGACCACGGCGACGCCGGGGCGGCGGAGCGCGAGTCCGCCGGCCCACACGACCCACCGCCCGCGTTCGCCGACCGCGCCACGGTCACGACCGATCTCCGCGAGGAGTGGGCCGAGCAGTGGCCGGAGGCCTGGGCCGCGGCGGCGGACCTCCTCGAGTGGTTCGAGGACTACGACGAGGTGCTCTCGCGTCCGGAGCCACCGCTGTCCTGGTTCCCCGGTGGCACGCTCAACGCCTCGCACAACGCCATCGACCGGTACGTGACCTCGGGCCGGAAGAATCGGGTGGCCGTCAGGTGGGCGGGTCGGCTCGGGGAGGAGCGCACCCTCACCTACCAGGACCTCTCCCGGGAGGTGAACGCCTTCGCCGCAGCGCTCTCCGCGCTGGGGGTCGGAGAGGACGACGTCGTGACCCTCTACCTCCCGGTGGTCCCCGAGTTGCCCGTCGCGATGCTGGCGGCGGCCCGCATCGGCGCACCGCACAACGTCGTCTTCGCGGGCTTCTCGCCGGACGCGCTCGCCACCCGCCTCGCGTCCACCGACTCCTCCTACCTGGTCACCTGCGACGGGTACTACCGGCAGGGGGAGGCGATCAACCAGAAGAACCGGGCGGACAACGCCCGCATGGCGGTCGACCACGAGGTCGAGGCCGTGATCGTGGACCGGATGGGCGCCGACGTCTCTCCCGGTCCGGCGGAGTACCGATACGCGGACCTGATCGACGCCCACGCGGGCGCCGACGTCGAACCGGTCCCCCGGGACGCCACCGACGACCTCTTCGTGATCCACACCTCGGGGACGACGGGCAATCCGACGCCGGTTCGGCACACGACGGGCGGCTACCTCGCCCACGTGGCCTGGACGACGCGATCCGTCTTCGACCTCAAGCCAGAGGACACCATCTGGACCTCGGCGGACATCGGCTGGATCACCGGGCACTCCTACGGCGTCTACGGTCCCCTGCTGTTGGGCGCGACGACCCTGCTCTCCGAGGGGGCCCCGGAGTACCACGACCGGGACCGGCTCTGGGAGTTGATCGAGCGCCACGCCGTCGACGTCTTCTACACCGCGCCGACCGCGATCGGCGCGATCAAGAAGCGACGCGACCGCCCGCCCACGGAGTACGACCTCTCCTCGATCCGCCTGCTCGGAACGGTGGGCGAGCACATAAGCGAGCGCGACTGGGCCTGGTACCGGGAGGTGCTCGGTGGCGGTGAGGCCCCGATCGTGGACACCTGGTGGCAGACGGAGACGGGCGGCGTGATGATCGCGACCCTCCCCGGCGTCGACCGGATGAAGCCCGGCGCGGCGGGGCCCCCGCTCCCGGGGGTCGACGCCCGCGTCGTCGATCGCTCGGGGACCCCGGTGGCCCCCGGCGAGCGCGGCTTCCTGATCGTCGAGCGACCCTGGCCGGGGATGCCCGCCTCGCTCACGGACGGGTCGGGGTGGGTCCCGGACGCCAGCAGCCACCTGGTCGAGACCGACGGGTGGGCCTACGTCACCGGGGATCGGGCCACCGTCGACGAGGACGGCTACGTCACCGTCCTCGGTCGCGTCGACGACGCGATCAACGTCGCGGGCCGCCGCCTCGGCACGACCGAACTCGAGAGCGCGGTGCTGGCCGTGGACGGGGTCGCAGAGGCGGCCGTCGTCTCGCCGAACCGGAGCGGCGGCCCCGAACTGTTCGCCTTCGTCGCTCCCACGGAGGGCGGGTCCGAGGAACTCCGCGAGCGGATCGTCCTCGCCCTCGAGGCCGCGGTCGGCCGGTCGCCCATCCCCGCGACCGTGATCTTCACGGCCGAACTCCCGAAGACCCGGTCGGGGAAGGTGATGCGACGGCTGCTGGTCGACGTGACGGAGGGCGAGTCCCTCGGGGACACGAGCGCCCTCCGCAACCCGGCGGTGGTCGGGGAGCTCCAGTCCCTCTTCGACGAGGGGTGATTTCGAGAAATAGAAATCGACGAATTCCGGTGGCCGGCGCCCTCGAGGGCCCGTCGATTGGGCGCTGAAGCCGTCGAACCTGCGGTGGGCCCGTTCCCATCGTCGACCCGTCGAACACGTCGCCGTCGCGCCGAATTTCCCGTCGGAGCGTTGAAGGCCCCGGGCCACGAACCCGACGACGCAACGATCGCGACGGTTCGCGAAAGTATACGATCCGAAATGCGCGGCGACGAACCCGAGGATCCAGACGCGATCGAGTCCGGTCTGGCCGTCGACCGACGGGACTACCGTCGGGTTCGCGAGGCCACCGCCACCTACCGGGAGGAACTGCTCGTCCGCCTCGCGGGCGAGGCGGGACTCCGGCCGACAGAGATCGTCGCCGTCACGCCTGCCGACCTCCGCGAGTCCACGGTCGACGGGGAGACGGTCCACCTCGTCGACGTCGGGGACCGCGTCGCCGTCCTCCCGGCGGCGGTGCACGACAGACTCCGGAAGTTCGCCCGCGAGCGCGATCGGGCGCCCGAGGAGTCCGTCGTCGCGGTCTCGGCCCGTCGCGTCCAGATGATCCTCCGGGAGGTCGGCGAGCGGGTCGAGGGGGTCCAGGTCTCGTCCCGGACGCTGCGTCGACACTTCGCGCGGCAGGCGCTCGCCGACGGCGTGCCCCCGCGCGTGGTCCAGGCGGCGGGCGGCTGGGACACCCTCGAGACGGTGACGGCACTGCTTCCGGACCCGGACGCCGATCGGGTGGCGGCGGCCTTCGCTCGGCGCGGGGAGGGGACGTCCGGGGACGATCGGGCTCCATCGCTCGAGCGCGCGACGAACGCCCTGCTGGCGGTCGGCGAGGTCCTGGGGGAGGCGACCACCCGGGGTGCCATCGCGGAGACGGCCTGCGAGACTCTCGTCGAGGTGGGGTACGCGGGCGCCTGGACCGCGATCCCGGGCGGCGGAGACGACCCCTCCTCGCTCGCGGCCGGCGCCGGCGTGGACGCGCGTCCCGAGGGGGTGCTGGCGGCGGCCCCCGCGGTGCTGGAGGCGCCCCCCGACGCGGCGGGCGTCCGGCGGGTGACGGACGCGACCGAAATCGACGGCCTCGGACCCGACCACGAGGTGCTCTTCGTCCCGCTTGCCGACGGGGGGACGACTCACGGCACGCTCGGGGTGGCGACCACCGAAGGGCCCGTCGGCGAGCGGGCAGCGCGCCTCCTCGCGGAACTGGGCCGGCGACTCGGGGCGGCGATCGGTGACGCGACGCGACGGCGCCTCCTCCGGGCGGACGCTGTGGTCGAACTCGCCTTCAGGAGCACGGACGCGCGGTCGTTTCTGATCGAGACCACGGCGGCGTGTGGGTGCTCGTTCTCCCTCGAGGGGGTGGCTCCGGTGGCCGACGGTCGACTCGTCCTCTACGCTCGGGCGGCGGGGACGGCACCGGAGACGGTGGTCGACCGGGCCACCGAGACCCCGGCGGTCGACCGCGCCCGACTGGTGCGCTCGGGACCGGAGGCATCGGTCCTCGAACTCGTCTTCGTGGACGACTCCCTGCCCCTGGTGCTCGCCGACGCCGGCGGAAACGTCACGAGGTACGACGTTGACGAGGGCGCCGCGACAGTCGCAGCGGAGTTCCCGCCCGACGTCGACGTCCGGGCGGTCGTCGAGGGCGTGACGACCGCGTTTCCCTCCACCGAGTTCGTCGCCAAGCGGGAGACCACCCACCGCGTGAGCGGGTCGCCCTCCCTCGCAGACCTGGACGGCGCGGACCTCACCGAGAAACAGCGCTCCGTTCTGCGGGCGGCCTACCTGGCGGGGTACTTCGACTGGCCGCGGGAGACGACGGCGGAGGAACTCGCCGACAGTCTAGACATTTCGTCGCCGACGCTCCACAACCACCTCCGCAAGGCCCAGCGCTCGATCCTCGACGACCTGTTCGGGGACCGTTCGGCGTGAGCGCAGCCGGAACCTCTCCTCTCGGCGTCTGAGCGCGCCCCACGCGGCGGTCGGCGGTCGAGTTTCGATACGTAGTGTGTACCTATATGTCGATCTGTCCACGTCATTATAACGTATTACCATGACAGACGACGACGCCGAACTCGAGTCTCGGCTCACCGAACAGGAGTACTTCCGCCCCCCGACGGAGTTCGTCGGTCAGGCGAACCAGACGGATCCATCGATCTACGATCGCTTCGACGAGAACTGGCCGGAGGCCTACGAGGAGTTCGCGGAACTGCTCGAGTGGGACGAGCGCTGGGATCAGGTCCTCGACGACTCCAACCCGCCGTTCTACGAGTGGTTCACGGGCGGCACGCTCAACGCCGCGTACAACGCCGTCGACCGACACCTCCCCGAGCGAAAGGACCAGACCGCCATCATCTGGGAGGGCTCCGGCGAGGACGAGCGCCGCCGGATCTCCTATCGGGACCTCTACAACGAGGTCAACACGATGGCGGCCGTCTTCCGGGAACTCGGCCTCGAGTCCCTCGAGTACGACCGAGAGGGGCGCGACGTCGAGACGGACGGGGACATCGTCACGATGCACATGCCGATGGTCCCGGCCCTCCCGATCTCGATGCTCGGCGCCGCGCGCATCGGCGTCCCGCACTCGGAGGTCTTCGCGGGCTTCTCCGCGTCGGCTCTGGCCGACCGCATCGACGACGCCGAGTCCGACGTCGTGGTGACCATCGACGGGTACTACCGACGGGGCGAGTTCCTCAACCACAAGGAGAAGGCCGACGAGGCTCTCGAACTCGCGGACCACGACGTCGACACGGTCCTCCTGTTCCAGCGCGAGGACGAACTCCATCCGGACGTCGAGATCACCGACGACGACCCCTACGTGCTCGTCGACGACCTCGTGGACGAACACGACCTGGATCGCGTCGAGGTCGACCCGGTCGCCCGCGACGCCGAGGACCCGCTGTTTCTCATGTACACCTCGGGGACGACGGGCAAGCCCAAGGGGACCCAGCACCGGACCGGCGGCTACATGTCCTACGTGACGGCGACGTCGAAGTACGTCCTCGACGTCAAGCCGGAGGACACCTACTGGTGCTCGGCCGACATCGGGTGGATCACGGGCCACTCCTACATCGTCTACGGCCCGCTCTCGCTCGGGTCGACGACCGTCATGGACGAGGAGGCCCCCGACTACCCGCACAAGGGCCGCATCTGGGAGATCGCGGAGCGGTACGACGTGGACATCTTCCACACCTCGCCGACGGCGGTCAGGATGTTCATGAAGTGGGGCGAGGAGATCCCCCAGCAGTACGACTTCGACTTCCGCCACATGACCACCGTCGGGGAGCCGATCCAGCCCGAAGCGTGGCTGTGGTACTACAAGTACATCGGCGACGAGGACGCCGTCATCGTGGACACGTGGTGGCAGACGGAGACGGGCGGCCACCTCATCACCAACCTGCCGGCCCTGAAGGACATGAAGCCCGGCAGCGCGGGCTATCCGGTCCCGGGAATCCAGCCCGCGATCTACGACGACGGGGGCAACGAGATCGAGGCCGCCACGGGGCAGGCGGGCAACCTGATCATCGAGAAGCCCTGGCCGGGCATGCTCCAGACGGTCTACGACAACGACGAGCGCTTCATCGACGAGTACTGGCGCGACTTCTCGGACACCCAGAGCGACGACCCCGAGGACTGGGTCTACAAGGCGGGCGACGGGGCCGTCCACGAGCGCGACGGCTACTGGCGGATCCTCGGCCGCCTCGACGACGTCATGAACGTCGCCGGCCACCGTCTCGGCACGATGGAACTGGAGAGCGCCGTCGCCGAGGTGGACGACGTCGCGGAGGCCGCGGTCGCCGGCCGGGACGATCCGGAGAAGGGGACCGTGCCGGACGTCTACGCGACCCCCCGGGAGGGCGTCGAACCGAGCGAGGAGGTCCGGGCGAAGATCGTCGACGCCGTCGAGGAGGAGATCGGCAAGTTCGCCCGGCCGGCGAAC
>JBDGUE010000031.1:0-33585 GCA_042216045.1 Halanaeroarchaeum sp. | reverse complement strand
GCGACCGAGTCCGGACGCTTCGACGACGAGATCGTCCCGATCGAGACCGAGGACGGCCTCGTCGAGGAGGACGAGGGGATCCGTCCGGACACCTCCCTCGAGGCCCTCCAGGGCCTGCCGACGGTCTTCAAGAGCGACGGCACGGTCACGCCGGGCAACTCCTCGCAGATCTCCGACGGCGCGGCCGCCACCCTGGTGACCTCCGAGGCCTTCGCGGAGGAACACGACCTCGAGATCGTGGCGTACGTGGGCGACCACAACGTGGCGGGCGTCGATCCCCGCGTCATGGGGATCGGGCCGGTCCCCGCCACTCGCGGACTCCTCGAGCGCACCGGCCAGTCGATCGAGGACTTCGACCTGGTGGAACTCAACGAGGCCTTCGCGTCACAGACCGTCTACTCCCGGCGCGAACTCGGCATCGACGAGGAGATCTTCAACGTCAACGGCGGCGCGATCGCGATCGGCCACCCGCTCGGCGCCAGCGGCGCACGCCTCCCCGTGACGCTGCTCCACGAGATGGAAAAGCGTGACGCCGAGACGGGCCTCGCCACCCTCTGCGTGGGCTTCGGGCAGGGGGGCGCAATCACCTTCGAGCGCCGATAGGTCGGGCGTCGCCCCGTCCACGCGGCCCGTCAGCCGTCACTCACAGAGTTCGAGCGCCTCGCGGACCGCGTCACGTTGACCGACGAAGGTGAGGTGATCGCCCACCTGCAGGGTGAAGTCGGAATCGGGCATGCGGTTCTCGTCGCCCCGGCTCACCAGCGCGATGATGACGCCGTTCGGGAGGCAGTCGTCGAGGTCGTCGATGGTCGTGCCGGCGAGGTCGGGGTCGGTCACCTCGGCCTCCTGGACGTCCCCGCTGCGCCCGATCTCGGTCATCCAGTTCGCGAGGGCCGGCCGCTCGATCAGGTTGTCGATGCCCCAGGCCGTCGCCATGGCGGAGGAGACGGTCCGCACGCCGAGGTCCTCGAAGGCGTCGACGTTGTCCGGGTTGTTCGCCCGGGCGATGATGGTCTCCACGTCGAACTTCGACTCCGCGAGTTGGGAGACGAGCAGGTTGGCGTCGTCGTCCCCCGTCGCGGCGACCACGATCTTCGCGTTCTCGGCGCCCGCCGCTCGGAGCTGTTCGGTGTCGGTGCCGTCTCCGTGGTGGACCGCGAATCCGCGATCGCGGGCCGTCTGCACCATGTCACGGTCCCGTTCGACGATGACGACGTTCTCACCGCGGGCCTCGAGGCGCTCGGCGAGCGCCCGGCCGACGGTGCCGCCGCCGATGATGAGTACGCGCATTGGTATGATGTCGAGGTACGTGGCGATCGGTCGTGCGAGACTCCCCTCCACGACGACGGTGAGGAAGATCACGAGGAAGACGACGCCCACGAGGACGCTCGCGGCGTCCGGGCGACCGGCGGCCTGCAACTGGACGGCGAACAGCGTCGCGACCGAGGCGGGGATGATCCCCCGGGGGCCCACCGCGCTCATGAAGAGGCGCTCCGAGAACTGCAACCGATCGCCCCGCGTCGAGAGGAGCACACCCGCGGGACGGATCAGGAGGGCGACCGCGAGCGCGACGATCAGGCCCGGGATGCCCAGGAAGAGGAGGTCCTCGAAGGAGAGCAGCGCTGCGAGCGCGATGAACACGAACGAGAGGACGATCAGCGTGATGTCGCCCTTGAACGACTCGATGTCGTCCTCGTAGGGGAGATCGAGGTTGCCGAGGATGACGCCGGCCGTGGCCACCGCCGCGATCCCGGCCTCGCTGGCCATGGTGTCGGCGATCCCGTAGGAGACGAGCGCGCCCGCGAGAACGATCAGTCGGGCGTACTGGGGGGCGCTGTTCGGCGAGAGGTCGACGTGATTGAGGACGTACCAGACGATCGCCGCGATCAGGATCCCGACGGAGACGCCGATCCCGAGTCGCGAGGCGAAGTTCTCGACGAACCCCAGCGGCGTCTGCCCGGGGTTCATGACGACCTCGAAGACCACGATCGCGAGGATCGCGGCCGTCACGTCGTTGACGACGCCCTCCGTCTCGAGGGCTGCGGCCACCCGGTCGCGCACGGGGACGACCTCGAGGATCGGGGTGATGACGGTCGGCCCGGTCGCGATCAGGAGTGCGCCCACCAGGAAGGAGACATCCCAGGCGACGCCGAGGGCGAATCGGACCGCAAGCGCCGTCCCGACCCACGCCACCGCCGCGCCGATCGTCACCAGCCGAATGGTCGCTCCCGGGGCCTCCCGGAGTTTCGAGATCTTGAGGTGGAACGCCCCCTCGAAGACGATCACCGCGACGGAGAGTCCGACGATTGCCGAGAGCGCGCTTCCGAACGATTCGGCGGTGACGAAGCCGATCCCCTCCGGCCCGAGGAGCACCCCCGCCCCCAGGAGGAACACCACGCTCGGGATCTGAAAGCGATCGGCCAGCACCTGGGCTGCGACGCCGATCGCGATGATGGCCGCGACCGTGGGGATGATCGGCGAGCTCATCGACCGGCCTCCGTTCCTGCCATCGTGTGCCCGTTGTGCGGAGGCGGGTAAAAGGGTTCATACCCCGGTAACACGGGGCCGGCGGCGAATCGGTCCAGGTCCTCGCTGCGAGTTCGATGCGGAGGGCCGACCGCTAGTCCTCCTCGTAGATCATCTCGACCCGGTCGGCGTAGCGGTCGAGGATGTTCCGGCGCTTTTTCTTCTTCGTGGGCGTCAGCATGTCGTTGTCCTCGGTGAACTCCTCGGGGACGAGGCGGAACTGCTTGATCTGCTCGTAGCTCTCGAACTGCTCGTTGACGGCGTCGACCTCCGCCTGGATGCGCGCCTCGACCGCGTCGTGTCGACAGATGCCCTCGGCGTCCTCGGGGAGGTCGATGCCCTCGCGGTCGGCCCACTGGCGGATCGCGTCGAAGTTCGGGACGACGAGCGCGCTGACGAACTTCTGGTCGTCGCCCATCACGAAGGCCTGATCGACGACCTCGCTCGGGGCGAAGGCGTCCTCGATGGGGCCGGGGGCCACGTTCTTCCCGGTGGAGAGCGTGAGGATCGACTTCGCCCGCTCGAGGAAGGTCACGTAGCCGTCCTCCCGACGATCGACCACGTCGCCGGTCCGAAACCAGCCGTCCTCGGTGAAGGCCGCCTCGGTCTCCTGGGGCAGGTTCCAGTAGCCCGCGAAGACGTTCGGCCCCTTCACGAGGAGTTCGCCGGCGGTCCCGTCGGCCTCCTCGCGTTGCTGCGGGGAGGCGATGGACTCGTCGATCCGGATCTCCTCGTCGACGACCGGCGGGCCGATGGTGCCGACCTGGGGGGCCTCCGGGGGGTTGACGGTGATCACGGGGGCGGTCTCGGTGAGGCCGTACCCCTCGAAGATCGGCAGCCCCATGCCGTGATAGAGCGCACAGAGTTCGGCGGAGAGGCTTCCGCCGCCCGAGATGAAGAACTCCACCTCGCCGCCGAGAGCCTCCCGCACCTGGGAGAACACCAGGCGATCGGCGACGGCGCGTTTCGCAGAGAGAATCGGGCCCGGATGTTCGGCCTCGTGGGCGGCCCGTGCCACGTCGGTCGCCCAGTGGAAGATTCTCGCCTTCATGGCCGAGTCGGTCGCCTCGTCGCGGATGGCGTCGTAGAGGCGCTCGTAGACCCTGGGAACGCTCGTGCCCGAGGTCGGCTGGACGAGTCCGAAGTCCTCGCGGAGCGTGTCGGGATCCTCGGCGTAGTAGACCTGGGCGCCGCTCGCGAACTGCAGGAAGTGGCCGGCGAGACGCTCGAAGACGTGGGCGAGCGGGAGGTAGGAGAGCGACCGCGTCTCCGGGGTGATCGCGGGCACGTCGGGGTCCTTGTCGGGGCGCGGGGCGAAGCGGGCGCGCGTCTGGTTGACGTTGGAGCGGAAGTTCCAGTGGGTCAACTCGACGCCCTTCGGCGTGCCCGTCGTCCCGGAGGTGTAGATGAGACTCGCCAGGTCGGAGACGTCGCGTTCGTCGAGCCAGGACTCGTAGGCCTCGGGATCCCAGGCCCCATCGCCCAGTTCGTAGAGGTCGGCGAGCGTGTAGACGTCCTCGCGCCCGCGGTCGTCGACCTCGTCCATCGCCACGACGAACGCGACGTCGAGGTCGTCCCCGACGGCCAGCACGCGATCGAGCATCGACTGGTTCTCGACCACGACGCCGATCGATCCGGAGTCGCCGAGCAGGTGACGGGTCTGGCGCTCCGAGGAACTCGCGTAGACCGTGGTGACCGTCCCGCCGGCCGCCAGGACCGCGAAGTCGGTCTGGGCCCACTCCATGCGCGTGTGTGAGAAGATGCCGACCCGGTCGCCTGCCGTCACGCCGAGTTCGCGAAATCCCGTCGCGAACCGACGAACGAGGTGACGCATCTCCCGGTAGGTCAGCGTCGCGAACGCGCCCTCGGGCGCCGGATCGACGGCCGACGGCGTCAGCGCCCGATCGTAGATTCCCCCCTTGTACCCCTGTGCGGCACCGTCAAGGTGGCGGGCGGCGGCGTCCTCGAACATCCTGGGGAGCGTCGTCTCCCCGATCACCTCGTCGGTGTACTCGCGTTCCGCCTCTTGCCACTCCATGCCACCCGTCTACGCGTCCCGGGTATTAAGGTACCGTAAAACTCCACGAACGTTCATTTCAGTTTCGGCGCGCGCCTTCAGCGTCCCCCAGACCGATTCGACGTCGTTTCGCTCGACGAAGTGCTCGATCACGCGCTCCTCGTCCGCGAGGGCGGCCCGCCGCTCCTCGATCGCCGTCACCCACTCGGCGATGACGCGTTCGTACTCCGCCAGGACGCCGGTGTCCCTGACCGGGCCGAAGTGTGGGTAGTAGAGGATCTCGGGGTCGAGGTCCCGGATCGTCTCGACGTCCGCGAGGACCGCCTCGAGGTCGAAGTTCGGCGGCGGCGAGGTCTCGCGGATGCGCTCGAGCGAGGGGATCCAGATGCCCGCGGCGTCGGCGACGAAGACCCCGTCGTCGGTCGGATCGTGGAAGACGACCTGGTGGGGCGCGTGCCCCGGTGCGTGGTGGGCCAGGAGTTCCCGGTCGCCCAGATCGATCGCGTCCCCGTCGGTCAGTTCGACGATGCGGTCCTCGGGGACGGGTTCGGGTTCGACGTAGAACTGCCACTGGTCGCCGACCGCCGCCTTCGTGCCCTCCACGAGCCGTGTCGGATCGGCGAGGTGGGAGGCGCCGATCTCGTGGACGTAGACCGTCGCGTTCGGAGCCTCGCGGGCGAGCAGGCCCGCGCCACCGGCGTGATCGAGGTGGACGTGGGTCGGCGCGATGACCGCGAGGTCCGCGGGGTCGATCCCCACCGTCTCGAGTGCGTCGAGGACGCGCTCGTAGTTCGTGCCGATGCCCGCGTCGACGATCGCCGGCCGCTCCGCGTCGATCACGTAGACGGCCCCGTACTCCGCGGTGTCGTACATCCCGGTGTCGACGTAGTGGACGTCGGTCGCCCCGTCGACCGAGAAGACGTCTCCAGGTGCCATTGGGGAGACGGGGAGCGCCGACAGCAAAAGCGTTCGGCACCCGGCCAGCCTAGGGGACGAGACGATACGGTTTTCCCCCGGCCCCGTGAAACGTCGCCCATGATTTCCCGGCAGTACCTCCGCGAGCACCCCGAGGAGGTCAGACGGGCCCTCCGGGATCGCGGGGTCACGGACGTGGACCTCGATCGGATCCTCGAGATCGACGAGGAGTGGCGCGAGCACAAGGCCAGAGGCGACGACCTCCGTCACGAGCGCAACGAGGTCAGCGACCGCATCGGCGAACTCAAGCAGGCCGGCGAGGAGGAGGCGGCCCGCGAGGCCATCGAGCGCTCACAGGACCTCAAGGACGAGATCGAGGCGGTCGAGGCGCGGGCCGACGACCTGGAGGAGACCCTCGAGCAGCGACTGCTCGAGATCCCACAGATTCCCCAGGACGACGTGCCGGTCGGGGAGGACGAGAGCGACAACGTCGAGGTGCGCCGGTGGGGCTTCGAGGAACACCGCGAGTTGCCGGCGGCGATCGAACCCCACTACGACCTCGGCGAGCGCCTCGACATCATCGACGAGGACCGGGGCGCGAAGGTCAGCGGTTCGGGCTTTTACTTCCTGAAGGGCGAGGGCGCCCGCCTCGAGCACGCACTCGTGCAGTTCATGCTCGACGTCCACCGCGAGCAGGACTACGTCGACGTCTTTCCGCCGATCCCGGTCAACTCGGAGGCGATGACGGGCACCGCACAGTTGCCGAAGTTCGAGGAGGACATGTACAAGATCGAGGGCGACGACCTCTGGCTGTGTCCGACCGCGGAGGTGCCGGTGACGAACATGTACGCCGGCGACGTGCTCCTGCCCGAGGACCTGCCCGTGAAACACCAGGCCTACACGCCCAACTTCCGTCGCGAGGCGGGCGAGCACGGCACCGAGACGCGGGGGATCGTCCGCGTCCACCAGTTCAACAAGGTCGAACTGGTCAACTTCGTCGCGCCCGAGCGCAGCGACGAGCGCCTCGAGGCGCTCGTCGCGGAGGCCGAGGAGGTCGTCCGTCGACTGGGCCTGCCCTACCGCGTCGTCGAACTCAGCACCGGCGACCTGACCTTCGCCTCGGCGAAGACCTACGACATCGAGGTCTGGGCGCCCGCCGACGACATGCCCGAGGGCCCCGACCGTGGCGGCCGGTGGCTCGAGATCTCGAGCGCGTCGAACTTCGAGGACTTCCAGGCCAGGCGGGCGGGACTGCGGTACCGACCGGAGCGTCACGAGAGTGCTGAGTACCTCCACACGCTCAACGCCTCGGGGACCGCGATCGGGCGGGTCATGGTCGCGATCCTCGAGTATTACCAGAACGAGGACGGGACGGTAACCGTGCCGGAGGCCCTGCGCCCGTACATGGGCGGCCAGGAGGAGATCGAGGGCCACGACCCCCTCGGCGAGAGCGCACTCGGCGCCGGTCGTCGCGACTGAGTCCTCTCAGGCGGTGAACGTTCGCAGGCCCGTCGCGACGTCGCCCTCGATCGCGAAGACATCCAGGAATCGGAACAGTTCCACTCCCGCATCGGCCGTCAGCAGTCGGCCGGCCACGGCCACCCCACCCGGTCCCTCGTAGACGGTCTCGACCTCGTGTGCGGTGTCCGTTCGCGGTCGGTCCTCGCGCATGAACGAGACGAAGCGCTCGCGTCCCGCGAGGGTGCGGTCGGGGCGCTCGTGAACGAAGTCCGCGTCGAGGAGGGACGCGAGTCCCTCGTCGTCGCCCTCGTCGATGGCCCGGTAGTAGCGGCGCGCGATGGTCTCTCCGTCCATGCTCTCGCCTTCCTCGCGGCCCCGCATACGGGTTGTGGTGGCCGTGTGCCGAGCGGCGGGCCAGACGTGCGGCCGTCGAGACGAAAGCCGTTAACCATCAGCGAGCCTACTCGGGGGCGTGCAGGTACACGTCCGGTACGAGGGCGACGACGACCCGGAGAAGTGCACGGCCAGAAAGCTCGCCCGCTTCGAGAGGGCCACGCTCCACCGCTCGAACCGGGCGACGCCGTACGGACTGGTCCTCGATCCCTTCGCCGACCGCGCGCTCTCTCCGGCCGATCGGGGGGAGGCGTCGAACCTGATCGCCCTCGACGTCTCCTGGGACACCGCCGAGGCCGCGGGCGTCGACCTCGCGGGCGAGCACCGGGCCCTGCCCTATCTCGTCGCTGCCAATCCGGTCAACTTCGGGCGCCCGTTCCGACTCACGACCGTCGAGGCGCTCGCCGCGGCGCTCGTCGTCCTCGGCGAGCGCGACCACGCGACGGACCTGCTCTCGAAGTTCACCTGGGGGGAGACCTTCCTCGAGTTGAACGACGAACCCCTCCGGCGGTACGCGGCGGCAGCCGACTCGGCGGAGGTCGTCGAGATCCAGGAGGTCTACATGAACCGCGCGGAGTGAGCGGCGCCCGGGCCGACCGGAGCGGAGCCCTCGGGGCGGTTGGTAACGCTTAACCGCGCGCGCGGCGAAGCCGCCCCCATGTCGAAGACCATCTCCATCGAGGACCGACTGCTGGGGAAGCAGATCTGCATGCGGTGTAACGCGCGAAACCCGGAGGAGGCCACCGAGTGTCGCAAGTGCGGGTACAAGCGACTGCGCCCCAAGGCCCGCGAGCGCCGCGCCACGTGAGGAACCGACGGCCGGGTGCTTGGACCCCGCGACCCTGCCGGCGTTCGCCCTCGCTCCGCTGGTACTTCGGCGAGAAGAACCCCCTGCTCGTCGCCGGTGCCGCCCTGCTCCTGATCGGCGGCTACGTCGCCGATCGCCGCCACTAGTCGCCCCACTCGTCGGCGAGAACGGCGTACTCGTGGACGTCCCGATAGGCCCCGTCGGCGTAGGTGGCCTCCCGGTGGACCGCCTCGTGGCGATAGCCCAGTTTCTCCCAGATGCGCTTCGAGGCCTCGTTCGGGCCGACGACGCGGGCGACCAGTCGGTGCCGACGCGTCTCGGTGAACGCGTACTCCGTGAGGAGGCGACACGCGGCGGTCCCGTACCCCTCGCCCCAGTGCTCGCGGGCGAGCGAGAGGCCGATTTCGGCGGAGCCGTCCATGTTCTCGACCGAGTGGAGACCGACCGTCCCCGCCGGTCCGTCGTCGGTGACGACGAGCAGGACGACGCCCTCGTCGTCGCTCACGACGGTCTCGAACCACTCGCGCTCCTGGGCCATGTTGAGGGGTTCGGACCGCGAGAGGTACCGTCGGACGGCCGGGTCGTTGATCATCTCCTGGAGGAAGGGGACGTCCTCCTCCTCGATGGGGTGGAGGGTCACGCGATCGCCCTCGAGGAATCGTGGACCGGGCATGCGATCCCCCTCGCGATCGATCCGAAAAAAGGTTCCCCCGGTCGCGTTCCCAGCGCCTGGGAACGACCGCCCCCGTTGAGGGCCGGGCGACCGTACCCTCGGGTGAATGTTCGACCCGGGATCGACGGCCCCCGCCGCCCTGCGTGCCACCCAGTTGCTCGCCCACCTCACGATCGCGGTGGCCGCGACGATTTTGCTCGTCTACCTCTACGCGTACGATGAGTACGTGGCGGTCGGGGCGGCGAGACGGCGCGTCTGGTACCTGGCGATCGCGACCGGCGCGGCCTTCCTCTACGGGGCCTCGGGGTCGGTCGCGATCTGGACGGGCACCGAGTGGCCCGCGGTCTTCTCGGAGGGGGCGACCCTCTTTTTCATCCTGTTCCTGGCGCTCGGCTTCCGGGCCATGTACTTCTCCTGTGCCCGGGGCGGCGAGACGGGCGAGAGTGCGCTCCCCGAGTGGGTCGAGTACCTGATCATCGCGGCGTTCGTCGTGGGCTGGTGGAGTGCCTTCCTCGCCGCCCAGCCCTGGACGGCCGCGGTCGTCAGCGTCGGGTGGGTCGGCGCCTCGGCGTGGGCCCTCTGGTACGCGGTCCTCGTCGTGCGACGCCACGAGGGGACGAGCATCGCGGCCATGACCCGCCACCTCCTGCCGGCGGTCGTGGCGTTCACCGTGACCGTCCTCGCCGACCTCGCCGTGAGCGCCCTCACGGACTACGAGGCGGTGGTGACCGGGACATGGATCGTCGGGACGGTCCTGGTCGGGGCCTTCCTCTTCACGACCGCGATCGCGATCCGCCAGCAGGGCGGCGAGGTCCAGCGGATGTACGACTGGACCACCTGGCGGGCGGGCGGCCGCGACCAGGGGTGATCCGTCCCGGGTCCGTCACTCTCCGGGGTACTTCGGCTCTCCCCGCGATGCGCGCTCGAGGGCACGCACCAGGACGTCGTGGACGTCGCCCGCGTGCGAGGGGCCGTGGCCGGGGTGGATCGCCTCAACGGTGTCGGGCACGCGGTCGGAGAGCGTTTCGATGCTCTCGACGAGCGTCTCGCGGGACTGCCCCGCCAGGTCGGTTCGGCCGAAGGAGCCGCCGCTGTAGGCCTCGTCCTCGTAGACCACGAGGTCGCCGGAGAAGAGCGTCGTCTCGGAGACGAAGGCGAGGTGGTCGTCCGCGTGCCCCGGGGTGGCGACGACGTCGAAGTCCTCCCCGCCGATGCGAACGACGTCGCCGTCGGCGAGCGATCGGGTCCGATGGGGGTGGTCGGCGGCGGCGAGTACGGCGGGGTCGAACGCCGCGACCACGTCGTCGAGGCGGTCGACGTGATCGGCGTGCTGGTGCGTGACGACGACCGCGTCCAGGGACGAGACGTGGGCGCCGATCGCGTCGACGACGCCCGGCATCGCCCCGGCGTCCACGAGCGTCGTCCGGTCGCCCGGGACCACGAAGACGTTGCTCGTGAACACGGACGCGTCTTCGGTGAGCTCGGTGACGGTCATGGGTCGTCCACGGACCCCACGGCGAAAAGTCACCGGTCACCCGCCGGACGATTTTAGTGACCTGAGCGAGTAGAGGGGTACACAACATGGGTTTCGGCAGTTACGACGAATCCGAACAGGAGCGACAGTCGCTCGATTCGGACGACATGGACGGGGACGAGGGCGTCGAAACCAAGCAGAGCGAACACGAGGGCGACGTGGACTTCGAGATCGGCGCGTCGAACGACGAACTCCTCGACAAGCTCGAGGACATCAAGGAGTGAGTCGTGAAGCCGGGGGTCCGCGCCCTGGGGATCGCGGAGTCCTACCGCGGTGACCGCTCGA
This sequence comes from Halanaeroarchaeum sp., assembly GCA_042216045.1. Classification (GTDB taxonomy): domain Archaea; phylum Halobacteriota; class Halobacteria; order Halobacteriales; family Halobacteriaceae; genus Halanaeroarchaeum. The sequence continues at coordinate 22,973 of JBDGUE010000031.1, read as the reverse complement.
CGCTCGCGGGCGCGGTGAGTACCACCGAGGGCGTCGTCGATGGCTTCTCGTTCGAGGACTGCACGGTCGGCGGCAGCGACGCCACCGAGGCCGTGGTCGCGATCGACGAGGCGTTGGACCGCGAGGACGTCCAGTACGTGTTCGTCGCCGGCGTCGCGCTCGCCTGGTTCAACCTGGTCGACCTCGCCGCCGTCGAGCGCGCGGTCGGGCGGCCGGTGCTCTCGGTGACATTCGAGGAGAGCGAGGGGCTCGAGCCGGCCCTGCGCGACGAGTTCTCCGGCGCGGCCCTCGAGGACCGACTGGAGACCTACCGGTCCCTCCCGGATCGTCGGGCGACGACCGTGAACGGCGAGCGCGTCTTCGTTCGGAGCGTGGGCCTCGACCGGGATCCACGGGAGGTCGTCGACGCGTACACGCCGCGCGGCGGACGCCCAGAGCCGGTCCGCGTCGCGCGCCTCGCGGCACGCGCGGCGGACGCGTACGTCGCCCGAACCGAGGCCGATTAGTCCGCGGGGCCCACACCGGGATCCATGAGCGACCTGGACGTCGCCGCCTGCCGTCGCTGTCCCGCCCTCGTCGAGTCTCGATCGCAGATCGTCAACGGCGTGGGACCAGCGGACGCGAGCCTCCTGTTCGTCGGCGAGGCTCCCGGCGAGACCGAGGACGAGCGGGGCGAACCCTTCGTCGGGCGCAGCGGGTCGATCCTCGACGAGGCGCTCGCGGAAAACGGCCTCGAGCGCGAGGAGGTACGCATCACGAACGGCGTCCGGTGTCGTCCCCCGGACAACCGCGATCCGCGCGTCGCCGAACTGGAGCACTGTCGGACGCACCTCGACGCGGAGATCGACGCCGTCGATCCGGACGCGATCGTGACCCTCGGGAAGGTTCCCTCCGAGCACCTGCTGGGACGGGACGTCTCGGTGACGGCGGAGGCGGGTTCGATCGAGCACGTGGACGTCCGGGGCGACGCCCGAACCGTCGTGGTGTGTCTCCACCCGGCGGCGACCCTCTACGATCGCAGCCAGCGGGAGGCCTTCGTGGCGGCCATCGGCACGGCCACCACCCTGATCGGAGCGGCGGACGGCGATCGGCCGGGCGAGAAACGGGACGCGGGAGAAAGGGATTAGGCGGTCACTCCCGTAGCCGGAGGCATGAGCCAACAGCCCCCAGGACAGACCGCCGCGTCCGTCCTGGTCGTGGACTACGGACTGGGAAACCTTCGCAGCGCGACCCGGGGACTGGAGCGGGCCGGCGCGTCGGTCAGGGTCTCTTCCGACCCGGCGGCGCTCGAGGAGGTAGACGGCATCGTCCTCCCGGGCGTCGGCGCCTTCGGTGACGGCATGGAGAACGCGGGGCCGTTCCGCGACGGGATCGAGTCGGCCGCCGCGGCGGGCGTGCCGGTCCTGGGGATCTGTCTGGGGATGCAGATGTTATTGACCTCGAGCGAGGAGGCCGAGCGCGAGGGACAGGGCGACGTCGAGGGACTCGACCTGATTCCCGGCCGCAACGTGCGCTTCTCGGACGACCTGACGGTCCCGCACATGGGCTGGAACGAGGTCGACGTGGAGCGGTCCCACCCGATCGTCGAGGGAATCGACGGCGAGTACGCCTACTTCGTCCACTCCTACTACGCCGACCCGGATGACCCCGCCGCCGTGGTCGCGACCACCGAGTACGGCGTCGAGTTCCCGGCGGTCGTCGCGAACGAGGAGGGCAACGTCGTCGGAACGCAGTTCCACCCGGAGAAGTCGGGAGAGACCGGACTGCGCGTGCTGCGGAACTTCGTCGACGTCGTCGCGGAGCGATAGCGGCGGGGTGTGTCGGTCCCCACGCGTCGAGTGACGGGGCCGCCGGCGAGTCGGGGAGACGACGGCACGGTCCCGATGCCTCGCGGGTGCAGCGGCCCGGGCTGGCACCCCACACTGGCGAACAGGTGGTCTCTCGGCCGGCGATCCCGGGGCGGGCGACCACGCTCCCGCCGTGTTCGCCCCGGGCGTGCGTCACGTCACGGACCGAGGTGGTCCGGCCATCGCACTTGAAGGCTGCTCAGAGGAACTCCCGCACGTCCGAGTACCACATGTCGTGGTGGTCGACCTCGTCGATGCGCTCTGCGACGTCCACCGCGATGGCGTGCCAGCACCGCTGGCTCGGGTCCGCGGGATCGAGGTTGTACTCGGAGTCCGCACAGGTGCACTCCCCGTCCTCCACGATGTACTCGTCCTCGTGGCCCACGACCACGGTGAAGTCGCGATAGCGCTTGACGCGGCGTTCGGTGACCGCCTCGATGGCGCGCTTGCCCCGGTCCCCGTGGACGGCGAGAATCGTCGCCACTATGTCCGGTCGCAACTCGCCCGCCGCCTCCAGGTCCGCGCGCCAGTCGTCGGCGATCGGCACACCCCCGATTGACGGGGGAGGGCTAAAACCGGTGCGGTCGATCGAGTGTGAACTCATGACACATTGACGCCATAATACACCTCCGTTGGCTTAATCATTATTAATCATTAACTTTATTCGGTGCCGCGTCCCCTCGTCGGGTGCGATGGTAGCACACCCGAACCACGCCGGCCCTCGATCGCGGCGCACCGATCGACCGACCACCGAATCAGCCCCCACGAGACCATGTCACCCCGATACACCGACATAGAGAACACCGGCCTACCGGCCGTTCCGGACCTGCGCACCGACCCGACGGACAAGACGCGATTCGACGACCTGGCCGAGACGGTCTGGAGTCACCGTCAGATGGCCGACCAGCCCACCCGGGAGCGATCGCGATGACGGGGAAGGACGACTCGCTCGGCGAGACCGACTACACGTACCGCGACGTGGACAACCCGGCCGCCCGCGAACTGCGCGAGCGCTTCGCGGAGCAGAACTACGTGTTCGCTCCGGGGCTCTATCACGCCCTCGACGCCCGTCTCGCCGAGATGACGGGCCACGACGCCGCCTACATGTCCGGGTACTCGACCGTCCTCGGTCAGTTCGGCTACCCCGACCTCGAGATGGTCTCGATGACGGAGATGGTCGAGAACGCCAAGCGAATCGTGGAGGCGACCACGCTGCCGGTGATCGCGGACGCGGACACCGGTTACGGTGGCGTTCACAACGTCCGACGGACGGTCCGCGAGTACGAGAAGGCCGGGGTCGCGGCCATCCACATCGAGGACCAGGAGACGCCCAAGCGCTGTGGCCACATCGCCGGCAAGGACGTCGTCTCGCGGGAGGAGGCGGTCTCGCGCTTCGAGGCCGCGGTGAACGCGAAGCAGTCCGAGGACACGATCATCATCGCCCGCACCGACGCCTACGGCTCCGCCAGCGGCGACTGGGAGGAGCACCTGGAGCGGGGTCGCCTCTACGCGGACGCGGGGGTCGACATCGTCTGGCCCGAGATGCCGGACCCCTCCCGGGAGGACGCCGTGGAGTACGCGGAGACGATCCACGAGACCCACCCGGACCTCAGACTCGCGTTCAACTACTCGTCGTCGTTCGCGTGGTCCGAGGAGGACGATCCGCTCACCTTCGAGGAACTCGGCGACCTCGGGTACGAGTACATCTTCATCACCCTCTTCGCCCTGCACTCGGGGGCCTACCACGTCTACGAGGACCTCGAGAACCTCGCAGCCAACGACGAGGAGGCACAGTTCGACCTCGAGGGGCGCTACCTCGGTCACCCGACCGGGAGCCACCACGAACTCTCCCAGGTCCCCAGCTATCAGGACATCGAGGCGCGCTTCGATCCGGCGGCCCGCGACCGGATGAACGACTCCGCGGGCTATAGCGAGGACGAGGAGCAGGCGGTCATCTCCTCTGAGGACTGACTCCCCGAATCGGAGGATATTCGGGGCCACGCACGCATTCGAGAACGATGCACACTGATCGAATCCACGACAGGGCGTTCGTTCGGACGTTCTTCACCACCCCGACCGCGGTGGAGGGCGAGGAGGACTCGGCGAAGATGCTCCGGCGCGCGGCCACGCTCCGGGGGATGGAGGCCCCGGACGTCTGGGTGCCGGACAACGAGGACGCCACCGCGCCGTCCATGCGCGAGGAGGGGGCAGAGAACGTCATCGACGTCCTCCGAGAGCACGGCGACGACGTGCCGGCGGAGATCCACCCCCGCGTCGTCTGGCACCGCGACAGCCCCTCCACGCGCTATCGGGGCTTCAGGCGCATGCTGGAGATCGCCGACCCCGATGAGGGGGCCGGCGAACACGTCGACGGCTTCGTCGTCCCCGAGGTCGGCGGCATCGACGACTGGAAGAAGGCCGACGAGTTCATGACCATCGTCGAGGACGAACACGGCCTCGAGGCGGGGAGTCTCGCCATGTCGGTCATCGTCGAGAGCGGGGCGGCCGAAATCGCGATGGAGTCCCTCCGCGAGGAGATGGGTCGCCCGGAGAACCACCTCGAGCGCCTGTTCATGCTCGTCGACGGCGAGGTCGACTACACGAAGGACATGCGCGCGATGACGCCGACGGGGGGACTCCCGCCGTGGGAGGAACTGCGCCACAACACCTCGCGGGCGGCCAGCGCCGCCGGACTCGTGGCGGTCGACGGGCCCTACGACGACATCCGCGACGTCGAGGGATACCGCGACCGCATGGAGGACAATCGGGCGAAGGGGATGACCGGCATCTGGGCGCTCACCCCCGGCCAGGTCGTCGAGGCGAACACCGCCCCGCTCCCGCCGAGGGAGGGCCACTGGCTACTCGAGGCCGACGGCCGGGAGATCGAACTCCGACCGGAGGGCGGCGTCGCGACCTACGACGGCGACCGCCTGGCGCTCGCGGAGACGGCGGACGGATACCGACTCCGCGACGGCGACGACGAACGGGTCCTCGACGCCGACGACCTCGAGGACGCCCTCCTCGACCGGCTCGAGTACGTCCCGAGCCTGGACGACGTCGTCGACTCCATGGAGGAGTTCGAGGCCGCACGGGAGGCGGGCACGGGCGCCATCGCCATGACTCAGTCGGTGACCCTCGAGATCGACGACGTCGCCGTCGACCTCGAGACCGAGCGCATGTGGGACGAGGCGACCTACCAGGCGGCGAGTACGCCCATCGCCCTCTTCCAGGACGTCTACGACCATCGGCCCGACCAGCACGAGGCGCTCGAGGAGCGCTACGGGGCCGCGGTCGTCGAGCGCGCGACGAACGTCGGGGACTGACGCGGACGGAGCGGGCCCGCCGCGGAATCCGGGCGCTTTTCGCTCCACGGCCACGAGGTGCGGTATGGAGGTCGACGAGGGATCGGTCACGATCGAGGCCCCCGAGCGCGAGGGGGACGGGCGGACCGACGACGTGTTCTTCAACCCGTCCCAGGAGCTGAACCGCGACCTCACCGTGGCGGCGTTGCGCGCCTATCGCGACCGCGAGCCCCGGGCCGCGTCGTACTTCGACGCGACGGCGGCCTCGGGTATCAGGGGCGTGCGGGCCGCCGCGGCGGGGTGGGAGGTGACCATGGCCGACGTCGACGCCGACGCGGTCGCGCTCGCGCGCTCGAACCTGGACGAAAACGACCTGGAGGGGGCAGTCCACCACCAGGACGCGAACGCGGTCCTCCAGGATCGCGAGACCGTCTTCGACGTCACCGACCTGGACCCCTTCGGGTCCCCGGTCCCCTTCGCCGACGCGGCCCTCGCGAACACGCGGGACCTGGTGGCCGTGACCGCGACCGACACCGCACCCCTGTGTGGGGCCCACTTCGCGAGCGGGAAGCGCCGCTACGGGGCGGTCCCCCGGAACACCGAGTACCACCCCGAGATGGGGCTGCGCGTGTTGCTCTCCGCGCTCGCGCGCACCGCCGCCAGGTACGACGTCGGCGTCACCCCGATCCTGAGTCACGTGAGCGACCACTACGTCCGCACCTACCTCGAGCTCTCCCAGCGGGCGAGCGACGCGAACGACGCCGTCGAGTCCCTGGGCCACGTCCACCACTGCCCCGAGTGTCTCCATCGCGAGATCGACCCCGGGCTGACGGCCGACCCGCCGGCGACCTGTGCGGTCTGTGGCAGCGATCAGGTGGTGACCGCCGGGCCGGTCTGGCTGGGTCGGACCCACGACGCGGAGTTCGTGGCGGCGGTGCGGGCGGCGATCACCGAGGAGATGGGCACCGCGGACAGGGCGACGCGCCTCCTCGAGCGGATTGGCGACGAACTCGACCGACCGATGCACTTCGATCAACACCGCCTCTACGACCGCTTCGACGAACCGGCCATCGCGATGGACGAGTTCCTCGATCGGCTCCGCGGTGCGGGATTTTCGGCGTCGCGCACCCACTACGGCGGAACCACGTTCGAGACCGACGCCCGCGTCGACGAGATCGAGGCCGTCGTCCGGGACGCCGGGACGAGCTATTAGTACCGGGCGACCGAATCGCGATCGTGTCGAGTGCGAGACGAGCGATCGGGATCGGCCGATCGGTGTACGACGCGGTCCGGGAGACGCAGGTGACGTTTCTCGCCGCGGCGATCGCGTACTACGGGTTCCTCTCGCTGGTGCCCCTGGCCCTGCTCGCGATCGGCGTCGGCGACGCCCTCGGGTACGACCTCTCGACGGAGGTCCTCGGCGCGGTCGGCGATCTGGTGACGCCGGCGGGACGGGCCGCGCTCGCCACCGCGATCGACGCCCAGGGCGGGGGCCGGGGCCTCACCCTCGTCGGTCTTGGCGCCCTGCTCTGGTCCTCGGTGCGGGTCTTTCGCGCCCTCGACCTGGCGATCGGGCGGGTCTACGGCGCCCGTCGCACCGCCTCGCTCCCGGCCACGCTGCTCGACGCGGTCGTCGTCCTGTCGCTGATTCCGGTCGCAGTGGCGGTCACCGGGGTGCTCGGGGTGGTCGTCCCGACGCTCCTCGACGGTCCGCTCGCGCTCGTCGTCGGCCCCGCGACACTCGCGCTCACCCTGTTCGGCGTCTTCGTCGCCCTCTACTGGCGGGTCACGCCGGCGCCGATCGGCCCCCGCGAGGCGGCACCCGGGGCGGTCCTCGCGGCCGTCGGGTGGAGCGCACTGGCGGTCGGCTTCGGCGCGTACGCCAGCAGGTTCGCGGGGTTCCACCTCTACGGAGTGCTCGGCGCCGCGCTCCTGCTCGTGACCTGGCTGTACGCGAGCGGGACCATTATCATGGTGGGGGCTGTACTCAACGCCGTGTTGGCGGGACGCACCGACGACGACGCATCCGAGGACGACGAGCGACGCGCCGATCCGGCACCGGACGTGGCGACCCTGGGCCGGGAGGTCGAGTCGCTTCGGGAGACCGTCGAGGACCGAACGGTCTCGCGCGACGACCTCGAGGCCGACCTCGGGCGATACGTCAGACGACGGGTCAGGCGCGGAAAGGCCCGAGGCTGGGGTCCGTATCTCGTGTTGCTCTACGGGACCCTGATGACCCTCGGGGCGTTCTTCTGGCTCGAGGGGGGCTGGGCCATCGCCGCCATGATCGTCGTCTGGCTCTCGACGCTCGGCCTCTACGTCCTGATGGTCCTCTTCGGAATCGGCATGGCAGCGACGGGACTCCCCGGACGACTGCTCGAGCGAATCGGACGGTGGCGATCGTGAGGGGAATCGGCGTCACCGTCGCGCTCACGGACCTCGTTCCGCCGGTCCTCGTCCCCGTGCTGGAGGTCGTGACGGGGCTTGGCGATCCGGCCTTCCTCGCCGCGGTGGCGGTCCTGGTCTACTGGCTGGGACCGCGATTCGACCTCCTGGATCGTCGCGACGGCGCCCGCGTCCTCGCGGTCGCGTTCGTGGCCTTCGGGGCGACGCTCCTCCTGAAGAACGGCTTCGCGCTGCCCCGACCGCCGGCGACCGTCGCGCTGATCTCCGAGGACGGCGCGGGCTTCCCGAGCGGTCACGCCACCGGTGCGAGTGCGACCTACGCCGCCCTCGCCGTCTTCCTGGACCGGGGCAGGCGCTCGTGGCGATACGGCGTCGCCGGCGCCCTGATCGCGGTGGTCGCCCTCTCGCGCGTCCTGCTCGGCGTCCACTACCTGGTGGACGTGCTCGCGGGGGTCGCGGTCGGGCTGGTGGTCCTGCTCGCGGTCCGGGCCCTCGCCCGCAGCAGTCTGACGTGGGCGTTCGCGACCGCGGTTCCCCTCGCCCTCGGCGGGACGCTCCTCCACCCCACCGTCGACGGCTGGTTGCAGGTCGGGATGCTGGCCGGCGCCGCCGTCGGCTGGTGGCTCGCACGGGACGCGATGCCCGTGGAGCGCCTTCCCGTCGTTCCGCTCCTCGCCGGACTCCTCGGCGGTGGGGCCCTCGTCGGCGTGGGATACGTCTCCGGCGACCCGATCGTCGCGGGCGTGGCCGGCGGTGGGGCCGGGGCGCTCCTGGTCGCGGGCCCCGGCCTGCTGGACTAGAACGTCTCGAGGTAGCGGTCGACCTCCCACTCGGAGACCGCGGTCCTGTACTCGACGACCTCCTGGGTCTTCGCCTCGATGAACTTCTCTGCGACGTGATCGCCGAGGGCGTCGAGGATCACGTCGTCGGACTCGAGGGCGTCGATGGCCTGGCCGAGCGTGCTCGGGAGGGTCTCGATGCCGTAGGCCTCGCGTTTGGCCTCGTCGAACTCGTAGATGTTCTCCCGGACGGGGTCTGGCGCCTCGAGGCCGCGCTCGATGCCGTCGAGACCGGCCTGCAGCATGACCGCGAGCGCCAGGTACGGGTTCGCCGTCGGGTCCGGCGAGCGCAACTCGATCCGCGAGGATGCGGGGATGCGGGCCGCCGGCTTGCGGACCAGCGCCGAGCGGTTGACGTCGGACCAGGCGACGTAGACGGGGGCCTCGTAGCCCGGGACGAGGCGCTTGTAGGAGTTCACGGTGGGGTTGGCGACCGCCGTGATCGCCGGGGCGTGCTCCAGGATCCCGGCGAGGAACTGGTAGGCGGTCTCGGAGAGGTCGAACTCGTCGTCGCCGTCGTAGAAGGCGTTCTCACCCGCCTCCGTGAACAGCGAGAGGTGGGTGTGCATGCCCGAGCCGTTGATGTTCGCCAACGGCTTCGGCATGAAGGTCGCGTGCACGTCGTGCATCTCGGCGACGGCCCGGACGACCGCCCGGAAGGTGGCGATGTTGTCCGCGGTCGTGAGGGCGTCTGCGTACTTGAAGCTGATCTCGTGTTGTCCGTCGGCGACCTCGTGGTGACTCGACTCCACCTCGAAGCCCATCTCCTCGAGGACGTAGATCATCTCCCGCCGGATGTCCGAGGCCATGTCCTTCGGGCCGAGGTCGAAGTACCCGCCGGTGTCGTGGGTGTGCCTGGTGGTGTCGCCGTTCTCCTTCTCGAAGATGAAGAACTCGGGTTCCGGGCCGGCGTTGAGGGTGAACCCCATGTCCGCCGCGCGGTCGAGGGCCCGCTCGAGCACGAAGCGCGGGTCGCCCTCGAAGGGGTCCCCGGTCTCCGTGTTCACCACGTCACAGATCAACCGGGCCGCGGCGCCGTCGTCCTTGCGGCGCCACGGGAGCACCGCGAACGTGGCCGGGTCGGGGTCGAGACGCATGTCGGACTCCTGGATGCGCACGAAGCCCTCGATGCTGGAGCCGTCGAAGTAGATTCCCTCCTCGAAGGCCTTCTCCGCCTGGGAGGCGGGAATCGAGACGTTCTTGACGGTCCCGAGGATGTCGGTGAACTGCAGGCGAAGGAAGTCGATGTCGCCCTCCTCGATGCGATCGACCACCGCCCGCTCGTCCGGGGTGAGTCCGTCGTCCGAGTTCGAGCTGTCGTTTGTCATTGGGTGGGTCACCAGATGCGAACAGTCCAGGTAGTAAAGCCCTATCGATTAGTGCAACTGTGGCCAAACCCACGAGAACTGGACATTCGTAAACTTCACAACCCCCGCCCTCCTCTGCGACGGTATGACATACGAGAACCTCGACGGCAGCCTGGTCAACGCGTTGCTCGGCGACGGCCGAGCGAGCCTGCGCAGCCTCGCGGACGACCTCGACGTCTCGGTCACGACGGTCTCGAATCACCTCAAGGACCTCGAGTCGGCGGGCGTCATCGAGGGGTACACCCCGATCGTCGACTACGACGAACTCGGCTTCGACGTCACGGCCATCCTCCAACTCAAGGTGGAGGGCAACGCGCTCCCGGACGTGACCGAGCGCCTCCAGACCCAGCGCCAGATGACCGACGTCTACGAGGTGACCGGCGAGTTCGACATCATCGCGATCGGCAAGTTCACCGACACCGACGACATGAACCGGACGATCAAGGACCTCCTCGCGGACGCCGACATCAAGGAGTCGAACACGAGCGTGGTCCTCGACGCCCCGGTCGAGTGCGACCAGTTCGAACTCGACGTCTCGGACTGAGCGACACCGGCGGTCGGCGGTTCGTGTGGTGATCGGAGCGGTCCCGTGGCGGGTTGAGAGGACGGTGTCGCGTGACGGTCGGGACGTCGGGGCGCGATCCGCGGGCGGTGGCGGGGAACGGGGAATCGCGGGCCTCGAAACCGCGACCGACGGAGCCGAGCCGAAGAGATCGGCGGTGCGGACCGGCAGTCGAGAACCGAGACCGGCGGAGAAGTGAAACCGTTGGGCGGGAGACCAGCGGAGCGATGAGACAAGCGGAGCGGTGAGACCAGCGATCCGGACCGCGTCCCGGCGATCGACGGCCGACGTCGGGGGCGGGGCGACCCCGGTCGCGGTCGCGCGAAGGGGAAAACGGGGACGGGAGTCGGTGGCGTGTGCAGTCAGGTGGCGCCGACGGTTACATCGCGCCGCCCATGCCACCCATACCGCCCATGCCGCCCATGCCGCCGCCGGGACCGCCGGCCTCGTCGTCCTCCTTGTCGGTGGAGAGGTCACCGGCGGAGATGATGTCGTCGATTTTGAGGACGAGGTTGGCGGCCTCGGAAGCGGAGTTGAGCGCCTGCTCCTTGGCGTGGGCGGGTTCGACGACGCCGGCCTCGAAGGTGTCGGAGACGTCGCCCGTCACCACGTTCAGGCCGGCGCGCTGGTCGCCGGCCTCGTGGGCCGCGCGCAGGTCGACCAGCGTGTCGATGGAGTCGAGACCCGCGTTCTCGGCGAGCACGCGCGGGACGAGTTCGAGGGAGTCCGCGAAGGACTCGACGGCGAGTTGCTCGCGGCCCTCGACCCCGTCGGCGAAGGTGCGCAGTCGGTCGGCGAGTTCCACCTCGATGGCACCGCCACCGGGGAGGACGCGGCCGTCAGTCAGCGCCTGGGCCGCGACGTCGAGGGCGTCGGAGATGCCCCGCTCGACCTCGTCGACCACGTGGTCGGTCGAACCGCGGACGAGGAGGGTCACGCCCAGGGCCTCCTCGCTGTCGCTCTCGACGTAGAAGAGTTCGTCGTCGGCGTCTCGCGTGACGCTGCCCGAACCGAGGTCGTCGGCCGAGGCGGCGTCGAGGTCCGTGACGATCGAGGTGTCGAGGACGTTCTTGAGGAACTCCATGTCGGACTTCTTCGTCCGGCGGACCGCGAGGACGCCCTCCTTGGCGAGGAAGTGCTGGGCCATGTCGTCGATGCCCTTCTGGCAGAAGACGACGTCCGCGCCCGTCTCGACGATCTGGTCGACCTTCTCGCGAAGTTGCTCTTCTTCCTGGTCGAGGAACTTCTGGAGCTGGTCGGGGTTGTCGACGGAGACCTGGGTGTCGGCCTCGGTCTCCTCGACCTCGATGGCCTCGTTGAGCAGGAGGATGTTGGCGTCTGCGACCTCGGTCGGCATGTCGTCGTGGACGGGGTCCTTGTCGATGGCCGCGCCCACGAGGAGTTCGGACTCGCCGACGCTGCGACCCGTCTGGGTCTCCACGTTGACGCTCTCCAGGTCGACGACGGTCGAGCCATCGTCGGCCTCGACGGAGACCTGCTCGAGCGCCTCGTAGATGATCTCCGAGAGGAGTTCCTTGTCGAGTTCCGCGCCCTTGCCGGTCATCGAGGTCTCGGCGACGCTCCGGACGAGGTCCTCGTCCTCGGGGTCGACGTCGATCGCGATGTCGTCGACCTGCTCGCGGGCCTCCTCGGCGGCCATGTTGTATCCCTTGATGATGGCCGTCGGGTGGATGTCCCGCTCGAGGAGGTCCTCGGCGTTCTTCAGGAGTTCGCCGGCGATGGCGACGGCGGTCGTCGTGCCGTCCCCGGCCTCGTCCTCCTGGGTCTCTGCGACCTCGACGATCATCTCGGCCGTCGGGTTGTCGATGTCCATCTCCTGGAGGATGGTGACGCCGTCGTTGGTGACGGTGACGTCGCCCATCGAGGAGACGAGCATCTTGTCCATCCCCTTGGGACCGAGCGTCGAGCGGACGGAGTCCGCGACCGCTCGGGCCGCCGAGATGTTGTGCTCCTGGGCGTCCTTGTCCTTCACGCGCTGTGCGTCCTCGCCCATGATGATCATGGGCTGTCCCTGCATCCGTTGCTGTGACATCAATAGAAGGAATGAATGTCCTTCTATATAAGAGTTTGGCTTTCCGGTCGACCGTGGTGGAGCCCAAACCGTCGAAAGATGGTCGCTCACCCGTCAATTCGATGCGCCCGTCGATCGTGGCAGTCCATCACATGGGCGCCACGCCACGGGCTTGATAGGGGCCAGTCCCCTCGTCCGGTCGATCGACGCGTCCCGATGACCGGTCCGATGATCGGGAATGGTGGAGCGGAACGGACACGGCATCGGGGACGCATCCCCGGTGGACGAACGTGTTCTACTACGGAGTACCACTGGACGGACGAAAATAATGATGCGATAAAGGTTCCTAGTTACTCCCTAATTCCTTCCTCTAATTATACGCAACATTTATTCTCTCGTGATGATCCCTCCCAATCGTCGATGTTGACAAACTGAGTGAGAAAAGCAAATTTCCGCCACGGACGGCGAGTCGTTACACAAAATAGCAACCAGAACGAACTAAATATGGCACTTCACCAAACGAACGTCGATACAGATTCGAGGACCGACGAGGCGGTGATCGAGGCGATCGAAACCGGCGACGTGGACGCCGTCAGACTCCAGTTCACCGACATTCTGGGCGTCGTCAAGAACGTCACCATTCCCCCACGGCAGATCGAGAAGGCCTTCGAGGAGGGAATCTACTTCGACGGCTCCAGCATCGAGGGCTTCGTGCGCATCCAGGAGTCCGACATGCGTCTCGATCCCGATCCGGAAACGTTCGCCGTGCTTCCCTGGGAGAGTCAGGACGGCGGCCCAGCGACGGCCCGGCTCGTCTGTGACGTGACCGAGACGGACGGAACGGCCTTCGCGGGCGACCCGCGCTTCGTGCTCAAGCGCGCGCTCGAGCACGCCGCTGACCTGGGATACGAGATGAACGCGGGACCCGAACCCGAGTTCTTCGCCTTCGAGACGGCGGACGGCGACCCGGTGTTGGAGACCCACGACGCGGGCGGGTACTTCGATCTCGCACCGAAGGACCTCGCCACCGATCTCCGTCGTGACGTCATTTACAATCTCGAGGAGATGGGCTTCGAGGTCGAGGCGAGCCACCACGAGGTCGCCGCCGGGCAACACGAGATCGACTTCAAGTACGACGACGGACTCACCACCGCGGACAACATCGCCACCTTCCGGGCGGTCGTCCGTGCGACGGCCGCGAGTCACGACCTGCACGCGACATTCATGCCCAAACCCCTGGCGGGGATCAACGGCTCCGGGATGCACACCCACGTCTCCCTCTTCGAGGACGGGGAGAACGCCTTCTACGACGGCGACGACGAGTTCGACCTCTCCGAGACGGGCAAGCAGTTCCTCGCCGGAATCCTGGAACACGCACCGGCGATCACGGCGATCGCCAATCCAACGATCAATTCCTACAAGCGCCTCGTGCCGGGCTACGAGGCACCCGTCTACGTCGCCTGGTCCGACGTCAACCGCTCGGCACTGATCCGGAAACCGGCGGCCAGAACGCCCGCCGCCTCGCGGATCGAGTTGCGCTCGCCGGATCCCTCGAGCAATCCCTACCTGACGCTCGCCGTCGTGCTCGAGGCGGGCCTGGACGGCATCGAGCGCAGCCTCGAGGCGCCCGACCCCGTCCGGGAGAACATCTACGAGTTCGACGAGGCCAAACGCGAGGCCTACGGCATCGAGACCCTGCCAGAGAGCCTCGAGGAGGCACTCGATGCCCTCGAGTCCGACGACGTCGTCCTCGACGCCCTCGGCGATCACGTCGCAGAGAAGTTCATCGAGGCGAAACGCACCGAGATCGGCGAGTACAGGGTTCAGGTGAGCGACTGGGAACTCGACCGGTACCTGGAGACGTTCTGATGACAGTCATGACACCCCCACGTCCACTCGCGACCGGCTTCACGACGATCGCAGACGGCAGGAACGAGACCACGGCTGAGCGGCCAGCGCCGTGCCACGAAGCGGCACACGACTCGGGTGGTGAGTGCGATGGTTGACCTCGGCGCGCTCTCCAGCGGCGTCAACACCGTCTGGGTCCTCACCGTCTCGTTTCTGATCTTCTTCATGCAGCCCGGATTCGCGCTGCTCGAGGCTGGCCAGGTCCGCGCGAAGAACGTCGCCAACGTCCTGATGAAGAATCTCATGGACTGGGCCATGGGCGTCCTGGTGTACTTCCTCCTCGGTGCCGGGATCGCGAGCGTCGCCGCGGGGCTGACCGGCGCCGGATCCCCGCTCGCCAGTGCGTTCGCCTACGTCGGAACCCCGACAGCGTGGGTCGGCTGGCTCTTCGGTGCGGTCTTCGCCATGACCGCGGCCACGATCGTCAGCGGGGCCGTCGCCGAGCGCATCACGTTCAAGGCCTACGTCGTGTACTCGATCGCCCTCACCGCCGTGATCTATCCCGTGATACAGGGGTTCGCCTGGGGTGGCGGTCTCCTCTCGGCCGGCGGATACCTCGGCCAGCTCGTCGGCACCGGGTACCTCGACTTCGCCGGCGCGACCGTCGTCCACATGCTTGGCGGAATCGCGGGTCTCGTCGGCGCGTGGGTCCTCGGCCCTCGCAAGGGACGGTTCGACGAGGAGGGCACGAGCCAGCCCATCCCCGGGCACTCGATCACCTTCGTCGTCCTCGGGACGTTCATCCTCGCGTTTGGCTGGTACGGGTTCAACGTGGGGACCCAGGCCACGGTGCTTGCCGTATCGGACGGGGGCCTCGCATTCATGGGCGGCGCACTGGGTCGCGTCGCGCTGAACACGACGCTCGGCATGGGAGCCGGCGCCGTCGCGGCCGCGCTCACGACCACCTACACGGAGGGCAAGCCGGACCCGCTGTTCACGGCAAACGGCCTCCTCGCGGGGCTGGTGGCGGTGACGGGAGCGGCCCCGCACGTGACCTGGTTCGGCGGGGTCACCCTGGGCGTCATCGCCGGGGTGCAGACTCCCCTCGTCTACCGCTTCGTCGTCGAGACGCTGAAGATCGACGACGTCTCGGGCGTCTTCGCCGTCCACGGGAGCGCCGGCGCGATCGGAACCTGGCTGATCCCCGTCTTCGCCGTCTCGGGGTTCTCGATCACGCAACTGATCATGCAGACGGTCGGCATCCTGGTGATCGCGGCCTGGACGATCGTCACGACGTACGTGGTGTTCAAGATCGCCGCGGCGACGGTCGGACTGCGGGTCTCGGAGGAAGACGAGGACCGCGGCCTCGATCACAGCGAGCACGGCTACACCGCCTATCCCGAGTTCGTCGAGGGCGCCTCGGGAAACAGCGGGGCCGCCGTCGCGAGCGACGCGGGACCGTCGGGGTCGCCGGCGACCGATGGCGGGGAGGTGATCTCCGATGACTGAGACCGATATCGCACTCGTGATGGCCGTCGTCCGGCCGAGCAAACTCGACGCCGTAAAGCAGGCGCTCGCCGAGGTGGGCGCGCCGAGCCTCACGGTGACCCAGGTGAGCGGTCGGGGCACCCAGCCCGCGACGACGGAGCAGTGGCGCGGAGAGGAGTACACCGTCGACCTCCACCAGAAGGTCAAACTCGAGGTCGTCGTCGCGGACGTCGACCCCGAGGACGTCACCGAGGCCATCCGCGAGGCGGCCCACACGGGCGACCCGGGAGACGGGAAGATCTTCGTCCTCCCGGTGACGGAGGCGGTCCAGATTCGGAACGGCGAGACGGGTCCCGACGCCGTGTGAGGTGAACGCCATGCCATCCCAACCACCTGCCGCGCCCGAAGCCCCGGGACTCGATGATCCCGACGACGTGGCCGATACCATCCAGGCGTTCCTGGGACGACACGTGGGAGCGGCGAACGCAAACGGCGTCGTCGTCAACCTGAGCGGGGGGATCGATTCGACGACGGCGGCGACCCTCGCCGTGGAGGCCCTCGGGAACGCCGCCGTCGAGGGACTGGTCCTCCCGGCCTCGGCGACGCCCGACGGCGACGTCGACGACGCCATCCGGGTCGCAGAACGGCTCGCGATCGACTATCGCGTGATCGACGTCCAGCCGATCGTCGACGCGTTCGTTGGGCAACTCGGATCCGATCACGCGTCCGGGTCGGCCGTCGAGACCGACCCGTCGGACCCGGAATCCGACGACGACCGCCGGGCGGCGATCGGCAACGTCGCTGCGCGCGCCCGGATGACGGTGGCGTACTTCGAGGCGAACAGGGCGGATCGCCTCGTGGTCGGCACGGGAAACCGCTCCGAGTTGCTCCTCGGGTACTTCACCAAGTACGGGGACGGCGGGGTCGACCTGCTCCCGATCGGCGACCTGTACAAGACCCAGGTTCGCGACCTCGCGACCGAACTCGGCGTGGCGGAGTCGATCGTTCGCAAGGAGCCGACGGCGGGACTCTGGGAGGGGCAATCCGACGCGGACGAGATCGGGGCGCCCTACGAAACGGTCGATGCGATCCTCCGATTGGCCGTCGATCGGGGGGTCGGTTCCGCGGCGATCGCGGACGTCGTGGACCGACCCATGGACTTCGTCGACGAATTGCTCGCGAGGGTGGACGCGACGGCGCACAAGCGACGCCAACCACCCACCCCCGGCCTCCGCTGACCGAGACTCGTCGATCGAGCGGTCCCGGCACCGACGGGACCGCACCGGGGCTCACACCGCCAGGAGCGCTCCCACCACGAGGAGGACGACGGCGACCGGTGGTGCCGTGTCTGGGCCTCCGCGACCACGTGGACCGCTGGCCCCCCGCCGGTGGGGTCGGTCGGCACACGAAACGTGCGCGAGGTGAACGAACCGTTCCAAGCCAAGGGCCCGAATTATGGCAGGTGTTCAAGTGATATGAGGGGGTTACGACAGGTGAATCCATCACGTAACATACCAGAGAACAGTTGAAGACGCGATCGTGTCTCGAACTGTGAGGAGGGCTGAAGCCAAATTCTTCGATTCGCGAACGACCCACGATAGATTATTACGCCCGTGGACCCGACGTGTACCTACGATGGCGTCCACCAGTCGCGAACCGACCGACGAGCTAGCGGCCGCTGTCGGGCAGTACGTGCTCGGTGAACTCTCGCTCGCTCGGGCCGCGAGAAAGGCGGGTATGTCTCGCTGGGAGTTCGAGGAACTACTGGAGGACGCCGGGTTTACGTCACTGTACGGTCCACGCACGGACGACGAGTTACAGCGGGAACTCGACGTGGCGCGAAACCTCGACGAATAGATGCCGGACGGATACCCGAACCCGATCTTTCTCGACGCTACCGTCATCAGCAATTTCGCCAGCACGGACTCGATCGAGTTCCTCGTGTCGGTCCTCGAGTCCCCAGTAGTCGTGCCAGCGGTCCGTGACGAGATCGAACAGGGGCGACAGTTCGGGCACGAGTATCTCGACAGCGCAGTGGACGCGTTCGGGAATGGGCTTCGCGTCAGTGACGTCTCACCTGAGACGGAGGATGAGCAGTCCCGCGAGCGACTCGACGCTGGCGAGGCGGAAGCGTTCCGCGGTGCAGTCGAGTACGATGGGACACTTGCGACTGACGACCTCGCTGCACGCCACCTCGCGGACGAACGAGACGTACCAGTCACCGGGTCGATCGGCATACTCGTGCTCGGAATCGAACGTGGACACATCGACAGCGAAACGGCGGACGAATGGCTCGATACGTGGCGCGAAACGCGTGGATACTACGCCCCCGTCGAAAGCGTCGAGGAAGTCCTAGACGAGTAACGCCATCCCTGAGGACGGGTAGAGGATGAGACTCCCCCAGTACACGACCACCAGGGCGTGCCTCGCGGATCTCGATTGCATCGAACGAAAAAGGACACCCACTGGTAGTCGTCTTCAGCTCTAAGGGAGAGTGTGAGAGCCAAGGGCCGGATTTGAACCGGCGATGGGCGGCTCTGCAGGCCGCTGCGTTAGGCCAGACTCTGCCACCTTGGCGCGTGTCGAACTTTTCGACGTCGGCGTTTAAACGTAGCGGTCGCGGGGGCGCGCCACTCCGAAACGCATCTCCCGCTCGGCCACCAACGGGGGCCCATGACACCATCGCGGACCGATGGCGGCACCCCCGTGGCCGACGGGGGACGGCGGACGCCGGGCGTCCCGGACGTCTCGGGCGAGAGCGAGGAGCGGGCGACGGGGACCACGTCCAGTCCGTCCGGCGCCGCGGAGAGCGAGGGATCGTCGGGTCGGGCCATGCCGGGCGTCCCGGAGACCCGCGGCGCCGAACCGAGCGAGGAGACGGGCGGCGGAACCTGTGGGACCGAGGAGACGCCGGACCAGGAGCCCGAACACGACCTGACGACGGCCTTCAGCCTCGAGGCCCTCAAGCGGACGAGCGCGCCGGCCTCGGTGGTCGCGGAGGCCAACACCTGGTCGGACTGGGTGGGCGTGGTCGGCGAGGCGAGCGGCCCCGAACTCAACGCCTACTTCCGGAACAACACCATCGACGTGGACTTCTTCAACGACGTCTCGAACGGCCCCGCAGAGCGCCTGGCGAGCATCGACGAGGACCACCACTTCTACGCGGACCGCCGCGTCCTGATCGGCCTGCCCGAGGAGCGAGCGTGGGCGGAGGAGGCCGGCTGGGAGTTCCAGCCACTGGCGGCCGTCGCCGAGGAGTCGGGGTGGCGCCTCGCGGAGGAGTGATGCGCGTCGAGAACAGTTTCATCCCGGTCCGGGGCGTCGGGGAGAAGACCGAGCGCGCGCTCTGGACCGACGGGGTGACCCACTGGGACGACTTCGCGCCCGACGTGGTGGGGCCGACCACCGCGGACCGCATCGAGTCGTACCTCGCGACCGCCCGCCCGCGACTTGCCGACGGCGACGCGGCCTTCTTCGCGGACGCGATGCCGGATCGCTGTCGGTGGCGACTGTACGACAACTTCCGAGCGGAGACGCTCTTCTTCGACATCGAGACGACCGGACTGCGTCCCCGCGAGGACGTCGTGACGACGGTCTCCGTCCACCGCGACGGCGACACCCGCACCTACGTCCGTGACGCCGACCTGACGCGGGAGGCGCTGCGCGAGGAATTCGCCGACGCGAAACTGATCGCGAGCTTCAACGGGAAGCAGTTCGACGTCCCGTTCCTCGAGCGCTCCTTCGACCTCGACGTCGACGTCCCCCACCTGGACCTCCGATTTCTCGGCGAGCGGGTGGACCTCACCGGTGGCCTGAAGCGAGTCGAACGGGAACTGGACATCGACCGGGACCGACCGGACATCTCGGGGCGTGATGCGGTCCGACTCTGGCGGGAGTACAGTTCCCGGGGGAACGACGCTGCCCTGGACACGCTCGTCGCCTACAATCGAGACGACGCGCGCAACCTCCGGCCACTCGCCGACCGGATCACGGAACGCCTGCACGACCGGGTGTTTCCCGAGGGCTGATCGATCCCAGACGGCCCGGTCAGTTCGGCTGGGCCGGCGTCTCGATGTGGGAGACGTACGCCGTCATGTCGGAGGTCGCGATCATCCCGACGACCTCGCCGTCCTCCGTGACCGGGACGTGGTGGAATCCCTCCTCGGTCATGGTGTCGGCGACGTCGCGAACCGTCTCGTTCACGCCCGTCGTGGTCACGACCGCCGTCGCGTACTGGCCGGCCGTGGCGTCCGCGGCGGGGCCGCCGTCGGACGCCGCGTGGACGAAGTCCGTCGAGGTGAGGATTCCCTCGAGGTCGCCGTCGTCCGTGACGACGAGGGAGCCGACGTCGTTCTCGATCATGATCTGTGCCGCCTCCTGGACTGGCGTCTCGGCGTCCACGGAGTGGACGGGCGCCGACATGAGCCGCCCCACGAAAACGTCTTCCATGGGAGACACTCAGGGCGAGGAGTGTGTTAAGCGTTGGTACACCGGCGACCGCCTCACCCGTCCGCCAGCCCCTCGCGGATGCCCTCCCTCACCGAGGGATAGACGAACTCGTACTCGTCCCCGAGGAGGGCGTCGTTGGCGACGCGCTTGTTTGCGGCCAACCGCTCCCGGCGGTCCGCGGGGAGGTCCCGCTCCGAGAGGGGGACGACCGACGGTGGGTCGCCGTCTGTACGCTCTGCGATCCACTCCGCGAGGGCCGGCCGCTCCACCGGCGCGCCGTCGACCACGTTCCGGATCGCGTCGCGGGCCACGTCCTCCCGAAGGAGAAACGCCAGGGCCCCCGCCGCGTCGTCCCGGTGGACGAAGTTGGCGTACCCCGGGGAGACCGGGCCCGTCCGATAGCGCTCGACCGGCGAGCGGCCCGGACCGTAGATGCCCCCGAATCGAACGACCGTCCGGTCGATCGAGGGGGCCCCGTGCTCGCGGGCGACGCGCTCGGCCTCGACGAGGGTCTCCTCGCGGTCGGTCGCGGGGTCGAGAGCGGCCGACTCGTCGACCCACGCGCCACCGCGATCCCCGTAGACGCCGGTGCTCGAGGTGTACAGGAGCCGATCGGGGGAGTCCCGGCGCCCGCCTACGTGGTCGATGACGGTCCGGAGGCCCTCGACGTAGGTCTCCCGGGCGGATCCGTTCCGGCCTGCGCTCGCCGCGTAGACCACGACGTCCGCACTGGGCAGCGAGTACAGGTCGCCGGGGCGCGTCGCGTCGGCGTGGACCGCCTCGAGACCGGCGGCCTCGACCGCGTCGAGTCCCTCGCCCGATCGGCGGACGCCGGTGACCCTGTGCGCCGGAGTGAGTCGGCGGCCGAGTTCCAGACCGACGTATCCACAGCCCACGATGAGTACGTGCACGCCTGCCCGTTGGTGGAGCGCGCCATTAGCCCTCACGGTCCGTGCGACCGTCGCCCCGGTTCTCCCGCGGGAGCGAGGCGTAGAGGAGCGTGCCGAGGACGGTCACGCCAGCCAGTCCGTAGATCGCGACGTCGAAGCGGCCCAGGTCCGCGAGACCCCCGACCACGACCGATCCGAAGGCCCCGAGAACGAAGAAGCCGGTCCGAATGAGTCCCCACGACGTGCCTCGACTCTCCTCGGAGAGCGAGCCCACGATGTAGGCGTTGGTCATGGGGGCGATGGCCAATCTGAGCGCGATCAGGACGGTCACGATCCCGAACCACCCGAGGCCGTGGACGCGCGGGAGGACGAGCAGGGGGACCACGCTCACCGCCCCGGTCGCCACGAGAACGCGACGGTAGCCGAACCGGTCCGCGAACCGGCCAGCCCCCAGCTGGAACGCGCCACCCGCGAGGAACAGCACTGCGTAGAGCGCACTCGCCGTCGACTGGCTCAACCGACCCTCCACGACGAGATAGGTCGGGTAAAACGCCGTCAGCCCCTGGAAGACGAACAGCATCAACACGATGGCGGCGACCGCCGTGCCGACCCGGCGCCGCGTCAGGGCACGCGCGGTTCGACTGACGCCTCGTGACAGCGACGGGGTCGGAGCACCGTCGCCGAGGTTTTCCGGGACCACGCGGGCCAACCCGAGCGCCGCGAGGAAGAAGGCGGGACCGATCGCCCCGACGGACACCCGCCAGTCGACGACGCCGGCAGACAGGGCGACGGCGAACGGCAGCACCGCCGCCCCAACGCTCCCCGCCCCGAGCACGGTGCCGAAGGCCACCCCCTCGACGGCGTCGAACCGGCGCGTCAGGGCGATTCCCCGGGCAGGACCGTAGAGACCCGTCGCCAACCCGAAGCCGGCCCCGGCGAGGAGGAAGAGCGGGTACGACGGCGCGACCGCGAACCCGAGCATCGATATCGCGGCGAGACCGGCGCTGGTCGAGAGCAGTGTCCGTTCGCCCACGCGATCGACGAGCACGCCGGCGGGGAACTGCATCACGCCGTACGTGAGCCAGACGACCGTGACGACGAGTCCCGCGCCGGTGTTCTCGAGGCCGAACTCGGCCTTGACGAAGGGGAGCAACGCGGGCACCAGAAACCGCGCCCCGAGGGTCAGAAACCAGCCGAACGAGAGGACGAACAGAAAGCGACCGCTCTCGCCGGTGAAGGCCGCCACTCGTCCGCCGTCCGGAGTCTTCCCGGTCACTACGCCACCGGACGAGTGCCGACACCAAGAGCGCGTGGGTAGCGGTACGGCGGAACGACGAAAACCCCCGAGCGACGTGGCCGTCGCTCGAGGGTGAGTGATGAACGAAATGAATGGGGGCGGCGAACCGGTTTTCCCGGAGGCTCGGGCACTCGAGTACTCGCCGGAACGCAGGTGGGCTTAACTTCCGTGTTCGGGATGGGTACGGGTGTGACCCCACCGCTATGGCCGCCCTAATGCCGACTCGCGGAATCGAACCGCGATCGCGACGCCAGTCGTCGGTGGTCCTGTGACCGTGTGTGCGTGCAATCCAGTTAACGCCTGGACTCGTCTGCCGAGTCGGACGTACGGATGAATGGTGGCTTCAGTCTGTTAGTGCTCGCGGGCTCAACACCTCGTTGCCTCGGTGCGCACACCCCGAGTCTATCGAACTCGTCTTGTACGAGAGACTTCAGCGGTACCTCTTTTCCAGGTGGGTTTCGGGCTTAGATGCTTTCAGCCCTTACCCCGTGGAGCGTAGCTGCTCGGCAGTGCCCTCTCGGACAACCGATACACCAGTGGCTCCCGTCCGTAGTTCCTCTCGTACTATACGGACGTTCCCGTCAGGTACCGAAACACCCCCAATAGATAGCAGCCGACCTGTCTCACGACGGTCTAAACCCAGCTC
>JBDGUE010000033.1:18213-35669 GCA_042216045.1 Halanaeroarchaeum sp. | reverse complement strand
CTGGGTCGCCCACTTGCCTGGGTCGCCCACCCAGCGTTCGCCACCGCGACGGGCCCCGCCAGCCGATGACCTCACCCGGCGTCCCCGGTGTCCGCAACCGAGGGGCCGACCTGGCGGACCTCTGGCGACTGCAGGGCGTCCTCGACGAGCGAGGCGGCGATGTCGATCTCGCGCTCGGTCACGTCGAGCGGCGGGATGAACCTGACGCTGCGCGCGCCCGCCCCGAGGGTCAGGAGACCGCGACGGAGCAGCGCCTGAATCATGGCTTCCCGGCGGTCCTTGGTGTCGAACTCGATCGCGAGCATGAGACCGAGACCGCGCACGTCGAGGACCGCGTCGGTCGCCGCGTCCGCGAGACGCTCGCGGAACTGCCGGCCGCGCTCGATCGCGTTGTCCATGAGGTCGTACTCCTCGATCGCCTCGATGGTGAACGTCCCCTGGGCCGCCGCCAGGACGTCGCCTGCGCCCCAGGTCGAGGAGAGTCGGGACTTCTGATCGGGGAAGAGCTTCTCCTTGCCGATCGTCGCGCCGACGCGGAGCGCCTTCGCGCTGGTGATGACGTCGGGTTCGATGGCGAAGTGATCGGAGGCCCAGAGTTTCCCGGTGCGACCGACGCCGGACTGGATCTCGTCGACGACGAGCGGGATGTCGTACCGAGAGGTGACGGCGGCGACGTCCTGCATGAAGGTCTCGCTCGGGATCCGGTATCCGCCCTCGCCCTGGATCGGCTCGAGGACGAGGTAGGCCACGTCGTCGGGATGGATGTTGCCGGACTCCGGATCGAGGCGCCGTCTGAGTTCGGAGACCTCCGAGCCACCGGTGAAGTACCCACACTCACACGTCCCCGCCGTGCACTCGGGATCGCGACAGAACGGCACGTCGTGGACGCCCGAGATCTCGGGGAACTTGCGCCGGTGAATCGACTTGGAGCGATTGAGCGAGAGGGTCCCGAGCGTCCGCCCGTGGAAGGCCCCGTCGAAGGTGATCGCCCACTTCGCACCGTCCCGGTAGTCGTAGGAGATCTTGATGGCGTTCTCGACGGCCTCGGCCCCGGAGTTCGAGAGGAAGACCGTGTCGAGGCCGTAGTGCTCGGTGATGTCCGTCAGCCGGTCCATCAGGTGGGCGGGTCCCGGGAAGGCGCCCTCGGGTCCCGTCGAATCGGTCGCGACGTAGAAGTCCTGGCCCGCGATCTTCGAGGGATCCACGAGGTCGAACTCGGACAGTTTGTCCATGATCTTCGGGTTGTTGTACCCGAGTGGCGCCGCGGCCACGTGGCTCGTGAAGTCCATGAGGACGTTGCCGTCGACGTCGGTGACGAAGGGGCCCTCGGCGTCGCTCGTGATGTCCCAGACGAAGTCGTAGACGTAGGTGCTGGTGGCCGCGTTCCGATGGTGGTAATCGACCCACTCGGTCGCCCGTTCTCCGGGGAGGTCGCTGACCGATGGCTCAGCCGTCGATCGTTCCATGCATAAAAAAGCCTGCGGCCTCGACAATAAATCCTCCTGAACCGCGGACGCGGTCCGACTCACGAGCGAAACCCAACGGTTTCGTACTCCGGGCGGTGAGTTCTCGGCATGAGCGCAGTGGACCGACGGGCGGTCGCACTCGGATTCCTCGGAGCGGGGGCCGTCTTCGCCGTGTTGCTGTACCTCGTGGACCTGAGTCGGGTCCGACGCGCGCTCCTCCAGGCGGATCCCCCGCTGCTCGCGGTCACGCTCGCCGTCGCGGTCCTCTGGCTCGTCGCCTGGGGGCTCACGCTCCGGTTCGTCCTCGACGCGGTCGGGGTGGAGGTCCCCTACCTGACCGCCTTCTTCGTCTACACCGCCGCGGTCTTCGCGAACAACGTCACGCCCTTCGGACAGGCCGGCGGCGAACCCGTGACGGCCTACCTGATCTCGAAGATCTCCTCGGTCAACTACGAGACCGGCCTCGTCGCGATCGCGAGCGTCGACGTCGTGAACGTGATCGCCTCGGTCGGCCTCGTCCTCTTCGCGGTCGGGTACTACGCCACGTCGGTCGCCATCGGCAGCGGACTCAAGGTCGCCCTCGGGTCGGTCGTCGTCCTCGTCGCGGTGATCTTCGGGGTCTTCGCCCTGATCTGGCGGTATCGGACCACGATCGTCGACCGAATCTCGGGACCGCTCGCCGGGGTCATCGATCGGGTTGACGTCGGTCCCCTGTCCAGGTTCGGGGCGGACGAGGAACGCGTCGCGCGTCGCCTGCGCGGGTTCTTCGCGGACGTGGAGGTCGTCGCGACCGACCGGACCCGGCTGACGGCGGCGTTCGCGTCCTCGACCGCGGGGTGGCTCCTCCAGGCCGTCGCGCTCGTCGCGGCCTTCGCGGCGATCGGCCAGACGCTCCCCTTCGTGGTCGCCGTGTTCGTGATTCCGCTCGCCTATCTCGCGGGGATGACGCCCCTCCCCGGTGGACTGGGCGGGATCGAGGCGGCCTTCGTCGCGCTGTTGGTTCCGACGATCGGCGCGTCCGCCGCCGTGATCACCGCCGGGGTGATCGTCTTTCGGGTCGCGGTCTACTGGATGCCGATCGCCCTCGGGGGACTGGCGACCACGGTCTTCGGGACCCGCCTCGACCTGTAGGCCAGACCAAACACGCTTAGGTGCTCGAATCCTCAGCCCGAAACACGGGGCCAGTCATGAAGAAACAAGCTGTCATCGAGGACGACTGGGACCATCTGATCGTACTCGACGCGGCCCGCTTCGACACCTTCGAACGCGTCTACGAGGACTACGTCTCCGGCGACCTCGAGCGAGTGCGAAGCCGTGGATCTGCCACCCCCGAGTGGGCGGCCAAGACCTTCCGCGGCGATCACGAGTTGAATTACTTCTCTGCGAACCCCTTCATCAACGGACTCGGGATCCCCCTCGACGAGATGGAGTGGGGGGCGAGTTTCGAGTCGTCCTGGACCTCCACGGACCACATCTCGACGATCCACGACCTCTGGGACGAGGCCTGGGACGACGACCTGGGGACCGTCCTGCCCGGTGCGGTGAACGACTACGTCCGCGATCACTGGGCGGCGGTGGAGTCGGACACCCCGACCGTGATCCACTACATGCAGCCACACGCGCCCTTCGTGGCCCACGGCACGGGGCGAAAGGTCAACTCCATCAGGAAGAGCTTCGAGGAGGCAAAGGAAGAGGGCGCCCCAGATCGC
The DNA here is from genome assembly GCA_042216045.1 of Halanaeroarchaeum sp. Taxonomy (GTDB): domain Archaea; phylum Halobacteriota; class Halobacteria; order Halobacteriales; family Halobacteriaceae; genus Halanaeroarchaeum. Next base: position 32,494 of record JBDGUE010000033.1, on the reverse strand, counting down.
GACGGACTGGCGGCGCGGCTCCTCGATCCCGTCAAGCCGCGCGTCGAACGCGTCCTCGAGGGCAGCGAACTCGCGATGAAACTGGGGATGCTCGTCGAACTCGACGCGGGCAGCGTCCTCGACGTCGGGAGGGGCGGGGCGAAGAGCACCCTCGAGGAGTACTACGAGGACAACCTGCGCCTCGTCCTCGAGGCGGTCGTGGACCTGCTCGGGGACCTCGACGGCCGGGTCGTGATCACGTCGGACCACGGCGAGGCCTTCGGCGAGGAGGGGGTCTGGGAGCACCACGTCGAGACCCCGATTCCCGCGCTGATCGAGGTCCCCTGGCTCGTCGTCGAACGGTGACGTCGAGGCCCGACTACAGGTCGCTGTACGGGCCGCCCTTGGCCTCGATGAGCCGCTCCATCTGGTCCTCGGAGAGGTCGATCGTGGCGGCGGCGAGGTTCTCCTCGAGCTGGTCGACCGTCCGGGCCCCCACGATGGGCGCCGTCACGCCGTCGCGATGCATGAGCCAGGCGAGTGCCGTCTGCGCCGGCGAGGCGTCGACCTCCGCTGCGACCTCGTCCAGGACGTCGTGGACGTCGAAGTTCTCCGCGGTGAGGTAGGACTCCTCGAACCGACTCGACTCGGCGACGCGGGACTCGCCGACGAGACCCTCCTCGCGGGTGTACTTTCCGGTGAGGAAGCCCTGACCGAGGGGGCTCCACGGGGCCACGGCCATCCCGTAGCGGCGGGCCATCTCGAGGTAGTCGCCCTCGACCTCGCGATCGACGAGGTTGTACCGCGGCTGGAGGACGGTGAAGGGCTCCCAGCCCTCGCGGGTCGCGATCTCGTTCGCCTTCGCGACCTTCCAGGCGTTCGGCCGCAGGGTCGACGCGCCGAGGTAGTGGACCTTCCCCTCCCTGACGAACCGATCGAGGGTCTTCATCAGCTCACGGGTCGGGGTCTGATCGTCCCACCGGTGGATGTAGAGGACGTCCAGGTAGTCCGTGTCCAGACGATCGAGGATCGCGTCGACGCGATCGGAGAGGTTCTTCCGGTTGTTGCCGCCGCTGTTGGGGTCGCCCTCCCGGATCTGCCAGTAGATCTTCGAGGCGACGGTGTAGCGCTCGCGGTCGCGCTCGGAGAGCCACTCGCCGATCCAGCGCTCCGCCTTGCCGCCGCCGTAGACGTCTGCCGTGTCGATGTAGCGCCCACCCGCTCGCTCGTAGGCGTCGAGCAGTTCGTGGCCGCGCTCCTCGCCGATTTCGACGTTGCCCTCCTCGGTCTCCTTGCCGAACCGCCAGGTTCCGAACTGGAGTTCGCTGGTCTTGAGGCCCGTCGATCCGAGGTCGACGAAGTCGAGGTCGATGGAGTCCAGTGACGTCATCGACACGAAGTTGGGCGATCGGGCTGAAAAGGCTGTAGCATTCGGCAGCCCATCGGGTCCCCCTGAAGACATAAATAGGGGCCGCTCACTCGGCGAGGGTGCGCTCGGTCACCGGGACGCCCTTGCTCGAGAGGTGGTGGGTCTGCTCCAGCGCGAAGTCGGCCTCCCGCGTGCCGGCCGTCGCGAGGACCACCATCGTGGCGTTCCCGGAGGGACGCATCGTCCGCCCCGCTCGCTGGGTCCCCTGTCGTCGCGACCCGCCGAGGCCCGAGGCGACGATCGCCAGTTCGGCGTCCGGCAGGTCGATGCCCTCGTCACCCACGCGGGAGACGACGAGGCGCTCCCGGTCCCCCCGTCGAAACGCCTGGAAGAGGCGGGCCCGTTCGGCGTGGGGCGTCTCGCCGCTGACGAATGGGACGTCCAGGGCCTCCGCGATGTCGTCGCCGTGGTCGAGGTACTCGACGAAGATCAACGCCTTCGCGTCCGGATGTTCGGCCAGTGCGTCCCGGATCGCGTCGATCTTGGCCGGATTCGTGGCTGCGAGTTGCCGGGCGCGGTGTCGGGACGCACTCGCGTGTTCCTCCTTTGCGTGCTCGGACTCCCAGGGGACGTACCTGACCTCCACCTCGGGCCGTTCGACGAAGCCCGCGTCGAAGAGGGCGTCCCAGTCGGTCCCGATCGGCGGTCCGATGAGCGTGTAGATGTCCCGCTCGCGGTCGTCTTCGCGCACGGGCGAGGCCGTCAGTCCGAGCCGACGGCGACCCTGGAGGTCGGCCGTGAGCCGGTGGACCGGGGCCGGCACGCGGTGTGCCTCGTCGTAGACGACCAGTCCCCACCGTCGCTCGTCGAAGAGGCGTCGGTGGCGCTCCATGCCCGCGATCTGGTAGGTGGCGATCGTGATCGGCCGGATCTCCTTCGTGCCGCCGTGGTACTCGCCGACGTCTCCCGCCGCGAGGTCGGTGTGTCGGAGGACCTCCTCGCGCCACTGTCCCGCGAGTTCGCGACTCGGAACCAGCACCAGCGTCTCGGCACCCAGTTCGGCGACGACGCCGAGGGCCGCGATGGTCTTGCCGCTGCCGGCGGGGCCGACCAGCACGCCGGACCCGGCGGTGACGAACCGGTCGACCCAGTCCCGCTGGTAGTCCCGGAGTTCGAGGTGGAGGGTCACGTCCAGGTCCTCGCCGCCCTCGAGGTCTCGCTCGTCCCGGACCGGATACCCGGCGTCGTACAGCGCTCGCTTGATCGCGGCCTCGGCCCCCTCGACGACCCAACTCGTCGCGTCGTCGATCGGACCGTGGAGGTGCTCGTCGTCGAGTTCCTCACGTGCGACGTTCGCCATGAGGGAGTCCGAGGCCGCCTCGAGCACGGTGTAGCCGTCCTCGTGGGTCCGGAGGGCGAACTGTCGGGCCCGCTCCCACTGGGCCTCGATCCACTCCTCGAAGGTGGGATCCCGGCCGACGACGTCCCGCACGGTGCGCAGGAGGTCCGCTCCGTCGTCGAAGGGTGCACCCCAGACGTCCTCCCGTCGCACCTCGTAGACGTAGCCCGCCTCCCCGTTCGTCTCCGCGAGCCGAGCGAACTGCGACAGCTGTGCCCGCGTGTACTGGTCGGGGTGGTCGACGACGATCTCGTGGCGGTCGGGGAACGGAATCACCCGCTCTCGCGTCGTCGAATCCGCCCACCGCTCGGCGTAGAAGACGACCGGGTCGTTCCCCACGTCGAGTCGATCGACGGTCCCGCCCTCCACCAGTCGGTCGAGGAGGTCGGCGGCAGCCGACTGCGTCAGGTCCGTCTGGGCTGCGAGGTCCGTCGCGGTGACGACCGGCCGCTCGACGCCCTCCATCGCGTCCCTGACGGTCTCGAGGTCGTCCGCACGGCCCGCCCACCCCCCGTCGTCGCTCCGTGTCACGGTGGGGCGTAGGCGTCGAAGGAAAAAGCGCGTTTCGCACTCGGTGGGGTACACGGGCACGCGCCTCACAGTTCCAGGAGGTCGTATCGACGACTCCGACAGCGCGAGCACTCGCGAAGCCCGCGATCCTCTGCCAGCGAGGGGTCCATGACCGTGTACGCTCCGGGGAGGGCGGGACAGTCCGTGTCGGTGTGATAGACCGTTCGCTCCGTGCCCGCCGACTGCGTCACGTAGGCCCGCTCCTCCCCCGCCGGATCCATCGTCCCCCGCCTCTCGTGCCGCGGGGATAAGCGTGTGGGCGAGGACCTACCCGGAGTAGACGAACGCCAAAACCAGGATGGACAGCACCATCATGACGGAGAGGATCAACACGACCTGGTCGCGGGAGAGCGGCCCGTCGACCCCGTCCCCGTCGGCCGGTTCGAAGGGGTCGAACGGCCCCTCCGCCGTGCCGATGGCGTACTCGACGGCGTACCGGGCAGTGCGCCCGACGACCGCGAGGGACGACGCGACGACGTACGCGACCATGTGGCCGAGTTCCCAGAGGGCGATCCGCGAGTCGCCGTCGTCGAAGGGCGCGTCCGCGTGCTTCTTCGGAACGTCGGTCACGCGCCCGGTCGCCCGACGCGACTGTGAACCCGTTTCTCGTCCACCCGTGGGTCCCCCACCGGCCGGGGTCGGCTCGCTCGATCCCTGCCCACCGGGTGGTTCGAATCCCTTGATCTCCACCTCGGTGCCACCCCCAGACCCCGCATCCGCGTCCTCGCTCCCGCGGTCGGCCCCCGGCGCCCGAGGAGTCGGAGGGTTCGGCGTTTGCGCCGGCGAGCCGGCGGATTCGGGAGCCTGCCCTGGCTCGTCACGATCGGTCGCCTCGGTGGCCGTCCCCTGGCCGTCGGCGGGTGACCCGGACTCCGACATTCCGGACTCCCGCGGGGGCTCCTCCGTGGGTGCTTCGTCGCCGCTCGGTGGCCCCGTCCCGGACGTCGCTTCGGCCGCGCTCTCCGCGTCGGTCGACGGTGCGGTTGCCCCCTCCGACGTGCCCGCCGCGTCGTCGGTCGACGCGGTGGAGTCCGCGTCGCCCTGGGACCCCGGACCTGTGCTGGCGGGCGATCCCGAATCCGTCTCTCGCGGGGCGCTCGCGGGAGACGAGTCGGTCCCGTTCGTGAGGTCTGGCCGGTTCTCGGGATCGAGGGTGGGCGTGTCCGCCGCGTCGTAGGTCCACTTGCGACGGAACTGGACGGTGCGAATCATCTCGTCCCAGTCCGTCATCATGATGGCCTCCCCGGTCGCGAGTTCCTGGACCTCGGAGGCCTTCTCGGAGCCGAGGATCGATTGGACGACCTGCGTGTCGTTCTTCCAGGTCAGTCGATGCCAGACCATCCAGTCGCACTGCGTGATGAAGTCCTTGTCCACGGCGGCTGGCCGCTGGGACATGCCGGTGAGGCCGACGCCGCGCTTGCGACCCCGCTTCGCGATCCGGATCAGGGTCTCGCCCAGGTCGTCGAGACCGCCCTGCTGGGGGAGGAACTCGTGGATCTCCTCGACGACGACCAGGAAGGGCTTGCGTGCCTCCTTCTCGCGGCTGAAGAGGATCGTGATGACCTGTTCGACGAAGTACTCCGCCGGGTCCATGTCCATGACCTCGGAGAGGTCGATGATGACGGGCCGATTGCGATCGAGACAGAGGTTCACGACCTCCTCGGCCTCCGTCTCCCGGAGTGGCATGTCGGCCTTCTCCGTCGCCCCGACGTGGACGATCTCGTAGCGTTCCTTGAGGGTGTAGTACTCGCCCTCGATGTCGACGATGAGGAGCGGAAACCCGCGCTCGAGGAGTTCCTCGATCACCACGCTGGCCGAGTTGCTCTTCCCCGACCCGCTCTTGCCGAAGATCACGCCGCGTCCCGTGAGCACCTCGATGGCCGGGAGCGAGATCGTCCCGTCCTCCGAGATCACGAGTTCCTCTGCGTCCTCCGTCGACATTCTCACCCGAGGTTTCGGTCCTGGAGGTAAATAGTTGCTGTGCGCTCGCCCCCGGCCCAGTACACTTTTGTCCGTACCCTGCGATCCGAAACTATGGATCGACTCGGGGACTCGATAGACGTCGGGACGGTCGCGCGCGCGGTCGTCCCCGTCCTGGCGTCCACGGTTCTCCTCACGGCCGCGTTTCTCGGCGTGCTGGCGGTTCTCACGGGGTCGGTCGAGGGGTTCGCCGACCGATTCCCGCTCTACGTCCTGCTGATGGCGATCGGGTTCGTCGCCGCCCTGTTCCTCCTCGAACGTCCGACGCTCGAGGGGACCCAGATCCTCGTCGCCACCCTCGGCCTCACCGTGACGATCTTCGTCGTCGTCACCCTCGCGGGCGAGGGCCTGACGTACGCACTCGCGAATCCCGACGAGGTGCTCGTCTCGAACATCATCTTCTACCTCGTCGCGGCGGCCCTCATCGGCAGCGGACTGGCCTTCTGGTCGGTCCGGCACTGGCGGGAGTACGCGAAGTACGTACGGTAAGGGCGGCAGTCCCGGCGGGAGCAGACGGTGGCGACCGTGGGATACGAAGCGGGCAGGCCACGGACGACCACGTCTCGGTACACCCTCGAGACTGGGTGGTCCGCACCGACCGGACCCGCTTCAGCGCCGGGAATCACACGAACACCTAACACGTCGGTGGGAGAACAGGGACGAACGAACATGTCGCTCACAGCGAACCGAGGGTCGGGCGGCGGATCCGGACGGCTCGTGGCCGTCCTCGTGGTTCTCGCCGTCGCCCTCGCGACGGTGCCGACACCGGCCGTCGCGGCCGAGGACCCGAACCTCTCCGCGACGGTCCCCGAACCCCGACTCGATCCCGGAACGACCCAGACGCTCACGGTCGTCATCGAGAACGACGCCGCGGAGGCCGACGAGGTGGTGAAGACGGCACGCGACGTCAGCGTCGAGGCGACGGCGGGCGCGGCCCCCATCGAGGTCCACTCGGGGGTGCAGTCGGTCGGAACCCTGACCGACGGGGCGCTGGCACCCGTCTCCCTGGTCGTTCGGGTCCCGCGGGACGCCAGGGCGGGAACGTACGACGTTCCGCTCCGCGTGACCTACGAGGTCGGTGACGACCGGGAGTCGACCACGATCGACGCCCGCGTCGTCGTCCCCGAACGGCCCGTCTTCCGGGTCGCGACCGTCTCCTCCTCGCTGCGAGTGGGCGAGCGAGGGACGGCGCGCGTCACGCTCCACAACGTGGGGTCCGCGGTTGCACGAGACGTCTCCGTCACGCTGTCGACGGGGAGTTCCGCGCTCGCGATCGAGGGCGGAGCGTCGACCGTCAGATTCGCCGGCCGCATGGCACCGAACGAGTCCCGGACGATACTGGCGAACGTGTCTGTGAATCCGGGCGCGGAGACCGCGGTCTATCCGCTTCGCGTGGTCGCGGAGTACGACGACGGGGACGGGATCAATCACGCGAGCGCGCCCATGACGGCGGGCGTCCGACCCGCCCCCAGACAGCCCTTCGCCGTTCGGGAGGTGAGCGTCACCACCTTCGGCGAGGACGTGGCCACCGTGCAGGCGACGATCGAGAACACCGGCGACGCAGCGGTGGGCCACGCCGTCGCGACCCTCGCCGCGCGCGATCCGGGCGTCCTGGTGACGGACGGCACGGCACCGATCGGATCGCTGGCCCCCGGGGCGTCCGCGACCGTCACGTTCCAGGTCCGCGCGACGCCGAGCGCCGACGCGGGCGTCCACCAGTTCACGACGCGGGTTCGATACGACCGGGGCGGCACGGCCTCGTATCGGTCCGCGCCGATCTCACTTCGGGCGTCCCTCGGGGGGCGGGCGGCCCTCGACGTCGTGGCGGTGAATAACACCCTCGGGATCGACGCGTCGAACCGCCTCACCGTCCGGATCGTGAATCGTGGACCGACCGCCGTCGAGGAGGTTCGCGCGACGATGCTCGTGGGGCCGCCCTACTCGAGTGACTCCCCGGGTGCATACGTCGCGCGGCTGGAGCCCGGCGAGTCGGCAATCCTGGCCTTCGAGGTGTCGACGCCCGGCGACGCGGTCGCGACGCGGACCTCGCTTCCCGTGGTCATCAACGCGACGACGGCGGCCGGACGGGCGGTCACGATCGGGCCCGAACCGGTGCCGATCGTCGTCCGTGCCCCGAATCGAACCGCGGGATCGACGACGGTGCTCCTCGTCGGGGCGGTCGTGGTCGCCGTCCTCGTCGGTGGACTCTGGTGGTGGCTCAACCGGACGTGATCGAGATGGGTGTCATCGACGTCGAGGGACTGACGAAGGTGTTCGGCGAGACGCGAGCAAACGACGGCGTCGAGTTCTCGGTGCGGGAGGGCGAGATCTTCGGCTACCTCGGTCCAAACGGCGCCGGGAAGAGCACCACGCTTCGCACCCTGATGGGGTTTCTCACGCCGACCGCGGGCACGGCGACCGTCCTCGGGCGGGACGTGCGCGACGAGTCCGCGCTCATCGAGGCCAAGCGCAACGTGGGTTACCTGCCCGGCGATCTGAACTTCGACGGTTCGGTGACCGGTCGGGAGTTCCTCGACCTGCAGGCCGCCCTCAAGGGGGACGACCGTCGCGAGGAGATGACCGAGCGCTTCTCGCCACCGCTCGATCGCAGGATTCGCGAGTACTCCTCCGGAAACAGACAGATGCTGGGGATCGTCCAGGCGTTCATGCACGACCCCAGGGTGCTCGTCATGGACGAACCCACCTCCGGACTCGATCCCCTGGTCCAGGAGCGTCTCAACGCGTTCCTTCGGTCCGAGCGCGACGACGGCAAGACCGTCCTCTTCTCCTCGCACATCCTCGGGGAGGTCCGACGCGTCTGCGACCGGGTCGGCATCATCAGGGACGGGTCGATCGTCGCCGTGGAGACGGTCGAGGACCTCCTGGACAAGGGCGGGAAGCGGGTGCGCGTCCACACGGCGACGCCGCTGGCACGCGAGGACCTCGACCTCGAGGGCGTCGTCGAGTTCGATCAGGTCGGACGAGAGACCCACTTCACCTTCGCCGGCGACTACAACGACCTCGTGGATCGTCTGGCCGACTTCGACGTCGTCGACCTGGAGGTCGACGAACCGCCGATCGAGGACGTCTTCATGCACTTCTACGGTGAGAACCGTGACTGACATCCTGAAGTACGAGGGGCGGCGCCACCTCCGGGGGGCCCTGGCGCTCGGCCTCCTCCTCGGCGTACTCGCCACGTTCGTGCTGACGATCTACCCGTCGATCGAGGCCTCCGGCGACGCGATCGTGAAGTTCATCCAACAGCTTCCCGAGCAGATGCAGGCGACGTTCGCGGTCGAGGCCTACACCACCGTCGAGGGGTTCCTCGCGACGGAGTTCTACCAGTTCATGTGGCTGTTGCTCGTGGGCCTGTACCTCATCTACGTGGGCGGCGGCGCGATCGCCACCGACGTCGAGAACGGACGGATCGACCTGCTGCTCGCGACTCCCGTCTCGCGGCGCCGCGTGATCCTCGAGAAGTACCTGGCACTCTGGGTCCCGATCGTGGTCCTCAACCTCCTGATTCCGGTCTTCGTCTACGCCGGACTCGCGATCATCGACGAATCGATCGCGATCCGCAATCTCCTGTTGGTCCACGTCTTCTCCGTCCCCTACCTCGCGTTGACCGCGGCCATCGGACTCGTCCTCTCTGTGGTCGTCGACCGGGCCGACGTGGCAAAGCGCGGTGGGCTGGCGGTCCTCTTCGCGCTGTTCGTCCTCGAGTCGGTGACGGCCGACACGGACTTCGAGTGGATCGGCGCCGTGAGTCCGATGCGGTACTTCGACCCCGCCGACGTGCTCGTGGACGGGACCCCGGACGTCGTCGGTGCCGCGCTCCTCTGTGTCACGGCGGTCGGACTCGTCGTCCTCGCCACGGCACTCTTCGAACGAAAGGACGTCTGAGGCCTCACCGGCGCGACGCGATCGCGTCGCTCGCGACCGACCCGATGCCACGGGCCAGGGCCTCGAGGGCCCCGTTGTACTCCTCCAGGGCCTGGAAGGCGGCACTGGAGGGCGTCTTCCCCTCGACGTAGTGGTGGTAGGCGGTCGCGCCGCCGACCGCGAGGGCGCTCAGGGCGAGGAACCACTCGAGCAGGTCGAGTCCGTCCATGGGGGCGGATACGGTCGCCACGCAACTAACTGTATCGCTACGGACGGCGAGTGGGCCGTGAGCACGACCAGGGTCGGCCCGCCGCCGCGGTCCGTGGCGACCCGGGACGCGACGCCACGAACCATCACGATAGACCGTGACCGTGACGGAAAAGGTTCGGTTCGACACAATCGTTGCGCCGACTAGCCTTAAGGTGGGTGGGGTGGTGATCTCGGATGGAGTACATGTTCGACGACATCCTCGTTCCGACGGACGGCTCCGACACCGCAGCGCGCGCCCTCGAACACGCGATCGTGCTCGCCGACGCGACGGGCGCGACCGTCCACGGCGTCTACGTGGTCGACCTCACCTACGCCGCGGACTTCGAGGGCGGCGTGGACACGCAGGCCGTCGTCGACGCCCTCGAGCGGGAGGGCGAGTCGGCACTCACCAGCATGGAGGAGCGCTGCGAGACTGCAGACGTGCCGATCGAGACCGCCCTCCTCGAGGGGCGACCCGCTTCCAGCCTCGTCAGTTACGTCGACGACGCGGGCATCGACCTCGTGACGATGAGCACTCACGGCCGACGCGGCATCGTGCGCCTCCTCCTGGGGAGCGTGACGGAGGCGGTCCTCAGATCGGTTCAGGTGCCGGTGTTGACCGTCCCCGTGGACGCGAACGCGCCCGGAGAGGCCTACGAGGACGTCCTCGTCGCGACGGACGCGAGCGCCGACGCGAACCACGCGGTCGAGACGGCGATCGACCTCGCGGGGGCGTTCGAGGGGAGGGTACACGGCCTCTACGTCGTCGACGCCAAGGCGACCCAGAGCCAGGTGATCGAGGACGTGCTCGCCCGGGAGGGACGGGGCGCGATCGACGACCTCGAGTCGCTCGTCCGGCGGGCGGGCCTCAAGGGCACCGGCGAGGTTCGGGAGGGCGTCGCCCACGAGGAGATCGTCGCCTACGCCGACGAGGTGGACGCCGATTGCATCGTCCTCGGCTCCCACGGGCGGGGCGCGATCGAGCGGACGGTCCTGGGGAGCGTCTCGGAGCGGACGATCAGGACGGCCGATCGACCGGTGCTCGTGACGAAGTCCCCCGAGGAGTGATCGCTTGTTCCCCGAGGATCGTTCCAACGCGACTTTGTACGGCGGACGGGTACGAGCGAACATGCAGATTCCGATCGCACCCTCGATCCCCCGGTCCCCGGAGGCGAGCCGATGACCGTCGGCGTCATCGGGGCCGGCATGTCCGGGCTGGCCGTGACCCACCACCTCGTCGAGCGCGACGTCCCGGTTCGGACCTTCGAGGCCGCGGCGGAACCCGGCGGGGTCGTCCGATCGTTCGAGGTGGACGGCCGCGTCCTCGAGGCGGGCCCACAGCGTCTCCGCCGGTCGAAGCCCGTCGACGATTTGATCACCCAACTCGGCCTCGAGGACGCGGTGATCGAGGGGGACGAGGAGCAGCCCCTCTACGCCTACTACGACGGCGCCCTCCGCGAGATGCCCCTCTCCGTCCGCGCTGCGATCCGAACGGACCTCCTCTCCTGGCGAGGGAAACTCCGGGTGCTCCTCGAGCCCCTGACCGCCGGCCCGACGCCAGGAGAGACCGTCGAGGAATTTCTCACGCGCGCCTTCGGGCAGGAGGCGGCGACGCGGTTCGCCGGTCCGCTCTACAGCGGCCTCTATGGAACCGACCCGGACGACATGTACGTCGAGCACTCGCTCGGACGGGCACTCGAGACCTTCGGAATCGACGGGAGCATCCTCCTCGCCGTCGCCAGGCGCCTCCTCGCCGACGGCGAGCGACCGCCGATCGTGAGCTTCGAGCGGGGGGTCCAGACGCTCCCGAACGCCATCTACGAGACGCACGAGACGCGGATCGCCCTCGACAGTCCGGTCACCGCGGTGGAACCAGACGGCGACGGGTATCGCATCGTGACGGCGGGCAGCGAGACGGTCGTCGACGGCGTCGTCTTCACCACCCCGGCACCGACGACGGCCACGCTGCTCGCGTCGATCGACGCCGAGGCGGCCGCGACCGTCGGGGAGTTCAACTACAACCCCATCGGCGTGGTCCACCTCGAGTCCGACTTCGACGGCGTTGGTCACGGCTTCCACGTCGTCGACGAGGGGTTCGAGACGACGGGGTGCACCTGGAACGCGAGCATGCTCGGTCGCGACGGGGTGTTCACCGCCTACGTCGGCAGCGGGAACCCGTCGTTCCTCGCGGCGGACCACGGCGTGATCGGTCGACGGGCCGCAGACGAGTTCGAGACCGTCACGGGCGCCGAGGCGTCGGTCCTCAACGTGGACGTCGTCCGTCCGGGGATGCCGGCCTACGACCGCTCGTGGCGGGCGCTCTCCGACCTCTCGCTCCCGCCGGACGTCGAGATCGCGTCGGCGTTCACGGAACGCGCCGGCGTCGTCGGACGACTCGCCGACGGGAGACGGACCGCAGCGCGTCTCGCCGCGGACTGACCCGACCGACTACCAGGGATCGGGGTCGTCCTCGACGATCTCCGCGACGGCGTAGTTGGGCTGTACCGACTCGATCTCGACGGTGACCTCGTCCCCCGGGGACGCGCCGGGGACGATGACGACGAACCCGCGGTCCACCTTCGCGATGCCGTCGCCCTGGTCGCCGGTGCTCTCGACGGTCACCTCCCGGACGTCGCCGACGTCGACGGGTGGCTCTGGGTGCTGCGTCGACGAATCGCGCGCCGCGTCGGGTGCCGACCGGCTCTCTTCCTCGTCGTCGCGGAGGATGGCGACGCGCACCGGCCGATCGGGATCGACGTCGCCGAGTTCGATCTCGCGCTCTGGCACCTCGACGACGTAGGAACCGTCGCGTTCGGTCACGGACGCCGAATAGAGACAGGCAATCGAATCGAGGAAATCGTCGGCCATACCGATACACCCAGCATCGAGTGCCTTGAGCGCTCCGGTCTCTCGCCGCTCAGGGACTGCCCCCTTCGATGGTTCCCGCACTCAGGGCTCGGTCTCGACTCCCGTGATCTCGAACCGGGCACCGCCGTCGGCTCCCTCGGTCGCCCGGATCGACCAGCCGTGGGCGCGGACGACCTCTTCTACGATGCTCAATCCGAACCCCGTGCCGTCGGGATCCGTCGTGACGCCCGGGGCGAAGAGGTCCTCGTCCGTCGGGAGCCCCGGCCCGTCGTCCTCGACGGCGAACCCGTCCTCCAGCGACTCGACGGTGATCGTCACGTCGGGGCCCGCGTGTTCGACCGCGTTCCCGAACAGGTTCTCGAAGACGCTCTGGACGCGACTCCGGTGCCCGACGAACCGGAGGCCGTCCGTGACTGTCACGGTCGCCTCCGCTGCGTCCACGTGGCGCCAACTCGACTCGGCGACCGATGCGAGGTCGAGCGTCGTCTGCTCCGTCACGGGTTCTCCGTGCTTCGCGAGCGAGAGGGCGTCCTCGATCAGCGCGTCCATTCGGTCGAGGGCCTCCCCGATCGAATCGACGTGCGACGACGAACACTCCTCCGCGAGCAACTCCAGGCGGCCCGACGCGACGGTGAGCGGACTCCGGAGGTCGTGTGAGACCACGCTCGCGAACCGATCGAGACGCCGGTTGTGGCGCTCGAGTTCGCGCTGTCGCTCCTTCTGCTGGGTCACGTCGACGTAGGCGACGATGGCCTCGCCGTCACGATCGCCGGCGTCGAACCGGGTCATGCGGAGGAGGAAGTCCCGGACTCCGTCCACCGTCTTCCGCTCGACCTCGCGCTCGAGGAAGTCCCGATCCCCGGTGGAGGCGTCGATTCTCCGCGCCTCGTCGAGGACCGACTCGGGAACGATCGCGTCGTTGGGCGTCTCTCCCTCGACGTCACCGACGCCGAAGCCGAAGACGTCCTCGAACGCCGAGTTGACCGCCTCGACCCGTGGCTCCGTCCCCTCGTAACTGACGTGGGCGAGGGGCTCCGGGATGGTCTCGAAGATGGCGTTCATTCGATCGCGCTCCTCGGCCAGTTCGTTCGCCCGGCGGTGGCGCTCCGTGACGTCCCTGAGGACGCCGACGGTCCCGCGGAACTCACCGCCGGGAAGCAGGGCGACGTGGTTCTCACACCGGAGTGTCTCGCCGTCCCGGCGTTCCAGAGTCAGTTCGAAGGTTCCCTTGGTCCGCTCCTCGTCGGCGAGCAGGTCGCGAATGAGGCGGTTTCCTCGCTCGACGTGGTCGCGCTTCAGGAGGGCGGCGACGTGGTGGCCCACGATCTGCTCGACGTCGTACCCCGTCAACTCGGCGAGGGCCTCGTTCGCGAACGTCACGTACCCCTCCGAATCGAGCGTGTACACGGGGTCCCCGGAGGCCTCCACGACGGTGCGATAGCGCTCGAGTTCCCGATCGCGCGCCCCATCGACGACCGCCTCGACCGCGTCGATCGTCTCCGCGACGGTCGCCTCGTCGATCGACTCGGCGACGACGTACCTGTCGACGCCAGCGTTCACCGCCGTCGCCGCGAGGTCCGGGTCGTGATCGCGGGCGAACAGCACGATCCCGGCCGGTGGCACGGCCTCTCGAACGCGCCGAATCCGCTCCCGACCATCGGCGGACGAGTCGACGGAGACGATCATCGCGTCGAGATCTCCCCCCGTTCGAGCGATCGCCGCGGACGGCGACTCGTGACGCGCGACGGCGACCGCCCGACACTCCTCCCGAAGGGCCTCGATCACCGAGGACGGGACCCCCTCCCCGAGGACCCCCACCGCGTTCGACTCGGACATGGACTGAAAGTTTCCGGACGATACTATATAAAATGTCACCCGTCCGACGGCCCAGATCGGGCGGTTCGGTCGGTCCTGCAGTCACTGGCGACGCGGGGACCCCACGGCGGCGGGCCAAGACGACGATCGCCGGACCAAGACGACGAGCG
>JBDGUE010000033.1:0-18113 GCA_042216045.1 Halanaeroarchaeum sp. | reverse complement strand
GGGGACCCCACGGCGGCGGGCCAAGACGACGATCGCCGGACCAAGACGACGAGCGCCCGGCCAAGACGACGAGCGTCGCTTGGGGGCCCGATTCGAGCGAAGGGTCCCTCATTCCGAGGAGGCCTCAATCGAGGACCACGTTCGTACGTCAATCGAGTACCACGTACGTGCGCGTGTGACCGACGCCCTCGATCGCCCCGATCTCCCGCGTCACGACCGGGAGCAGTTGGGTCGGGTCCTCGCCCTCGAGTTCGGCGATGACGTCGTAATCGCCGGCGACGACGTGGGCCTCACCCACGTGGTCCATCGATCGCAATCGCTCTACCACGGAGGGGGCCGTTCCAGTCCCGGTGACGATGGTGACGTAGGCGCCAGGCATCGTGTCGTCGTTTGGACCGCCAACGTATTGGCGTTTGCCCGAGAACGTCCGCCGATGGATCCCGACGCGCCGCTCCCGTCCCTCGAGACGACGAAGAACGTCCTCGACGGCGGACACCTCTGGATCCAGGAGTGGGTCACGGGGCCGGTGCTGACCGTCGAGATGGCCGACTCGGGAATGCTCTCCTTCGACCGCGTCGGCGACGACACCGTCGACGTGCCCTCGCTCTCGGAGGGGAAAAGACACGTCCGTGAGACCGTCGATCGCGAGGCGTACCGCCGCTCCGTCGAGGACGTAGACCGCCTCGTCCTCTACGGCGTCGGGACCCGATACGAGGGAGTCTCGTACGACTGGGATGCCCTCCCGCCGTTTCTCGGCGTCGCGGTCTGGGACGAGGGGGCCGACCGGTTCGCACCCCCGGACGTCGTCGATCGGTTCCTCGAGACGATCGGACTCGCGTCCCTCCCGGACGTCGAGCGTGAACGCCCCGCCGATCGGTTCGACCGGGCGCGCTTCGAACCGCCCTCCTCCGCGTTCCGATCGGGGCCCGTCGCGGGGGTCGTCGTCAGGAACAAGCGCGGTCCGATGGCGCTCCTCGAGACCGACGTGCCCCGAGCGTCGCCTGCGGAGGACGTCGACGCCGCCCTCGACGCCGCCATCGACCGCGTCGTCGATCGACTGGTGGCAGACGGCGACCAGGTCCCGTCCTCGGTCGCCCCCGAGACGCTCACTGATCGGGTCTTCGAACGCGTCGCCCGCGTGGCCCATCGCGACGTCGCCGACCGACTCCGGCGCGATCCAGACGGAGTCAGGTCACGCGTGGCGAGGGCACTCCGAGAGCGCGAGGACCCGTCGCGCTGAGGGATGTCGATCGGGTGACGTGACCGACGCAAGGCCTTAATGGAATGGTGAGCCAAAGGGGAGACGATGGCCATCGACGACGCCGAGGGGGCCGAGGAGGGGGCCTCCGCAGGGGACGGGGGAGAGTCGGAGGACCGGGCCTCCCCACCCGACGACGGGGCACGTCTCGGGGACTACACGTGGGCCGACTACGTCGAGGAGTTCGACGTCGACGTGCCGGTCCACGTCGAGCGCGATGCCGAGGGGGAGACGACGCGTCGCGAGGTCGAGTGGTCGAGTGGGGACGTCGACCCGGAGGACCTCGTCGGGTTCCCGCTCGAGGCGACACGCGACCACGTGAGGGGCGCGGCCTCGGACGCGGCGGCCCTCCAGTCGATCTTTCGCGCGTACGTCGACCCCGAGACCACGCCGGTGGTCGTGGGAACGTACACCTGGGAGCACTACAAGTGGGAGTACTACTACGACGCGGACGGCACCCGACCGCGAGACGAGGAGGGCTCGATCGTCCCCTTCGACGGGGCGGACCACCTGGGCTTCGATCCGGCCCGCCTCCCGAATCGCCTGTCCCTCGGGGCCGATCGCGCGGCGATTCTCGCCGCGGTCGTCGACGAGCGGACGGTCGACGTCAATCCCGATCTCGACGAGGACGCCTTCTTCTCCACGGCAGACGGCGAGTCGACGATCGTGTCCCGGTACGACCTGGAGAAGGCGGTCTCGATGCCCCAGAAACGACACTTCCGGGAGGTCGAGCGCTACTGGGTCGACAAACCACACGTCTTCGTGGTGATCTTCCACTCCGAGAAGGAGAACGAGAAGAAGTACTACGTGATCGAACCGTACCTGACGCCGATCGAGACCGACCTCCTCGAGTTCCTGACCGAGAAACTTCGCACGGCGATCAAGTACACGGAGACCGACGCCGCAGTCTCCGGGAGTCCAGGCGAGCGGCGGGCCGTCATCGAGCGGGAGACGCGGAACCTGCTCCGTCGCTACAATCTCTACGACGGACCGGACGGTGGCGGCCACGGCACGCTCGATCGCCTCCTCGACGCACTCGAGAGGGGCGGTGACCTCGGATCCCGGGCGGCCGACGCACTGGCGGCACGGGGGATCGGCACGCGCGAAGAGGAGACGGCGTCGGGGATCGAGGGGATGGCGATCCGTCCGGAACCCGCACTCCTCGAGGAGGACGACGAGACCCTCACTCAATTCCAGGTGGAGAAGCTTTTGTACCGACTCACCCGGGACTTCATCGGGTACGAGCGCATCGACGGCATCAAACACGACATCAACGTCGAGGACATCTCCGTCGACGGGTACCACAGCCCCGTCTTCGTCTATCACACGGACTACGAGCAACTCATCACGAACGTCGAACACGGACGGGAGCAACTCGACGACTTCGTCGTGAAACTCGCCCAGCGCTCGGGGAAGGGCATCAGCAAGCGCCAGCCCCAGGTGGACGCGACCCTCCCGGACGGGTCGCGAGCGCAGTTGACCCTCGGCGAGGAGGTCTCCGATCACGGAACGAACTACACGATCCGCCAGTTCAAGGAGATCCCGTTCACTCCGGTCGACCTGATCAACTGGAAGACGTTCTCCTTGCGCGAGATGGCCTTCCTCTGGCTGTGCATCGAGAACGACAAGTCGCTCATGTTCGCCGGCGGGACCGCCTCGGGGAAGACGACGAGTCTGAACGCGGTCTCGCTGTTCGTGCCCTCGAACGCCAAGATCGTCTCCATCGAGGACACCCGCGAGGTCGAGTTGCCCCAGCGCAACTGGATCGCCTCGGTCACGCGGCCGTCCTTCGGCGAGGACGAACACGGCGACATCGACGAGTTCGACCTCCTTGAGGCCGCCCTGCGCCAGCGGCCCGACTACATCCTCATGGGAGAGGTCCGGGGCGAGGAGGGGCGAACGCTCTTCCAGGTCATGTCCACAGGCCACACGACCTACACGACCTTCCACGCGGACAACGTGAGCGAGGTCATCAAGCGGTTCACCACGGACCCGATCAACGTCTCGAAGACGCTGTTCACGGCCCTGGACCTCATCTCGATCCAGACATCGACCAGGGTGCGCGGGAAGAAGGTGCGCCGGAGTCGCGAACTCACGGAGATCAGGCGCTACGATCCCGAGAACGACGAGATCAACGTCAACGACGTCTTCCAGTGGCAACCGGAGAGCGACAGCTACCGGAGCACCGCGGAGTCGACGACCCTCGAGGAGATCAAGTTCGACCGCGGCTGGTCCGAGGAGGAACTCGCCCGCCAACTCGACGAGCGCGAGGCGGTCCTCGCCTACCTCATCGACGAGGGCCTCAACGCCTACTCCGAGGTGGCGGCGACCGTCCAGGCGTACATCAACGACCCGGAGACGATCCTGACGCTGATCGCGAACGGGGAACTCCGGACGGCCCTCGAGGACCTCCGCGAGATGGAGAGCGTCCACATCGACGTCGACGCGGAGAAAGAGGAGATGGTCCCCCGTCCGGACCCGGACGAGGAGACCCAGTCGACGGTCGACGACGTCCTCGAGTCCGCGTCGGCGGAGATCTTCCCCGACTATCGCGGGGAGGCCGCGTCCTCGATCGAGGAGGTCCTCGAGGTGTCGATTGCCGACGCCGACGAGACGGCGCGATCGGGTGACGTGACGTCGATCCGCCACGACGCGGGCGAGGGTTCGGGGCCCTCCGAGGCGGAACCGGAGGTGGAGCCGTCCGAAGAGACCCCATCGGATGAACCGTCCGAGAGAGAGCCCACGACGGAGTCCGAGGACGGGACGGCGGGCGTGCAGTCGGGGACGGCGGAGCCGTCAGGCGTCCCCGAGGACGCGGAGAACCAGTCCGGGGACGGCGACGCGGACGCGGGAGGGGCCACCGAATGAGTTCTGCCTCCATCGATCGGGGAACCGACCTCATCGCCGACACGTTCTATCCCCTCTACGAGTGGGCGCTCGGGTCCCAGGGGGACTTCGTGGAGGACGTCGATCGAAAGCTGGCCGAGGCCCGCATGGACGAGACGGTCGAACTGTACCTCTCCAGAGCCATCGGATACGGGGCGCTCGCCGGAACGACGCTCTGGGTCGTCGGCACCCTGGTCGGGTGGGTCCTGTTCGTGCGCGGACTGATCCCCGTCGGCTCCCTGATTGGTCTCCCCGTTCCGAGCGATCTCGTGCTCGCGATCGTCGAGGCCGTCAAAATCCCCCTGCTGGTGGCCCTCACGGGGATCGTCTTCGGGGCCATCGGGTGCGCGATCGGATTCGGGACGATGATCGCGATCCCCTACACCAGGGCATCGAGTCGCGAGCGCGAGATCAACATGTTGCTCCCGGACGCGGTCGCGTTCATGTACGCGCTCTCGACCGGGGGCCTCAATCAACTCGAGATCCTCGAGTCGATGGCCAGGGCCGACGACGTCTACGGAGAGGTGGCCCTCGAGTTCCGGTCGATCGTCCAGGAGACGGAGTACTTCGACGTCGACTACCGGACGGCGGTCCGCAATCGCTCCCTCGAGACGCCGAGCGACGAACTGAGCCAGTTTCTCACCGACATGCTCTCGATCGTCAACTCGGGGGGCGACATGACGAACTTCCTCGAGGACAAGAAGAACCGCCACATGCGGACCGCCAAGCAACAACAGGAGACGACCCTCGAGACCCTCGAACTCTTCGGGGAGATGTACATGACCCTCTCGCTTTTCCCCCTCCTGTTGATCATCGTGGTGGTCATCATGAACATGCTCGGCCAGGCCCGGATGACGGTGCTCTACGCGACGGTCTACGCGCTCATCCCCGGCGTCGGCGTCGCCTTCCTCGTCCTCGTCTCCACGGTCAAGCAGGACGAATCGGGGGACGGGTACCTCGAGCACGCGGACCGAAAACCCGGGGGGAAAGAGCCGGGTCTCATCCACATGGGACTCGTCGAGGACTACGTCGGGGACTGGTCGGTGTTCTCACGGATCAAGGCACGAGAGGGCACCCACGAGACCGTCGACCTGCTCAGACACCCCCACCACTTCTTTCGCGACAACCCCCTGTTCACGCTCGGCGTGACCGTCCCCACGACCGTCGCCGTCGTCGGGGCGGCCCTCGCCGCCGGGGTCGCGCCCACGAGCGTCGGGGGGATGATCTCGAATCCCGTCTTCGGGACGGTCCTCTACGCCTACCTTCCGCTGTACCTGATCGGTGGACCCCTCGCGGTCTTCTACGAGTGGAACGTCCACGCTCGCCGGCGGGTCGTCGACAAACTCTCTGAGAACCTCCGCAAACTCTCGAGCGCCAACGACACCGGGTTGACGCTCCTCGAGTCGATGCGGACGGTCGCCGAGACGTCGCCGGGGACGTTGGGCGACGAGTTCGCGAGGATTCACGCGAAGGTGAACTACGGTACGAGCCTCGAGGAGGCCCTCGTCGAGTTCAACAACCGCTATCACATCCCCCGACTCGCGCGGACGGTGAACCTCGTGAGCAAGGCACAGGAGGCCTCCAGTCAGATCTCGGCCGTCCTCTCGACGGCGGCACAGGCCTCGGAGAATCAGGACGACATCGATCGCGAACGCCGGTCGCGAACGCGCATGCAGGTCGTGATCATCGTGATGACCTATCTCACGCTGCTCGCGGTGATGGCGATCCTCAAGGTGAGTTTCCTCGACGTGATGGCGGGGCTCTCCTCCCAGGCGGGCGGCGGGGGCGGCGCCGCGAGCGGTGGCGTCTCCTTCGGGGGGTCGATCGACATCCAGTTGCTCACGATGCTGTTCTTCCACGCCGTGACGATCCAGGGCATCCTGGCGGGATTCATCGCCGGGTACATCCGGGACGCACGAATCCTCTCGGGGGTGAAGTTCGCCGTCGTCCTCCCGACGATCTCGCTCGTCGTGTTCGCGTTCATCTGATCATGACGGGGGCACAGTCACCCGGTCGCGGTCAGACCACGCTCGACTTCCTGGTCGGGACGTCGATCTTCCTGCTCGCCGTGGCGGTGTCCGTCGGCGCGGTCACCGGGACGTTGGCGCCCCTGGGACTCCAGGACGCCGCGGAGCCGACGAACGCGAATCGCGCCGCGACCACCCTCGCCACGGACGTCCTCTCCGGGCCCGCGACGCCCTACCGCCTCGAGGCCGATCGAGTGGACGCCGTCTTCGCCGATCCCCCGGCCGCCCACCTCGACCTCCCTCCCGAGAGCGCGATCAACGTCACCCTCACCAACGCGAGTGGGCGCGTGGCGGCGACCGGGCCACCCCTCCCGGATCGCGGATCGATCGCCACGGCCTGGCGGACGGTCGAGTATCGGGGCGAAACCGCGACGCTGCGGGTGAGAGTATGGTGACCGATCGGGGCCAGGCGCACACCCTCGAGGGCGTCGCGGCCGCCGTCCTCGTCCTCTCGGCCATCCTGATCGCCCTCCAGATGACGGCCGTGACGCCGCTCTCGACGGGCACCGCCGCCCAGAACGTACGGACGCAGTACGACCGGGCGACGACGGGGGTCCTCGCGATCGCCGCCGATCGGGGAGCGATTCGCCCCACCCTGTTGTACTGGAACGAGTCGCGCTCGGCGTTCCACGGGACCACCGCCTACTACGTTGCCAGGCCGAGTCCGACGGCCTTTGGCGATCTCCTCGAGTCGACCTTCGGCGATCGCGGCGTCGCCTACAACGTGGTCCTCACCTACGTCACGACGGACGGCGATCTGGGGAAACGTCGGCTCGTCTACCACGGCGAACCGACCGACGCGGCCGTGACGACCAGGCGGACCGTCGTGCTGTACGACACGGATCGACTGCTGAGTGATACGGGTGTGGAGACGGCGACGACGCTCGCCGAGACGTCCTACTTCGCGCCGGACGCCCACCCAGGACACCTCTACAACGTCGTCACCGTGGAGGTGACGGTATGGCGGACCTGACGCGGCGGGTCGGTCCCGACGAACGGGCGGTGTCGACGGTGCTCGGGTACGCGTTGAACCTCGTGGTCGCCACGCTCCTCGTGACGGGGTTGCTCGTCGCAGCCGGCTCACTGGTCGCAGACCAGCGAGAGCGGACCGTTCGCGCCGAACTCGAGGTGGTCGGTGCACGGCTCGCGGCCGACGTGGAGACGGCCGACAGGTTGGCCCGAGCCGCGGACGACGGCCACGTCGTCGTTCGATCGGACTTGCCGCGCCAGGTCTCCGGGGTCCAGTATCGGCTCCGGGTGGTCGAGGCGCCCTCACCAGCGGTGATCGCCACCACCACCGATCCGGCGGTTCGCGTTCGAGTGCCGATCCACAACGTGACTCCGATCGCCGCCGCCACGCTCAGGGGCGGCCCGGTCCGGGTGACCTGGAACGAGAGCGGACCGGTGGTGGTCCATCGTGGATCGTAGAGGCGTGAGCGAGGTGCTCGGGTACGTCCTCGTCTTCTCGCTCGTCGTCGCGACCGTCGGCGTGGTCTACACGACGGGGCTCGGCGGACTCCAGGACGCAGCGGAGACCGCGTCGGTGACGAACGCCGAGCGGGCCCTGATTTTCCTCGACGACGACCTCGAGGCGCTCGTCACCGGAGAGGCCTCGACCCGAGCGACGGAGATCGACGTCACGAACGGCGCCATCGGATTCGGACCGCCCGTCACCGTGACGGTCACGGGCGGTCCGGCAGCGAGCGTCACGGCGCGACTGACCCCGATCGTGTATCGGCCGGACCGGGCCAGTGGAGCGGTCGTCGCCGCGAACGGCGCCGTGTTCCGGCAACGTGGTGGAGCGGCCGTGCCGATCGAGGACCCCACGACGACGATCGGACCGACCTCGGTCGTCACGATCGTTCGAACCCGGACCCGGGACGACGGAATCGCGAACGGCGGCCGCGTTCTCGTCCGGACGGCCGTCACGACCCGATCGGTCTATCACCTGCAGACGAACGGCACCGCGACGATCTCGATCACCTCGCCGCGCGCCGAGGCGTGGGCGGCGGTCCTCTCCGATGCGACGGGGACGGACTGCGTCGCGACCGGCGGGACGGCCACCTGTACGGTCTCCACTGCGGAGGTCTACGTGCAGGTCGTGACGATCCGGACGACGCTCTCGGCCTGAGACGGACCCGCCGATCACTGCCGGACGACGATCTCGACGTCGTTCTCGGTGACGTAGAGGTAGGTGACGAACTTTCCGTCACCCTCGACGGTGAGGTGCCCGTACGAGGCGTCCTCGCTCACGGCCCCGGCGGCGCTCTGATCGTTCCCACTGTTCTCCCCGTCCCTGATCGACAGGTCGACCGCCGGACCCATCAACTGGAGGTAGTGATTCACCAGGTACCCGACCGTCGCGTTCTCGCCCACCTGGAAGGACCGGTTCCCGTCGGCGGCGTGTTCGTCGAACGTCACGGGAGCGGTGAACGTCTCTTTGCCGCCGAACTTCGTGAGCTCGGCGTTCCCCACGTCCTCGTACGCCAGGGTGGCGTTCCCGGTCAAGTTGGCGACGATTCGCGCCGCCCCGTCGACCTCTTTGACGGTGAACGCGTCCTCGGCGTACCAGCTCTGGGATTCGTCGCCGTCGGCGTAGTAGATCGCCACCGGGACCGACGATCCCACGTCCATTTTTCCGGACGATCGGAACGCGATCTCGAACTTCCGATCGCCCTGTCTGGCCCACAGCGACCACTGGAGGTTCGAGAATTCTGCCGAGTCCGCGTCGTCGGGAGCGATCGTGATCGTGAAGTCGTCGATCGGGTGTCCGGCCGCGAGACCGCGCAACTCGATCGGTTGCCCGTCCATGGGCATCTGGAAGTCGCCGTACGTACCCGTCGAGATCAGGGTCACGGTCGCCGTCTCGTTCCCGGGGTCGACCGTCACGCGACCCGCGGTCCGGGACTCGAAGAAGGCCGCCCACCCGCGATAGAACTCGCTCTGGACCGTGACGCGGATGGTCCCGTTCTCGACCGGGTTGTCGTAGACGAGGCCGCTCCCGGAGTAGGTGGCGCTCTCGTTCGGAAAGACCGGCCGGGGACCCCCCACCTCCCGGACGACCATCGATCCACCGCCAGCGATCGATCCGCCCCCCTCGATCCGGATGACCGGAAAGGCGAGGGTCTGCTGGCGGTAGTGGAACTCCGGCGGCGAGACGACGACCTCACCACCACCCACCTGGCCGCGAAAGACGGCACCGCCCTGATACGCGACGACGGTGTCGCCGGTAACGTAGCGCACGGCCCCGAGAGGTGCGTCGTAGATGGTCTCGGTCCCGTTCGTGTCGCTGTAGTTGACGTGCGTGATCGTCACACGCCCGGCCTCGGGGGCGACGGTGTACGACCCCTCGGTGGTGGTCCCCAGGTCCACCACCTGTCGCTTCGCGTCGGCCAGCGCGACGAGGGAGGCGGCCCGATCGACCTGACTCACGGCCTGTTCGGCGCGTCGCACGTCGATCTGGTGGTCCACGGAGTCGACGGCGGTGCCGCCGAAGGCCGCGAGCGCTCCGACGGAGATCACCGTCAGCCCGACGAGCAAGACCACGCCGAGGACCTCGCTTTGCCCCCGCTCGGCCCGGTCGTCCATGCGAATCGATTGGACCGGGAGGAAGAAGTACCTCACGGCCGCCTATCGGAGGTCCGCGAGGGAGACGGCGTGATCGCTGTCGATGGTGAGCCAGCGGGTCGCGGATCGCTCGTCGGCACCGGGTTCGAAGACGGTCACCTCGTCCGGACTCTCCTGGTCGTCGAAGAGGAAACAGAGCTCGAACTCCGGGAGTTCGTCCAGTTCCGCGCCGGGGTCGTCGTCGGTGTGTCCGAGTGCGCTCATGGGATGGCCAGTGTGGATGGTGGTCACCGCGACTGTCCTGCGGACGGTCCCGTTCGGAAACGATTCGATCGAACGTTGCCGGAGCCGACCCATATAGGTTGGGCCGATCCCACGCTGTCGGGAATCGACCTACTCGTCCCCGTTCCCGGACCGGAGTCGCCGGACGATCAGCGTCATTCCCACGGAGACGACGAGACTGACGAGGACCATCGACGCGGCGACGACCGCGGGTGAGACGCGCCTGGTGGATCGCCTCTCGGGCTCTCTCGGAGGGCTCTCGACCGGTATCTTGGTGGATTCGTCGCCATCCTCGTCCTCGCCGCCGAGGTGGAGGTGCAGTTCGAGTGCGGTGGCGTTCTCGAAGACCATGTCCGAGACGACGTGGTCCACCACCATATTCGTTCCGTGACACTTCTGTCGCACTCAGCCGGCGATCGCGGCGACCAGGACGCCCAGGACGGTCTCCCAGATCGAGACGCCGAACGCGAGACTCACCACGCCGTCGAGTGCGAACAGCGCGAAGAGGGCACTCCCGAGCAGGTGGGCCGACCGGCGATCGACGCGCGGTGCGTACGCGTGGAACACGTACGCGTTGACGGCGCTGACCGGGACGATGGCCGCCATCTCGCCGAGCCAGATGGCGGAGGGGGCGCCGTAGGTCGCCGCGAGACCGATCGTCACGATCTGGGTCTTGTCCCCGAACTCGCCCATGGCCAAGAGGGCGAAGATCGGGAGGAACCCACCGAGGGCGGTTGGAACGTCCACCCCGAGGACGGAGACGTCCAGGTCGCGCGCTCCGGCCCCCCGGTCGACCTCGCCCCCGCTCGCCCCGTCCGGGGGCGCAGTCCGATAGATCCAGAGGGCGAACAGCGCGAAGAGGACGGTGGTTCCCGCAGTCAGGACGGTCGGCGGAAGGAGGGTCTTCACCGCCTCCCCCACCCAGATCTCGAGGACCGTCCAGGACCCGAGTGCCGCGGCCGTCGCGGCGACGACGATCGACGGCCGGTAGCGCGTGGAGAGGCCGGCGACGATGAACTGGACCTTCTCGCCTGGCAGTGCGGCGAGCTGGGCGGCGAAGGCGACCAGAAAGACGTGCTCCCAGCTCACGGTCGGTCCCGCCTCCAGCCCTCACTCGACCGGCCGACGCACGCGGTCACTCTCCGTCCTCTCGGCATCGCTCGTCTGGGTTAGACGCATCTAAACCAATAGTGGTTTTGGTCTAACTCGCCGACGGACCCCGTCGCTACGATCGCGGAGAGATGGAGATGCCCTCCGACGGGAGGACGGAGTCGTCCGAGCGTTCGGAACTGACCTGCACGTCGAGCGTCCCGTCGTCGTTCAGTTCGACCGTGACGGTCGAGAAGTCCGGCTCGTACCGCCTGGTCTGCCTCCCGGGATCGCTCACGTCGAGTCGGTCCGAGACGAGCCCTGCCTCGGAGAGGAGATCGAGTTTCCGATAGACCGTCGACAGCGGGATCTCACACGTCGCGCCGATCTCCTGTGCGGACATCGGCTCGGAGAGGATGCCGAGAATCCGACGACAGTCTTCGTCCTCGATCGCGGAGAGGACCGTCTGGAGGGTCGGTTCCTCGTCGAGGCTGGGTGGGCGGGCCTCCATGCCCACATATTGTGGCCCCGCCGATCATAATACCAGTGGCCCACCGTCAGGCCCGAACGGACTCCACGACGCGATCGAAGCGCTCGTCCACGCCGTCGACGGCCGCCTCGAGGTCCTCGTTCTCCGCGAGTCCGAGGAGTGCGGTGGGAGCGATGGCGTCCACGACGACCGTTCCGTCCTCGCGTTCGCGAACGGCCACGTTGCAGGGCAGGAGCGCACCCAGAGCGGGGTCCTCCTGGAGGCCCGCGAAGGCCGTACTCGGGTCGCAGGCCCCCAGAATGCGGTACTGGTCCATGTCCTCGTCGAGTTTCTCTCTCATCGTGTCCTGGACGTCGACGTCCGTCAGGACGCCGAATCCCTCGTCCTCGAGGGCGTCGATGGTCTCCTCGACGACCGTCTCGAAGTCGTCCTCGCGTTCGGCGCGCTTCGTGTACGTCATCGGCCCACACAATGGTGGGAGCCGATATGGCCCTTTGGACCGACGTACCCGGGTAATGCGTCTCGCGTCCACGACTACTCCTCGTCCACCAGCGCCAGAAACTTCTCCATCGTCACCCGCGGGTCGTCCTCCCACGCGTCCGGGTCGTCCGCACAGTCGGGGCACAGTGGCGGGTCTCTGCCCCGCCAGCCCGGTCCGAGATGCATGATCGACCCACAGTCGGGACACCGGACGAGGACGTGGCCCGGAATCTCCGAGTCGTACCAGCGTCCGTGTTCCTCAGACACACGACACCCTCCGCACTCCGTCGGCTTTCGGGTTTCGGTCACCGACCCGTCCGTAGCGGCCCCCTCACTCGAGTCCGTCGATCCCCCACGGCGGTGGGTCGAGCGTCGGTTTGCGGATCCCGGTGCCCTTATCCATGAAGGGGACGTATCTCCGGTCGAAATGGCACCTGAGTACCCGACGGCACGTCGGGTGTCTCGACGCGGACGAGTGTGCCGCCCCGTCCCACGTCGTGCATCGACGTCGCGCCCGGTGCCCGACCCACGCGTTGGACGCGAGCGCGGATCCGCCACGATCGCTTTGAGACCGCATCGCTATCGAGACCGTATTCGTCAATCACCACAATGAGCGAGGAAATCCCACCGACCGTCTTCACGCTGCGATCGAACATCAGTCTCCCGCTGGACGACGTCTACGACTTCTTCGAGGACGTCGATCTCCCCGACGAGATCGCCGACGTTCAGATCGAGCGCCGGAACAACCGCCTGCTCATCAGCTCGGTCGCCGCCGACGAGTCGTTGAGCAAGTACACGCCGACGGCCGAACTCAAGGCGAAGGTCTTCGAGAAGCGGGTGTACGAGGAACCGCCGGAGGAGCGACGCAAGTACGGCCAGGGTCCCGAGGACGAAGAGGAGGAGATCCCCTCCGAACTCGTCGAGTACGCACGATTCGCGGGCCGCGACGACGAGGTCCTGCGGAACTCCGCGGTGCAGTACGCGATGTTCACGGTCCTCCGTGACCTCGCCCTCGAGGCCGAGGAGGGCGAGTTGACGGCCATCGCCGCCGTCGACGGCGACCTCGAGGCGACCCGGGTCGTCGAGGGAACCGATCGGCCGGCGACCGTCGAGGTCGTCGAGGAGCAGACCGAATCGGAGGAGGCGAGCAACGGGGTCGACTGGCGAGAGAACGAGTACATCAAGTGAACCGCATCGGGGGCGAACCCCGAGGCTTCCGTCTTCGTGCAGTGTGATCTCAGGCTCCCACCGTCCTCGACGCCGCGCCCCGAGATGAGTCTCTGGCGTCTCGAACCGACGAGTGTGCTGCGATCGGGGGGTCCACAGCCCCCGATGGCCGCCACCGACGAGCGGTCGTTCTGAGATCCAATGCCGTTCGATGTCACAGCGACGGGCGTGGCGACCGAGTGGTTCGACGGCCGCGAGACGAGACGCAGAGCAGTCGAAGCGAGTGTCACCCCCCGCTCAGTCGGGTGGCGACACTGCCGACCGGAAGACCCCTCGGGCAGGTTCGAGTCGTCGCTCAGTCCTCGCGTTTCACCGCCGGGTTCGTGACGGCGCCGTTGGCCGCCGAGTCGAACGCGTCTCCGTACTTGCGAAGGACGCCGCCCTCGTACGGCGGTTCGTAGCCCTCGCGTCGCTCCAGACGCGACTCGAGTTCGTCGGCGTCGAGGGACACCGAGAGCGTCCGATCGGGGACGTCGACGGTGACGCGGTCGCCGTCCTCGAGTGCGGCGATCGGTCCGCCGGCGGCGGCCTCCGGGGCGACGTGACCGATCATCGGTCCGCGCGTGGCACCGGAGAACCGACCGTCGGTGACGAGGGCGACGTCGTCCTCGTGGCCCTGCCCGACCACCGCCGCCGTGACGCCGAGCATCTCGCGCATGCCTGGACCGCCCTTCGGCCCCTCGTTCCTGATGACGATGACGTCCCCCGACGCGATGGCCCCCGACTGGACGTACTCCATCGCGTCCTCCTCGTTCTCGAAGACCCGGGCGGGCCCCTCGTGGAACAGTTCGTCGTCGCCGGTGACCTTGAGGACCGCGCCGTCGGGGGCGAGGTTGCCAGAGAGGATCTTGATTGCCCCCTCCTCGTGGAGCGGGTCGTCCACGCCGTAGAGGAAGTCGGCGTCGATCTCGTCGTCCGCGGGCAGGTCGAGTCGGTCGAGTTCCGCTGCCAGGGTGCGACCGGTGACCGTCATCGCGTCGCCGTGGACGTACCCGCCCTCGAGGAGGCGCCGAAGCACGACGGGGACGCCGCCGACCTCGTGGAGGTCGTTCATCACCCGGGTGCCCCCTGGCTGGAGGTCGGCGATCTTCGGCGTCCGATTCGAGATGCGGTCGAAGTCCGCGACGTCGATGTCGACGTCGGCCTCGGCCGCGAGCGCCAGCACGTGGAGGACGCCGTTGGTCGATCCGCCGAGGGCGACCTGGAGGGCGATGGCGTTCTCGAAGGATTCGCGGGAGAGGACGTCCGAGGGGCGGCGGTCCTCGCGAATCACCTCCACGGCGAGGTCGCCCGCGCGACGTGCGACCTCGTAGCGCTCGTCCGATTCCGCAGGCGGGCCGGCGCTGCCGAGGGGTGCCAGCCCGAGGGCCTCGCTGATCGACGCCATCGTGTTGGCGGTGAACATCCCGCCGCAGGCGCCCGGTCCCGGACAGGCGTTTCGCTCCATCTCCCCGAGTTCCGCCGTCGACATGTCGCCGGAAGCGACCGCACCGACTCCCTCGAAGACGTTCTGGATGGTGATCTCCTCGCCGTCGTGGGTGCCCGGCATGATGGATCCGCCGTAGACGAAGACGGAGGGGAGGTCCGTCCGGATGGCGGCCATCATCATCCCCGGGAGGTTCTTATCGCAGCCCCCGAGCGTGACCAAACCGTCCATGCGCTCGCCGAAGGAGACGAGTTCGACCGAGTCGGCGATGACCTCCCGGGAGATGAGCGAGGCCTTCATCCCCTCGGTGCCCATCGAGATCGCATCCGAGATGGTGATCGTCCCGAACCTGACGGGCATCCCGCCGCTCTCGTCGACGCCCTCGTAGGCCGCGTCGGCGACGTCGTCCAGGTGGACGTTGCAGGGCGTGATGTCCGCTGCGGGATTCGCGATGCCGATCATCGGCGACGCGAAGTCCTCGTCGTCGTAGTCCATCGCCCGGAACATCGCCCGATGGGGCGCGCGCTCGTAGCCCTCGGTGACCTCCCTCGATCGCAGCGATGGGTCCTTGTCGTAGTGCATCGTCGGGTCGGCGTCCGGCTCCGAATCCCTGCTCATGGAACCCCCCTGGAGCCAGGGCCGTATAACTCCTCCCGGTGTGACAGACCCGTTCCCGTTGAGGTTCCAACCTGCTCCCCTCACGGACCGTGGCCCGTCGAGGACCGAGGCGGCCGTCGGAGGAGAACACGGACCCGGGACTGGGCGTCTCGCCTGCCACCGTGTGATGCACCGAGAAGCGCACGAACGGATCGCGGTCGCCGGTCCCCTGCGATCGGTCCGTCCGGCGAGGGGTCCGGAGGAGGGCGGACCCCCTGTCGCGCCCGTCCGGGCTGCGAGCCGCGAAGCCGTTACAGTTCGATCTCGCTGAGCGAGTCCGTTCGGCCACAGTAGGGACACTGGAAGTCCGAGACCCCGACGTCCTCGGGCATGTCGTAGGTGTAGTGGAGTTCCATCATGTCGAGTTCGCACTCGTCGTTCTCACAGGAGATCTCGATCGTCGTCGGCATGGATTCGAATACGGTCCTGGGACGGTTAAGTGGGTGGTCCGTGACACCGAGATCGGATCCTCGCGGAGTGTCCCGGACGGGTTCAGAGGGCCGACAACGCCGCCTCCACCTCGTCGTAGTCGGGGAACGCGGGCCACTCCTCGGCGACCCAGGCGAACCGGACCGTGCGGTCGGTGTCGAGGAGGAACACCGCCGGCCGGGGCTCGCTGATTCCCGCCATTCCGTCGAGATCGTGGGCGATGCCGAACGCCTCGGCGACGTCGTTGTGTGGATCGCTGTACAGTCGATAGTCCATCTCCCGCTCCTCGATGAACGTCTTGTGCTCGTAGGGACTCGAGATGGAGAGTCCGACGACCGTCACGTCGAACTCCTCCTCCCAGGCCCGATCCACGAGTTCGTTCCAGATGTACGTCGCCGGGAAGTCGCCGTCCATGGGATGGAAGACGAGGAGGACCGGACCGTCCGCAGTCAGTTCCGAGAGCGCCACGTCCTCCCAGTACTCCGTCGACACGAGGGGGCGGACGAAATCGGGAGCCTCGTCGCCCTCTTCTACGTGGTCCGTCGCGTCGAGTTCGGTGACCTCGAATTCGGGCGCCACGCTCACTCGCCCTCCCCGTACGTCGTCTCGAGGTAGTCGACGATGTTCGCGCTCTCCGACATCGTCACGCCCGTGTTCTCGTCGACGATGGCGGGGACCGACCGCTTGCCGCTCACCCGCTTGACGACGTTTCGTTCGGAGTGCATGGGTTCGACGAATCGCGAGTGGTACGCGAGGCCGTACTCCTCGAGTTTCCGGACGACCCGTTCGCAGTACGGACAGCCCTGCAGGCGGTACAGCGTGATCGCCGGGTCCGGGGACGCCGTGGACGCACTCATGGTAGTTCGATCGACGGTCGTGAGCGGGGTAAGTACTTCGCTACTGGCGAAACGCGGGGACGGGAGGTCGATCACTCGGCCAGCGTTCCTCGACGATGCCGCCACGTCCACGTGCCCCCTGGTCGTGGCCTCGAACCCTCGTATCGAGTCGATCAGACCCCGAGTGGTCCCGACGACGAGCGGTCCGTCCCCGGCCTCTCCCCTTGCGACGATATTATGTCCACCCGCGACCAGCGCCATGGTATGGGATATCACCTCGTCGATCCCGAGGACGTAGAGCAGTTCGACGACAGACCGACCGACGTCCGATCGCTCACCGGCGCGGCGGGCTACGACGACGGCGCGAGACTCGGCCTCCGCATCTACGACCTCGCGCCCGGGGAGCAGTCCGGCCTGAAGTACCACTACCACGACGAGCAGGTCGAGGTCTTCTACGTCCTCGAGGGCACCCTCCACGTGAGGACGCCGGAGGAGGAGGTCGTCGTCGAGACCGATCAGGCCCTCTTCGTCGACCCGGGGAGCCCCCAGTTGGCCTTCAATCCCGAGGACGCCGAGACGTCGACGCGACTGCTCGCCATCGGCGCGCCGTCGGTCGAGGACGTCCACGAGTACGAGCCAGACGAGACGGAGTGATCGAGGGAAGCGTTCGAAGGCCCGCCTGCGAGCAAAACGTTCTAAATGGCGTTTTCGTCTGTCGTCCGACCACGCCGGATCGGAGAACACGACCTCACGGGTGAAGCGTGTTACGAGATGGATACGCAACGACGTAATGACATCCTCTCCGCGCTAAGGTGCGAGGATTCTTCCGTTGGGCGTCGGATCGTTCCGTCAGTCAGCGAAGGTAACTTTCCCACCCCGCGTGTGTGGATCGAGTTCGCCGATCAACTCGCCCCGTCAATCGACCAGACGATGGCCACATTTCTGGCTGATCCTTGCCTGGCTGATTCCTCACCTAACCCACCCACGCCAACGACACCTGAAATGGTGTGGCCTCAAGCGCACGCAGCCGAAAGTGGTCCGTCTCCAGGTGCGTGTTCCACGAGCCGGAGGCGCGCGGCTGCGTGTTTTTGGTGTCCTCACCGAGCAGCCCTCGGAGGGATCCGGCAAGAGGTTCGCCCCTGCGCGACAGGTCTTTGCGAGGAGCGGTGCGCGCAGCGCACCCCACGAGCAACAACGTGCATGGACTCGCCGGGAGTCCCGCGAGCGAAGCGAGGGGGACGACGGCGAGGACACGAGGCGAACGAAGTGAGCCGAGTGGACTCGCCGGGATTTGAACCCAGAATCAGACGTGCTCGCTAGCGCTGCGCCCGTCTGATAGGGCTTCAAATCCACGCGTCCGCTTCGCGGACGCTCGACTCCTCCATTTCTTCACTTCGTTCAGAAATGGACTCGCCGGGATTTGAACCCGGGGCCTCTCCCATGCCAAGGGAGTGATCTA
>JBDGUE010000027.1:0-36104 GCA_042216045.1 Halanaeroarchaeum sp. | reverse complement strand
CGGCGAGGGCCGCGACCTCGGCGATGCCGTGGCCCATGTTGCCGGCGCCCATGACCGCGATGGTCTCGACGTCTTCGAGGTCCATGTGTACCCCCTCCGGTGCCACCCGATTGAACCTTTCTGTATGGTCTTCCATGAACGAAACGCGGGTTTACTCGCGTGGACACGACGGCCGCGGTGGACCAGTCGCAGTCCCTTTTGGCACCGACCGCCCAGGTGTCGACGTGAACGACGCGACCGACGACGGGGAGACGGCGTCAGACGGTCCCACCGCGGTGCTGCGGGAGGACCCCGCCCTCGGGTCCCTCGTCGCGACCCACGGACCGGTCACCGTCGACCCCCACGAGAACCCCTTCGAGCGTCTGCTGGTGTCCATCGTTCGACAGCAGGTCTCGATGGACGCCGCCGCGTCCATTCGAGAGTGCCTGTTCGACCGGGTGGACCCCACGCCTGCGGAGATCCGCGCGGTCGAGGTGGACGCCCTCAGGGCGGCCGGCCTGTCGAGGGCGAAGGCCGAGTACGCGAAGAACTTCGCCCGGGCCTGGGAGGAGGGCGACTGGAGCCGCGATCACTTCCAGGCGATGGACGACGAGGACGTGGTCTCGACCCTGACCGCGGTGCGTGGGATCGGTCCCTGGACCGCGAAGATGTTCCTCCTCTTCGGTCTGGGACGGGAGGACGTCTTCCCCGTGGAGGACCTCGGGATCAGGAAGGCGATGCGATCGGTGGTCGACCCGGACCTCGACCGATCCGGGATGCGCGCGGTCGCCAGGCGGTGGCGGCCCTATCGGAGCTACGCGAGCCTGTACCTCTGGCGGGCGATCGACTGATCACTCCTCCTCTTCGTCCTGGGCCCGCTCGGTGGCGTCGCTCCGCCGGCGCACGTCGACCTGGTAGTCCGAGAGGATGTCCCGTCCGAGGAGCAACTGGTACTCCATGTGCCCCCGGTCCTCGAGGCTCGCCTGGACCGTGTGTCGATCGCCACCGATGCCGACGACGATGTCGACGACCGGACGCGACTTCCCGCCCTTGTGACTCCCCGACTTCACCTTCGTCATGCTCTTGATCGGGCCGGCGCCGATCTTCGCCGCCAGCCGCGTGTCGATGCTCGTTCGCGACGCTCCGGTGTCCGACTTCGATCGGACCCGTTCGGTCCCGCTCGTCCCGCTGACGAGGACGTCCTCGACGTAGCCGATGGTCTTTCTGCTCTCCTCCGTCTCGCTCGGCTCACGCACCACCGTCTCGGGCATCGAGTCGTCGAGGACCCCCTCGAGTCGGTCCACCGCCGCGGGATCGACGTCACCGCCGCCGGTCTCGATGGCCAGCCTGGCGATCCGGGCGGCCGGACTCACGCCGGTCGCCTTGAACAGTCCCTTGAAGCCGGCGGTCGGGTTGACCTCGAGGAGGTACCACCCGTCGGTGCCCCGGACGAGGTCCACGCCCGCGTAATCCAGACCGAGGACCGACGCCGCCTCGAGTGCCATCTCCGCGGCCGCCTCGGGGACGTCGGTGACGCCCTCGACGTCGCCGCCGAGGGCCACGTTCGTCCGCCAGTCGTTCTCCGGGGCGAAGCGATTCATCGCCGCGACGATCTCGTCGTCCACGACGTACACGCGGAGGTCGCTGTGACGCGTCTCGCCGTCCTGCTCGACGAGTTCCTGCAGGAACGCGACCCGGTCGCCCACGCGGGGATTGACCAGCTCGTCGCGGCCGATCTTCCAGGTCCCGCCCCCGTGGGTGCCGATCGCCGTCTTGAAGACGACCTCGTCGCCGAATCGGGCCCGCTCCTCGTTGAGTCGATCGGCGTCGAGGGAGAGGAACGCCTCCGGGAGACGGACGTCGGCGTCTGCGAGTGCCGTCGCGGTCGCGAACTTGTGGAAGGCAGGGAGCACGGCCTCCGGGCGATTGAGGGTGGGTCGGAGTCGGGAGAGGCTCTTCGCCAGGCCGAGGAGTTCGGAGGGCTGTTCGGTCTTCGAGAGGAGCAATCGATTGACGATCACGTCCACGTCGGGTTCGATCGTGGCTCCGTCGTTCGTCACGTCGACCACGAGGTTGTCCTCCCGCAACCAGATTCCGTCGTGACCCAGGTCGTCGATCGCGTTCACGATCGCCTTGGTCTCTTTGCTCGAGTGAAGGCTGAGGACGCCAACGGAGACGGGCCTGTCCATGTGCGCCGTACGATCGGCGGCGATAAAACCGTTCGGCACCGCCACCGAACACGTATAACCGTCCCCTCCCGAGGGGATCCATGGCGGCGGAGCCGTTCACCTACATCGGCGGGCGCGTGGATCCGGGGGAGACGGCCAACATTCGCTACAGCATCAGCGAGACCTACATGGGCGACCCGATCCGCGTCCCGGTCACCATCGTGAACGGCGAGGAACCGGGACCGACCGTCTTCCTCTCCGCTGCGGCCCACGGCGACGAACTCAACGGGATCGAGGTGGTCCGGGAGGTGGCCTACGAGTGGGACCACGGGGGACTGCACGGGACGCTGATACTGCTCCCGGTCCTCAACGTCCCCGGATTTCTCTTCCAGCAGCGCTACCTGCCGATCTACGATCGCGACCTCAACCGCTCGTTCCCCGGGGACGGGACGAGCACCAGCGCCAAGCGGATGGCCCACGAGATATTCCGGAACTTCATCGCGCCCGCCGACCTCGGGATCGACTTCCACACGTCGACGCGCGGGCGGACGAACATGCTCCACGTCCGCGCCGACGTGGGCGAGGCGTCGGTGTCCCGTCTCGCGCACGCCTTCGGATCGCACGTCATCATCGACTCCGAGGGCGCGGAGGGAACGCTCCGCCGGGAGGCGACCGACGCCGGCGCCCCCACCATCACGATCGAGATGGGCGAAGCCCACCGCTTCCAGCGGCCGCTCATCGACCGCGCGCTCGATGGGGTCGCGAGCGTCTTCGCCGAGTACGGTCTCCGGCCCGGAGAATCGGTCTCGTGGCCCGGATGGCGGACGATCATCGATACCGAGCACAAGACGTGGCTGCGCGCGGACGCCGGCGGCCTCGTGGAGATGCACGTCGAACGGGGCGACGTGATCGAGGCGGGCGAGCGTATCGCCACGATCACGAACCCGTTCAAGACCGCGTCGACGGCGGTTCGTGCGCCCTTTACTGGCCTCCTCGTCGGCGTGCTCGAGAACCCGGTCGTCTATCCCGGCAATCCTCTCTGTCATCTGGTCGAACTCGACGACCCGACCATGCGGGCCTACCGGAACTTCGAAGCGGCCACGAACGGCGACGAGGGGCCATAGGGATGCCTGCGGACCGGACCTGGGGGTGCCTGCGGACCGCCCGTCGTCCGTGATCGCCGGGTAGTAACTTCTATGTGCTGTGGGTCACCACGTCAACGTGGTATGAGTCAGTCGTACGACCGGGGCCTCGTCGAGGACTTCGGCCGCTGGACCGAGTTCTCGGCTGGAATGTGGGCCTGGGTATTTCATAAGTTCACCGGGTGGGTGCTGATCGGGTACCTCTTCGCCCACATCGCGGTGCTCAGTTCGGCGTTGGCTGGGCCCGCGGTGTACACGGAGACCCTGCACAGCCTCGAGAGCATCCTCCTGGTCCGCGTCCTCGAGGTGGGACTGCTGGCGGTCGCCGTCTTCCACACGCTCAACGGCATCCGCCTGCTCCTGGTCGACCTCGGGGTCGGACTCGAATCGCAAGCGAAGAGCTTCTACGCATCGCTCGTGATCACGGCGATCGTCGTTGTCGCGAGCGTTCCGAACTTCCTGGGGGGAGCCCTCTGATGGCGGAACGGTACTCCTCCTTCGAGTCGGGGTCGACGCTGTGGTTCCTCCAGCGAGTGACCGCGGCCGTTCTCGTGGTGACGCTCATGTTTCACTTCTTCTGGCTTCACTTCGTGAACCACGCCGCGGAGATCACCTTCGCCGGGACCGAGTATCGCATGCAACAGATCGGGTACTTCGCGGCGCTGCTCCTGTTCCTCGTCGCGGGCGCCTTCCACGGCGTGAACGGGGTCTACAACGCGTTGATCAACCAGGGTCTCACCGGGACGCCGAAGCGGGCGCTCCGGTGGATCCTCGCGGTGGGCGGTCTCCTGTTGGTGGTTCAGGGCGTCCGCGTCGCACTGGCTATGAGTGGAGGGGGACTCTGACATGAGCACGGAGACATCCGAGACGGAGGACGACGAGGTAGCACCACCCCAGACCCGGCGCCTGAAGGACAAGGCGGCGCGACGGGCGGAGCAGGAATCGGCGGACGCGTCCTCGATCGAGGGCGAGACGGTCGAGCTCAAGGTCTTCCGGTACGACCCCGAGGTGGCCGAGAAGGACGAGCCGCGATTCGACACCTTCCACGTCCCCCGCTTCGAGGGGATGACGGTCCTCGACGCGCTGATGGACGCTCGGGATCGCCACGATCCGACGCTCACCTTCCGACACTCGTGTCGGCAGGCGGTGTGTGGGTCCGACGCGCTCTTCGTCAACGGCAGTCAGCGCCTCGGCTGCAAGACCCAGATCGCCGACCTCGAGGAACCGGTACAGATCGAACCGCTCCCCCACCGGCCGGTCGTGAAGGACCTGGTCGTCGACATGGAGCACTTCTACGACCAGATGCGGTCCGTCGAGCCCTTCTTCGATCCCGACGACCTGCCGGGGCCCGACGAGCAGCAACACCAGACGCCGGAGAACCGCGAGAAGGTGAAGATGAGCACGCGGTGCATCTGGTGTGGGGCCTGCATGTCGTCGTGCAACGTGGCCGCCGGCGACAACCAGTACCTCGGACCGGCGGCGCTCAACAAGGCCTACCGGTTCTACTTCGACGAGCGCGAGGGCGAGCGTCGCCAGGAGGAGCGCCTGGAGATCGTCGAGGAGGAACACGGCGTCTGGCGGTGTCAGACGCAGTTCTCCTGCACGGAGGTGTGCCCGAAGGACATTCCGCTGACCGAGCACATCCAGGAGCTGAAGCGCGAGGCAGTCAAGAACAACCTCAAATTCTGGTAAGCAATGTACGAACACGACGTACTCGTGGTCGGGGGCGGCGGCGCGGGACTCCGCGCAGCCATCGCCGCGCACGAGGCAGGTGCGGACGTAGCGATCGTCTCGAAACTCCACCCCGTGCGCAGTCACACCGGCGCCGCGGAGGGCGGCATCAACGCTGCACTCCAGGAGGAGGACTCCTGGGAGGACCACGCCTACGACACGATGAAGGGGTCTGACTACCTCGCCGACGCCCCCGCGGTGGAGACCTTCGCCCAGACCAGCCCGGAGGAGGTCATCCAACTCGAGCACTGGGGGATGCCGTTCTCCCGCGAGGAGGACGGCACCGTCTCACAGCGACCGTTCGGTGGTCTCTCCTTCCCGCGCACAACCTACGCTGGGGCGGAGACGGGTCACCACCTCCTGCACACGCTCTACGAACAGGTCGTCAAGCGGGGCATCGACGTCTACCAGGAGTGGTTCGTCACCCGGCTCGCGGTCACCGACGAGGACGACCCCGCCGACCGGACCGCCCACGGCTTCGTCGCGATGGACGTCAAGTCCGGGGAGGTCTCCGGATTCAAGGCCCGCAAGGGCGTCATCCTCGCGACCGGGGGCGCGGGGCAGGCCTACGACCACACGACGAACGCCGTGGCGAACACCGGCGACGGTATCTCCATGGCCTACCGGGCAGGGGTGCCCATCGAGGACATGGAGATGGTGCAGTTTCACCCGACGACCCTTCCCTCGACGGGCGTCCTGATCACGGAGGGGGTCCGCGGCGAGGGGGGTCGGCTGTTCAACCGCCACGGCGAGCGGTTCATGTTCGAGTACGGCTACGCCACGAACGACGGCGAACTCGCCAGCCGCGACGTGGTCTCGCGGGCGGAACTCACCGAGGTCAACGAGGGGCGGGGCATCGAGGACGAGTACGTCTACCTCGACATGCGTCACCTCGGCGAGGAGCGCATCCTCGACCGACTCGAGAACATCGTGCACCTCGCGGAGGACTTCGAGGGCGTGAACGCCCTCGAGGAGCCGATGCCCGTCAAGCCCGGCCAGCACTACATGATGGGCGGCATCGAGACCAACGAACACGGCGAGACGGTCATCGACGGGCTCTATGCCGCCGGCGAGACGGCCTGCGTGAGCCTCCACGGAGCGAACCGCCTCGGCGGCAACGCGCTCCCCGACCTCTTCGTCTTCGGGGCCCGCGCGGGACGACACGCCGCGGGCGAGGACCTCGGCGACGCGATGATCCCGGTCGGCGACGACCCGGACGCGGAGCGTGC
This sequence comes from Halanaeroarchaeum sp., assembly GCA_042216045.1. Classification (GTDB taxonomy): domain Archaea; phylum Halobacteriota; class Halobacteria; order Halobacteriales; family Halobacteriaceae; genus Halanaeroarchaeum. Next base: position 29,855 of record JBDGUE010000027.1, on the reverse strand, counting down.
TGACGTCGACTGGCCGACCGACCTCGGCGAGGTCGAACCGGCGGTCGAGGACGCGGCGACCGACGGGGGCACCTCGAACCCCGAGCGGGTCGTCGAGGCCGCCGTCGAGGCCGAGAACGAGCGCATCGACGAACTGCTCTCGCGCGAGGACGGGGTCGAGCACATGGAGATCCGCAAGAAGGTCCAGCAGGCGATGACCGAGTTCGTCAACGTCTTCCGCGAGGAGTCGGGGATCGAGACCGCCCTCGAGGAGATCCGCGAGGCCCGGGAGATGTACGCCGACGTCTACGTCTCCGATCCGTCGCGGACGTTCAACACGGACCTCCAGCACACCATCGAGACCCGCTCGGTCATCGACGTCGCAGAGACCATCGCGATGGGTGCCCTCGCGCGCACCGAGTTCCGCGGCGCCCACTGGCGCAAGGAGCACCAGGAGCGCAAGGACGACGAGTGGATCAAGCACACCATGCTGTCCTGGAACGACGGCGACCCAGAGATATGGTATCGACCGGTGCTCCTGGAGGGCGAGGACACCAGTTACGAGCCCAAGGAACGCAGCTACTGAGGACGCCTCTTTCGCCCCGACCGCCGGGCCGTGGGTTTATACGCGATTGCCGGTCCACTCCGTCCCATCACGTAGCCACCGCGCGGGTCGAACACGGCGGGAGTGCGTCACCCCGGCTCGCGTCCCCGGCAGTGACGCCTGCCCGCCACCACTCAGACGCCGAGCGCGCCGAGGAGGTCGACGTGGACGCCCGCCCACTGGACGATTCGATACCCCAGGTAGATCCCCACGATGCCCAGCAGCCCGGAGAGCGTCGGTGGGGCCGGTATCGGCACCCGGAGGAACGCGAAGACCGCGCCGGTCACCGTCCCCGTGAGCAGTGCGAGCAGAGCGAGGGTCGCGTTCATGCCGCACCGAAAGACGCTGGCGGCGAGTAAAAGGGGTTCGGACTCGGCCGGGGGTCAGTCGTCGCTGTACTCCCGCCGGAAGCCGCGGAACTCGGTGCGGTGGGCCTCCTCGTCGGCGAGCAGGGTCACGGCGAGGTCCTCCGTCACCGGGTCGTCTGCCTCCTCGGCGGCGGTGATCAACTGCCGATAGGTCTCGATGGCGTCCTCCTCGGCCTCCAGGACCCCCTCGATCACCGAGAGGACGTCGGTCGTGTCGCTCGGCGGCTGGAGGCTCGTCTGCCGCGCCTCGAAGTCCATCGAACCGGGCGGGGCCTCGTCGAGTTGCTTCAACCGCTCGCCCAGTTGACGCGCGTGTCCGAGTTCCTCCTGGATGTCCTGCTCGAGGGAGGTCTTGATCTCCTCCGCGCGAACCCCGTCGAGGACGATCGAGTTCGCCTGGTAGTTCATGACCGTCTCGATCTCGTCGTGGTAGGCCTCGCGGAGGAGGCCGATGACGTCGTCTGCCATGTGCGAGTGTTCGTCGACGACCCACTTAGAACGTGGGGCCGCGCGGTCACTCCCCGCGCAGGGCGGCCACGTGATCGATTCGCGACTGGACGAGGTCCTCGGTGCCGATGTCCCGTCGGACGTGGAATCCCTCGTCGACGTCGGCGAGCGCCCGCGACGCGACGCGCTCCGCCTCCGCGATGGTGTCCTCGCGGCCGACCACCGCGAACGACCGCGAGGTGGTCGTGTAGATGCCGTCGTCACGCTCGTCGACCGACGCGTAGAAGAGGAGCGCGTCGCCCACGTCGTCCTCGTCCAGGGCGACCCGCGTGCCGGCCTGGGGGTCCGTCGGGTAGCCCGCCGGGACCGCGTACTTGCAGACGGTGGCCCGCGCGTCGAAGGCGAGTTCGGGCAGGGGCTCATCCTCGCGAGCCGCCCGGAGGACGTCGAGGAAGTCGGTCTCCATGACGGGAAGCGTGTTCATCGCCTCCGGGTCGCCGAATCGGGCGTTGAACTCGACCACCTTCGGTCCGTCGGCGGTGAGCATGAACTGGCCGTAGAGGACCCCTCGATAGTCCTCGAGGCCCTCGACGACCCTCTCGATGATCTCGACGGCGTCGTCGTAGTCCTCCTCGGTCATGAACGGGAGGGCGAAGGCGGCGTCGGAGTAACTGCCCATCCCGCCGGTGTTCGGTCCCTCGTCGCCCTCGTAGGCGCGCTTGTGGTCCTGGACTGCGGGCGTGACCCTCACGTCTCCGTTCGCCACGAGCGCCTGGATCGTGAACTCCTCGCCGACGAGACGCTCCTCCACGACCCACTCCTCGTAGCCGCTCTCCCGGACGTACTCGACGGCCTCCGACGCGGTGAGCTGGTCCCCGGTCACCCGGACGCCCTTGCCGCCGGTCAGTCCCCGTGGCTTCACCGCGACGTCCCCGTCGACAGCGGCCACGTAGTCAGCGGCACTGTCGGCGTCCTCGAAGGTCTCGAAGGCCGGCGTTCCCGGGACGTCGTGTTCGACCATGAACCGCCGTTGATAGGCCTTGTCCGTCTCGATGCGGGCCTGCTCGGCCCGCGGCCCGAACGCGTAGATGCCCGCGTCCTCGAGGGCGTCGACGACGCCCGACTCCAGGGCGGCCTCGGGGCCGATTACCGCGAGGGTCGCGCCGATCGCCTCGGCGTACTCGACGATGGCGTCGGCGTCTCGTTCGTCGATCGTCTGCATCTCCCGGGCGATCCCTGCGATGCCGGGATTGCGGTTGCTCGCACAGGCGTAGAGGTCCACGTCTGCGAGCGCTCTCGCGATGGCGTGTTCCCGGCCGCCACCGCCGACCAGGAGGACGGTCTCGTGCATGTGTGCCGACGACGACCCACGACCGTGTAAATGTTGTCCCCTCTCTCACTTCAAGTGGCCACGAACGTGATCAGTCATCGCCTCGACCGTCGGCATCGAGGCGCTCGGCCATGTACACCGGCACGGAGACGTCGGCGGACTCGACGAACCGCGCCAGTCGCTCGCCGTCGCGCTCGACGACGACGGTGGGAATGTACTCGACGTCGTACTCCTCGGTCCCCGGTCCGTTCTTCTCACGGTCGACCGAGACGACCTCGACCCGCTCGTCGTCGACCCCGGCGGCCTCGAGGGCGGCCGCGAGCGCCGGCAGCGTCTCGCGCGTGTCGGGACACCAGTCCGCACCCCACACCCTGACGGTCGTCTCTTCGTCGAGGGCGGCGAAGGTCTCCACGACGGCCGCGTTGGCGTCGGCGTCCCAGTCCGGGTCTGGCTCCATCGATTCCATGCTGGACGCTAACCGGGTGACCGCGTTTAACCTCCCCGCTCCCGGCAGCGCCTCGCGGCGAGTTCGATCCCCTGCGGCACCCGTATGGGCGTTCGCCCGGTAGACCCCGTCCATGCAGCAGTCCATCGAGGAGACCATCGGGTCGCCCCTGGTCGAGGTCGACGGACCGTCGGGGGCCACGGTCGCGGCCAAGGTCGAGGCCGCCAACCCTGGCGGATCGGCGAAGGATCGGCCGGCCCGGGCCATGATCGCGGCCGCGGAGGCAGACGGCGAGATCGAATCCGGGGACCGCCTCGTCGAAGCGACGAGCGGGAACACGGGCATTGGGCTGGCGCTCGTCTCCGCCGCACGCGGGTACGACCTGACGATCGTGATGCCCGAGGGAATGTCCGCTGAGCGTCGCCGAGTGATGGCAGCGTACGGGGCCGACATCGAACTGGTCGACGGCGACGTGGGCGACGCGAACGACCGGGCGGAGGCCATCGCGCGCGAGTCGGGTGCCCATCGGATCTCGCAGTTCTCCAATCCGGCGAATCCGGCGGCACACTACCGCACGACCGGTCCGGAGATCGAATCCCAGGTGGGCGATCGGACCGTCGACGCGTTCGTCGCCGGGGTCGGCACGGGCGGAACCATCTCCGGCACCGGTCGATACCTTCGCGAGACCGTTCCGGGGATCTCGATCGTGGCGGTCGAGCCCGACTCGAACCCCTTCGTGTCGCGAGGTGCGCCCGCTCCCGACGACTTCCAGGGAATGGGGCCCTCCTTCGTTCCGGAGACCGTCGATCGAGAGGTGATCGACGACGTCGAGGGAGTGGGGCTGGCGGCGGCCGAGGAGGAGTCCCGACGACTGGCACGCGAAGAGGGGATCCTCGTCGGCCAGTCGAGTGGCGCCGCCAGCGTCGCCGCGAGGCGGGTGGCCAGACGAGTAGCGGAGACGCGGACGGACCCCCTCGTCGTCACGCTCTTTCCGGACACCGGGGAGCGATACCTCTCGACGGGACTCTTCGATTAGTCGAACTCGGCCTCGGTCACGCGGACCACGACCGTCTCCTCGACGTCGCGGAGGTCGTACTCCGGGACCCCGTCGACCGTGCGGGCGGCGTACATTGGTTCGACGAGGGCGCCGTCGTCGATCCCGTAGATCGCGAGGTGGTCGCCGGTGGCCCCGGGATCGACGTCCCCGTTTCGGACGTCGGTCGCAAGATCCCGCGAGAGCCACTCCTCCTCGCTGATGGATCCGTCGCGAACGAACGCCCCTTTGGCCACTCGTCGCAGGTACCAGTCCAGGTCGTTCAAAAGCGAGACGCTCGCCCCGAGGCTCACCGTCTCGAGGGCCAGGCAGTTGTCGTATGGCTCCGAGAGGTCGTACGGTGCGAGGGCCGATCGTGCCGTCTCGTAGGCCAGCAGGTCGGCCCGGAGAGCGACGTCGTCCTCACCGAGCACGCAGACGGTCGTCACCGCGCCGTCACCTCGTCGGGGTGGATCTGCAGGTCCGCGGCCGCCTCGCGGGCCCACGTGAAGAGGTCCGCTGGCTCGGCGTCCGCGACTGCCGCCGGCGTCGCCCGCGTGGCCGGCTTCTCCGGTGCGAGTCGGTCACAGCCCGCGTCGACCGTCGCGTCCTCGTAGGTCCCGATGCGGCGGGCCCGCGCGACGATCTCCTCTTTGTTCATCGCGAACAGCGGCCGGTGGATCGGGAGGTCGGTCGCTCGGTCCACCGCAGCGATGTTCCGGGCGGTCTGGCTCGACTTCTGTCCGAGGGCCTCCCCCGTGACGATGCCCGTCGCCCCCTCCCGATCCGCGACGTGCTCTGCGACGCGATAGGAGAAGCGCCGGAACGAGAGCATGCGCGTCGAGTCCACCGACTCGACGAGCCGATCGACGACCCCCTCCACGTCGACGACACGCGGCCGCAGGTCCTGGTCGGGCGCGTACCGGCCCAGCGTCTCGACCGTCGAGAGCGCGCGTGCGCGGTGGTCCACACCGCCGTAGTCGCCGAGGTCGAGGTAGAGTGGAACCACCCGTGCCCCCCGTCGCATCGCCTGCCAGGCGGCGACCGGCGAGTCGATGCCGCCGCTCACCAGGGCGACGAGTGGCGCCTGCGAGCCGACCGGGAAACCCCCAGGCCCCTCGCGTTCGTCGGTGAAGACGTAGGCCGCGCCGTCCCGCACCTCGACGGCGAATCGGTGATCCGGGTCGTCGAGGTCCACCGTCGGCTCGAACCGGTCGGCGACCGCCTCCCAGATCGCCGTCCCGCCCTCGCGGCCCACGTCCTGGCTCGTGAAGTCGTGGGCGCCGGTGCGGCGCGCGTCGACCGCGAAGGTCCCCCCGTCGTAGCGCTTCACTGCGACCGCCGCGAGGGCGTCGGTGATCGCGTCCATGGTGGGCGCCACCTGGCGGGCGGCACTCGCCGAGTGGACGCCGAAGACGTCGGTGATCGCGACCGCGGCCGCCGCTGGCTCACCGGTCTCGACGAAGAGCCGCCCCGGTTCGCGCTCGATCGTACCCGGGAGGCCGCGATCGGCCAGGACGGCGTCGATGCGGTCCGCCAGACGCGCCTCCATCTCCGCTTGCACGTGGGCGGACTTCACGCCGATGTCGTCGTGGCGAACGAGGACGACGTCGGCTCCGGGAACCGTCATACCTCGAGTAGGGCCCGCCGGGCCTTACCCACTTCGCTAGAAGGTGGTGAGTTCGCCGGCGATGATCAGGTCCGTGACGTCTGCGACGTGGGCGAGTTCGTCGTCCACGATGTCCCGCACGTCCCCCTCGATGTCGGCGAGCGTGACGCCCTCCGCCGTGGTCACGTGGAGGTCGGCAACGTGGGGATCGTCGATCGGCGATCCGATCTGGCTGAGCAGTCGCACGCGCAGATCGCGGATGCCGTCCACCTCGTCGACGACGTGCGTGGCGATCCGGTTCGAGAGGAGGTTGTAGATCTTCCCGATGTGGTTGACGGGGTTCTTCCCGCTCGTCGCCTCCATGGACATCGATCGGTTGGGGGTGATGAGGCCGTTCGATCGGTTGCCCCGACCCACGGAGCCGTCGTCGCCCTGTTCGGCGCTGGTGCCCGTCGTCGTGAGGTAGATCGACCCTTCCTCGGGATCGTCGGCGGTGTTGACGTGTACGTGCACCTCGTGGTCGGTGTGCGCCCCCGCGAGGTCCGCGACGAACTCCCGGACCGCCTCGACCTCTGCCTCGTAGGACTCCATCGTCGGGAGGTGGGTGTCCACCATGGCCGCGGCGACGGTCAGGTCGATGACGTCCCCCTCGCGTTTCCCCATGACCTTGATGTCCTCGCCGAGTGCGGGATGATCCTCTCCGAACTCGCCGTTCAGACGGCGCTCGGTGTCGAGGACGATCTGTTCGGTCTCCGTGAGCGGCGCGTGACCGACCCCGAAACTCGTGTCGTTGGCCATCGGCGTCCGCGTCCCGTCCTCGCCGAATACCTCCTGGAGGTCCCCGGACCCCTCGCCGAGTTTCACGTCGACGACCACGTCGGACTCCAGGTCCAGGTTCGGGAGCGTCTCCCGGAGGTAGGACCGTGCCGCCTCGAGGGCGATGGCGTCGACGGGGATGGCCTCGCCCTCGTAGTGCTTGGTCGCCCGCCCCACGATGAGGACGTAGATCGGCTCGATCACCTCGCCGCCGCCGAAGGCGGGTGCCGCGTCGCCGGCGACCAGTTGGGTCTCGTCGGTGTTGTAGTGGAGGACGCGTCCGAACCGGTCGACGTACTCGCGGGCGAGGGCCCGGGAGACCGCCTCCGCGATCCCGTCGCAGAGGGAGTCGGGGTGGCCGATGCCCTTTCGCTCGACGATCTCCACCTCCTGGTCCTCGACGGCGCCGCGGTCGAGGGACTGAATGCGTATGTTGCGGTCGGTCATTGGCGAATCTTGCCCGGCGCCGCTCCTATAACTTGCGAAAAGAACGCACCGCCGGATTATTCTCCCCGCGCATACCGGCTACGACGACGCGAGCAGCAGGCCGAGGTAGGAGGTGCGAATCTGGCTGCCCGGGGAGAGGTCGAGAGAGCGGAGGAGGTCTCGGGCCCCGTCGCGCGCCGACGCGACCTCGTCCTCGGTCTCGACCGCCGTCTCGACCTCCACGAACTGGCCGAGGTCCTCCACCGCGTCCAGCGAGACGACGAATCCCTCCAGTCGCCACCGCTCGCGGGACTTCTGCACTGTGGCGGCCGGAGCGAAGCCCAGTGCGTCGAGGATCTCGTCGACGGCGTCCGGTTCGACGAGCGCGGTCTCGATCTCCTCTCGAGTCTTCGACGCCTCCTCGAGGAGCGGTCCCTTGTAGGTGAGCGCCGCCTCGCTGGTCTCGCCGTCGTCCTCGCGGCGGATCCTGAGGGCCTCGTCGGTCTCGGCGAAGTCCCGATGTGGGGCGTCGTAGTAGACGTCGGTCTGCTCGACGGCCCCGATTCGGGTGGCCCCTCGGGCGGCGAGTGCCTCCCGGACGGCTTCGTGGTCTGTGCGGACTTTCACCTCGACCTCGTACATGTCCCCGGGATGGGGTGCCGAGAGGAAAAAGGGTCGATCCCGATGGAATCCCCGTCGGCGGCGGTCGACTCAGACGCCGGGAAGGGTCGACTCAGACGCCGGGAAGGGTCGACTCAGACGCCGGGAAGGAGGCCGGCGTGGAAGAGCGCGTAGGCGAGAGCGCCGATGGCGGCGAGGACGACCGCCCCGCGGAGGAGCGTCACCGCTCGCGACACGAACGCGTGCTCGCTCGCCGACTCCTCGCCGATCTGCTCGTCCAGGGTGGTCTGTCGTGACCGAGAGTCGGACCGGGGTCCCCGATACGCGTCGAGGAGGTCCTCGGCGTCCGCGTCCCCGAGGAGTTCCACGAGTCGCTCGCCGTCCACCCGCTTTACGTTCAACTCGTCGGCCAGTTCGCGGGCCCCGGCCGTGAACCCGCTGGTCGTCACGACGACCACGACGTCGGCGTCGGCCTGTCGCCTGATCGAGTTGTACTGCTGGATCTCCGGGGTGCCGATGCGATTCCCGGGGGCGTTGCGCTTGGCCTGGATCACGACCTTCTCGGCGTGGGGTCGCTCCGTGGTCGCGATCACGTCGATCCCCCGGTCACCGCTGCGGTCGGTGACGGTCGTCTCGAATCCCTGACGCTCCCAGAGGTCGGCGACGAAGTGCTCGAACGCGTAGGGATCGAGGCTCCGGAGCGTCTCGAGGACGTCCTCGGCCCGCCGCTCCGTCATCGTGGCGGCGATGCCGGTACACCGCCCGACACTCGATCGTCGTGGCGACGACGCCCGTCGCCACTGCCCGGACGTGGCCCCACGTTCGTCGCGGTCCGATCCCGTCGCATGGTCGTGGTCTATCCGCAGGCTGTCAATGTATGTTTCGATTGGGGGACTGAGTGCCGATCGGACGCTCTAGAATACGGACACGTTCGACACGTCTCGGTCCCTCCGCGGGCGGCGCGTCACCTCGGACCCCCGAAACCCACGAAGCGTGATTCTTAAGGGTCGAACGGGACTCGGTAGGGGTATGACAGACGAGAATACGGCCGAGGACTCCGACGAGGACGTCTCGGAGGCACCCGGCCTCGACGAGGGCGACTTCGTGAAACTCTCCTACACCGCCCGGACCGTCGACGAGGACGAACTCGTGGACACGACCGACCGCGAGATCGCAGCGGACGAGGGCGTCGAGACCGAGGGCCGGACCTTCGAGCCCCGGACCGTCGTCCTCGGCGAGGGCCACCTCTTCGCCGCGGTCGAGGAGGACATCGTGGGCAAGGAGGTCGGCGACGAGGGGTCCGTGGTCGTCCCCGCAGCGGAGGCCTTCGGCGAGTACCAGGAGGACCAGGTCCGGACCGTCAGCGCAGAGAAGATCCCGGAGGACGATCGCTACCCCGGCGCCCACGTCGACGTCGACGGCGAGCACGGTCACGTCGAGACCATCGTCGGCGGCCGCGCCCGCGTCGACTTCAACCACCCGCTGGCCGGCGAGGACGTCGAGTACGACTACGAGATCGTCGACACGGTCGAGGACCGCGTCGAGCGCGCGTCCGGACTGCTCTCGATGTACTTCGACGTCGACCTCGACATGCACATCGAGACCGACGAGGTCGAGACCGAGGTCACGGTCGAGTCCGAGGACGACGAACCCGAGACCGAGACGGAGGTCGAAGAGAAGGAGACGCTCTACATCGAGAGCGATCCGCAACTCCAGTACAACCAGCAGTGGATGATGGGCAAACAGCAGATCCTCGGCGACGTCATGGAGAAGATCGGCGTCGACCGCGTCATCGTCCAGGAGATCATCGACGGCGGCGGCATGCCTGGGATGGGCATGGGCGGCATGGGCGGAGGCGGCCTCGGCGACATCGAGGGTGCCCTGGAGGACGTCGACATCGACGCGGACGAGATCGTCGACGAACTCGACGAGGAGGGCGAGGACGTCGACGCCGAGGACCTCCTCGACGAGGAGTGACGGTCCAGCGACCGGTCCCGCGGCCCGACACCCACGGCGGCTGAACCGGGCTCTCGATACCCGGTCAGGCGATGTCCCGGCTGGTGTCGACCCGCACCCGCTCGGACAGGTCGAGTTTGATCGTCTCCGGGGGGACGCGACCCCCGCGGAACTTCGTGACCGCGAGTCGGTTCTCGATGACCCCGCTTTTCACCTCGGTCTTGAGTTCCAGGACCACGTCGGCCATGTGCTGGGTGGTCTCGCGGAACGTCGGCGTGTGCGGGCCCGCGAGACAGTGCAGGATCGCGATGCTCCCCGTGTTCTCCATGTGGTTGCCGAGTTCGTTGAGGACGGTCTCGTACCGACTCCGCGTGGTTCGTTCGAGGCCGTCGACCGGGTCGACGATCACCGTCGTCTCCTCGCCCGCGCTCCGGAAGGCCCGCCTGACGGCGTCGATCGGGTCCTCCCCGGAGACGTACCGGATGTCCGGGTCCCCGGTCGGCGCACGCGTGTCGCGGATCGCGTCCGCGACCGCCTCCTCGGTCCGATCGGTCGTCAGGTAGAGCGTCGGTCGCGGCCGGGTGAGTTCGTAGAGCAACAGCTCACCCTGGCTCGCGGGCGGCGACTGGAAGGCCACCACGCTCCCCGCCGGGAGGCCCCCCGCGAGCTCCCGGTCGAGGACCTCGACGCCAGTCGACAGCCGATCCGACATCGTCATGCGATACGCGACCCGGCCATGTTAAGCGTTTACCCAGGCCGAGACCGCGGCGTCGAAGGCCGCGCCCGCCTCGCGTGGGGGGTCGGTGCGCTCGGGGACCGGGACGACGGGAGTCGAGCCCGCCACCCTGGCGACGGCGTCCGGGACGCGATCGCTGCGGGCGACCATCCAGGCGACGACGTCGGTGTCGAGCGAACGGGCGATCGAGGCGGTCTTGCGGGCGTCCGCGACCGCCGCGGGGTCCGGTGTGGTGACCAGGATCGCGGCCTCGGCGACTCTGAGGGGCAGGACCGCGTCTGGGGCGGCACCGGCCGGTGCGTCCACCACGACGGGTCGGTCGGTGACGAGCCGTCGGAGGGCCCGCTCGATCGGGGCGCCCGGTCGGGACCCGACGACGCACACTCCCTCGTACCGCGGCGACGGCGTCGCGGCGTCCGCGACGTCGGCACCGTCCGCGAGTGCGGTGACGCCGGCGTCCGCGACGTCGGCCAGGAGGTGGAGATTGGGCGCGTCTGTGTCCGCGTCAACGAGCACGGGGTCACGCCGTCGGCCCGCCAGGGCGACGCCGACCCCGAGGGCAGTGGTGGTCTTCCCGACGCCGCCCTTCCCACCGGCGATTGCGAGCATGCGAGCGGGTGGCCTCGTCTCGGTACAAGAAGGTTCGCCTCAGGCGCCCGGGACGCCGACGACCTCGGTCACGGGAAGCCCGACGAAGGAGAGGGCGGCCGCCAGGACGACCGCGACCATCCAGGCGACGAATCCGGCTACGGTCGCGCCGAGCCAACCGGTGTCGTGGCGCACGCGGACGAGCGCGATCCAGGCGACCGCCGCGACGAGCGGACCGATCACCGGGATTCCGTCGAGGAACGCCCAGACGAGCGCCCCGACCCCGGCCGTGAACGTGGCCCGGACGAGATCGCCCTCATCCGCGACGAGGCGCGTGCCCGCCAGGATCGCGAGGCCACCGACGACCAGGCTCCCGAGGAGCGCAGCGAGCGCCTCTACGGTCCCCGGGCCGGCGAGCGCCACCGACGGACCGGGCAGCGGGGGCGACATCGTCACGCGCCCGCGGCCGTGGTCGCGTTCGCGCTCGTGGTGGCGCCCCCGTTCGTCGTCATCGTTCCGTCACTGCCCTGCGGTGCGTCAGTCGTTCCGAGGAGGTCCTGGAGGGCCTCTCCGAGGGATCCGGAGAGGTCGCCGGCCAAAAACGACTGGATGGTCCGGTGGATCGCCGCCACCCTGTCCGGGACGACGTCTGGCACGTCGATCGGCGGGCCGGCCGCTGCCGGTCCGCGCTCGCCGTCCGCCGGTGAGCGACCATCGGCCCGTCGCGTGTCGTTCGCGTGCTGTGCGTTCGTGGGGACGGCCGCGACGGCTCCCGTCGCGAGGACGAGGGCCGCAAGGCCGACCAGGGCGATCGTTCGCAGCGTCATGATGCACCCGACGCTGGGGGACGGAGGGCCTTCAAGGGCCCACGCCCTCGCCTCGAATTCGCCCGTCTCGGTCGGAATTTCGACCGAATTTGCCCGAATTGACGACCGTTCGTCCACCGGTGCGGGGCCATCCGAGACATTCAAGGCCGACCCAACCGCCAGTACACGCGATGCGTCACGACCACGTCATCACCGCCAAACAGTTCTCGCGGGAGGACATCGAGGAGGTCCTCGACCGCGCGGCGTCCTTCGACGGCGATCCGCCGGACGCGCGCGACCGCCACCCGGGAGCGCTTCTGGCCCTGGCGTTCTACGAACCGAGCACCCGGACGAAGATGAGCTTCGAGACGGCGATGAAGCGCCTCGGTGGCGACGTCGTCGACATGGGCCCGGTCGAGTACTCGAGCGTGAAGAAGGGCGAGACCCTGGCGGACACGGTCCGGGTCCTCGAGGGCTACGCCGACGCGATCGCCCTGCGCCACCCGATGGAGGGGTCCGCGACGATGGCGAGCGAGTACGTCGACGTCCCCCTGCTCAACGGGGGCGACGGTGCGGGCCAACACCCGACCCAGACGCTCCTCGACCTCTACACGATCCGGGAGAACGCCGGCCTCGACGACCTCACGATCGGCATCATGGGCGATCTGAAGTACGGACGGACCGTGCACTCGCTCGCGCACGCGCTGACCAACTTCGACGCGAACCAGCACTTCATCAGCCCGGAGAGCCTGAAACTCCCCCGTAACGTGCGCTACGACCTCCACGAGGAGGGCGCACGGGTGCGCGAGCACGAGTCCATGGAGGAGATCCTCCCCGAACTCGACGTCCTCTACGTCACGCGCATCCAGCGCGAGCGGTTCCCCGACGAGAACGAGTACCAGAAGGTCGCGGGTGAGTTCAACATCGACGTCGAGACCCTGGAGCGGGCCGCCTCCGACCTCGCGATCATGCACCCGCTGCCCCGGGTCGACGAGATCGACCCCGCGATCGACGACCTCGAGAACGCGACCTACTTCGAACAGGCTCACAACGGCGTCCCGGTCCGAATGGCCCTCCTCGACATGTTGCTATGACAGACATCGACACCGAACTCCGCGTGAGCAAGATCGAGAGCGGCACCGTCATCGACCACGTCACCGCCGGCGAGGCCCTCCACGTCCTCGCGATCCTCGGCATCGACGGTTCGGGCGGCGACACGGTCAGCGTCGGGATCAACGTCCCGAGCGAGCGACTCGGCCGGAAGGACATCGTGAAGGTCGAGGGTCGGGAATTGAGCCAGTCGGAGGTCGACGTCCTCTCGCTGATCGCCCCCGACGCGACGATCAACATCGTCCGCGGGTACGAGGTCAGGGAGAAACACCGCGTCGAGCGCCCCGATCGCGTCACGGGCGTCCTCTCGTGTCCGAACGCCAACTGCATCACCAACGCGGGCGAACCCGTCGAGACGAGGTTCGCGGTGCTGGCCGACGGCGTCCGGTGTGAGTACTGTGACACCATCGTGCGCGAGGACCTGACGAGCCACATCGAGTCCTGACCGACACAACGTTGATGTCGCTGCCGACCGACTGCACCAGTATGGTCCGACGCATCATGAAGATCGCCGTCGCACTGCTGTTGATCGCCCTCATCTGGCGACTCGTCCTCGGCGAGGGCGAGGAGCCGACGGAGACGGTCGACAAGATCGAGTGAACCAGTCCGCCCGGGAAACCGGGCGATTCCACCCGAGTGATCACCCTTTTCGCGTCGGCGGCCGTTTTGAACCCATGTTCGGCGTGGTCACGCGCGAGGAGGAGGAACTCGACTGGGCGGAGTTCGACAGGGCGTTCTACGAGGTCAAAGACGTCACCGGTCGGCACACCGAACCGGTCGCCGAGGCCGTAAACATGATCTCGGCGTTCGGCGACAACGACGTGGCGCGCACCGATCCGTCCCTGCTGGCCGAGGACGAGGACGGCAACCTTGCGACGACCGACCGCCCCTACTTCGACTGGGCGTACGTCTGTCCCTCGGTCCAGGAGTACCGCGAGCGCCTCCTCGACCTCGTCGAGGAGGCCGCGGCGGCGAACCCGGACGTCCGCCTCGACGACGTCGGCTTCCCGCGCGAGGAGTACTGCCACTGCGACCGCTGTGAGACGCGGTTCGCGGAGAGCGAGATCGGGGACTGGTGGGACTGGCGCGCCGCGGAGATGACCGAGTTCGTCGCCAGCGCCGACGAGCGCATCCCGGGCCGGACGTACTTCACGCTGTACCCCGATCCCTATCCGGGACACCTCCACCGTCGCAACGGCCTCGACTTCGACGCCCTCGACGAGTACGTCGACGAGTACGTCGTGACACTCTACGACACCGAGTACGGGACGACGTACTGGCTCGAGTCCCTCGCGAAGGGATTCGCCGATCGGCTCTCCGTCCCCTTCTCGATCGAGTTGCTCGCCGCCGACGTCCCGGTCGACAATCTGGTGCGGGCCGCACGCGTGGCCGACCACTACGCGGAGCACGTCTACTTCGGGTACGACGGCAACAACGCGAGCGCCACGATCCGCCGCCTCGACGCCGAGACCCGCGAGGGGGAGACCTTCGGCGAACCGACCGACTGAGCGCGGCACGCGACCGAGGAGTCCATCGGGGCCGGAGACGGGTCGGGGCAGATCGGTTCGCTTTTCATCGCCCCACCGAGTACGTCGACCCATGAGCTTCGAAGACGGAGATCGCGTCGAGCTATCCGACGAACACAGCGAGTTCGACGGTCAGACGGGGACGGTGACCCAGGTCGTCGAGACCATGTTCGGCGACGCCAACTACACGGTCGAGTTCGAGGACGGCCAGGAGCAGGGCGTTCCCGAGGACGCGTTGACCCTCGTCGAGGACGACGCCGACGAGGCGTGATTCGGCGGCCGCGATGACCGTCCCGTTCCACTACCTCGACTTGCGGGCGTTCTGTTATGGGACCGAGGACGAGGAGCGCGTCGCGGGGGCCCTCCGGACCTTCCTGCCCGAAGCGGTCGACCTCGAACGAACGGTCTCGGCGGGACACCACGGCGACAGGATCGTGGTCCTCTCCGCACGCGTCGAGCGCGCCGACGAGATCAGACACGTCCTCTCCGTCCTTCGTGAGGGCGACCTCCTCGGGGCGATCGAGGCCGACCTGGAGGACCGGGTCGACGACAACAACTCGCTGTTCGTGCACCTCGACAAGCAGGCGGCCTTCGAGGGGTCCCCGGAACTGGGCGAGGGGATCTCGCTGCGGGGGAAGATCGAGGCCTACCCCGCCACCCGCGAGGCCGCCATCGAGAACGTCCGCGAGGTCCTGTAGTCGGGCGGGACCGGATCGCTTTTCTCCGGACCGACCGTAGTCCGTCTCATGTACGAGGCGGTGCGCGTCGCGGCGGAGGGTCGAACGACGCCCGCCAGATTCGGTGCCACCGTCGCCGACGCGGGGTTCGACGGAGTCGTCCTGGCGGCAGACGCGTCCTCCCCCGTGGACGTGGACCCGGAGCCCATCGCGGACGAGTACGGAATCGACGTCGTCGCCGGGATCGAGGTCACCGCCCGCGAGAAGGGACAGGTGGCGAGTGCCGTCTCCGACCGACGGGACGAGACGGCGGCCCTGTTGGTCCGAGGCGGGGTCCCGGAGATCAATCGATACGCGGTCGAGACGCCCACCGTCGACGTCCTCCGCGATCCGATGGCCGGCGAGGGAGACGTCAACCACGTGCTCGTCAAGGCGGCGGTCGAGAACGACGTCCGCATCGAGGTGTCCCTCGGACGCGTCCTCCGCGCGTCGGGCGGCCCCCGGGTGCAGGCCCTGCGAGACCTGCGCAAACTCGTCGACCTCCTCGAGCACTTCGAGGCGCCATTCGCCGTGAGCGCGGACCCGCGCGTCCACCTCGACGTCCGCGGTCCGCGCGCGCTGCTCGCCCTGGGCGACCGGATCGGCCTCGACGCGCAGATGGTGCGGGAGGGCCTCGAGGAGTGGGAGACGATCGTGGCCGAGAATCGCGAGCGTCTCTCGCCGGAGGCGATCGCGGCGGGGATCCGGCGGGGCCGGTACGACGGGTGAACGCGGCGGGGCACGGCGGCGCGTACGCTTTTGTCGATCACGCCGGTAGGTGGGACCATGGCATCCGACCAGCCGGCAACGAACCGACGCTCGTACCTCGGGATCGCCGGGACCGCAGCGGTGGCCGCACTCGCCGGCTGTTCCGGTGGTGGCGGGGGGAACGGCGGCGACCCCCAGACGCCGAATCACCCGGTTCCCCACCCCGAGGACGTGACCGTCGCCGACTCGGAGGCCACCGCGACCGCACTCGGTGGCCTCTCGCGCCCGAACACCCCACAGCAGTCGAAGGACGCGGTCGGGTACGCACACCTCCCGAGCGACGGGAGCTACTGTGGCAACTGCTCGAAGTTCGTCCCGGACCAGAACGGCGACGGGTACGGTGCCTGCGTCTCGGTACGGGGCACGATCCATCGCTGTGACTTCTGCGATTTGTACTCGCCGTACACCGGCGACGACGCCGTTCAGTGCGGCGAGTAGGGACGCGTCGGAACACCCATTGTTCCCCCGCCGCAATCGGCGTGCGTGAGACACCTCCCGAAGCACCTTCGCGAGCGCTGGCGCTACCTGGCGGCGACCCTCGAGACGTGGCCCGACGCCGATCTGGAGCGAGAGGCCTTCCAGCGGAGCCTCTGGTTCGCCGCACAGAACCTCGTCGGCGACGTCGGGAGCGCGGCCGCCGACCTCCGTGTCGTCGACTTCGCTCACGACGACGGAACCGGGTGGTTCGTCGTGCGGACCCGTCGCGGCGAGACCGGACGCGCGCGGGCGGCCCTCTCCTGCGTCGACGCCGTCTACGACGCACCGGTGCGCGTGACGGTCCGCGGGGTCAGCGGGACGATCCGGGCCGCGACGGAGAAGTACCTCGCGGGTCGCGAGACTGACGCGCGGGAGGAGTCGGTCGTCTTCCGGGGCGAGACGCGGCGGGCGACGGTTCGAGACGATCTGATCGACGTCGCGGTCGACGGGACCCTCGTCGGCGCGACGCGCCTGGACACCGCCTGATCCGCCCTCGGTGGGCCGTCCATCCGATCGCTCGCGGTGCGCCGGCGCCCACTCACCTTTTTTATGGATCACGCCCGAACCCTGTGGTATGATTTCACTGGACGACGCGGTCACGGCCCGGTTGGAGTCCCACGGGGCACGCTTCGAGGTCCTCATCGATCCCGACGCCGCCCTCGCGATGAAGCGGGGGGAGTTCGAGGGCGACCTGGAGGACGTCATCGCGGCCCGCGACGTCTTCGAGAACGCGTCTCGGGGCGACCGTCCCGCGGAGGAGGACCTCGAGACCGTCTTCGGGACGACCGAGCCACTCGAGATCATCCCCGAGGTCGTCGAGAGCGGGGAGATTCAGATCACGGCCGAGCAGCGAAAGGAGATGGAGGAGCGAAAGCACAGGCGCCTCGTGGAGAAGATCGCGCGCAACGCGGTCAACCCACAGATGGACGACGCGCCCCACCCGCCGGACCGAATCGAGGCGGCCCTCGA
Organism: Halanaeroarchaeum sp.; assembly: GCA_042216045.1. Lineage (GTDB taxonomy): Archaea > Halobacteriota > Halobacteria > Halobacteriales > Halobacteriaceae > Halanaeroarchaeum. Next base: position 12,525 of record JBDGUE010000027.1, on the reverse strand, counting down.
GGAGGCGGGCTTCGACGTGGACCCGATGGAACCGGTCGAGAGCCAGGTCGACGACGCCCTCGACGCGCTCCGGCCGGTCATTCCGATCCGCTTCGACGAGGTCACCGTCGCCGTCCAGGTTCCCGCGGAGTACGCGGGCAGTGCACAGTCACAGATCCGTCAGTACGGCGACCTCGAGCGCGAGGAGTGGCAGGCCGACGGGTCGTGGGTCGGGGTCCTCACGTTCCCCGCCGGGATGCAAAACGACTTCTACGACCTGGTGAACGACATCACGAGTGGAGCGGCTGAGACCCGGATCATCCGGGACGAGGACGAGATCAGCACGCGGTGATCACCCGCGCTTGAAGCCGATCAGGAAACCGCCGACGAAGCCCGCACCGACGGAGAGCGTCGAGACGATCGAGGTCAGCCAGGAGGGGGGCTGCGCACCGGCCGCGACGTCGGTGATGTCGAGGAGGCCGCCGGTCAGCCGATCCCAGTCGACGGTGAGGATCCCCCGCGACTCGAGGAACTTGAAGAGGGCGAGTTCGATCCCGACGAGCACCGCGATCAGCTTCGCGATCTTCTTCGCCGCGTACCCCATGATCACCCCGATCACGCCGCCGGTGCCGAACTCCAGGCCGAGCGAGGCGAGGTGGAGGTCGAAGGCCATACCCCCGTTCCGGCCGGGACCGACAAGTCTCTTCTGGGCGCCCCCGCCAGGGACTTAAGTTGATTCGCCACCTACGGGGTCTCGAGTGACCGGAGAGCAGCAATCGACACGGCGAGCGGTCGTCGCGAAGCGCGTCGACGAGGGAACGCCGGACACCGCGGAGATCCGATCCCTCGCGGAGTCGGCGGGCTACGCGGTGGCCGGCGAGATCACCCAGACACGCACCGCGGACCCGGCCCTCCAGATCGGTGCGGGGAAGGCCGAGGAACTCGCAGATCTGGTCGAGCGGACGGGAGCGACGACCGTCGTCTTCGATAATCGCCTCGGACCGTACCAGACGTACAACCTCGGGAACGCCCTCCCGACCGGCGTCGATCTCCTCGATCGATTCACGCTCATCCTCGAGATCTTCGGCCAGCGCGCACAGACCCGGAAGGCCCAACTCCAGGTCGAACTCGCCGAACTCAGATACGAACTCCCGCGGGTCGAGGCCAAGGTCAGCCTCGCGAAGCGTGACGAACGCCCCGGCTTCATGGGGCTCGGGGAGTACGACGAGAGCCGCGAGCAGGACATCAAGGACCAGATCGCTCGCATCCGCGAGGAACTCGAGCGAATCGAGACCACCGAGGAGCAGCGCCGCGCGGAGCGACGGGAGTCTGGATTCGATCTGGTCGCGCTCGCCGGGTACACCAACGCCGGCAAGTCGACGCTCATGCAGGCGCTCGCCGCCGACCTCGAGGTGGGCGAGAACGAGGACCGCCATCCCGACCTGGAGACGACGGCCGAACGGGCGGACGACCTCTTCACGACGCTCGGCACGACCACCCGCCGTCTCGGGATGGATCGCCGGAACGCGCTGTTGACGGACACCGTCGGGTTCGTGAGCGACCTGCCCCACTGGCTCGTCGAGTCGTTCAAGTCGACGCTCTCCTCGGTGTACCACGCCGACCTGGTCCTCCTCGTGGTCGACGTCTCCGAACCCATCGAGGAGATCCGCGAGAAACTGGTGACGAGCCACGACACGCTCTACGAGCGCAACGAGGCCCCCATCGTCACGGTCCTCAACAAGATCGATCGCGTCGACGAGGCGGAACTGGCCCGAAAGCGCGAGGCCCTCGACGCCCTCGCCCCCGATCCCGTGGCGTTGAGCGCTCGCGAGGGAGAGAACCTCGACGTCCTCCGCGACCGGATCGACGCCGAACTTCCCGACCGCCACCGCGAACGCCTGGTGCTCCCGATGACCGAGGACACCATGAGCGTGGTCTCCTGGGTCCACGACAACGCCCACGTGGAGAGCATCGACTACGGCGACGACCAGGTCGTCATCGAGTTCGAGGCCCGCCCGGTCGTCGTCGAGAAGTCCCGCGCGAAGGCGAGTTCCCTGGCCCAGGTCTGAGTCACCCGGTCGGCGTCGAGGACACTCCCGCTTCGGTTTCGGAGTCTCTGACTCGTCCGTCCTCACTCGAGCGGTCGCTTCTCCTTCTCGAGGACGCGCACGTTCTCGATCGCGGTCTCGGGATACTGCCCCGACTCGTCTTTCTCCGCGGCCTTGACCATGTCCCAGACCACCCCGAGGCCGGTCGTCACGCCCTGGAGTGCCTCCATCTCGCAGCCGGTCTTGCCCGTGGTCTCGACCGCGACGCGCAACTCGACCCGATCGGCCTCCACGGAGAAGGACGTCTCGACGTTGGTGATCGGGATCTGGTGACACATGGGAACCGTCTCCCAGGTGTGCTTGACCGCCTGGATCGCTCCCACCCGGGCCGTCGCCAAAACGTTGCCCTTCCCGATCTCGTCGGACTCGATCGCGTCGACCGTCCCGGGGTGCAGGTGGATCTCGCCCGCGGCGACCGCCCGCCGGGCCGCGTCTGGCTTCCCGCCGACGTCGACCATCTGGGCCTCGCCGCTCTCGGTCGTGTGCGTCAGGTCGTCCTCGGTCATCGTCGATCACCCCAGAGCGCGCCGGGCAACTCCCCGAGGAGATCGGAGGCCACGAGACCGTAGCCCCTCTCCTCGACGACGCGATCGCCGGCGAGTCCGTTCGCGTAGGCGCCGAGGCCGGCCGCATCGACCGGGTCGAGTCTGGCCGCGAGGGCCGCGACCGCCCCCGCCAGGACGTCCCCGGTCCCGCCGACAGTCATGCCCGGGTTCCCGGTCCGGTTGACCCGGGTGGTCTCGCCGTCCGAGATCACGTCGTAGCGCCCCTTCACCAGGAGGGCGTGTCCGAGGTCGGCCGCGAAGTCCGCGAGGCGGTCGGCGCGGTGCTCCCAGTCGTCCGCCTGCGGGCCCCCCATCTCGGCGAGTTCGCCCTGGTGGGGCGTACACACGAGCGTCGCGTCGGTCTCGACCCCGGGCACGGCCTGGAGGGCGTCGGCGTCGACGACGGCGGTCCCCGAGAATTCCGCGAGGAACTCCCGCACCGCGTCGAGCGTCGCCTCCGCGTCCCCGAGTCCCGGGCCGAGGAGGACGACGTCCCCGCTCGCCGCTCGCTCGAGGAGCGCGTCGACGTGTCTCGGTTCGAGGCGATCGCCCGGGAGGGCCTGCACGATGAGGTCCGCCGCGTAGCCCTGGATCTCGGAGGCGACGGTCTCGGGCGCGGAGACGAACGCGAGGTCCGCCCCGGCCCGGAGGGCCGCCTGGGCGGAGAGCGCCGGTGCGCCGGTGTAGGGGCCACCGCCGACGATCACGACGCGGCCGAAGTCACCCTTGTGACTCTCCGCCGGGCGATCGAGGCGCAGGCGGTCCCCGGGACCGACGAACCGCTCCGCCGCGGCGGGGATGCCGATGTCGGCGACGGTGACGTCCTCGCGGTCGGCCAGTCCGGGCTTCAGGTCGTGGAAGGTGACGATCCGATCGGGATCGACCGCCACGTCGACGACCTCTCCCGTGTCGACGTCCATCCCCGAGGGCACGTCCACCGAGACGACGGCGGCCTCGTGCTCGTCGATGGCGCGAATCGCGGTCCGCTCGGGTTCGCGCGGGGCGCCGGTGACGCCCGTTCCGAGGACGGCGTCGACCACGACGCTCGGATCACCGAGATCGAGGGCCGTGGAGTCGCGGACCCGCTCGGTCTCGATCTCCGCCGACTGGAGGGCCTCCCAGTTGGCCCTGGCCGCCCCGCCGGTGATCGACTCCGGGCGGCCGAGCAGGGCCACCGTGACGTCGCGATCGGCGAGGAACCGTGCGGCCGCGAACCCGTCGCCCCCGTTGTTGCCTCGACCGGCGACCACGGTCACCGCGTCGTCCGGATCGGAGTGCGCTCTGACCGCCCGGGCGACCGCGTTCCCGGCCGACTCCATCAGCTGTCGCTGTGACACCCCGAGGGCCGTGGCGTTTCGGTCCACGACGGCCATCCGATCGCTCGTGATCATGTCCGCGCCTTCGCGCGGCGCGGCCTAAATACTGTTCACCGTCGGATCTCGAACCCGTCGAGACCGCCTGGCTCTCCGTACTCGACGCTCACGTCCTCGACGGAGGCGGCGGGGCTGCCGTCGTGGCACCACTCGACCATCGCCTCGACGTCGGGCCGTTGCCCCTCGAAGACCGCCTCCACGCGGCCGTCGTCGAGGTTGCGCACCCAGCCGTCGACGTCGCGATCGCGAGCGGCGTCGCGCGTGCTGGCGCGGTAGTAGACGCCCTGTACGGTGCCGGAGACGAAGACGTGCGCCCGCGTGCGCTCGCTCATGGTCGAGTGCCCGCCCGCGAGTCGGGTAAGTGATGCGGTCCCCGCCGGTCGGCCCGCCCCGGTCGCAGCGATCACTCGGTCTGGAGGGCCTCGCGGTGGCGCAGGTAGTGGAAGACGTAGGTCTGGGTGACGCCCGGGTAGGGCCCAAAGCGGGCCCGAATCGCCCGCGAGGTCTCGGCGTAGGTGTCCCGTGCCGCCGCGGGGAAGTGTGACTCGATCGCCCCGGTGATCCAGGTGTCGAGCGGTACCGGTTCGGCGTATCTGAGCGAGAACAGGAGGACGCAATCGGCCACCTTCTCGCCAACGCCGACGAACCCGGTCGCGGCCTCTCGGGCCGCCTCGTAGTCGAGACCGAGCAGATCGGTGGCCGTGCGGTCGCCGCTCGCGACCATCGCTGCGGTCTCGCGCACGTAGGGGGCGCGATACCCGAGGCCGACGTCGCGGAGGTCCTCCTCCGTCGCCGCTGCGAGGGCGGCCGGCTCCGGGAAGCCGTGGACCGTGGTCCCGTCGAGGTCGTGGGCGGTGCCGTACCGACGCGAGAGGGCCTGGACGAGGTCGTGGATGCGCTCGACGCGCATCTGGGCGGAGAGGACGAAGGAGATCAGGGTGGGAAAGAAGGGCTCGGCGACCACCCGCAGTCCCTCGAACGCACGCCGAGCGGCCTGGATCGGCTCCTGATCGGGGAGGGAGCCGATCATCGTGGCCATCTCGGGGTCGAGGCGAAGCCGACGGACTAGTCCCGCCGTCGGGTCCTCGGGGGCGCGCCACTCGATCGCGGCGTCGGTCTGTCTGATCGCGACCGGCGTCCCGTCGACGATGCCGCGGTACCACTCGGTCCCCCCGCGGGGGAGCCCGCTCCGGTAGGTCTCGCCGTCGGCCCGGGTCCACCGGAAGGTCTGGCCGCTCTCGAGGGTCGCCTGCAGGTCGAGGGCCCCCGGAACGTCCTCGAGGGAGATCGCACCCGTTTCCATCGCCGGGGATTCGGGGAGCCAGAACAGAAGCGTGTCGGTTCGGGGCCAACCTATTTTTATGGGGGCCTCTAGTTGTCACGTAACCATGGATTGTAGGGTGGTCGTCGAGGCAGCGGTACCGGTCTACGACGTCGAATCGGCGGACGAGGCCGTGCGCATCGCCATCTCCAAGACGGGGGACATGCTCAATCCCGACCTCAACTACGTGGAGATCGACATGGGGGAGCGCCACTGTCCGCACTGCGGCGAGGAACTCGAACCCGCGTTCGTGGCGGCGGACGAGAGCCTCGTGGCCCTGGAACTGGAGATGGACGTCTTCAACGTCGAGCGCGAGGAGCACGCCTCCCGCATCGCCCGCAAGGAGATCGGTCAGCGACTCGAGAACATCCCGCTCGATGTGATCGAGGTCGAGGCCATCGAGGAGGAGAACGACGAGGAGGCGACCGAGTCCGCTCCGGGTGACGAGGAGGGAGACGACGTCCTCCCCGAGTTCGACGACCTCCTCGAGGAGTGACGACCGGCGGCGAGGAGTCGTGGCCGACGGAGACGCGTCTCTCGACGGTTTCTGGACGGGACGGCGGCGGCCCCGGTGCTTCCGCTGGGCGAACGAGCGAACGAATCGGGCGAGAACTCAGTCGGCCTTGGCCGTGACGGTCTCTGCCTCGGAGCGATCGGTGCCGTCGAAGGCGCCGGTGATTCCGTCGGCCAGGGCAAAAACGGCGGTCTTGTGATCGGTCTTCGATTTGTGGATGGACGTCGGTCGAACGCCGAGAGAGTCGTAGTCCTCGAGGTCGAGTTCGGCCGGTGTGGTTTCCTCGTAGTAGTTCCCTACCTCTGCGAGGAGGCCATGAAGGTGGATAAGCTCCTGCTTCTTCATTGCACTCCATCCTAGCGACCAGGGGGTTATAGTATTACTCTGAGACCCGTTACCAAGCGTACGTCGGCGTTCTCGGGCCTCCCGGGCGGATTCGCCCCCTCGACGTCGAATCGCTTTTAGGCGCGTACGTGTTCCCCTTCGACATGGACTACGACGAGCAACTCGACCGCGCACTCGAGGCCAAGCCCGACATCGAGGACCAGGAGGCTCGCTTCGACGTCCCCGACCCCGACGTGCGCCCCGAGGGGTCGGTCACGGTCTACGAGAACTTCCAGTCGACGGTCGACGCCCTGGGCCGCGAGGACGAACACGTCCTCAAGTTCCTCCAGGACGAACTCGGGACGAGTGCCCACCTCGACGAGCGCGGCCGCGCACGCCTCAAGGGCGAGTTCAACGAGCGGCGGGTGAACGAGGTGCTCGAGGAGTACCTCGAGACCTACGTCATCTGTCCGGAGTGTGGCCTTCCCGACACCAAACTGACGACCGAACGCGGCGCGGAACTCCTCACCTGTGACGCCTGTGGGGCCCGATCCCCGGTCTGAGATGGCGAATCCGGTGCTCGGCGACCCCCCTCGCGTCTCCCGGTTCTATCGGCTCGTGGCCGGCGTCTACGATCGTCTCCGCCCCCTATACGCGGGATTCGCGCCAACGCGAGAGCAGTACTTCTCGGCGCTCTCCCTCGAGGACGACGATCGGGTGCTGGACGTCGGGTGTGGAACGGGGGCGAGCACCCGGCGTGTCGTCGGTGCGGACCGATCCGTCCACGGGGTGGACCTCAGTCCGGCCCAACTGGCGTACGCCAGGACGAAGCCGGCGGTCGCCGACGTCTCCTTCGCGCTCGGCGACGCCACCCACCTCCCGTATCGCGACGACGCCTTCGACGTGGTGCTCTCCGTCGGATCGCTCCCCTACGTCCCGGACGTTCGGACCGCTCTCGCCGAGGCCCACCGGGTGATGGTCCCCGACGGCCGCCTCCTGCTCGTCGGGCCGAAGACCCCCGATCGGGTCCTCGCCCGCCGGGTCGCCGACGCCGTGTTGCGGACGTTCGACCCGGATTCGATCGCGTCGACGTGTCGGTCCGTCGGCTTCACCGACGTCGAGATGAGGACGGTCCACATGGACTGGCTGGGCCGGGACGCACTCGTCGTGACGGCCCGGGCCTGATCACTCCTGGAACTGGTTGAGCGTCTCGAGGTCGCGATTCGTCCGGAGAAACTCCGACGTCCGTCGCGAGGCGTGACAGCTCGGACACTCGTAGTTGGCGTCCGGTGCCGGCAGGTCGCTCGGGGTCTCCTCCCACGTCTTCGAACACTCTGGACATGCCAACTGGACGAACGCCTCGTGTCCCATACCGGGACGTGGGACGCGACGCGGGAAAAAGATTGTCGCCGGTCTCAGATCCGGCCGACTTCCTCGACGGAGACCGACTCGACGCCCTCGACCGATCCGAAGGCCTCCTCGACGGCCTCGGTGCCCCCGGCGTCGTCGGGGACGACGACGGTGGGTTTGAGCGCGACGAGGCCGAAGGCGATGTCCTCCGTCTCGACGGAGTTGATCGTGGCCCCCTCGGGGAGCGACGTCTCGAGGCGCTCCTGCAGGTCCTCGAGGTCGACCTCGGGGTCGTCCGGCATGACCTTCATGACCGCGGCGACCTTCCCCATGTCAGGGCCCCCTGAAGCCGCAGTCGGGACACTCATAGAGGTTGCTCTGCTTGCGGCACTTCTCGCATCGGTAGATCTCGTGGCCGCACTCGGGGCACTTGAAGCGGGCCGCGTTCGTGCCGGAGACGTTGATCCCGCACGAGACGCACCGGCGCGCCTGCTTACTCGAACTCATCCTTACGTCCCCTACCCGGCCGCGGCGGTTTAACCGTTGTTGTTCGGCGGCCCGTCGAGCGTAGGTTTAAACGCGATGGCGGGGAATGCGGGGGTATGCAACCGACGGGATGGTTCGCCGACGCCGATCCGACGGATCGCGCGCGCCTCGTCGACCGGGTTCGCGGGGGATCGGCCTCGGCACCGCGGGACTGGCCGGCGGTGGCCGTCGAATCCGGGTTCGCGGGGTCCGAGGACGAGTACTACGACCGCCTCCACGAGACCACTCTCGAGGCGACGCGCGAGGCGGTCGCAGAGCGCGAACGGGCCGACGACCAGCAACTCATCCACGCGGTGCGGGCCATTGACGACCTGGCCGAGACGACCAACGTCCTGAACGAGCGCCTCGCCGAGTGGGCCGGAAGCTACTACGGCGAGTCCGACGGCGGCATCGACTACGCCCGGACGGTGGCCGACAGGGACCCGGAGGGTCCGGTCGAGGCGCGCATCGTCTCGCTCGCGACCCGGGTCAGGGCCCTCGACGAGGAGCGAACGGCCCTCGTCGACTTCCTCTCCCAGCAAGCGCCCGGCGTCTGCCCGAACCTGGCCATGCTCGCGGGGCCGCTGCTCGCGGCGCGACTGATCTCCCTGGCGGGCGGCCTCGAGGAACTGGCGAAACAGCCCAGCGGGACCGTCCAGGTCCTGGGCGCCGAGGACGCCCTGTTCGCCCACCTCCGGGGGCGTGCGCCCTCTCCGAAACACGGGGTGATCTACACTCACGAGTACGTCCACGAGACCGAGCCAGCCGAACGGGGCTCGGCCGCACGCGCGCTCGCCGGCAAACTGGCAATCGCGGCCCGAATCGACCACTACTCGGGCGATCGCCGCCCGTCGCTCGCGAACGATCTGGACGAGCGCATCGCCCGGATCCGGTCGCGGGGTGACGGCGCGTGACGCTCCCCGATGGCGTGGAACGACGCGCGTTCGACGGGACCGAGGCGCTCGCCACGCGGGGGGACCCGGCATACGGCGAACCCGTGGTCGACGGCTGGCGTCGCTGGGACCCCCACCGCTCGAAGCTGGGAGCGACCCTCGAACGCGGCCTGGACACGGGTCTCGAGGCGGGCGACGGGATCCTCTACCTGGGGGCGGCGAACGGAACCACCGTCAGCCACGTCGCGGACTTCGCCGGGCCCACCTACGCGGTCGAGTTCGCCCCCCGGCCCGTCCGGGACCTGTTGGCGGTCGCCGAGGAGCGAGATCGGCTCTTCCCGCTCTTGAAGGACGCCCGAAGGCCGGAGACGTACGCACACGTCGTCGAGGACGACCTCGACGCGATCGTCCAGGACGTCGCGACGCGAGGGCAGGCCCGGGTGGCCCTCGAGAACCGCCGGTTTCTCGCGGACGACGGTCGCCTGATCGCCGCGATCAAGGCACGCAGCGAGGACGTCACCCGCGACCCGGAGGCGGTCTTCGAGGACGTCCTGACCTCCCTGCGCGAGGGGTACGACGTCGTCGCCAGGTCCCGCCTCGAACCCCACCACGACGATCACCTGGCCGTGGTCGCGACCCCCGTGTGAGATTCCGACTTCGGAACTGTTTATGGATCCCCGCCCCTCCCTCGTGACGATGGACTCGGGATCGCGCGAGGCGTTCGAGACGATGGGGACGCTGGGCGTCGAGGAGGAGTTCTTCGTGGTCGACGCCGAGGGGCGACCGACGGCCGGATCGGACGCCCTGGTCTACGACCGCGATCCGCCGTCGGCCCTCGAGGGCCGACTCGACCACGAACTGTTCAAGTTCGTCCTGGAGACCCAGACGCCCACGCTCGCCGGTCCCGCGGAGGCACCCGCGCAGATCGAGCGCATCCGGGACGCCCTCGTCTCCTACGCCGGGGAGAGCGACTTTCGAATCGCCGCGGCGGGACTGCACCCGACCGCCGACTGGCGTGAACACGAACACGCAGAGAAACCCCGATACCGATCCCAACTCGACCGGATACGGTATCCACAGCACCGAAATACGACGGCGGGATTGCACGTCCACGTCGGCGTCGACGACCCGGAGAAGGCCGTCTGGATCGCGAACGAACTCCGATGGCACCTCCCGACGGTCCTGGCGCTCGCGGCGAACTCCCCCTTCTGGAACGGCTTCGACACCGGGCTGGCCTCCGCACGCGCGAAGATCTTCGAGGGACTGCCGAACACGGGGATCCCGACGGCCTTCGACTCCTACGACGACTTCGAACGCTTCGAGGAGCGAATGCTACAGACGGGATCGATCGAGGATCGGGGGGAACTCTGGTTCGACGTCAGACCCCACTCGGGGCACGGCACGGTCGAGGTCCGCGTCCCCGACGCCCAGCACCGAGCGGAACGGGTGGTCGCCCTCGTGGAGTACGTCCACGCCCTCGTCGTCGACCTGGCCGCCCGATACGAGGACGGGGAGGCGGGGACCGACGTTCGTCGGGAACTCCTCGACGAGAACAAGTGGCGGGCGCTCCGCGACGGACACGACGCGACGCTCCTCGACCGGGACGGCACCGTCCGCTCGCTCGAAACCGTCGTAAACCGCGAGGCCGACCGACTGGGGGTCGATGGCATCGTCGACCTGTACGAGGCCGAGAGCGGTGCCGCCAGGCAACGACGGATCCTCGCGACGGCGGGACCGGACGCGCTCCGCGAGTCGATCGTGTGCTGAGCAAGGGGTTTAAATCTCCCGACACCTTTTGTCCTCGATGAGACGACGCATGTCTGAGGAGGAATCCAGTAACACGGACGAGACGGACGAGGGCGTCGAGATCCCCGTCGAGACGAGCGCCGACGAGACGACGTCGACGGCGGGGGTGGACGCGGACCCACCCGAGGACGAGTCGGTTGTCCGCGGGGACGACGAGGGGGCCCGCGAGCGACTCGAGGAGGAGGCCGACCGCGCGCGGTCGGAGTTCGACAGCCGCGTGGTCGACATCCTCTCCTGGGTGCTCGACACCGAGACCCGGGCCCGGATCTACGTCCACCTCCGGAAGTCCCCGTGGAGCACGAGCGAGGAGGTCGCCGAGGGAACGGGCCTCTATCCGAGTACGGTGCGCGAGGCCCTGGCGTCACTCGCCGAGGAGGACGTCGTCGAGCGCCGCAAGCGCCAGAGCGAGGGCGCGGGCAACAACCCCTACGAGTACACCGCCATCGCACCGAGCGACCTGGTCGGGACGGTCGTGGGTCGCGTCCAGGACGAGTTGAACACGCTGTTCAACCTCGACTCCCACCTCGAGGAGACCGAACCCACCTCCCGCCCCGTCTCCATCGAGGTGACGGCGGGCGAGGACGACGCGACGGAGGCTGCTGTGGACGAGGGGGCAACGGGTGATGGGAGCGAGAGCGATACGGGGTCCACGGCCGGGGCCGCCGACGCGGAGGACGGACCGACGGACGACGCCTGAATCCCAACCCCTAAACCCGCGGCACGCCTCCCGCGTCGTATGAACGTCGCCCTGGGCGGGACGTTCGACCCCATCCACGACGGTCACCGCAAACTCTTCGAGCGCGCCTTCGAACTCGGTGACGTCACGGTCGGACTCACCAGTGACGAACTCGCGCCGAAGACCCGCCACGAGGACCGACACGTCCGCCCGTACGAGGAGCGCAGGGCCGACCTCGTCGCCGAACTCGACCCCCTGGCCGCAGAACACGACCGCGACTTCGAGGTCCGTCGCCTCGAGGACCCGACCGGCATCGCGACCGAGCCCCAATTCGACGCGCTCGTCGTCTCGCCCGAGACCCGCCCCGGCGGCGAACGCATCAACGAGATCCGGGAGGAGCGGGGTCAGGACCCCCTCGACCTCGTCGTCGTCGACCACGTCCGCGCCGACGACGGCGACATCATCTCGAGTACGCGCATCGTCAAGGGAGAGATCGACGAGCACGGCAATCTCACGCCGGAGCGCGAGGGACGCCTTCCCCCCGAGGCCTGAGTCACCACTCCGGTGGCTCGAACCCCGCGTCCCGCAGCAGGGCCTTCCAGCGCCGCTGGATCACCAGGCGCGAGACCGACGCGGCGTCGGCGACGGCGGTCTGCGAGCGCTCCTCACCCGCGATGAGCGCCCCCGCGTAGAGACTGGCAGCCATGACGGCCCGCTTCGACCGCTCCGACTCCGGCAGTCGGGAGAGAAAGAGGTCCTGTGCCGTCGATCGGGCCGGGGCGTCCAGGTCGAGTCGATCCGCGACGGCCTGCAGTTCCTCGAGCCACTCGCGCTGGTCCACCTCGTCGCCGGCCCGGTACATGGACGATCCCAGGAGGGCGAGCGATTTATGCGCTGTGCAGGATCGGCGCCGTCGGACGGCCCCTGTGCTGACCTCGTGACGTTTATGGGCCGACCACCCGAACCGTCACCCGTCGCCGTCAGGCGACGCGCGAGCGCGGGTAGCCAAGCATGGAAACGGCGCAGCGCTTAGGACGCTGTCCCGTAGGGGTCCGCCGGTTCGAATCCGGTCCCGCGCAGTGAGGAGCGAAGCGACGACCGAGCAGGCACG
>JBDGUE010000004.1:0-37308 GCA_042216045.1 Halanaeroarchaeum sp. | reverse complement strand
TTGTGAGATCACTGAAAGCCGCGGTGCGGCCCGATCAGTACCGAAATCCGCCCCGAACTCGACGGCGACGACCCCGGCGTCTCTCGGCCGTCGATCGCGCCGCGTCGGCGTCCGGAACGGCTCCGTTGTCGGCACCTATGGCCCCACGTATTAAAAAGAGCGGGTTTGTCTCGTCGTCCGCACCGCGAACGCGGGGCGACGGTCGACTCGCGTCTCACTCGATCGTCGTCCCGGGACGCTCGCCCGCGAGGAAGGCGGTCAGATCGTCGAGGCCGAAGATTGACGCGCTGGCGTCCGTCTCCAGGAGCGCGCGGACCTTCCCCGCCATCCCGCCGGTGACGTCGGTCGCCGCGCTCTCCCCGACCGCGGCCGCGACGTCCCCGTACTCCTCGACGTGGGGAATCACGTCGCCCGCCTCGTCGAGGACGCCCGGGACCGAAGAGCACAGGCCGACCCGGTCGGCCCCGAGGCCAGCTGCGAGCGAGACGACGAGTTCGTCGCCGCTTGCGATCGTCGCGCCCTCCCCGACCGACGCGACGACGTCGCCGTGGAGGACCGGGACGAACCCCTCGCCGAGCATCGTCGCGACCGGACCGGGGTCCATCGCCACGTCGCCCTGGCGCGTCCGATAGCTCCCCGAGAGCGGTCGCACCGGGACCGCCGGCACACCCGCGGCCCCGAGTTCGTCGGTCAACTGGTGCAGGAGCGTCCCCATCGCGCGGTGGATCGCCCGCACGTCGGCGGCGTCCCGCGTTCCCGTCTCCGCGCTCACGTTCCGGTCCGCGGCGTTCGGGTGCCCGTAGGATCCCCCTCCGTGGACGATCACGAGGTCCTCCACGTCGGCCGCGGCGATCGCACGGACCGCCCGGGAGAGGCCCGTGGCGTCGACGATCTCCCGCCGGTCCTTGTCGGTGAGCACGCTGCCCCCGAGTTTGAGGACCGTCGTCATTCCTCGATGCGCACCCCCGACGCGTCGAGGGGGGCCCGAAAGACCTGCTCGCAGTCCGTGGTGTACTCGAGGGCGGTCTCGGTCGCCGCGCTCTCGTCGAGGGCGACGACGCACCCGCCCCCGCCCGCACCGGTGAGCTTCGCCCCGCGCGCGCCGGCCTCCCGAGCCGCCCAGACCATGGCGTCGAGCGATCGGGCCGAGACGCCGAGCGCCGACAGGAGGCCGTGGTTGAAGTCCATCAGGCGGCCCAGTTCGTCGACGTCGCCCGCCGCGAGGGCCTCCTCCCCTCGGCGCACGACGTCCCCGATGGCGGCCACGGTGTCCTCTGCGAACTCGTACTCCTCCTTGAGCGCTCGCACCCCCGAGACGAGCGCGCCCGTGTCGCCGGCCCCGCCGTCGTAGCCGACGACGAACGGGAGGTCGGGGGCCTCGATCGTCTCGCAGCGATCGCCCTCGACCCTGACCGCCCCGCCCATCGTCGAGCAGTAGGTGTCCGCCCTGGACGCCTCGCCGTCCTGGACCGTCGACTCGACCCGGTAGGCCCGATCGGCGAGTTCCTCCCGCGACAGCGAGACGCCGAGTTCGCGCGTCGCGGCCTCGATGCCGGCGACCACGACGGCGGCCGACGACCCCAGCCCCGCCCCGAGGGGGATGTCGCTCTCGACGATCACGTCGAAGCCGGCGTTCGGTCGATCTGCTGCGTCCCGCGCCTGATCGACCGCGGCGTCCACGTACCCCATGGCCGCGTCGAGCAGCGACTCCGCGACGTCGACCTCCGGGCCCTCCTCCGTCGAGCCGTCGTACTCGACCGTGAAGCCGTCGAGACTGAGGTCCTCTGCGTTCACTCGCAATTTGTCGTCGGGCCGCTCGTCCACCGTCACCGTCGCTCGCCGCTCGATGGCGCAGGGGACGGCCGGTTCGCCGTACACGACCGCGTGCTCCCCGAAGAGGTAGACCTTGCCCGGGGCGGATGCGGTGACCATACCGGTGGATGCACGGGGGCGAATAAAACCGGTGCGGTCACGCGGGTGTCCGGCGCCGCGACCGGCGCGGGCACCGGGGGCCCGTCCCTCGACGCTCTCTGGCGCGAGACGGCGTCGCCACTGACCGACTGCGCACGGGAAAAGCGTCGGCTCCGTCAGATCTCGTCCTCTTCGAAGTCCTCGAGTGCGTACGTGGGCTCGGCGCCGCGGCGGTCGAGCGTCTCGTTCGCGAGGAGCCAGTAGACGACGGAGAGGGCCCGTCGACCCTTGTTGTTCGTCGGGATGACGAGGTCGACGTTGCCCGTCGAGTTGTTCGAGTCGCACATCGCGATGACCGGAATCCCGACGGTGATCGCCTCCTTTACGGCCTGGGCGTCACCGATGGGGTCGGTCACGACGACGACGTCGGGTTCGATGTAGCCGTCGTACTGGGGGTTGGTGAGCGTCCCCGGAATGAAGCGGCCGGTCCGGGCGCGCGCACCGATCGCGTCGGCGAAGGTCTTCGCCGGGTAGCGACCGTACTGTCGCGAGGACGTGACCAGGATCTGCTCGGCGTCGTAGTTCGCGAGGAAGTCGGCCGCGGTGCGGATGCGTTCGTCGGTCGTGCTGACGTCGAGGACGTACAGACCGTCGGTCCGCACCCGGTGGATGAACCGGTTCATGTCCTCGGTCTTCTGCTGGGTGCCGATGTGGACACCGGCGCCGAGGTAGTCCTCGACGGGAATCAGCAGGTCGGCCTCCTCGTCGGCCATCACGTCCTCGGGCTGTTCGTCTGTGCCCGCCTCGTCGGCGGCCGGTTCGGTGTCCGGCTCCGCCTCCTCGGGGGTCTCGAGATCGGCGTCGTCTGTTGGTTCGTGTTCGCTCATTGTGCCTCGTCGGCGATTCTGATGAGTTCGTTGAGCTTCGCGGTTCGCTCGCCGCCGACGGCCCCCGTCTTGATGAACGGGGCGTCCGTCGCCACGGCGAGGTGGGCGATCGTTGCGTCCTCGGTCTCTCCGCTGCGGTGGGAGATCACCGGTGCGTACCCGTTCTCCGTGGCCAGTTCGACGGCGTCGACGGCGTCGGAGAGCGTCCCGATCTGGTTGGGCTTGACGAGGACGCTGTTCGCGGCCCCCGCGGTGATCCCCCGCTCGATCCGATCGGTGTTGGTGACGAAGAGGTCGTCACCGCAGACGAGCGGGTCCGTCGCCCCGGGGCCGCCGTCGGCACCGCCGACGCGATCGGTGAGTTCCGCGAAGGCGGTGAAGTCGTCCTCGTCGAGGGGATCCTCCACGTAGAGCAGGTCGTACTCCTCGATCAGGTCGGCGACGTAGTCGACCTGCTCGGCCGTGGAGCGCTCCGTGTCCCCGTAGCGGTAGACGCCGTCCTCGTGGAGTTCCGTGGCCGCGACGTCGAGTCCCATGCGGATCTCGAAGCCGACGTCGTCGGCGACGCGGTCGGTCGCCGTCGCGACGATCTCGAAGGCCGTGGCGTCCTCGATCGACGGCGCCCAGGCCCCCTCGTCGCCCCTCCCGGCGGAGATCCCGCGCTCGGCGAGGACGTCTCCCACCTCGCGGTGGACCGCCGCGTTGGCGAAGACCGCCTCGCGGACGTTCGGTGCGCCCACCGGCGAGACGAGGAACTCCTGGATGTGCGTCGCGTCGGCGGCGTGTTCGCCCCCGCCGACGACGTTCCCGAGCGGGACCGGGAAGTTCCGCCCCCGCAAGGCGCCCCCGAGGTGCTGGTACAGGGGTGCACCGAGCACGTCGGCGGCCGCCTTCGCGGCGGCCATGCTGATGGCGACGGCGCTGTTCGCCCCGATCTCCGAGAAGTCCTCGGTTCCGTCGGCGGTCCGGAGGGCCGCGTCGACGGCGCGCTGGTCGCCGGCGAAGACTCGCCCCTCGAGTCGCGGCACCGCGACCTCTCGGGCGCTGGCGATGGCCTCCTCGACCGGCAACTCGATCGCCTCGTGTTCGCCGGTGCTCGCGCCGCTCGGCGCGGCGGCCCGGCCGAATCCGCCGGACTCGGTGGCGACCTCCGCCTCGACGGTTCGGTTGCCGCGCGAGTCGAGGATCGATCGGAGGCGGACCGATTCGATGCGCGTCATCTCAGTTCCCCCTCCGCACCGTGAAGGGGAGGACGTCCTCGTCGTACTCCTCGGCGGCGATGAGGATCGGTTCGGTCTGATCGGTGTCGATCAGGACCGGTGCGCCGTAGGAGATCTGCAGGGCTCGTGCACCGATGATCCGCGCCTTCTCGTATCGGTTGGTTGGCTGGGGCATACGCTATTGGTACGGGGAGACCACGTCGACCAGGTCGTCGTGGGAGACGAGCATTCGTCGGCAGCAGTACCGATCCAGCCCCAGGTCGTCGAGGACCTCCTCGGGATCCTCGTCGCCGTTCTTCGTCACGGCGCGAGCCTTGTATTCGTCCCAGTGTTCGCCCACGGGCTTGCCGCACGTGAAACAGCGGACGGGTACCATCATGGTTCGATCACCTAGCGGTAGGACTTCTGATAGCGGGCACGGGCACCGGGGCCGCCCCACTTCTTGGACTCGGGCTGGCGGACGTCGTTGACCAACAGCGTCCGGTCGAAGGACATGTAGGCGTCGCGCAACTCGGCGTCGTTCGTGAACTCGACCAGTCCGCGGGCGATCGCCGTCCGGGTCGCGTCCGCCTGTCCGGCGAAGCCGCCACCCTGGACGTTGACGTCGATGTCGACGTCGTCCCGCAGGCTCTCCTCGGCGATGCGGAACGGCTCGAGCATCTTGAGGCGAGCCATCTCGGGCTCCACCAGCTCAATCGGTTTCGAGTTGATTCGCACGCGACCCTCCCCGTCGCGCACGGTAGCGCGCGCGACTGCCGTCTTCTTCTTTCCGCTCGTGTTGGTTACCATGTGACGTTCGCTCCCAGGTGGTCTGCGATCTCGCCGAGGGTGACGAAGCGGGTGTTCGAGAGTCGGTCGATCGAGGTCCCCTCGAGCAGTTCGCCGTCCTCGTCGAACGGATTGCCGACGTAGACGCGAACGTTGCTGTAGGCCTCGCGGCCCCGATCCTTCTTGTAGGGGAGCATTCCCCGGATCGCTCGCTTGAAGATCCGGTCCGGTCGCTTCGGGTAGGCCGGACCGCGATCGGAGCCGAGTTCCGAACGCGTCTCGTACTTCTCGAGGACGTCCTCCTCGCTGCCGGTGACGACCGCGTCCTCCGCGTTGACGACCGCGATGCGTTCGCCGTCGAGTGCGCGCTCGGCGACGTTCGTCGCGACGCGCCCCATCACGCAATCGCGGGCGTCGACGACGGCGTCGGCGTCGAATTCTGCCAGACTCATGCGATCACCCGTACGTCGGATCCCTCGGGATACTGTTCGAGTGCCTGTTCTAGGTGTAGAGCCTCGCCGTCGGCGTGTTCGATCTTCGTCTCGGCGCTACTGGAGAAGTCGACCGCCGCGATGGTGACCGACTTCTTGAGCGTCCCCGACCCGAGGACCTTCCCCGGGACGACGACGGTCTCCGCTTCCTCCGCGTAGCGCTCGATGCGACTCAGATTGACTTCGGCGTGGGTCCGGCGCGGCTTCTCCAGCCGACCGGCGACGTCACGCCAGACGTCCGCGCCCGAGTCTCGGGCGACGGACTTGCACTCGGCGATGAGGCTGCTCAGTCTCGGACTTGTCTTGCTCATGCTACGGACTCCGTGAGAGTAATGAGCTGTTGGGAGTGCAGGGAGCAGGATTTGAACCTGCGAACCCCTACGGGACAGCGCCCTGAACGCTGCGCCTTTGGCCTGACTCGGCTATCCCTGCACGCCCACGCAGAACGCGTGGTTCGTTGGGCAATACCTCCTTGCTCCCGACCCTTGAAACCAATTTCGATCGTGGCGACCGGCGCGGTCGCTCCCGGGGTCGGGGCGACCGTCGCCGATCTGCGGTGGTGGGTCGGGTGCGTCATGGTTACAGCTGGACGGCTCGCTCGAGTTCCTCGGCGCGGGTCGTGAGCGATTCGACCGCCCGCAGCACGAGTTCGTCGACCGTCATCGATCCGTCCGTCTCGACGTTGAAGACGAAGGCGCCCTCGACGTCCTCGACCTCGACCTCTTGGTCGGGATAGCGGTTGCGGAGGTCGTTGTCGAACGCCTCCGCGGGGACGAGTTCGCCGTCGTCCTCGATGACGCCCCGGACGATCTGTGCTTCGTCGTCGCCGTACTCGGCGGCGTCGCCGACGACCTCGACGTGCTGGAGATGGCGGTACCCGACGCCGACGCCGCCCTGGTGCTTGGCGTGGTCGCGCCCGCGACCGAGGACGGCGTCCGCCTCGAGTTCGAGGCGCTGGTCCTCTTTGAGTTCGATGATCGGGATGTTGGTGTCCGCTGGCTCGACCATCGGGTCCGAGGAGACCAGATCGCCCGAGTAGGCGGTGCCCGGTCCCTCGACGTCGAGGGCGAGCGTGATCTCGTCGTCCTCGTCGAACTCGCCCTCGGGCGTGGTCAGCGGGACCAGGCCCAGACGGAGGGCGAGTTGCTCGTCGAACATCACGCTCGAGTTCTCGACGAACCGCACCGTGTCGATGGAGAGCGTCCGGACGTCGGCCAACATGGCCCGGCGGATGCCGTTGGCCAGGGCCGGCGTGATACCGCGGACGAGGAACCGGGCGTCCCGGTCCCCGTGCTCGATGAATTCGACGTCGAAGTCTCCTGCCATGTTAGAAGCCGCTGTTCTTCGGCGGCCGTGTTCCGTCGTGGGGGATCGGCGTGACGTCCTCGATGCGGCCGATCTCGAGGCCGGCGCGAGCCAGCGCCCTGATCGCCGCCTGGGCGCCCGGACCGGGGTTCTGCTGCAAGTTCCCCCCGGGTCCGCGCACGCGGACGTGCACGCCCTCGATTCCCTGTTCCTGTACGGTCTCTGCGATCTGTTCGGCCATCTGCATCGCCGCGTACGGCGACGCCTCGTCGCGGTTCTGCTTGACCACCGCGCCCCCGCTGGACTTCGCCAGGGTCTCGGCGCCCGTCTGATCGGTGATGGTCATGATCGTGTTGTTGAACGAGGCGTGGATGTGTGCGATGGCCCACGTTGAATCATCAGCCATGGGAAATCACTCCTGGTTGGATGCCCGTTCGGGGTGCAACTCGTCCGCGAGCGGGCTGGACTCGTCGAACGCGATGGCGTCCTCCTCGTCGACCGCGACCGTGTACGAGGGCACGGAGACGCGGCGACCGTCGACGAGGACGTGGCCGTGGTTCACGAACTGGCGGGCCTGACCGACCGTGTTCGCGAGGCCCTGTCGGTACACCACCGTCTGGAGGCGACGCTCGAGGACGTCCGTCACGTCGAGCGACAGGACGTCGTCGAGACCGTCGTTCTCGCTCAGGACGCCGAGGCGGACGAGACGGGCGACGAACTCGTCTGCCGAGGTCTCGCCGGTCTCGCCGAGCAGCCGTCGCGCCTCGCGTCGGTACGATCGGAGCGCTGACTGCGCCCGCCAGAGCTCCTCCTTGTTCTTCAGGCCGTAGCGCCCGCGGAGGTCTCCCTCCTCGGCGATGCGCTCGCCCTGGTAGGGGTGATTGGGCGTCTCGTAGAACTTGGTGTTCTCGCCGGGAAGCGCCATCACTCAACCCCCTCTGCGGCCTCTTCGGCTTCTTCTTCGGCCTGTTCCTCGCGGATCTCCTCGACGTTGACGCCGATGGTACCCTCGGTCCGACCCGTGGACTTCGTCCGCTGTCCGCGGACCTTCTGGCCCCGCTCGTGGCGGATGCCCTTGTACGACCGGATCATCTGCATCCGGTTTACGTCCTGATTGCGGGTCAGTTCGACCTGGTTGCCCACGACGTGGCTCGTCTCGCCGGTGTAGAAGTCGTTCCGGCGATTGGCCATCCAGTCGGGCGCGTAGTCCTCGAAGTTCTCGACGGCGTCGACGATGGCGTCGATGCCGTCGTCGTCGAGGCGGCCGAGAGTGGCGGTCCGGTCGACGTCGGCAGCGTCGGCGACGAGTCTCGCCGCTCGACGGCCGATGCCGTCCATCTCGTTGAGGGCACGCTCGACGGTCTTCGTCCCGTCGAGGTCCGTCTGTCCGATGCGGACGAAGTATCGAATGTCCTCGTCCGCGTCTTGTTCTTCCGAACTCATTGTTTGGGTCTCGGAATGCGTCGTGGCGGGGATTTGAACCCCGGAGGCTTGCGCCACAGAGTTAGCAACCCTGCGCCTTGACCAGGCTAGGCTACCACGACGCGCTGGTTCGTTATTGGCGCCCTTCCGGACTCGGGGCGTCCGCCCCTACAGTGCAACGCAGGAGGTGATACCCGACCGCGTCACTTAAACCCCTCGAAACGGCCGCCTTTCGGGGGCGCGGCCCGTCAGTCGGAGATCAGCGGCGCGTCGACGTACGCCTCGTTTCGCTCGTACTCGCCGTCGTCGGTCTCGACCATGTACTCGCCGTAGTAGGGGACCCGGTTCTCGACGGTCTCCTCGAAGGTCTCTCGGATCTCCGGCTTGC
Organism: Halanaeroarchaeum sp.; assembly: GCA_042216045.1. GTDB lineage: Archaea > Halobacteriota > Halobacteria > Halobacteriales > Halobacteriaceae > Halanaeroarchaeum. Next base: position 28,916 of record JBDGUE010000004.1, on the reverse strand, counting down.
TCATGTCGCCCATCGACCGGTGATCGTCGGTCCGGTTGAGACAGCCCTTCAGCTTTCCGTCGTGGGTCACGCGCACGCGATGGCAGTTCGCACAGAAGTCCTCGTTGCCCACCGGGTCCACGATCTCGACCATGCCGCCGTTCACGAAGTACCGGTTGCGGTGGTGCATGTCCCGCACCTCGACCCGATCGGCGCGGTCGGTGAGCCAGTCGTGGACGCGGTCGATGTCGATCGCCCAATCGGGTTCGTCGACGAGTTCGGGCATGAACTCGATGAGTTGGAGGCGGAGGCCCTCCTCTGACGCGACGTAATCGACCATCTCGGGCACGTGCTCGACCGTGCGGTCGAAGACGACCATGTTGAGCTTCACTGGTGTCAGGCCCGCCTCGACGGCCGCACGCACGCCGTCGAGGACCTGCGTGTAGGCCCCGCTCTTCGTGATCTCGCGGAACTGATCGGGGTCGATCGCGTCCTGGGAGACGTTCACCCGCCGGAGACCGGCCGCTCGCAGGTCCTCGGCCCGGTCGGGCAGGTAGGTCCCGTTGGTCGTAAGCGAGGGGGTGATCGAGTCCGGCACGCGGGCGACGATCTCCTCGAGGTCATCCCTGAGCATCGGTTCGCCGCCCGTGAACTTGACCTTCTCCACGTCGTACTCCGCGGCGACCTCGAGGAAGCGGATCACGTCGTCCGCGGACATCTCGTCGTCCTCGGGCGCCCGGGGCCCGCGCGTGTCCCCCAGTCCCTCGTTGTGACAGTAGACGCAGTCGAAGTTGCACCGGTCGGTGAGGGAGATCCGGACCTGGCTCACCTCGCGACCGAACCCGTCGACGAGCATACCCAGACTCGGGACTGTTCGGTATTAAATTCGGCGCTGCATCGGGCGGAAACGTAACCCATTCCAGTTACCTCGTTCGCTCCCACAGTAATGACTCCGTGGCACAATCCTTATCGGTCGGCTCTCCCCTACGAACTCGCATGGACGAACCAGCGGTACGCGAGTTGCTGTCGAGCGTGGAGGACCCAGACCTCGGGGGCGACCTCGTCTCCGGAAACCTCGTCGAGGACGTGGCGGTCGAGGGTGACGCCGTCACCGTCGAACTCGCCCTCGAGGCGCCCGGGTCGCCGAGCGAGGAGGCCATCGCGGCGGACGTCCGGGAGACGCTCGAGGCAGAGGGGCTGTCCGTCACGATCACCCAGCCCACGGACGAGGAGGGCGAGGACGCGATCGGCGTCGAGTCGCTCGGTCCGGACACCGAGGGCGGCGAGGAACCCCTCCCCGACGTCACCAACGTGATCGCGGTGACCTCGGGCAAGGGCGGCGTCGGCAAGAGCACCATCTCGGTGAACCTGGCGGCCGGACTGGCCGACCAGGGCGCCGACGTCGCGCTCTTCGACGCCGACATGTACGGGCCGAACGTCCCGCGGATGCTCGGCTCCGAGGATCCCCCCGAGGCGACGGAGGACGAGGAGATCGTGCCCCCGGAGGCCTACGGCATGAAGCTGATGAGCATGGGGCTGATGCTCGGCGAGGACGATCCCGTCATCTGGCGGGGCGCGCTGGTTCACAACACCCTCACCCAGCTCATCGACGACGTCCAGTGGGGCGACCTCGATTACCTCGTCGTCGACTTCCCCCCGGGGACCGGCGACACACAACTCACCTTCCTGCAGTCCGTGCCGATGACGGGATCGATCGTCGTCACGACCCCCCAGGACGTCGCCATCGACGACGCACGCCGCGGCCTCCAGATGTTCGCCCGCCACGACACCGCGGTGCTGGGCATCGTCGAGAACATGAGCTCGTTCGTCTGTCCGGACTGCGGGTCAGAACACGACATCTTCGGATCGGGCGGCGGCGAGGCGTTCGCGGCCGACAACGACATGCCCTTCCTGGGATCGATTCCGCTCGACCCCTCGATTCGCACCGGCGGCGACGAGGGCAAGCCGATCGTCCTCGACGAGGACAGCGACACGGGCCAGGCGTTCCGCGACATGGTCGCCGAGACCGCGGACATGGTCGGCATCCTCAACCGCCAGGAGCGCCGGTGACCGGCGATGACCGACGACGAGCGGAAACGGACGGTCCTCCGGGAAGTCGCCGCGGACCTGCGCGGTCCCGACGCCAGTTCGGCGTCTGAGAAGCTCGCGGCCACGATCGTGCGTGCCAGCGACCTCTACGATCCGGCGGCCGATACCTCGCCGGAGGAGATCTACCGAAACATGCGCGTCATCTTCGAGATCGAGGAGCGGGGCGGCCGCGATTTCGACGAGGAGTGATAGGGGACTGACACTCCGGCCGAGCGCGTCGGACCACCCCGGGCGGGGTCCTCCGTGAATCGTGGCGTTCGTCGGGGCCACCGATGGCGGCAACGCTTGCGACGCGTGCCGTCGCCCTCTCTCGGCTTCTCGGCTGGGATTTCTGGGGCGTCGGTCGACGCCCGCTCCCCGCCGTATCCCCATTCTTCATTATCGTTTAATGTCAATGGATGGCAAACGATTTAGTGTGTGCCGCCCCAAATTTCGTGGTAGCGGTCCTTCCCGGACCGAGTCCACACTATGACTACCGACGAAATCATCTGGCGAATCGCAGGCGGCTCCGGCGACGGCGTCGACTCGACGAGTCAGAACTTCACGAAGGCGCTGATGCGGTCGGGCCTGCACGTGTTCACCCATCGCCACTACCCGTCGCGCATCCGCGGCGGTCACACGTACGTTGAGGTGCGTGCATCGGCCGACCCGGTGAAATCGCGCGCCGACGAGTTCAACGTCCTCCTCGCGCTGGGCGACTCCTTCGCCCGCAACGAGGACCAGGACGCGATCTACGGGAACGAGGAGATCAAACCCCTCACCGAGAACCTGGACGACCTGGCCGACGGCGGGATCGTGATCTACGACACGGGCCAGATCGACGTCGAGGACGTCCCGGACTTCGAGGAGCGAGCCGAGGAACACGACTGGCAGGTCTACCCGCTCGACCTCCGGTCGATCGCCCAGGAACACGGCAAGGAGATCATGCGCAACACGGCCGGCGTCGGCGCGACGGCGGCCCTCGTCGACTTCGAACTCGACCCCATCGAGGAACTCATGGCCGAGGCCATGAGCGACGACATCCTCGAGGCCAACCTCGACGTCCTCGAGGACGCCCACGATCGGGTGACCGAGGAGTACGACACGGACACCGGCATCTCCGTGCCGGAGAACGAACACGACGAGGAACAGGTCCTCCTCTCGGGCAGCCACGGCATCTCCTACGGCGCGATCGACGAGGGCTGTCGGTTCATCTCGGGGTACCCGATGACCCCCTGGACCGACGTCTTCACCATCATGTCCCAGGAGCTCGAGGAGATGGGCGGCGTCGCCGAGCAGGTCGAGGACGAGATCGCCGCGGCGTCGGCCGCCATCGGCGCGAGCCACGCCGGGGCGAAGGCCATGTCCGGTTCGTCCGGCGGCGGGTTCGCGCTCATGTCCGAACCCCTCGGACTCGCGGAGATGACGGAGACACCCCTCGTCCTGGTCGAGTCGATGCGGGCAGGGCCCTCGACGGGCATGCCGACGAAGACCGAACAGGGCGACCTCGAACACGTCCTCTACACCTCCCAGGGCGACTCCGCCCGACTGGCGTTCGCCCCGGGTGACCCCCTCGAGGCCTACGAGCAGACGCGGACGGCCTTCGACCTCGCCTACGAGTACCAGACGCCGGTCGTCGTCATCTACGACTCGAAACTCGCCGGCGAGTACCGCAACGTCCCGCGGTCCTTCTTCGACCGGGAGCCGACCCCGGACCTGGGCAGCACGCTCTCCCAGGAGGAGATCGCCGACGCGGCCCACGATCACACGGGTCGCTTCGAGCGCTACCAGACCGACGTCGACGGCGTCGTCAGTCCGCGGACGCTCCCCGGACAGGAGGACGGCCGCTTCCTGGCGACGGGCAACGAGCACTGGCCCAACGGTCAGATCGCGGAGGACCCGACGAATCGGGTCCAACAGATGGACCGTCGCGTCGCGAAGGTCGACGCCGCCCGCGAGGACCTCGACGCCAGGGACGGGTCCTACCAGTCGGAGTGGGGCAGCGAGGACGCCGACATCGGCGTCATCGCCTGGGGGAGCACCCAGGGGACGGTCGAGGAAGCGATCGACCGCCTCGTCGACGACGGCGTCGCCGTCAAGGGCCTCGGCGTGAGCGAGATCGTGCCCTTCCCCGAGGAGGAGATCGTCGACTTCGTCGAGAGCGTCGACGAGGTCATCGTCGCGGAGATGAACGCGACCGGCCAGTTCCGCGGCCTGCTCCAGCGGGAACTCGGTCGCTACGGCGAGAAGCTGACGAGTCTCCTCAAGTACAACGGCGAACCGTTCCACCCCGAGGAGGTGGAGGAGGCGGTCGAACTCCGCCTCGACGGCGGAAGCGAACCGACCGCACAGGTGACCCTGCAGCCCGCCGCAGGTGACTGACATGAGTGCATTCAACGCCATCAGCTCAGAGCCGGACGTAGAGCGCGACGACTACACCCCAGAGATCGAGCCCCAGGCGACCTGGTGTCCGGGCTGTGGGGACTTCGCGGTCCTCAAGGCCCTGAAGGGCGCCCTCGCGGAACTCGGCCGTGACCCGGAGGAGATCTTCATCGTGACGGGCATCGGCTGCTCGGGGAAGACGAACTCCTACTTCGACAGCTACGGCTTCCACGCCATCCACGGCCGCACGTTGCCGGTCGCCAGGTCGGCGAAGATGGCCAACCCCGGCCTCGAGGTCATCGCGGCCGGCGGGGACGGCGACGGCTACGGGATCGGTGGGAACCACTTCGCCCACACGGCCCGCGAGAACCACGACATGACCTACATCGTGTTCAACAACGAGGTCTTCGGGCTCACCAAGGGCCAGTCCTCGCCGACCAGTCCCAAGGGCCACACCTCGAAGACCCAGAAGAAGGGCGTCGCGAAGGACCCGGTCAGGCCGCTCTCGCTCGGTCTCTCGGCCGGGGCGTCTTACATCGCCCGGACGGCCGCGGTCAACCCGCGCCAGGCCCAGGAGATCCTCGTGGAGGCCATCCAGCACGACGGGTTCTCCCACGTCGACTTCCTGACCCAGTGTCCGACCTGGAACAAGGACGCCCGGCAGTACGTCCCCTACATCGACGTCCAGGACTCCGATGACTACGACTTCGACGTTCGGGACCGGGGCGACGCCTACGAGATGATGCACGAGACCGAGGACGCCCTCTACGACGGCAAGGTCCTGACGGGTCGGTACTACGTGGAGGACGATCGGCGCACCTACCAGGAGGAAAAGCAGATGCGCGGCGAGATGCCCGAAGAGGCCCTCGCCGAGCGATACTTCGACGACGACTACGACTGGGAGCGCTCCTACGACCTCCTGGACCGGCACGCCTGAGCGGGCTTTCCGATTCGGTAGGTATTTTTTCGCCGAACCCAAAGTGGTCTGCGTGAGCGCCGAATCGACCAAGGATCAGATCCTCGCGGTCCTGGAGGACGACGCCAAGGCGTCCTACGCCGAGATCGCGGATCGGGCGGGCGTCTCGAAGCCGACCGTCCGCAAGTACATCAACGAACTCGAGGAGGAGGGCGTCGTCGTCGGCTACTCGGCCGACGTCGACCCGAAGAAGCTCTCGGGGCAGAGCATCGCCCTCGTCGGCATCTCGGTCGAGAGCGATCGCTACGTCACCGTGACGAACGAACTCAAGGACCTCGCCGCCATCCGGACCCTCTACACGTCCAGCGGCGACCACATGCTGATGGCCGAGGTGCGCGCCCCCGACGGCGACGCCCTGGGCGACTTCATCGAGGAGTCGATCCTCGGCATCGACGGCGTGACGGCCGCCCACCCCTCCTTCCTGCAGGAGCGTCTCAAGTAACCGCCCTCGCGTGCTCGTTTCGATCGCGTCACTCGACCGTCCGTCCGCGATCGATTACCACGCCCCGCGTCCGCTCCGCGAACGATCAGGACCCCTCGATTGCCTGCTCTCCCTCGATCGTCGCCATGAGGTCGTCCAGGCGCTCGATCGCGGTCTCGATCTGATCGGTCCCGGTCGCGAAGGAGGCCCGCAGGGTGTCCTCGGCCTGGGAGCCGAAGTCCGGGCCCGGCGTCATCGCGACGTTCGCCTCCTCCAGGAAGAGATCGGCGATCTCGAAGGCGTCCCCGGGCAGGTCGCTCACGTCGAGCAACAGGTAGTACGCGCCCGCGGGCGAGTACCCCGCGTCGATCCCCCACCGCTCGGCGGCCGAGAGGAGCAGGTCCCGCCGCTCGCGATAGGTCTCCCGGACGTCCGCGAGCCAGGTGGGGTCGGTCTCGAGGGCCGCCCTGGCGCCGTCCTGGACGAAGTTGGGGGCACAGATCAACACGTTCTGGACGAGCTGGTTGATGGCCTCAACCTCGTCCGGCGGGGCGACGATCCACCCGAGACGCCACCCCGTCATCCCGTAGCGTTTCGAGACGCCGTCGAGGACGAAGGCCTCGTCGGTGTACTCGAGGACGGAGTGCTCCTCGGCGTCGAAGGCGAGGCCGTGATAGATCTCGTCGGAGACGATCCGCGTCTCCGACCGTTCCGCGAGGGAGACCAGCCCGGCGATGGTCTCGTCCTCCATCACCGCGCCGGTCGGGTTCTGGGGGGAGTTGAGCAGCATCGCGGCGGTGTCCTCCGTCACCGTCCGCTCGAAGTCCGCGACGCGGGGTTCGAAGTTCCGCTCGGGATCGAGCGTGACGGTCCGGATCCTGCCCTCCGCCTGGCGCACGAAGTTCGGGTAGGGCGCGTAGTACGGATCGGTGAGGACGACCTCGTCGCCGGGGTCGACCGTGCCGAGCATGGTGACGAGCAACCCCGGCGAGGATCCCGGCGTCACGACGATGCGATCGGGGGCGACCGTCACGTCGTAGGTCCGCTCGTAGTAGTCGGCGATCGCCTCCCTGAGGTCCGCTTTGCCCCGCGAGGACGTGTAGTCGACGTTGCCCGCTCGAAGCGATGCGATGGCCGTCTCCGTCGCCGCGCTCGGGGGTTCGATGTCCGGTTCGCCCACCTCCATGTGGACGACCCCCTGTCGGTCGCTGGCCCGCTCGAGGATGTCCATCGCCGTGAACGGTGACGTCTCCATCGCACGCTTCGAGGGCATCGTACTCCGAGAAACGGCGGGACGCATATAAAGATTCGACGGTCGACAATGCTTGCCACGGTACTCGACGGGCGACGATGCTCGCCACGCCCGACGGGCGACTGTTCTTGCCAGCCAACCCGCCGGTCGACTGTGCCCGCCACATCGCGGGAAGCCCTCCTCCCCGTGACCGTCTCTCATACCTGCGAAACGTTCCTCCTCGGTCGCGTTTTTCACGCCCGCGCCCCACGGATCGACCGTGACGGACGTCATCGTCGCCGGCGGCGGCCCCGCCGGTCTGAGCGCTGCACTGTTCACCGCGAAGAACGACCTCGACACCGTCGTCTTCGACACCGACGAGACCTGGATGCACAAGGCCTACCTCTACAACTACCTCGGCATCCAGGAGATAGACGGCTCCGCGTTCGTTGAGACCGCCCGCGAGCAGGTGGACGACTTCGGGGTCGATCGCCACCAGGGAGAGGCCGTCACGGACGTCTCGGAGACCGAGGACGGCTTCGCGGTCGAGACGGAGGAGGGATCCTACGAGGCGACCTACCTGGTCCTCGCGACCGGGGCTGATCGCGAACTCGGCGAGTCCCTGGGCGTCGCGTTCACCGAGGAGGGCGTAATCGACGTGGACGTCTCCATGGAGACGAGCGTCGAGAACGCGTACGCGACCGGTGCCATGGTCCGCGCCGAGGAGTGGGAGGCCGTCATCGCCGCCGGCGACGGCGGCGCGGCCGCTCTGAACATCCTCTCGACGGAGAAGGGCGAACACTACCACGACTTCGATACCCCGTCGGAGTGATCGATCGGCGGCGGGCGACCGGAGGGTTCGGTGGTCCGGGCCCCGATCACCCGGCCGTCTGATCACCGATCGTCCGATCGCCGGAACGACAATCCCTTTCTCGTCCCCGTTCGAGCATCGTCCGTGATCGAACGGACCGAGTCGTTCGTAGAAGAGCACGTCCCGCCCCTCGTCGCCCTGGCCGTAGCGATCCTCGCGGTCAGCACCAGTGCCATCTTCGTCCGAGCGAGCGACGCCCCCAGCCTGATCAAGGCCTTCTATCGCGTGCTCTTCACCACGCTGTTCATCCTGCCGCTCGCGCCCCGCTACCGCGACGCGTTCGGCCGGATCGGTCGTCGGGACCTCGCCGTCGCCGGGGTGACCGGCGTGGCCCTGGCCGTCCACTTCGCCGCCTGGTTCGAGTCCCTCGAGTGGACGAGCGTCGCGGCGTCGGTCACGCTCGTGCAGGTCCAGCCGATCTTCGTGGCGATCGGAGCGACGCTCTTCCTCGACGAACGGTTGAACGGGAGGATGATCGCCGGCATCATCGTCTCGCTGGCGGGGGCGACGATCCTCTCTGGGGGCGGGCTTCTCGGGACGGGACTCGTCGGCAGAAATCCGCTCCTGGGGAACGTCCTCGCGGTGATCGGTGCGGTGATGGCCGCGGGGTACGTCCTCGCCGGCCGATCGCTGCGCCAGCGCCTGTCCCTCGTCCCCTACGTCCTCGTCGTCTACGGCGTCACCACGGTGGTGCTGTTTGGGTTCGTCCTCCTGGAGGGCGCTGCGCTCACCGGGTATCCGACGTGGGAGTGGGCCCTCTTCGTCGCCATGGCGATCGGGCCCGGACTCCTCGGTCACACCCTCATCAACTGGTCGCTCGCGCACGTCGAGTCGAGCGTCGTGAGCGTCTCGCTCCTCGGCGAACCGGTCGGCAGTACGCTCCTCGCCCTCGTGGTGTTCGGCGAGGTGCCGGGGATCGCGACCGTTCTCGGCGGGACGATCGCCCTCGCCGGCATCGCGCTGACCGCTCGGGCCAGACGGACCTGATCACTTCCGCGGGATCGAGGACCGGCTCACCCGATGCGGTATTCCGCGAGGAAGTCCCGCCAGTCCTCGGGGAGCGCGCTCGCCTCGCGCGTCTCGGGATCGACGTGGACCTGAACCGTCGACCCGACTGCGACGACGTCACCGTCCGCGGCGACCTCGTACTCGAGGGAGAAACTCCGCTCGCTCACCTCGGCGACCCCGAGGCCGACGTCCACCGATCCGGAGGTGACCGGCGCGAGGAAGTCGATCTCGAGGTTCGCGATCACGAAGGACGGATCGCCGACGACGTCCTCGAGGACGTCCCGGAGGAAGGCGACGCGTGCTTCCTCGAGGTAGGAGGCGAAGACGGCGTTGTTGACCCGGCCGAGCGTATCGTGGTCCGCATATCGGACGGGAACGGTCGTCTCGAAGGGAAGATCGGTCATCGGTGTCGTTTCACTCCCCGGGAAATAATGGTTCTCGGTTTCGACTCGCGCGTTTCGCCGCACGCGTGGGGCAGGTCGCCGGACCTTCGGATCCAAAGATCGAGATCGGCTTCGAGGACGAAGCGTTAGCCACAATCGAGAAAAACGACGCACCCCTCCGTTCGAGTATGTCGATAACGCTTACCGTCACCGGCATGAGCTGTGATCACTGCGAGCAGACCGTCACCGAGGCGCTCGAGGGCGTCGACGGGGTAGAGAGCGCGACGGCGGACGAGTCGGCCGATCGGGCCGTCGTCGAGGGCGACGCACCGGTGGACGAACTCGTCGCGGCGGTCGAGGACGCGGGATACGAGGCCAGCGCCTGAGAGACGGCGAGAGACGGGGATCGTTCTAGTACCCGCCGCCGGCCTCGGCGGGACCGCTGAACGCGCTGTAGAGGACCGCGAAGTAGAGCAACACCAGCGGGAGGATGATCGCTAGGACGATGGTCATCACGTTGATCGCGAGAGTCGAGACCGCCGCCTCGAAGACGGAGAGGCCCGCGGCCGGGTAGATGGTGGGATACAGGAGGTACCCGACCAGCGCGATCAACCCGAAGGTCTGGGTCCCGCCCGCGAGGAAGGCATAGAGCGACTGGCCGCGCCGGAGCAGGAGAAGGTAGGCGATTCCGAGGACGGCGGTCAGTGCCACCAGGGCGAGCGCGAACGCCGAGAGTACCTGCAACGTGGTCGCCAGGTACAGGTAGCCGACGGTGACCACTGCGAGCACCAGGTAGGCGACCTGGGCGACCGTCCCGAATCGGGTTACCGCCGCCGAGTCCTCCTCGAGTTTCATGTTCGTGAAGGCCGCCCCCTGGAGCGTGGAGAGCGCGACCAGGGCGAGTCCCACCGCGACGCCGGGAACCGAGAGGATGGCGGTCCGCCCGACCAGCCAGTTGGCGGCGAAGACGCCGAGGAAGAACGGCGCGAGCGCACTCCCCGCGACGAAGAGGGTGCCCCAGAGCCGTTGCCAGGACTCGCCCTCGCGCTGCTCGCGGAACTCGGGGGAGATGCCCCTGATGATGAGGGCCCCGAGAATGAGGAACATCAACAGGTAATTCGAACTGAAGAGGCCGGCGTACACGTCCGGGAAGACCGCGAACATGGCCCCGCCGAAGACGATGAGCCAGACCTCCGTCCCGTCCCAGAGGGGCGCGATGGCGGCGAGCATCGACTCCCGCACCTCCTCGTCGTCGACGAGTCCGAAGAGCACGCCGATACCGAAGTTCGACCCGTCGAGCCAGAGGAACATGGCCAGGGTGAGGAATATCACCGCGAACCACATCCTGACCAGCGGCAGCCCCAGGAGGTGTGCGTCCGCGAGCGAGAGAGTCATCATTCGGCGGTCACCCCCGTTTCAGCCCCCGAGGCGGTGGAATCGGGCTCGTCCGGGCCGGATCGAACGATCCGGTAGACGAGGTATCCCCACACCGAGAACAGCGCGGTATATCCGAGGACGAACCCGGCCAGCGTGAGCGTGGCCTCGGCTCCCGTGAGTCCGGGCGAGACGCCCTCCGAGACCTTGAGCACCCCCTGGATGGCCCAGGGCTGGCGACCGATCTCGGTCACCATCCAGCCGAACTCGAGCGCCAGGACCCCCAGCCCCGTCGAGGCGACGAGGGACTTGAGCAGGAGGCGGTCCTCGAAGAGTTCGCCCTTGCGCCACCGGTAGGCCGCCCAGAAGGCCAGGAAGATGAACCAGAAGCCCAGGCCGACCATGGCCCGGAACGACCAGAACACGAGCATGAACGGCGGGACGTCGTGCTCGAAGGCCTCGAAGCCCTCGAGGACCGCCGATGGATCGCCCCCGCTGGCCAGTATCGACGCTCCCGCCGGTATGCCGATCCGGATCATCTCGTCCGGTTCGGGCGAGAGGAGGTCGTTCGGATTGGCCGGGATGGCGACGAGGTACTCCGGTGCGTACGCCTGGGTCTCCCAGAGCGCGTCGATGGCGGCCATCTTGGCCGGCTGGGTCTCGTGGACGTGCCGGCCGTAGGCGTCGCCCTGCACCGCCTGGAACGGGGCGGTGATCAACATCGCGACGACGGCGACCTTCATCGTCTTGCGCCAAAAGGCCCCGTCGCGGTCGGTCCTGAGCAACTTGTACGCCGCGATGCCCGCGATGAACAGGGCCGCCGACAGCACGGCGGCCATCTGCATGTGGGCGAACATCCAGGGGAATCGCGGGTTGAGGTAGGCCGCGAGGGGGTCGGTGATGACCGCGACTTGCGTCCCCGGGACCTTCGGTGCGAGATCGATCGTGGCCCCGGCCCGCTCCCGGAGGGCGAAGCCCCGGGGCGTCTGCATCCAGGAGTTCGCGATCAGGATCCAGACCGCCGAGAGCCACGATCCCAGTCCCACGAGGACGGACGAGGCGAAGTAGGCTCGATCGGAGACCCGGTCCCGACCGAAGAGGAAGATCCCGAGCATCGTCGACTCGAGGAAGAAGGCCATCAGCCCCTCGGTCGCGAGCGGCCCGCCGAAGATGCCGCCGACCGCCGAGGCGTAGGCGGCCCAGTTCGTGCCGAACTCGAACTCGAGGACGATGCCGGTGACGGTACCCGTCACGAACGTGATGGCGAATATTTTCGTCCAGAAGCGGCGCAACCGGGCGTAGATCTCGCCGGCCCCGGTGATCTCCCGATAGGTCCAGTACACCAGAAACGGTGCCAGCCCCATCGTGATCGTCGGGAAGACGATGTGGACGGCGATCGTCCACGCGAATTGCAGCCGACTTGCCAGTACTGGATCGACCATCGGTTACGGGTCAGCGCGCGCGTCCGCAGTCGTTTGCCCCCGGCTGTACCGACCCGTCGGTGGGTGAACCGGTCGTCGTGCAGCAGGTCGAGCCTCCATACTATTGTGGTATCCGAAAACGATCTTAACGTGCCGTGCACTTTCTCAGATGTTGGGAATCGTCGCCCCTTTCACATTCGCCGAGGGCGTGGACGTGCCTCTCTCGGGTGCGGTGTCGTCTCGCCCAACGAGCGGCCACAACGACCCTCTCGATTGAGGGTCCAGACTCCCACCATATCCAGGGAGAGACGGCGACCGATCGTCCCGACCCCGGGGCGACGCACACTCCGTAGAGTGAAGGCAGTGCGGGTGGAATCCCGAGTCGGTGACTGGCGTGCACGCGGTACAATCGGTGACCCTCGGACGCGCACCCGCGGACCTCGTGGTCCGCGGTGGGGAGGTACTGCTTCCGACGACCCGCGACCGCGTCCACCGCGACGTGGCGATCGCCGACGGCGCCATCGCGGCGGTGACGGAGGACGCGAGCGACGCGATCGGCCCGGACACCCGGACCGTCGACGCCTCGGGGACCGTCGTCGCCCCTGGATTCGTCGACGCGCACACCCACCTGGACCTGCACCAGACCGTCGAGACGTCCTACCACCGCTCGCTGGCCGGGGGGACGACGACGGCCGTCTCGGAGGTGGCCGCCTTCGGCCCCTCGTTCGGTGCCGACGGCGTCGAGGCCTTCCTCGATGCCACCGCCGATCTTCCGCTGCGAGTCTTCGCGACGGTCCCACCCCAACCGGTCTTCTCCATGTTCGACCCCCCGCGGGCGAGTGACGGGGGCGCCTCGCTCGTCGACCTGCTCGATCGGGACCGCGTCCTCGGGGTCGGCGAGACGGCCTGGCCGCGGATCGTCGGACGCGACACGCCCGCGGAGACCCTCTACGACGCGGCCCACGAGCGCAACCTCGTCGTGACGGGTCACGGGGCCGGCGCCCGCGGAGCGAACCTCCAGGCTTTCGCGACGACGGTCGACGACGATCACGAGGCGATTCGGGCCGCCGGTATCCGGGAGCGTGCCGCCGCTGGCGTCCACGTCGTCGGCCGATACGGGACGATTCGCGACGACGTCGACGCCTTCGCCGCTGCCGCCGCCGACCTCGATCCGGGCGAACTCTCGCTCTCGACCGACGGCATGTGGCCCCGCGAACTCACGGCGGAGGGCCACATGGACGCCGTCCTCAGACGGGTGGTCGAGGCCGGCGTCGACCCGGTCGACGCGGTCGTCATGGCCACTCGCACCCCGGCGCGGCACTTCGGGATCGACGGGCTCGGAACGCTGCGTCCCGGGACGCCGGCCGACCTCGTGCTCCTCTCGGACCTCTCCTCGTTCGCGGTGAAGACCACGATCGTCGACGGGTCGATCGTCTACGACGGCGGTGACCCCGGTGAACCGAATCCCCCCTCGTTCTCGTACCCGGATCGATTCGTCGGGCCCGTCGACCTGGATCTCTCGGCCGCCGACCTCGCCGTCCCCGTCGAGGCCGGCGTCGACGGGTCGGTGCTGGCCATCGAGTACGGCGGCGGGCTGATGACCGATCGGACCGTCGTGGACCCACCGGTCGTCGACGGTGCCTTCGTGCCCGACCCGCCAGACCTGGCGAAGGTCGCCCTCTACGACCGGCACCCCGAGACCGACCGCGGGGGATTCGTCGGGTTCCTCGTTGGATTCGACCTCGATCGCGGCGCGATCGGGACCACGGTGACCTGGGAGACCCCGGGCGTGCTCGCGGTGGGGGCGAACGACGAGGACGCGGCGACCGCGCTCGCGGCCCTCGACGGACTGGGGGGCGGATGGGTCGTCGTGGACGACGGCGAGGTGGTGGCGACCCACGCCACGCCGGTCGGGGCGACCTGTTCCCGCCGCCCGGTCGAGGAGACCGCCGCGCGCTACGACGCGATCGAGTCCGCGATCCGCGATCTCGGCGTCGCGGTCGAGCGACCGATGCTCGGTCTCCAGACCCTCACGTTCGTCGGCGTTCCGTCCCTGAAACTCGGCGTCGAGGGGTACGCCGACGTCCGCGCCGGCGAGACCGTGGGACTCGCGCCGGAGTCCTGAGGATTCCTCGGGCCACTCCGGACTCTCCGCGGGGCCTGCTCCATCCCCAAGACCGATACCCCGTCCTTCGAATGGAGGGGTATGGACGCCGCAGACGCCGACCGATCGGTCGCGACCCGCCGCCCCCGCGTCGTCACCGCCGTCGTCTCGGTCGTCGGGTACGCGGTCGTCGCCGCCTCCTTCCTCGATCTGATCCCGGTTCCAGATCTCGCACCCGAGACGGTGACCCTGTTCAGCCACCTCATCGCGGTCGTCAACGCGAGCGCGCTCGTGGCGATCGTCGCGGGCGTCGCCTTCGTGAGACGCGGTTCGATCGAGCGACACCGTCGGTCGATGCTCCTCGCCTTCGGGCTCATCCTGGTCTTCTTGACCCTCTACGTCTGGAAACAGGCCGGCGGATTCACGAAGGGACTCGTGATCGAGGAGGGGCAGTTCCTCGCCGCGTACGCGGGGCTGGTGAACGCCACCTACCTCCTGATGCTCGCGGTTCACGTCCTGCTCTCGGCGCTCGCGGTCCCCTTCGTCCTCCACGCCGTGGTCCTCGGCCTGACCCAGCCGGTCGACCGACTGCCGGAGACGGCCCACCCCACCGTGGGGCGGATCGCCGTCGCCGCCTGGACGATTAGCCTGGCGCTCGGCATCCTCACCTACCTGGCGTTGAACCACGTCTACTCCTGGCGCCCGATCCAGGCGGCGGCCCTCCTCGCGATCGGCGTTCCGATCAGGGCTCGGTCCAGGTGAGCGTCCGGCCGCCGACGAGCACGCTCGCGATCGCCAGGGCGACGAGTATCGCCAGGTATCCACCCGGCCCCATGGACGGGAGGAGTCCGGCGGGCGGCGTGGCGTATCCCGCCGCCCTGACGCCCCGCGTGAAGTAGGTGAGCGGCGAGAGGAGGGTCGCCGGTTCGAACCAGGCGGGGAACTGCTCGGGGGCGACGAACGTCTCCGAGAGGAACAGGGTGGGCAGGGCGATCCCGTTCGACATCGAGATGGCGCCGTCCTGGGAGGACGCCACGGCCCCGATCGTCGCGCCGACCCCACAGAACAGGACGGACCCCACCACGACGAAGGGAGCCGTCCAGACGGAGAGCGCGACGGGGGTCCCGAACAGCGAGAGCAGCGCCAGGATCGCCGCCGAGGCGACCAGGATGAGGGCGACGTTCACGGCCGACTGCGCCGCCAACCACTCGTACCGCGTGAGCGGCGTCGAGGCGAACTTCTCGAAGCGGTTGGCGTCGCGATGACGGGCCACCTCGCTTCCCACCCGCGAGAGGGGCGTGAATAGCACCACGACGGAGAGGTAGCCCGGCACGTAGTACCCGCTCGGTCTCGAGAACAGGCCGGTCCCGGCTCCGCCCGTCCGGACGAGACCGGCGAAGATGACGACGAGCACGACCGGAAACACGAAGGTGAAGAAGACGGCCGTCCGTCGGCGCAGGAACGTTCGCAGCGCCGCCCGCGTCTCGGTCCCGATCCGGCGCACGCGGCCCGCGCGACTCACGTTCGATCACCGTTTGCCGTCTCATCGACGAGGGACAGATAGGCGTCCTCGAGCGTCGGTTCGCGCCAGGAGAGCGCTTCGACGGTCGCTCCGGCCGACTCGACGGCCGTGACCGCCTCCCCCACCTCGGTCGGTTCGACGTCCCTCACGACTAGCCCATCCTGGGTCTCTCGCGCCTCGAATCCGTCGATCGCGTCCGGGATGGCGTCCGTCTCCAGGACGAGGCGACTGCTCCCCCCGAATCGCTCGATCAGCGCGGCCGGCGACCCGGTCCTGACGAGTCGACCGTTCGCGAGGAACCCGACCCGGTCGGCGAGTCGTTCGGCTTCGGCCATGTCGTGGGTGGTCAGGACGATCGTCGTTCCCGTCGCCGCGATCGACTCGAACAGGTCCCAGAGTCGGTGGCGTCCCGCTGGATCGATTCCGGTCGTCGGCTCGTCGAGGAAGATCAGGTCGGGGTCGTTGACGATCGTCGTCGCGACCGCCAGCCGACGTCGTTCGCCGCCCGAGAGGTCCTCGTACCAGGTGTCCCGCGAGGGATCGAGACCCACGTCCTCGAGGACGGCAGCGGGGTCTCGCGCGTCCGCGTAGAGCCCGGCGTAGTGCGAGACCGTCTCCATCGGCGTGAGCCGGCGGTGTGGGGTGAACGACTGCGGGAGGACGCCGATTCGGTCGGCGTCCACGGCGCGCGGACGCTCTCCAAGGACGCGAACCCGCCCGTCGTCCGGTTCGAGCGTCCCCGTGACGGCCCTGACGGTCGTGGTCTTGCCCGCGCCGTTGGGTCCGACGAGCGCGAAGACCTCGCCGGCGGCGATCTCGAGGGAGATCCCGTCGACGGCGACGGCGTCGCCGTAGGCCTTCCGGAGCCCCGAGACGACGATCGTCGATTCGTCCTCGGTCGCCGAGTCACCCGCGACGATCGAATCGTCTTCGGCCGCCGCACCGTCGGTGCCGGCGTCGGATCCGGTCTGGGCCTCGACGCCCGACGTCATGATCGCTCACCTCCCGAGAGGATTTTCACCGTCGGGACCGCCCCCGCCGCGGAGGCGTACAGAATCGCGACGGTGAAAACGAAGATGGCCGTCCCTAGGTCGTAGGAGTGCTGGGTCGCCGTGCTCGCGAGACTCGCGACGGGACCACCGAGCACTCCGAGTGCCGGCGCGACGATCGGGACCGTACAGCCGACACAGGAGACCAGACCGAGGACGCCAGCGAGCGCGCTGCGCGAGATCCGGAGGACGTTCGCGTACAGCAGGTACGCCAACCCCGCGTACCCGATCGCCTCGAAGGGAATCGGTGCGAACGAGAACCCCGGGCCGGTGATCGTGACCAGGGGACCCCATCCGGGGACCGCCATCGAGAGTTCGGCGGTCCACCCCGGCGCGAGTGGCTCCATCCAGAGGTTGCCGGCGGTGTACAGGAGGGCCAGGTAGTACGCGACGGCGATCACCGCTCCGACCGCGCGGTGACGACGGTTCTGTGGCGAGACGGAGACCGCCGCCGCAGCGCCGACGCCGACGTTGATCCACACGAAGGGGTAGACGACGTACCGTGGACGCACGATCGACGTGGTGGGCGTGACCAGAAGGTAGCCGATCACGAGGAGGAACTCCGTCGTGAGGATCAGTCCCCACGTCGCGACGGTCTCGGGTTCCGGAGCGGTCGTCCGGAGGGTGGAGTCGACCGTGCTCATGCCACCAGAAGGGTGTCGAAGACGATCGCGAGGAGGACGATGCCCAGGTAGGCGTTCGAGGCGTGGAAGCTCCTGAACGCCGCGCTCTCGGTTCGCTCGCGGAACTGGTGGACGACGGCGACCACGAAGACGGCCCCGAGGACGGCGTTCGCGAGGGCGTAGAGCCAGCCGAGTTCGGTCGCGGTCCCGAGGAGAACCGCTGCCGCGAGCGTGCCACCGAGGTAGCCGAGGATGTGACGCCGTGTCGTCGCCTCGCCGGCGACCACCGGCAACATGGGATAGCCGGCCCGCGCGTAGTCCGTCTCGTAGGCCAGCGCGAGGTTGTAGAAGTGTGCCGGCGTCCAGAGGAACACCACGAGACCGAGCGCGACGGCGGGCATTCCCATGCCCTCGGTCACTGCGGCCCACCCGATCAGCGCGGGGAAGGCCCCCACTGCGCCGCCGAGGACCGTGTTGTGCTCGGTGTGGGGCTTCAACACGACGGTGTACACGACGGTGTAAAAGAGGATGGCGAGCACGCCGAGTGCCGCCGCGAGCGGGTTCACGAAGACGAGGAAGACGGCGGTCGAGAGCACGCCCAACGCCGCGCCGAACGCGAGGGCGCGCCGGGGCGGAATCGCGTCCGTGGCCACCGGGCGATCGGCGGTCCGCGACATCCGTCGATCCCGATCACGCTCGAGGACGTGGTTGAACGTGCCACTCGCCCCGATGGCGAGGACCCCTCCCGCGATGGTCGCGACGATGGTTCCGCCCTCGAGGGCCGGACCGGCGGCGAGTCCCATCGCGGCCATCGCCACGAGGGCGAGCAGCCACATCAGCCGCGGCTTCGTCATCCGGACGTACGCTCTCGCTCGGTCCAGTGGCCCCACTCGATCCCGACGCGGTCGATCGGGCGTCACCGCGTCGCCGTCGGTCGAGGGGTTCTCGAGGGATCGCGGCTCCCGTCCGTCGGCCGGGTCCGGCCGCCCGTGTTCGCTCTCCAGGTGCCAGAGCAGGGTCACCAGGTGACCGGTGAAGATGACCATCGCGACGGTCAGGTGCGTTGCCGCGAGCATTTGGGTCGGACCCCTCACCGCGATGTACGCCCCCATGGCGGCCTGGACGGGATAGAGCACGGCGGCCGCGGTCAGCGTCCGACGCTGTCGGCGACTCCCGTGCCGATGGATCGCGACCCAGGTCGTCGCGATCAGCACGCCCACGAGGATTCCCAGGACGCGGTGGCCCCAGGCGAGGGCGACGGCGGGCGACCCGAGGGAGACGAGGGAGCCGTTGCACGTGGGCCAGGTCGGACACGCCGGCGCCCCGGAGAGGATCGACGTCGTCGCTCCGAGGAGGACGAGGACGTAGACGCCCATCGCCGATCCGACGAGCAGGCCCGTCCGGTGACGATCGAGTGCGTTCGCCAGTCGATTCCGTCCGATCGTGGATTCAGTCATCGTGGTCTTCGTCGGGGATCGGCGTCGGCGGGTTCGCCTCGGTCGTGTACCGCTCCCGAATCACCACGTAGGCGACGAGGCCGACGGCCAGGGGCGCGAAGATCACGAGGGCGCGCATCGTGTTGGTCGGGATCCCGAGGGAGGTGTAGTACCCGGCGACCCCGGAGACGACGAAGAAGGCCGCGGCGCCGATGCCGATCGCGGTCCGCCCCGGCCGTTCGGTGAGGTGCTGGATCGCGGTGTACTCGCGGTGGTCGACCTCGTCGCCGGTCACGAACCGATCGACCACCGGGACCGAGGCGATCGCCCCGCCGACGAGGCCGGGCACGACGACCCCCGCGAGGAATCGGGCGTTGATGGTGTCACCGAGGAGACTCACGTCGACCGGAGGTATGATCCGGAGGATCCCGTACACCCAGAGGAGATACCAGTCGGGTTTGACCTCCGGCGTCCCCGGTCCGGCGGGTCCGTAGACCTCGATTGGGTGGACGGGGACGAAGGACGCGAGCAGCGTCACGCCCGTCGCGTACGCGAAGAACACCACGATCATCATCACGACCTGCTCCGGCCACATCGGCACGCCGACCAGCCCCTCTTTCGCCGTGTCGGCCTGCTTTTTGAGTCGCCGCGTGAGGCCGGGATCCTGCGTGTGCTTGACCTTGATCACGATGACGAGGTGGACGCTGATGAGGGCGACGAGGGCGGCCGGGATGAGGAGGATGTGGAGGCTGTAGAACCGGGGGACCGTGTAGGAGTTGGGGAACGGCCCCGCGAAGACGAGGTTGGCGAGCAGCGTGCCGAACCAGGGCACCGACTTGGCGATCTCGTACCCGATGGAGGTCGCGGTGACCGCGAACTCGTCGAAGGGGAGGAGGTACCCGACGAAGGCCGCGAGCACGGCGAGCCCCAGCAGCCCCGTGCCGAGGATCCAGTTGATGTCGCGGGGCTCGCGGTAGGCGCCGGTGAAGTAGACCCGGGCCATGTGAACCACGACCGTCGCGAGCATGATGTGCGCGCTCCAGTGGTGGATCCGACGGATCAGTTTGCCGATCGGCATCTGGTTGATCTGGACGACGCTCGCGTACGCCGCCGGGACGGTCTGACCGTTCAATTTGACGCTCGCCGTGCTCGGCTCGTAGAACAGGGCGAGGAAGGTCCCCGTCGCGATCAGGCCGGTGAGCGCGAACAGCGCCACCTCCCCGAGGAGGAAGGTCCCGTGCAGCGGGAAGACCTTCTTCTCGAACTCGCCGAAGAGCCGATCGAGGTCCAGACGCGAGGGCTCCTCCCCACTCATTCAGGGACCGACCTCCGCCTCGAAGTCCGAGGTGAGCGTCACCACGTCGTCCTTTCCGATCTCGATTCCGATCTGCGGGAGCGGTCGCTGGGCGGGCGGGTGGACGACCTTTGCCCCCTCGTAGGGGTCGAACTGGCTCCCGTGACAGTGACAGTGGTCCGTCGGTCGCCCGGTCGCCGTCGGCTGCTCCTCGTCCCAGTCGACGGTGCACCCCAGGTGCGTACAGATCGCGGAGTAGGCCACGTAGCCCGCCGCAGTCCACTCCGCCTTCGTCGGCGAGGTGATCTGATCGGGGGGCAGTCGGTGGAGGCGGATCAACGCGCTGTTGGTGTCCGTCAGGCCCTCGGGGTAGACCAGGGTCGAATCCGGGGCGGCGAGCATGTCCTTCGTGACCGCGGCCCCCACGTCGTACGTCGTGTCGCCGCCCTCCGGCTTGTATCGCTGTGCGAGGACGAGTGACTGTCCGGTCAGCTTCACCTCGCCACCCTTCGCGGCGATACCCAGGGTCTTGAGCGGGGACAGCATCGCCCCCGCGAAACTCACGACGCCGAGTCCCCCGAACGCCTGGACGATGCGCCGGCGGAGCGTGTCGTCTGTCGTCTGTTCTCCCTCCGTCGTCGGTGAATCGGAACTACTCATGGGTTACCAGAGATCTTCGTCGTACTCGAGCACGATCCGGTGCTCGTGGAAGAGGCGATGGTAGGTCAGCGCCATCGTCGCGATGGAGGCGAACGCGAGCACCAGCGCGAGGCCGAGGATGGGAGTCGAGAACCCCGCGAATATTCCCGTGGCGAATCCGACGCCGGCCCCCGCGAGGACCAGACTCGCAGCGATGAACGCGGTCATCGTCCACGGCGAGTCCGAGGGCTCGGCCCGCGAGATGACCTCACGCATGGAGACCGACGCTCCACTTCTCGAGGAGGTAACTCACGCCCACGATCGCGAACACGAAGGCGAACGCGACGACGCCGATCTGCCAGGCCTCGAGGTGTTCGATCCCCAGACCCCCGAATATTTGGGCCGGCAGTGTCGTCCCTGTCATGTGTGGCATACCTCGGTCACCTTTGCCGAATGGAGGGTGTTCGGGTAAATAACGGTTGGGGCATTTGCGAGTTCTGTACCACAAACGATCCTCCATTTTCGGGGTCGCCTCCGACAGGGGGACTGCCGAGCGACTCGTCACGGGTGACCGCCGCCGAGACCCCATTATTTATGGGTGAAAAGACAGTACGCCTCCAAAGAGGACTGGGACACCCACGATCGTTAGGGTTTCAACGATGGCAGAGACACGCACTCGGATCGCGGACGCGGTTCGCACGAGCCCGGGCATCCACTTCAACGGTCTCGTCCGGTCGCTCGACCTCGCCACGGGACAGGTCCAGTACCACCTCAAGCGCCTGGTGGCCGACGAGGACGTGGTCAAGGTCGAACTCTACGGCCGCACCCACTACTTTCCCGATCACTACGACGCCTGGGAGCGGACGACCCTCTCGTTGCTCCGTCGGGAGACCACCCGCGACGTCGTGGCCGCGCTCTTCGAGTCGGGGACGGCCCGACCCAACGAACTGGCCGCGGACCTCGACCTGGCGCGCAGCACGCTGGAGTGGCACCTCGATCACCTGATCGAACAGGACCTCGTCGCGAAGCGACGCACCCGGCGAAACGAGGTCACCGTCGAACTCGCCCGGCCCGCGGACACCCTCGAACTCATCCAGGAGGCGGATCCGACGCTGCTCGGCAAGATGGTCTCGCGGTTCACCCGCCTCGTCGATCGGATGCTCGCGGAGGACGCGCCATGAGCGCTCCCACCGTCGAACCGGCGGAGCGGAATCGAAAGCAGGCCGCGCTCATGGTCGCCCCGTTCCTGTTGCTCGGACTGGCAGACGTGATCCTGCTCCTCCTGTGGGGGATCAGTCCGCTGTGGGGATTTTTCATCCTCCCGCCGATCCTCTTCATGGTGGTGTTGGGCTGGATCGCGTTCGCGAACGGTTTCGACGACCGGTGACACCAATGGACGAAACGACCATCCTCGGATTGATCCTGGCCGCACTGGCGCTCCTGATGTTCACGTCCGGCTTCGTGCTCGTCCTCGCCTGAGCCGGCGTGACCGGGACGAATCACCCGTCATCCCGAGACGAGAATCCCACCCAGACGTACCAGTCCCTCGATGGGCCGATATCTCTCTTTCTCTCTTTGGCGCACACCGCCATGGGACGACCGCTGCTCGATCGCCCGACCGTGGCCCGATCGCCCGATCGTGGCCCGGCAGAGCGACCGCGAGTGGTCACCCCTCGATCTTCTCGGCCGCGACGTACGTGAGGTAGGCGAGAATCACTCCGGGCACGACGACCAACCCCCCCTGCACTGCCGTGAGCAGCGTCAGTCCCATGCCCCAGTAGGCCCCGCCGACGAACAGCAGGAGGAAGGCCGCCAGGACGATCAGGGGCACGACGTTCACCGATACGTCGAGAAACGTGTCCGTGGTCCAGATTCGCTCGTCAGTCATCGAATCACTCCGGGAAGGGTGTCGAATGGTTCCGTGACGCTTCCGCCGATCGCCGCGACGTCGAGGAGGAGGCCGCCGACGAGGAGGGCCACGCCTCTGATCGCGATCGGATCGCTCGTCGCGACGGCCAGGAGTCGGGCCAGTGCGTATCCGCTCACCTGGGTGGCCCAGATGGCGGCGCCGGCGACCACGAAGATGGCCCCGACGGCGCCCACGACGCTCCACGGCCTGTCGACGTAGGACGCCTCCGTGAGGATCCCCCCGATGCTACCGCCGAACAGCACCACGCCGCCGACGGCGAGCGGGATCACGTTCATCACGACGCCGACCTCGAGGACGACCAGTCCGAGCGCCACGAGTGGCGGCCAGGGGGTGATCGCCTGCGTCCGTGGTCCGCCGTCGATGCGGGGTTCGCTCTCAGCGTCGCCGGTCGATCCCGCCATCAGAGGCTCGCCCCCACATAGAGGACCGCGACCAGGAAGATCCACACCGCGTCGACGAAGTGCCAGTACATCGTCACGGTGGCCACCGAGGTGTGACGGTCCGCGGAGTACTGCCCGAAGAGCGCGCGCACGAGGACGATGCCGAGGAGCACCGCTCCCAGGGAGACGTGGAGTCCGTGCAGGCCGGTCAGCCCGAAGAACGCGCTGTAGAACGGACCGCTGGCGAGGGTGTATCCCTCGTTGACCACGAACTCGAAGTACTCGTAGGCCTGCCCGCCGACGAATGCGACCCCGAGGAGCAGGGTCGTCCCGAGGAGCGCCCGGAATCTGCCCTCGTTCCCCTGGCGCAACGCGGTGTGGGCGAAGTGCAGGGTGACGCTGCTCGTCACGAGCACGAGCGTGTTCACCGCGACCAGCGAGGACAGCAGGTGGGGCAACTCGCCCGGCGGCCAGGTGCCGGTCCGGATGAAGAAGTAGTACACGAAGCCGGACCCGAAGGTGAACACCTCCGTGTAGAGGAAGAGGATCATCCCCCACCGGAACTTCGTCGCGTCGCCGTGTCGGGTCCAGAAGTGCGAGACGAACCCCTGGTAGAGCCAGCCGTAGAGACCCCCCACGAAGAGGGCGACGCCCAGCACGATCGCAACGGGCCCCACACCGCTCGGCAGGAGCGAGACCCCCTGGCGGGTCACGATCCAGAGGCCGAGGCCGACGTAGATCGCGGCGACGCCGAGACCGGTGAGAATCGGCCAGAAGGAGGCCTCACCGAAGGCCTTCGGCCAGTCGTCCGGTGCCGGGATGCGCGTCTCTGACTCGGCGTCGGCGCCGTCGACGCTCATCGTCAGTTACCCCCCTGGCTCTTCTTGTCGAGCCAGTTCTGGTACTCCGTCTCGTTGACGACGCGCACCGTCGCCAGCATCTTCGAGTGGCCCGCTCCACAGTATTCCGCGCAGTAGAGCTGATAGGTCCCCTGCTCGGTGACCGTGGTCTGGATCGCGTTCACCTGCCCCGGGATCGCGTCCTGTTTCAGGGCCAGCGCGGGGACGTGGACCGAGTGTATCACGTCTCGGGAGGTCACCCGCATGTAGATGGTGCGATTCACCGGGATCACCATCGTATTGAGCGAGGTGACGTTCTCCTCCGGGTACTGGAACCGCCAGATGAACTGCTGGCCAGTGACGTCGACCGTGACCGCGCTCTCCGGCAGGGCCGCATCGGCCCTCTCCGGGGCCGGTGCGGTCACCGCGGGCTGGGCGAGGACCTGATACGAGGAGAAGCCCACGAACAGCAGGATGAGCGCCGTCGCGACCGTCCAGGATATCTCGAGGCCGCGATTCTCCGACGTCTCCTTCGGTTCGTCGTTGTTCCGGAACTTGAGGACCGTGTACAGCAACAGCCCCTCCATGAAGACGGCGATCGGCACCGCGAGGATCATGAGCTTTCGGTTGAGGCCCATGACGAGGTTCTCGGTCGTCGACTGTGCGGCCACGGGCGAAGCGAGCGCCGCCAGGGCGAAGACCGCGACCCCTCCGAGCGTCGCTCCGCGACGTAGCGTGTGTCTCATTGCTCTTCCTCCGTCGTCTCGATCTGCTCGTCGGTCTCGATTTCACTCGATTCTCCGCCGTCTGCCACCGCCGTCGGCGCGGACGGACCGTCGTCGCCGTCACCCGGGACGCGGTTCCGACCGAACCACTTCCACTCCGGGGTGAGCAGTCCGTCCCGCTCGAGGTTCCAGGGGTCTCTCGTCTGCACCCGCTCGCCCCAGCGCCAGGAGACGACGATGTTGATCAGGGCCACGATCTGTCCGATGGCGATGATGAACGCGCCGATCGTCGCGAGGATGTGCATGTCGGCGAACTTCGGCAGGTAGGTCGCGTACCGGCGCGGCATGCCGCCCCAGCCCATGATCATCATCGCGAAGAAGGTCACGTTGGTCCCGATCATCGTGAGCGCCCAGTGGATCTTCCCCGTGGGCTCGTGGTACCGACGGCCCGAGATGAGCGGGAACCAGTAGTAGAGGCCGGCGAACAGTGCGAACACGGCCCCGCCCATGAGCATGTAGTGGAAGTGGCCCACGATGTAGTAGGTGTCGTGGACGTACATGTCGATCGGGATCGCCCCGAGGAACACCCCGGTGATGCCGCCGATGATGAAGTTCGAAATGAACCCCACGGCGAACAGCATCGGCGTCTTCAACTCGATGCGACCGTTCCACATCGTGGTGATCCAGTTGAAGACCTTCACCGCGCTCGGCACCGCGATGGCGAGGGTCACCGCCATGAAGCTCGCGCGGATGCGCGGGTTCATGCCGGTAGTGAACATGTGGTGTGCCCAGACGCCGAAGGAGAGCACGCCGATGGCCAGCGTGGAGTAGACGATGAACTTGAACCCGAAGAGGTCACGGCCCGAGAACCGGGGGATGATGAGGCTGATCAGCCCCATCGGGGGCAAAATCAGGATGTAGACCTCGGGGTGACCGAAGAACCAGAACAGGTGTTGCCAGAGGATCGGCGACCCGCCCTCGACGGTGAAGAACGTCGTCCCGAAGTTCCGATCCATGAGCAACATGATGAGGGCCGCACCGAGGACGGGGAAGGCGAAGATGATCTGTCCGGCCTGGGCCAGGACCGTCCAGGAGAAGATGTCGAGTTCCTTCCACTCGACGTCCCGCTCGGTGAAGACGGTGGTGACGAAGTTGATGGCGCTCATGATGCCGCTCACCCCGATCAGGTGCTGGCCCAGGAGGAAGAGGTCCACGCCGGGGTTCGCCATCTGGACCGCGAGCGGCGTGTACATGGTCCAGGCCGTCTGTGCGGCCTGAATCTGCGGGAGGAAGAATCCCGCCCAGATGAGGAGCGCGCCCGGTGGCAGCAACCAGAAGGCGATCGCGTTCACGCGGGGGAAGGCCATGTCGTCGGCGCCCACCAGGAGCGGGAGGAAGTAGTTCGCGAAGGCCGCCATGACCGGCGTCCCGAAGACGATCAGCATCGTCGTCCCGTGGCTGGTCATCAACGTGTTGTACATCTGGATGCTGATGTACGTCGCCTCGGGGGTCAACAACTCCGTCCGCATGATGAGGACGGCAACCCCCGCCCACGCGAAGGCGACCATCGAGAAGACGCCGTACATCAGCCCGATGTCCTTGTGATCGACCGTCGTCAGCCATCGGAGCGGCCCGCTCGGCTTCTCGTGTTCGTGTCCGTGCGTTACCTCAGTTCCGTCTCCGACAGTGCTCTCTGCACCGCCACCGCCGACCTGTGATGCAGTCCAGTTCTCGACGCGGGTGAGCCAGGCGACTGCCCCCAACAGGAGCGCGCCCGTGGCGATCGAGAGTGTGGCCTGCGCAGCGCCCACCATATTATGGATGCACTTGCGCCCACCACAAAAAGATGGTTGTGGTGTGGCCGTCGAACGACCGGGCCACTCGGTGGCGTCCCGACCCGACTACGTGACGGAGTTGACGCCACTCACCGTCGCCGACTGAACCCAAAATATCTGGGGAAATGGCCGCGCTGAGAGCCCCGTCCACGATTCGCCTGGCCCTCGAGTCGCTCGACCGGGAAAGCCCAGGGCGTCGAGGCCGTCACCGCGCGGCCACCGGTCCTTCGAGAACTGACCCACAACCGGTAATAGCCATCGGTCGATGCATGAGACACACCGATGGTCGCCCCACCCAGCGGTCTCGCGGCGGGAGCGAGGGCTGCCGGGACGACGTCGGCCCTGGACGGTGGCATCGGCGATCCGGTGGCGCTCTCGGCGCTGATCCTGCTCTCCGGGATCGCATCGGTCGCGCTGGCCGTCGTCGGCGTCATGGCGTTCCGTCGGCGGCGGTCACCGTCCTATCTCCTCGTGGCGACCGCGCTGATCGTCCTCGCGGTGAAGGCCTTCGTGGGTGGACTCACCGTCGCCGGCCTGATGGAGGTGCGCCTCCACCATCTCGTCGAGCACGGCCTCGACTTTCTCACGGCGCTGTTGCTCATCGGGGCGATATACGCCGCGCGCAGTCGGCACCGCTGTCGAGTGACGACGGACTCTTCGGTGAATCGATGATGGCGGGGACCCTGGGGCCTGCCGCCCGACGGTCGATCCGGCGCGTCCTCCGTCCCGTCGCGGTCGGCAGCGCCGCCCTGGTCGTGCTCTCGACCGGCGTCCGTGCGCACGTCGGCGGACTCAGCGGCGGGCGCGAGTCGCTTGCCGTGCCGATCTGGCTGGTCCTGCTCACCGCGGGGGCCGTCATCGGGGCGTCCTTCCTCCTGGTGAGCATGCTGACCGACCGGCGATTCATCGCCGCCCTCCACGACTGGGGCGGCCGCTATCGGTGGGCACCCCCGACGGGGGGACGACTGGCCGGGAGACTGACGGGTCTCCTCGCGCTGGTCGCGACGGTCGTCGTCGGGGCGCTCGGCCCCCGGAGTCCGGCGGCGAATCTCGCGGTCCTTGGCGTCTGGGCGCTGTGGTGGGCCGGGTTCACGATGTCCGTCTACCTCGCGGGGAACGCCTGGCCGCTCTTGAACCCCTGGCGGACGCTCGTCGAGTGGATCCCCGTGTCCCTCGATCGCCGGTATCCGGACCGCGTGGGATCCTGGCCCAGCGTCGTCGGTCTCCTCGCCCTCGTCTGGGTCGAGGTGACGAGCGGGCTCACCACGCGCCCGACGAGACTCGCGGGTCTGGCCCTCGTCTACACGGCGATCACCGTCGCTGGCGGGATCGTCTTCGGCGCCGAGGACTGGTTCGACCGGGCGGATCCGATAAGCCACGTGTTCGCCGTGTACGGCCGCATCGCCCCGATCGATCGCACCGGATCGGGACTGTCCCTGGGCCTCCCCGGATCCCACGTCGTCACCGACCCGATAGCGGGGTGGGACGACGTGACCTTCGTGATCGCCCTGCTCTGGCTGACCACCTTCGACGGCTTCGTCGCGACGCCGACGTGGCGGGCGATCGCCGTCCCCCTCGCGGGACTCGGCGTCCCCCCGATCGTCCTCTACGGGGGACTGTTCGTCGGCGGTCTCGGACTGTTCGCGGCCGCCTACGTCCTCGCGACGCGGGCCGCCCGTCACACCGCCGGGACGGTGCTCTCCACGAAGACGATGGCGGTTCGCTTCGCTGGCTCGCTGTTGCCGATCGCGGCCGGGTACCACCTGGCTCACTACCTCGGCTACTTCCTCACGTACCTCCCATCGGTGGGCTACCTGCTCACCGATCCCCTCTCGCCACCCGGACGTCTCCCCGTCTTCGCGGTGCCGTCCGCAATCGGTACGCTCCAACTCGCCTTCGTCCTCGTCGGGCACGTCGTCGCCATCTGGATCGCGCACGGCGTCGCCTTCGAGACCCTCACTGGCCGCCTCCAACCCATTCGCAGTCAGTACCCCTACACTGCGATCATGGTGGCGTACACGATGGTCAGCGTCGCGATCGTCTACCAACCGACCGTCACCCCGCCGTTCCTATGAATTCGACCGACCCCCAGTCCACCGTGGCGTGTCCGTACTGCGATCGCAGAGAGCCCTCGGAGCACCTCCAGTCCCTGCACGTCGGCGAGGAGCACTGGGAGCGGGCGACCGAGGGCGAGCGCCAGCGCTACCGCGAGGCCTACGAGGAGGAGTCCGCGGCGCTCTGGCGCTTCCGGCTGCTCGCGGTGGGTGTGCTGGTCGTCGTGTACTTCGCCTTCCTCTTCGCGTACGCGATCGTCGGGTGACGGCTTCCCCGCCTCACCTGCGGAATCTCGGCCGTCGAGACGACCACCCGGGCGCCCCGGGTATCCCGGCCCGATCGGATCAGGAC
>JBDGUE010000046.1:0-38387 GCA_042216045.1 Halanaeroarchaeum sp. | reverse complement strand
AGGGGACGACGGTCGAGCGGACCGCCCGCAAGTTCAACACCTCGACGGTGGCCGTGGTGGCGCGATTGACGTCCTGGGTGGTCTACCTTGTCGCGGTGCTCGTTGCCCTCGAGGTCGCGGGCTACATCGGCTCGGTGCTCCTGGTCCTAAGTGCGGGGAACCTCTTGCCGAACGTTCTGGTCGCCGTCATCGTCCTCGTCGTCGGCCTCCTCCTCGCGGACAAGATCGAGGTGCGGGTGAGCGAGGCGCTGCGAAGCGTGAAGGTCCCCGAGATCGGCCTGATCCCCACGGTCGTCCGCTACACCGTCGTCTTCGTGGCGATTCTGGTCGCCCTGGCCCAGATCGGCATCTCCGTCACCGCCCTCGTCGTGCTCTTCGGGGCCTACGTGTTCGCGGCCGTGATCTTCGCGGCGGTCGCCTTCCGTCACCTCCTCGGATCCGCGGCGGTCGGGCTCTACCTCCTCCTGGATCAGCCCTACGGGATCGGCGATCGAATCGCCGTGGGAGACCGGGAGGGCGTCGTCCAGGAGGTCGACGTCTTCGTCACCCGCATCGAGGCAGACGGCCGAGAGTACATCGTCCCCAACCACATCGTCTTTCGCGACGGAGCCGTCCGCATCAGGGACTAATCGCGATCGACTGGCGTGGCCGGCACGCCCGCGACGGTCTCCCCGTCCGGGACGTCTGCATCGACGAGAGAGTTGGCGGCTACCGTCGCGTTCGCTCCGACCTCGACCCCCGGCAGGACGATCGCTCCGGCCCCGATCATCGCCCGCCGGCCGATCACCACCTCACCCGTCCGGTACTCCGACTGCAGGAACTCGTGGGCGAGGAGCGTCGCGTCGTATCCGACGATGGCGTCCTCGCGGACCGTGATCAACTCCGGGAAGAACACGTCGGGCGTCGCCTCGAGGCCCCAGGAGACGCCCGCGCCGACCGTCATCCCGAGACGTCGATAGAGCCAGTTCTTCGCGGTGAGACTCGGCGAGTGCCTCGCCGCCACGATCGTGGCGTAGTTCCGCGCCACCGTCAGCGGGCCCTTCGCGTCCATCCAGTGGTGAAGGGAGTTGCCCGTTCCCGGCGTCGGGTGGCGATCGAGGCGGTCGTGGCGTCTCTCGGACACGACCGTCGATACGGCGGGCCCCCTCTAAAGTCGTGGGTTCGACAGACGACGTTGGGAGGATTTATTATCGTCGAAATTCTTCGTACGATCGACGACATGGCCCTCAGACAGTCGCCGAACACGCTGCCCGGAACCCTCGAATCGCCGCGGGGAAAGTTGGTCTACCTCTACCTCTCGCGGAGTGGCGGTGCCACGCTCTCGGACCTCGAGGCGGACCTGGACCTCGGTGCGCTGACGGTCTACAGCGTCCTCAAGACGCTTCGCGAGCGCGATCTGGTCCGGGAGGAAGACGACCGGTTCGTCACCGCTCGACCGGCGTGAACTCCCCGGTGATGTCCCAGGAGTGAATGCAGTAGACGTCGCCGACCGCCGCGTCGACGCGCCAGGCCCGTGCCTCCTCGTCGTAGCGCTCCTCGCGGCCGCATCGGAGACAGGTTCGTCGGGACGGCGTTCTGATCTGGACGCTCATTTCCGTGTCAATCGTTCGCACGTGTTGTAAAGCCGATCGCTCCCGTCAAATCTGTCCTCGTTCGACGGGGCTGCTGGACGACGGATCGCTCGGTCATCGGGGATCGTCCGCCGTCACTGCGGTGGCACGGCGGATCTCGATCGGGAGACTCCCCTTCGCGTACCCCTCGATCGACCCGTCGGGTCGGGTTCGATAGACGAACGTCGGTCGGTGACGGACGTCGGGGCGCTCCGCGGCGACGGCCCGCCAGTCGTCGTCGGGGAATCCCGAGCAGTCGACGAACAGCGAGATCCCCCCGGCGTGCGCGTCGAGTTGTCCGTCGACTTTCGTCTGTGCGGTGTCCCTGACGGCGGCGATCGGATTCGAGACGCTGCGCCGGTGGGTCGGCGCCGGTCGGGTCACCTCCACGAGGGACGCCTCGTCCCCGTCGCTCGCGCGGTAATCGATCGAGTGGCCCGTCGAGACCGGGGCCTCCGGTTCGATCTCGTACCCCGACTCGAGGAGGACCCAGGCGGCGTTGAACTCGGCCATCGCGCTCGCCATCCTGGTCCGATCCAACGTCGTCGAGGTGCCGAGTTTCCCCGCCATCGTGTGTCGATACCCGTCGAGTGCCCCCGTCGAGAGGACCCGCTCGTAGAAGGACAGGGCCTCCTGGGGGGTCGCGTTCGGGAAGCCCGCCGCGTGTTCCGAGAAGAAGGCCCGCGAGGACTCCCGGCCGTCCTTCGAGAGAAAGACCGGCAGGAAGAACCACGAGACGTGGGGGTATTCGGCGAGCCACGGGGACTCCTCGTGCAACTGGGTGAGCAGTTCGCGCTGCGCCCAGCGGGCGACCTGGTAGGGGACCTCCTCGAAGGTGTACTTCTCGGTCCGCCAGAGCACGCTCGGCGTCTCGGTGTTCCCCAGCCAGTAGGCCTCGGTATCGTCGTAGGCGAACAGCGCCAGGTCGCCGTTGTCCATCTCGTACCGGATCGCCTCGTACCCCTCCGGCGGTCGAAACCAGGGCTCGACGCTGCGGGCGCCGAGGGTGTCGTCGAGTGACTCGAAGAGTTGCCCACGGGCCCGATCGGCCGACCAGGTCTCCCGCGAGCGGCGGAATCGAAGGGGTTTCGCCACGATCTCCGTACTCGTCGGCGATGTAAACCCCTTCCGAAAGCGTCGGCCGACCGACCAGTACGTATTTGAGACGTGCTGTCGTATCACGCCCCATGCCCTCGGCTGACCTCGCACCGGACGAACTGGCCTCTCAGATCACGAGCGCCGTCCGCACGGCGGCCGGCGACGACCTGCGCAGCGTGACCTACCTCACCCGGGACGACTACGAGCAGCTCTACCTCCGCTCGGACCTCACCCAGGACGCGGACCTCGGCACGTTCGTGGACCACGAGACCCTGGGATTCGACGCCGCTGCCGACTACGTCGGCTCGGAACTCGGCGACTACCGGTTCACGGTCCGCAGGTTCGAGAACGGCTTCCTCACCCGGGTCATTCGGGGCGACCACGGGGTCTTCGTCACCCTCGACAGCCTGACCATCAACCACTCCGAGGAGATCGCCGCGGCCCTAGAGGACGTCCTGGCGATCGACACCGAGGCCTGATCGATCCGCGTCCGCCCGTCCGTCGGTTCCCTCGAGAGCCGCGTTGCTCGCGTGACCGCACTCCCTGCAGTGTCGATACCCCTGGACGTTCGTGAGTTCACCGCCACACCGTGGACAGCGCATGGGCCGGCAAAGGATTCGACGATAGATAAATCATTTGCCGACGATCGTCGAAATCACGACCCTCACGGCCCCGTCGGTGCGATCCCTCGTTCGCACCGACTCGATCACTCCTCGAGGGATCGCTCCATCGCGATGCGGTGGGGCTCGTACCCCCGATCGGCGTAGAACGATCGCCCTCGCTCGTTCGCCGCCAGAACGGAGAGGCTCACCACGTCTGCGCCGCGATCCGCGAGTTCGGACTCGGCGGTCGAGAGCAGTCGCGATCCGATCCCGGCGTCGCGGTGTGTCTCCTCGACGAAGAGGTTCTCCACGACGCCTCTGGTCACGTCCTGTTGATACATCCCACGCTCGACGTGGAACATCACGAAACCGCGGAGGGCCTCTGGCCCGCGCGCGACGACGATTCCGTTCGCGTGGACGTACTGCTCGAGGACGGACCGCACCGCGCTTCGGTTCTCGACGGCCCGGAGGTGTGCGCCGTGACGTCGCTGATCCGCCACGAGGCGGACCCACGCGTCCGCGAGTGCCTCGACGTCGTTTATCGTCGCTCGCGCGAGCGAGACCGTCATTCCCCCTCGAGGACCGCGATCGCGGGGAGCCGATCACCCGTGAGCATACGGAGGGCGGCCCCGCCGCCGCTCGAGACGTGATCGAACCCCTCGATGTCGAATCGCTCGATTGCAGCCCCCGTGTCTCCACCGCCGGCGATGCTGTACTCGGCGGCCGCGACTCGCTCGAAGAGATCCCGCGTCCCCGCCTCGAAGAGGGGGTCCTCGAAGACACCAGCGGGGCCGTTGAGGACGGCCGTTCCCACCGAGTCGAGGCGCTCTCCGTACGCGTCGACCGTCCTCTCACCGATGTCCATGACGGGTCCGTCGCTCGCAGGGGGAAGGTCCGCGACGGCGACGTCGACGCGTTCGCCATCGCTGTCGACGGCCAGGTCGACCGGCAATTGGATCCGGTCTGCGTGTTCGTCGAGGAGGTCGGCGGCCCGATCGATCTCCCCCTCGTAGCCCCGCTCCGCCACGACGTCCCGGGACTCCTCGCCCAGGTCGTAGCCGGCGGCCAGGAGGAAGACGTTCGCGACCAACCCACTCGTGAGAACCTCGTCGGCCAGGCCGGTCTCCAGTCCGTGCTCGACGACCTCGAGGGCGTCCGCGACCTTCGCTCCCCCGACCACGTACGCCCGGGGCGGGGGCGTCTCGTCCACCGCGCCGAGCACGTCGATCTCCCGCTCCATCACGCGACCGGCGTACGCGGGGAGCGTTCGCGGGAATCCGACCAGCGAGGGCTGCGATCGGTGGGCCGCCGCGAACGCGTCGTTGACGTACGCGTCGAGGTGCGGTGCGAGCCGTCGAACCAGGTGGGTCTCTGCTGCCCGGTCGGGCTCGAACTCCATGTACTCCTCGCTGTAGAACCGCGTGTTCTCGAGAACCACGGCCTCGCCGTCCGCCAGGTCGTCGACGACGTCCCTGGCCTGTTCGGAGAACGTCGCGTCCGTGAAGTCGATCGGTGCCTCGAGGAGGTCGTCGAGTCGGCGCGCGTGGGCCGCGAGTGACTCG
This sequence comes from Halanaeroarchaeum sp., assembly GCA_042216045.1. Lineage (GTDB taxonomy): Archaea > Halobacteriota > Halobacteria > Halobacteriales > Halobacteriaceae > Halanaeroarchaeum. The sequence continues at coordinate 33,515 of JBDGUE010000046.1, read as the reverse complement.
AAATCGGCCCCACCCGGCCGGCCCTGGTGGGCGAGCACGGCGACTCGCCCCTCCCGGTCGAGGAGTTCACCGATCGTCTCGGCGTGCGCCCGCAGGCGCCCGTCGTCGGCGAGTTCTCCCGCGTCGGTGAGGGGGCTATTGAGGTCGACTCGAACGCCGATCGTTCGACCGGCGACCGCGAGGTCGTCGAGCGTCTGCAGTCCCATCGTTCGCACTACCCGTGCGGGTGGAAAAGGGTTGTCGTCGGACGGCGCTTTTTAGACCTCGCGACAGTCGGGGCAGAGCAACTGTCCGTTGACGTTGACCAGGTCACGTGAGAGGGACCCACAGGCCTCACAGATGCTCTGGTCGGAGTACCCCTCCACTGCCTCGTCCCGACCGTCGATCGTTCGCTCGACGGTCTCGACCCGTTCATCGACGTCGTTCCGCCCGATCGGGTACCGGGCCAGGTCACGGGCGGTGACGACGCCCAGGGGCCCCTCCTCGTCCGCGACGAGGACGAGGTCCGCGTCGTTCGCCATCATCGACGAGGCCACCTCGGAGAGGGACGCGGACGGATCCACGGTGGGCGGGTCGCGCTGCATCACCTCCTCGACGGCGACCGAGTCGATCGATCCGGACTCCGCCAACCGGTCGAGGACGTCGCCCGCGTCGATCGTGCCGATCGGTTCGGTTCCGCGGACCACGACCGCGCTCTGGACGCCCTCCTCGCGCATGAGTTCGACGGCACCGGCCACCGAATCGGACTCGGAGACCCCGAGGAACTCTCGGGTCATCACGTCCCGGAGGGTCAACTCGGGCATGTGACGTACTACCCGCCATCGATGCTAAAAGGTATCCCCGGCAGGTTTATGCCCGCGGCTGGCCAATTTCGTCGATTGTCCCGGCGTGAAAGCGGGGGATTCTTCTCTCGAAGGATCCCACCTCCGTTCGATGACCATCCCCTCGTTCTCCATCGGCATCGCCGGCGGGACGGGCGCCGGGAAGACGACGGTGGCGCGTCAGGTGACCGAGGAGGTCGGCGATCCGGTCACCCTGATTCCCCTCGACAACTACTACGAGGACCTCTCGGACCTCCTGTTCGAGGAGCGCTCCGAGGTGAACTACGATCACCCCTCGGCGTTCGAGTGGGACCTCCTGTGCGACCACATCGACGCGTTGCTCTCGGGCCGGTCGATCGAGATGCCCCAGTACGACTTCGAGCGCCACCTCCGCGAGGAGGAGACCGTCCACGTCGATCCCGGCGAGGTGATCGTCCTCGAGGGGATCCTCGCCCTCTACGACGACTCGGTGAACGAGATGCTCGACCTGCACCTCTACGTCGAGACGGACGCCGACGTCCGCATCCTCCGCCGGATCCGACGCGACGTCGTGCGGCGGGGTCGCGACCTCGAGGGGGTCATCGAGCAGTACCTCTCGACGGTGAAGCCGATGCACGAACAGTTCGTCGAGCCCACAAAGCGCGACGCGGACATCATCATTCCGGAGGGGGCGAACCGCATCGCAGTCGACGTTCTCCAGGAGAAGGTCGAGGGAGAGGTCCGCTCCCGTTAGCGCTCGGCCCGAATCAGGCCGGTTCGACGTCGGGCATGTAGTCCCACAGTCCGGCGTCCCCCACCGCTCGGCCGACCGCCCGGTGGAACTCGACCTTGTTCTCGATCTCCTCCTCGGGAACGTGCTCGAAGATCTCCGCGACGCTCACCACCGAGTCGTGGTTCATCCGCACGGGCCAATCCCCGTACTCCTCGACGAACGCGTCGGTCTCGATCGGGAACTCGTCCTCTTCTACCATCTTCGAGAGCACCGCCATGTCGAACTTGCGCATGCCCTCGCTGCCCTTCTCGCCGTCCGGGTCGTGCGGCCAGTCCGACGTGGACGCGTCTACCATACAGTCGAGGTGATCGGGAATCCCCAAAACCGTTACTCTCCAGGCCCGATCGATCTCGCTTTGCGCCGCCCCGGCGGTGGTCTGCGATTCGGGATTATTCCTCGCTCGACGACCGTGAAAGTCCCGTTTCCAGGGAGTGGAAATGGCCTCGTACTTATATAAGTCTTCTCCGAGAAGAACCACCTGCGCGGTGACGTTCCATGACCCACGAAATAAATACGAACGTCCTCGGTAGCGACGTTTCGTTACGATTCAGTGCACCGTGGGCGGCCTACTGGCTCGCCCTCGTCAGAATAATCGTCGGCTTCTGGTTGTTCCACGGCGGGTTCACGAAGCTCCTGGAGTGGCCCTTCTCCGCCAAGGGCTATCTCCTGTTCGCGAGCAAGGGGACCGTCCTCGCCCCCGTCCTGCAGTTCTTCGGCAACAACGCCGTCCTGTTGACGTTCACCGAGTGGATGATCCCGATCGGGGAGTTCCTGATCGGCCTGGGCCTCATCTTCGGGGCCTTCACCCGTCTGGCGGCGTTCTTCGGGGCCTTCCTCCTGACGTTCTTCTACTTCACGAACGCCGGGTGGGCCCACGGGATGGTCAACGGCGAACTGACGGGCGTCCTGATGTACATGACGCTCGCCCTCTTCGGCGCCGGTCGCGTCTGGGGCATCGACCAGTACCTCGAGAAGATGGACTGGGCTCAGAGCCGGTGGGCCCGCTTGATAATGGCCTGAGGAGGTGACAAAATATGACAAACCTACCCACGATCGACAAGCTCGTGATGTACGTGAGCGGTGGACTGCTCGCACTGGCCATCCCCGTCATGGGGACCATCGTCATCCTGACGGGATCGATGAGTCCGCTCTACGTGACCTCGAAGGGCGGCCACGTGCTCGCTCCCTCGATGGCGCCACAGGGCCAGGAGATCGTCACGAGCCCCATCTTCGATCCGATCCTGCGCGGCTACCTCGTGCTCATCGCGCTGGTGATCTTCATGCTGTACGCCGTCTATCGGCTCGTCGTCCCGAACCCGCAGGCCTGAACGACGACGCATTCCTTCTGCTGGCCGTTCGATCGACCGAACGACCACCGAGAGCCTCGGACTCGGGAACCACCCCAGAGTCTGGCGGTCGGTCGGCGACTCTCCCTCGGGTCAGATTCACCCCGGGCGACTCTCGGCGTGCGCTCGCCACATCACGGCGAGGAGAGGATTCGAACCGGAATCAGACGGTCGGTCTCACTTCGTTCGACCGCTGCGACGATAGGGTACAAATCCCTCTCACGTTTTCCTCGCAGGCCGCTCGGAAAACGGTGAGGAGGGGATTTGAACCCCTGAGGCCGTGAGGCCACCTGCTCTCAAGGCAGGCGCGGTGGGCCGCTTCGCTACCTCACCACGCGCCGGAGTACTGCCCGGCGGTTCTAAGTCCTATCGATTGGGTTCGTCGACGACCAGGTCGCCGTCGCGAAGGGCCAGTCCCAGGTCCTCGATGGCCGCCGTCGTCCGGGGCGGGACGCTCGCGCCGGCGGCCGCGCGAGCCCGGATCGTGGCGACGACTGTGCCGAGCGTTCGCGGATCGGTCGCGACGTCGCGTCGGCGAACGAAGTCCACGCTCGCGTCGGCCTCGCGGGCCCGGTCGACGATGGTCTCGAGCGGGACGTCCTCGAGGACGTCGGTGAAGTCGATCGGCTCGGTGAATCCAGCGAGGTGGACGCCGCCGGCGCCGCTCGGTCCCAGGACGACCTCGCTGCGCCGGAGGGAGATCGCCGCCTGGTCGATCACCGACCGATCGAGCAGCGGAGCGCGGTGATCGATGAGCGCCGCCGAGGTCTCCTCCTCGTCGCGAAGCAGGTGGGTGATGGCGTTTCCGATCCGAGCGGAGGGACTCGAGCCCACCTGGACCTCGAAGCGGAGGTCAGAGAGGTCCTCTCGATCGAGGACCGACGCGGCGACCGATCGGATCTCGGCCGCCGGATCGCCGTCCCCGTCGGGGAGACGGTCGGGCGTCGGGTAGTTGACCAGGACGTCGACGTTCGCGTCCGCAGCGACGTCGAAGAAGTCGGCGAGCATGGCCTCGTAGAGGTCGCGCGCGTCCCCCGGAGAGAGTGCGGTCTCTGCCGCGATCTCGGGGAGTACGAGCCCCTCGCGGGGCGGGTCGACGAGGGCGACGGCCACCGTCATGGCGCGAACACTCCGGTCGTCGATCGGGTGGGGTGCATGTGTCCCGGATCGGGTCCGCACGGTCTAAAGGGTCGCGGGTCGGCGCGCATTTATGCCAGTCCCGCTCCCAGTGTGGCGTATGCGCACGCTTTCCGCCCTCGGCCTCCTGGCGACGATCGCCACCGCCGCACTCGTCGTGGAAACGATCCTCACCGTCCCCGCCCTCGCGGGTGTCCCGGGGGGAATGCCCGCGCTCGCACTCGCGACGACCCTCCTCGCGAGTGCGATCGGAGCGGGGACGCTCGGGGCCGGTTCCAGATCGACGACCTACTGGTGATCGACGGTCGCATCGACGGCGCTGACGCCCTCGTCCGTGGCCTGGAGGGTGGCGTGGACCGTCTCGACGCCCTCGAGTGCGTCCGGGATGGCACCCACGCGGCGGATCGCGTCCACGAGCGAGTCGACGTCGACGGCCGCGGTGCCGCGGGCGCCCTTCAAGAGCCTGGACGCCCGCAGGTCGTCGATCATCGACCGTATCTCCCGTTCTGCCGGCGGTGCGATCCTGACCGACACGTCCCCGAGGACGGCGGCGTACTCCGCGATTCCGACGGCGAGGACCGGGCCGAGTCGGGGAACGCGGGTCGCGGTGACCGCGACCGAGACGCCGTCCCCGTCGCGACCGACCGGGATCCCGGCGGCGTCGAGGACGTCCAGGTCGGCGTGGGGTTCGGCGAGGACTTCGCGGACCTTCGCCGCGGGGAGGGCGACGTTCGAGGTGGCCGGGTCCGCCCTGCTGGCGACGGCGTCGCGCTGATTCGCGAGCGCCTCGATCACGGCGACGGCCTGGAAGGGATCGAAGTAGTTCGGGACGCCGACCGATCGCAGTCGGGCCGCCGCGTCGGCGGTGCTCTCGCCACCCATCAGCGCCGTGACCACCGGCGAGTCGTGCTCGGCGCGGGCGTCTGCGACGACCTCGGCCGTCTCCTCGAAGGAGATGATCGGATTCGGGGCGGTGATCACCACCGCGGCCTGGACGCCAGGATCCCTGAGGACCACGTCGAGGACCTCCGTCAACACCTTGACGTCGGAGTCCGCGAGGAGGTCGAGTGGATTCTGGGCGTAGGCCCGGTCCGGGATGATCTCCTCGAGGCGCTCGACCGTCTCGTCGGTCAGGTCGGCCATCGAGAGCCGCGAGGTGCCGACCGCGTCGGTCGCCATCACGCCGGGGCCACCGGCGTTGGAGACGATGGCGACCCCGTCGTCCGCCGGGAGTGGCTGGGCCGCCAGCGCGGGCGCCAGATCGAGGAGGCGATCGAGGGAGTGAACGCCCAGGACGCCGACCTGAGCGAGGGCCGCGTCGCGGAGCGCGGCGGGAGCGATTTCCCCCGCCGCGGCGACGTCGATCGGTTTCTCGGTACACGCCCACTTCGGCGCGTCGACCGCCAGCGCCGTCTCCCGGGAGACCGAACCGGCCGCTCGGAGGAAGTGGCGGTCGATGCGGTCCGGCCGACTCAAAATCACGTCCGTCCCGGGATCCGCGTCGAGGTCACCGAGGACGTCGGCGGGCGCGACGGTGCCACCGGTTCCCGTCGCGAGCACGGCCGAGAACGAGAGGTCGCGGCTGTGTGCCTCCCCGAGGAGGCCGCCGACGGTCAGTTTGTCCTCGCCGACGAGGGCGATCGAGCCCGGATCCACGGGGTCCTCGACCCCGACCCGAAGCCCCCGCTCGGGGAGGGCGATCGCCGCGTTCGGGCCGAGTAGCGGGACCCCGGCCGCCCGGGCGGATTCGCTGGCCCGGTACCACCGGTCGTCCTCGAGGGGGACGGCGACGAGGATCGCCCCCACCGACGCCTCGACGAGTGCGTCGACGATATCCCGAAGTCCCTCTGCCGTCGCGACGACGGCGAGGTCGAGGTCGGTCGCGATCGCGTCCCCGTGGAGGTCCGTCGCCGCGAACTGTCTCGCGTCGGATGGGACCGCGCCCGCGGTCGCGTCGTCCCCCACGACGGCGACGGTCTCCGGCGAGAGCAGCGAGTCTGCGGAATCGACCATGAACGTAGATGACGTTCCCGCGGCCGTCCCTAACCGTTTGCTATTCGCTCTCCGTGTGCGGGGGACTGGGATGGTAATCGGTGTCGTATTCGCCCACGTTCCCGTCGAGTCGATCGGGGTTGACGTGGCCGGAGAGCAGGAGGAAGTCGACGAGCGTGATCGCGAGCACCGCCTCGACGACGGGGACCGCTCGCGGTGGCAGGACCGGATCGTGGCGGCCGGTCACCTGGACCGTCTTGTGGGTCTCCGCTTCCCAGTCGTAGGTCTGCTGTTCTTTCGGGATGGACGTCGGCGCGTGGAGGGTGACCTCCCCGTAGATGGGTTCGCCCGTCGTGATGCCGCCCTGGAGGCCGCCGTGGTCGTTCTCGACGGGCGTCGGGTCGCCCGACTCGTCGACCGTCCAGTCGTCGTTGCGCTCGCTTCCGGTGTACTCGCGTGCCGCTCGACCCAATCCGAACTCGAACGCGGTCGTCGCGGGGATGGCCAACATCCCCCGCCCGAGCCGGGCCTCGACCGCGTCGAACCGGGGCGCTCCGAGGCCGCGGGGGACGCCCCGGACCTCGAAGGCCACCGACCCGCCGATCGAGTCGCCGCGACGCTGGTACTCCTCGACGCGTTCGCGCATCGCCGCTGCCGTCTCCGGGTGCGCACAGCGCACCTCGTTGTCGTCGGCGTGATCGCGCATCCGTTCGAAGTCGACCGGCGGCGCTCGAACGTCGTCGATCTGGTTCACGTGGGCCGCGATCTCGATGTCCTTGGTGGCGAGGACCTGCTTTGCGATCGCGCCAGCGGCCACCCAGTTGACCGTCTCGCGTGCCGAGGAGCGACCGCCACCGCCCCAGTTGCGCGTGCCGAACTTCGCCGAGTAGGTGAAGTCGCCGTGGCTCGGCCGCGGTGCCGTGATGAAGGGCTCGTACTTCCCCGACCGGGCGTCCCTGTTCTCGATCGTCATCCCGATCGGCGTGCCCGTGGTCACGCCGTCATGGATCCCGCTCTCGATGGTGACGGCGTCCGGTTCGTCTCGACTGGTGGTCATCTTCGACTGCCCCGGCTTTCGGCGATCGAGTTCGCGCTGGACGGCCTCCTCGTCGAGGTCGAGCCCCGCCGGACACCCAGAGACCACCACGCCCATCGACGGGCCGTGGCTCTCGCCGTAGGTCGTCACCTGGAAGAGACGGCCGAAGCGGTTCCCGTTCATGGGACGTGCATCGGCGCGCGCCACATTTAGGTGTTGCACTCGGTGCAACCGGTCCCCGTCGACGGTCGCCCACTCAGTCCACCGGGTCGCGGTCGACGGTCGCGCCGAGGTCGTAGAGGACGTCGAAGAACGCGGGGAAGGAGACGTCGACGTGTTCGGCCCCCGAGATGGTGGTCTCGCCACTTGCGACGAGTCCCGCGACTGCGAGGGCCATCACCAGGCGATGATCGCCGCGCCCGTCCACGGTGGCACCCTGCAGGTCGGTGCGTCCGCCGTGGATCGTGAGCACGTCCTCGTTTTCCTCGACGCTCGCCCCCATCCGCGACAGCGACTCGGCCATCGCGGACACGCGGTCGGTCTCCTTGTACCGGACGTGTTCGCAGTTCTCGATCCTGGTGGTGCCGTCGGCCACGGCCCCGAGGACGGCGATCGTGGGGAGCAGGTCCGGCGTGTCGGCCACGTCGACGGTGGTGCCCGAGAGCGACGAGGCCCGCACCCGCAGTACGCCGTCCTCGCGGTTCCACTCGACGGCCGCGCCCATCGAGTCGAGCACGGAGACGATGGCGGTGTCCCCCTGGGGGTTCGGAAAGGCCCCGGTCACCACGACCTCGTCGTCGCCCGCGATCGCGCCCGCGGCGAGGAGGTAGGACGCCGAGGAGAAGTCGCCGGGGATCGTGTACTCGCCGTCCGTCGGCTCGTAGAACTGCTCTCCGTAGACGCGGTACCCGCTCGAGGTCTCCCTGGCGCTCACCCCAAACGCGGAGAGCACGTCGAGGGTGACGTCCACGTAGGGAGACGACTTGAGCGCGGTGGAGAGGCGCACCTCGATCCCGTCCTCGGTCATCGCGCCGGACATCAGGAGCGCGCTCACGAACTGCGAGGAGACGTCCCCGGGGATCTCCGTGGTCCCGCCCTCGATCGGTCCGTCGACGATCAGCGGCGCCCGTCCGTTCCCCCGCGTGCTCCGGGCGCGCCCGCCGAGGTCCTCGATTGCCGCGAGCAGCGGTCCCTGGGGGCGAGAGCGGAGCGACTCGTCGCCGGTGAGGACGGTCGTGCCCTCGGCCAGTGCCCCGGCGGCGGTCGCGAGCCGCATGGTCGTCCCGCTGTTGGCACAGTCGACGACGTCGCCTGGCACCGACGGGCGCCCGTCGAAGCCCTCGACCTCGATCGCGCCGTCCCGCTCAGCGACGCTCCCTCCGAAGGCCTCGACGGCCCGCATCGTGGCGCGCGTGTCGCGGCTCGCGAGGGGGTGTCGGAGCAACGCGCCCTCGGCGTATCCCCCCGCGAGGACGGCTCGGTGGGTGTAACTCTTCGACGGCGGTGCCCTCACGCGACCGGCGAGACGCGACGGCGAGACTGAGACGTCCATGCTCGACCCCTCGGCGGGCGAGGCAAAGTGGGTTCCGGCCGCCCTACAGGTCGCAGTCGAAACACCAGAACGCCTCGACCAGGCGCTCGAAGCGCTCCTCGTCGATCCCTGGAACCTCCCGGAGCTCCGACAGGTCGCAGTACGGCCGATTGGTCTTGATCCGCTCGACGTGCTCCTCGTCGAACCCCTCGAGGGCGACGACCCTGGCCGGCGGCACGAGGTTGATCTCCCGCCTGTACTCCTCCCAGTCGGGGTCGCCCTCGAAGACCCGGTCGTCCTCGAGTGCCAACTCGTGGGCCCGCTCGACGCCGTACCCCTCGGCCCGGTACCTGATCTCGTTCAGTTCGTGATGGAGCACGTAGCGTTCGTAGGGTTCGAGGAACTCGGTGAGCCAGACCTCGTCGAGGGGGACGCCCATCTCCCGGGCGGCCGGGGGCGCGATGACCGTCCCCTCGTAGTTCACCCGGTAGAAGGCGTTGTAGTCCGCCATCACCTCGTGTGGTTTGTAGACGACGTCGTAGCCGAGCGATTCGAGTTCGGACCGTGGATCTGGTCGTTGCACGGAGGCGTCCCCGGGACGGCCCCGGGACGTGCCGTCGGGACGGTCCTCGCGGTGGTGCTCACGTCGGTCCCCGGACCGCGATGCGGGAACGTCGTCGGTCATGGGAGAGCAGGCCGGTGATGGATCCCGATCGCCATAGTCGTTCGGACGATCGGTGGGAACTCGCGCGGACGATCGGTGGGATTTTGTCGCGTCCACCCGCCCGTGGGGGCATGGATCTCGACCTCTCGCGCCTCCTCCAGGCACTCGACGATCGCGACCTCGACGGGTACCTCCTCGACGCGGACTCGGAGACGGCCAACCAGCGCTACCTCTCGGGATTCGACGCGCCGGACCCGTTCTTCACGGTCGTCACTGAGCGGGGGACTGCCCTGCTCGTCTCGACGCTCGAGTACGGACGGGCCTCGAAGGAGAGCCGGGCGGACGTCGTCCGGGGACTCGCGGACTACGACGGCCGCGAACTCGTCGCGGAGTACGGGGCCGCGGAGGGACGGGTCCGCACCCTCGCCAGGTTCCTCTCGGACCTCGGCGTCGACTCGGTCGCCGTCGATCGCCGCTTCCCCCTGGCGACGGCGAGGGGACTCGAGGAACTCGGCGTCGCCGTGGCGGTGGACCGGGACGACACCGTCGAGCGCATCCGCGCGGTGAAGACCGAGACCGAGATCGAGTCCGTCCGCGAGGCACAGCGTGCGAACGAGGTGGCCATGGCCGAGGCCGAGCGACTGATCGCCGAGGCCGAGGTGGTCGACGGGACGCTGACGCACGAGGGGCGACCGCTGACGAGCGAGCGCATACGAACCGCGATCGAGCGGACGCTCCTGGATCACGGGTGTGCCCTCGACGAGACCATCGTGGCGGCGGGACCCGACGGCGCGGACCCCCACGACCAGGGCAGTGGACCGATCGGCGTCGACGAACCCGTCATCGTCGACGTCTTCCCCCGCGACAAGGAGACCCACTACCACGCCGACATGACCCGGACGTTCCTCCGGGGATCGCCCACTGAGACCGTCCGCGAGTTCTACGACCTGACCCGAGAGGCGAAGGCGGCGGCGATGGACGCCGTCGAACCGGGAGCGACCGGGGAGGCGGTCCACGCCGCGGTCTGTGAGGTCTACGAGGACGCCGGCTATCCCACCCTTCGGACCGACGAGGGCACCGACCGCGGGTTCGTCCACAGCACCGGCCATGGGGTCGGCCTCGAGGTGCACGAACGACCACGGATCGCACGCGAGGGCGAGACGCTCGAACCCGGTCACGTGATCACGATCGAACCCGGCCTCTACGACCCCGCGGTCGGCGGCGTCCGGATCGAGGACCTGCTCGTCGTCACCGAGGACGGGTTCGAGAACCTCACCGACTATCCGGAGACGCTCGTCGTCTGAGACGATCGGGACCCCCTCTGCCCCGGCGCGTCGGCCGTCGACGGGAGCGTGCCCGGCCGAGGCGGGAATCCGAGAAGCGAATTCTTTTGCCCGCCCCCGCGCTATGAATCGTCGATGGAGGCACTGATCGTCGGGGCGGGTGACGTGGGTCGGTGGTTCGCCCGACTCTGGGACGGGCCCGTCGCGTTCGCCGACGCCGATCGCGACGTCGCGACCGAGGCGGCGGCCTCGACGGCCGACGCACGGGTGGCCGCGATGGACGACTCGACCCGATTCGCGCTGGTCTGCGTCGCCGTTCCCATGGACGTCGCCACGTCGGTCATCGAGGAGCAGGGATCCCGGGCCGAACGCGCCGTCGTCGACTGCACGGGGTCGATGCGGGAGCCCCTCTCCGCGATGGCGGACGTCGCCCCCGGGACCGAGTCGAAGAGCTACCACCCGCTCTACGCGCCGGATCACGGCCCCGGGCGGATCGCCGCCTCGGTGGGCGAGTCGGGCCCGGTGACGGACGCGGTCGACGAGGCGATGGAGGCGGCCGGGAACGAACTGGTGCCGGTCGACCCCGAGGTCCACGACGAGGCCATGCAGACCATCCAGGGCCGGGCCCACGCCGCGATCCTCGCCTTCGGCCTGGCCAGCGAGTCGGTTCCCGAGGACCTCGCGACGCCGGTCTACGAGGACCTCGACGCGCTCCGGGAGCGCGTGACGGACGGGTCGCCTGCGGTCTACGCGGACATCCAGGAGGCCTTCGACGGGGCAGCGGACGTTGCCGACGCCGCCAGTCGCATCGCGGAGGCCGACGGGGAGACGTTCGCCGCCCTCTTCGACGATGCCGGTTGACCGGGCGGCGATCCGGGACGCGGCGAAGTACCTCAGATCGGTGAGACCCATCGATCCCGCCGAGATACGGGAGTACGTCTCCGACCGCCCCGACGCCCGCGTCGTCCGGCAGGTCCTCCGGGAGTCCGCGATCGACCTGGGTCTCGTCGAGCGAGCCGACGGGACGTTCGTTCCCGTGTCCGCGGGATCGATCCAGCCGTCCTTCGAGGGCGTTACGGCCCTGCCCGATCGGTACGGGAACGTGATCGAAGAGCGCCTCGTCGATCGCTTCGGTCCCGACTGGGCGACCGGTGAGTCGGGCGACCGACTGCGCGAGGTCGTCCGAGGGTTCAAGGCCGACTACCACGCGGGCCGGTCGGTCGAGTACGACGAGACGGTGGCACTCGGCTACGCGATCTATCACCTGCCCGCCTATTACGCGGCGACGCAGTACGTGTTCTGGGACCTCGTCCGCGACGGCCTGCTCGATCGCTCCCCGCGCGTTCTCGACGTCGGCGCCGGCGTCGGCGGTCCGGCCATGGGACTGATCGACCTCCTCGGGGCGGACGACGACCCCGCCCTGATCGAGTACCACGCCGTCGAGCCGAGCGACGCCGTCTCGATCCTCCGTCCGCTCCTCGAGACCACGGGCCCCAACGTCCACTGGCAGATCCACCGGTCGCGGGCCAAGGACGTCGACCCCGCGGGCCCCTACGACGTGATCCTGTTCAGCAACGTGGTGAGCGAACTGTCCGATCCGGTCGCCGTCGTGGACGAGTATCGATCCCACCTGGCGCCGGACGGGTCGCTCGTGGCCGTCGCGCCCGCCGACAGGGAGACGAGCCTCTCGCTTCGGTCGGTGGAACGCGCCGTCGAGCAGCGGGGGGCCACCGTCTACGCGCCGATGGTGCGACTCTTTCCGGACGTCGTCCCCACGGTGGACGTCTGGTCCTTCGACGAGCGCCAGCCCATCGACCTCCCCGACGTTCAGCGACGCCTCGGGGCCCCGGCCGAGCGCCCCGAGGAGTTCCACCACACGGCGGTACGGTACTCCTACAGCATCCTCAGGGAGGACGACGCTCGCCGGTACGACGTGGACGCCTCCACCCGCCCGGTGGTCCCCCTCGGGGAGACGACGGATCACGTCACCGAACGGCGCGACGTCGTCGTCGCGAAGCTCTCCAGAGACCTCGCTGACGACGGCCACCCCGTCTTCACCGTGAGCGACGGGAGCGAGCGCGAGCGCCACTTCGCCGTCCTCGTCAACGAGACCGAACTCAATCGACGGCTGGTCTCGGCCGAGTACGGGGACCTGCTCGCGGTGGAGGGAGCCCTGGTCCTCTGGAACGAGGACGAGGAGGCCGTCAACCTCGTGATCGACGAGGAGACGGTCGTGGATCCGGTCTGATCCCGTCGGAGTTTTGTGGGCCCACCGCGGAGACGAACACGATGGACGCCCCCTCGATCCTCCTGACCAACGACGACGGCATCGACAGCCCCGGCATCCGCGTGCTGGCCGAGGAGCTGTCGACGGTCGGCGACGTGACGGTCGTGGCCCCCGCCGACAACAAGAGCGCCGTCGGTCGGGCGACCTCGAGTGAGGCGCGGGTCCAGGATCACGACCTCGGGTACGCCCTCGAGGGGACCCCCGTCGACTGCGTCGTCGCCGGCATCGAGGCCCTCGGCCCCGCCCCCGACGTCGTGGTCGCCGGCGTCAACCGCGGCGCGAACCTGGGGATGTACGTGCTGGGTCGATCCGGCACGGTGAGTGCCGCCGTCGAGGCGGCGTTCTTCGGCGTGCCCGCGATCGCGACCTCCCTCTACCTTCCGGACGAGCGCTGGAAGCGCGATCCGCGACCGGCGGAGTACGCGGAGGCCGCCCGAGCGACGCGCTACCTCGTCGAGGAGGGACTCGACACCGACGTCTTCGAGACGGCCGACTACCTCAACGTCAACGCGCCCGCGCCAGAGAACGGCCATCCCGAGATGCGCGTGACCAGTCCCTCCACCGTCTACGACATGACGGCCACGAAGAACGGAGAGACCGTCTCCCTGGAGGACAACATCTGGCAGCAGATGGAGCGGGATTCCTTCTCCGACCGCGAGGGCACGGACCGACGGGCCATCCTCGACGGCGTCATCAGCGTGTCGCCGCTCACCGCCCCCCACACTACCGAGCGACACGCTGGCCTCGACGACCTGGCCGACGGGTACGGGGGAAATCGTTAATGGGGCAGGGCAGAATTATTGGAGTATGAACAGGTCGTGGTGTGCCCTGGCGGCCCTGCTCGAGACGCTCGTCCCCCGGCGACTGATGAACGCCGCCGAACGACGCGTCTTCGCGGGCGACGTGGCCCCGGAGCGATCCGGGTCGGTGGCGCCCCTCGCGCGAATCCAGGGGCTCACCGTTCTCTGGATCGCTGCCCGCGGTGAGAGCGTCCCGAAGCCCATCAGGGCGCTTTACGGCGCCGTCGCGTTCCCCATGCTCCTCTCGCCGAGGCGCCTCGTGTGGAGGTCCTGCTCCCGCTCGGATACCGCAACGCAGCGGAGCTCTCGGTCCGTCGCTGGGCCCTGGCCGCGGTGCGGGTGATCGGCGTCCTGTACCTCCTCGTCGCGGTTGGACTCCTCCCGAGAGAGGCCGACCGGTGAGTCCCGACCGGGCCACTCGCGGCTATCGAGACTCCCGCTGTTCGATCTTGTTCAACTCGATGAGGAGCCGAAAGATGGCCTTGACGAGGTTCGAGTCGACGTCGAACTGCTCTGCGTTCTCGCCGGCCCGATCCATGACGGCCTGCTCCTGGGTCTGGTCCGTCGTGGCCAGTCCCCGTTCGGCCTTCACGTCAGCGATGGCGTCCGCCACGTAGGTCCGTCTCGCGATGAGTTCCACGATGTCTCGATCGATCTCTCTGATCTCCCGACGCAACTGTTCGAGCGAGCGATCCTCCTGGTCGGTCGGCTCGGTGTCCTCGGTCATAGCGGTCGTGCTCCCGCGGTCTGTGTCCTCGTCTCGAGGACGGTCCCCGGTCGGTCGCCCCAGACGTCCGCGACCGACGCCACGGCGTCCCGCCCGCCGACGGCCACGTAACTCGGTCCGGTCCCCGAGAGCGAGACGCCGGGTACGGTCGGCAGCGCGTCGAGCATCGGCTCGGTCGATCGGTCCAGGGCGCTCGCGAAGGCGAAGCCGTTGACCGTCATGGCAATCCGATAGCGACCCTCGCGCGCCAACTCCTCGACGAGTTCGGCCACCGGCGCAACGCGACGACACCGCTCGACGTCCGCGTCGGCGCTGTAGGCGCGATCGGGGGGCACGTAGACCGCGACGTGCCAATCCACCGCGTCCCTGTGGACCAGCCGATCGCGGTCGTTGTCGGTGATCGTGAGCCCGCCGAGCATGCTCGCGCTCGCGTCGTCGAAGGCGCCCGTCACCGTCACGCCGGCCTCGCGGGCGGCGTCCACCCCGATCCGTGCGGCGTCCTCTCGCGAGACCTCCCCGGTCCGGTCCAGCGCGTCGAGCGTGGCGAGCACGGCGGCGTTCGCCGCGGCGCTCGAGCTCTTGAGGCCGGCGGCCATCGGAACCGCGCTCTCCGTCTCGACCGTCGCGCCGCGCTCTTCGCCGAATTCGGCGAGCGTCGACGCGACGGCCCCCTCGATGAGTGCCGTGTCGGCCGCCGGCGCGTCCCGGACCCTCCCGACGACCTCCTCGCCACCGAGCGAGACCGTCGCGCGAACGTACTCGTCGATGGCGAACGCCGACCCGGTTCCCGTCGCGAGGGCGTTGAGCACCGTTCCGGCGGCTGGGGCCTCGGCGCGACCGTCCATGGCTTCGTTTTCGCAACTCGGCACTTACGCGTGGCGATCGTGGCAAGCCCGGCCAAACGGGTGGCTTTTCTCGATGGAGTCCAAGGACGGGACGATGAGCCAGCGTGCGGAGGTCCCCCCGGAGCCGCTCGACGTCACGCTCGCCGAGGAGGGCATCTACGTGACGTACGTGGACGGTCGGCGGGTCTTCTACAACGGCGTTCCCGAGGCGGTCGAGAGCCCCCTGCGAACCCGTCCCGGAAAGGACGTGCAGGTCCTGGTGACGAACGAAGACGACAGCGAGGGCGTCCTGACCTACGTCAACGAGCGGAACACGGAGGCCGACATCCTCGAGTCGAGTGGTGTCGGGCGCGTGATGCTCGAGAAGGGGGAGACGCGGCAGGTGTTCCCCGGGGTCACCGCGACGATGGACGGATACGCGATCGAGGTCGAGGCCGACCTCGCCGCCGCGGAGGGACGGGTCTTCGTCTTCGAGGAGGACGAACTGGGAGAACGGAAGTTCGAGATCGTGGGGTGAACTGACTACTGGAGGTAGGTGGGCTCCTCGGCGTCGCAGTTCGCCTCGTGCTGTCTGGCGTCCTCCTCGTTGTCGAACATCAGGCCACACATCTCGCACTTGTACCAGATCATCCCGTCCCGTTCGGTTTCCTCGACCATGGGTGCACGTCGGCCTGCCGCGAGTAAAGGCGTTACCCCGCCACCCTTTTGCTCGCTGGCGACGATCGATGGCGCATGGACGGCGAGTCGGGGCGTCGGGTACGCGTCCGCGAGGCGAAGTCACGTGACGCCGGTCGGGGGACGGTGCGAATCTCTCGGGACCTGATGGGCGACCTCGGCGTCCTCAGTGGCGAGACCGTCCGCATCGAGGGGGCGGACACGACGGTCGCGACGGTCTGGCCCGGTCGCTCTGACCTCGCCCGGGAGGAGGTCCGCCTCGACGGACAGGTTCGGTCGAACGCGGGCCTCTCGGTCGGCGACGAGGCGACGGTCGAACCGGTGCGGGTCGAGCGGGCGGATCGCGTCGCGCTCGCGCCCACCGTCTCGCTCTCGCGCGATCGCGACGCGGTGAGGACCGTGCTCCGACGGGCACTCGTGGACCGCTCGATCTCGCCAGACGAACGAATCAAGGTCGACGGCCTCGGCGACGTCGGGGAGTTCCGCGTGCGGGAGACCAGCCCGGACGGCCCCGTTCGCGTGACCGATTCGACGTCCGTCGTCCTCGAGTCCGTCGACGACGCCGACGACCCCGAGACGGGGTCGGTGGGCGTGACCTACGAGGACGTCGGCGGCCTCGATGCGGAACTCGAGCAGGTCCGCGAACTCGTCGAGTTGCCCCTCTCTGATCCCGGCACCTTCCGACGGTTGGGGATCGACCCGCCCAAGGGCGTGCTCATGCACGGCCCACCGGGGACGGGCAAGACCCTGATCGCGCGGGCCGTGGCCAACGAGGCCGACGCACACTTCGAACACGTCTCCGGGCCCGCGATCGTGCGAAAGTACAAGGGCGAGTCGGAGGAGCGCCTCCGGGAGGTCTTCGAGACCGCAGCCGACGAGGCACCGAGCATCGTCTTCTTCGACGAGATCGACGCCATCGCACCCCACCGCGAGGACGGCGGAGACATGGAGAGCCGCATCGTCGCACAGCTCCTCTCGCTCATGGACGGTCTCGAGTCCCGCGGGGAGGTCGTCGTCATCGGCGCGACGAACCGACTCGACGCGATCGATCCCGCCCTCCGTCGCCCCGGTCGCTTCGACCGGGAGGTGGAGATCGGCGTGCCAAGCGCCGCCGGACGCGAGGAGATCCTGCACGTCCACGTCCGGGGCACCCCCCTCGGAGACGACGTCGACCTCGCGGCGATCGCCGACCGCACGCACGGGTTCGTCGGCGCGGACCTCAGGGCCCTGGTCGCCGAGGCGGCCATGATCGCCCTGCGTCGGGGCCGAGGGGAGGGATCGCCCGACGAGGTGGTCGTCGATCAGTCGGACCTCGAGCGCGCGCTCGCGTCGGTCGACGCCTCGGCCATGCGCGAGCACGTCGCGGAGCGTCCGGAGACCTCGTTCGCAGACGTGGGGGGACTCGCCGACGCGAAGCGGACGCTGCGCGAGACCGTCGCGTGGCCGATCGAACACGGCGACCTCTTCGAGGCGGCGAATACCGATCCCCCGAGTGGCATCCTCCTCTTCGGCCCGCCCGGGACCGGGAAGACCCTGCTCGCCCGCGCCATCGCCCACGAATCGGGCGTGAACCTGCTCGAGGTGGCCGGACCGGAACTCCTCGATCGGTACGTGGGCGAGTCGGAGCGAGCGATCCGGGAGGTGTTCGAGCGCGCCAGGCGGGCCGCGCCCGCCGTCGTCTTCTTCGACGACATCGACGCCATCGCCACTGAACGCGGTGGCGATCGGGACGAGGTGGGCGAACGCGTCGTCTCCCAGTTGCTCTCCGAACTGGACGCGGCCAGAAACCACGGGGTCGTGGTCGTCGCAGCGACGAACCGCCGGGAGGCCCTCGACCCGGCGCTCCTCAGGCCGGGCCGACTCGAGACCCACGTTCGGGTCCCGAAACCGGACGCCGAGGGTCGACGGGAGATCCTCGAGGTGCACGCCAGGGGGAAGCCACTCGCGCCCGACGTCGACCTCGACGCGCTCGCGTCCGACCTCGAGGGGTACACCGGGGCCGACCTCGAGGCAGTCCTCAGACGGGCGGCCATGCTCGCGATCGGTGAGGCAGTGGACGACGATTCCGGCGAACGGACGGTCCGGATCGCGGGGAACCACCTCGACCGCGCCGTCGATATCGTGGACCGCCGACGCGACTGAGCGCACGGTGCGACAGCTACTCGGCGGTCCGGGATGAACCCGACTCCATGGTCGCTGCTGTCGTCTTCGACATGGACGGCGTCATCGTCGACACCGAGCAGTACTGGATCGAGGAGGAGCGGGAGATCCTCGACGTCGCCCTCCCCGACGGTCACGACGTCGACCCCCGCGACATCATGGGGATCAACGTCCACGACCAGTACGAGATGCTCGCCGAGGACTACGACCTCCGCGTCGATCGCGACGAGTACTTCGCGCTCTTCGACGAGACCGCCGCCTCCGTCTACGAGCGGGCGGACCTCATGCCCGGCTTTCACGGCCTGCTCGATCGGCTCCGCGACCGGGACCTGCCCATCGGCGTCTGCACCTCGTCCTACCCGGAGTGGATCGACATCGTCTTCGAGGAGAACGACCTCCACGACCGGTTCGACGTCGTGCTCAGCGCCGCCGAGGAACCGGTTCCCGGAAAGCCTGCGCCCGACCTCTACGAGCGCGTGGCGGTGGCCCTCGACGTGGATCCGACGGAGATGGTCGTGATCGAGGACTCGGAGAACGGCGTGGCCGCCGCGGCGCAGTCGGGGGCGCACACGATCGGGTACGCGGCGTCCGCTCACGGGGAGACGGACTACTCGCCGGCCGACCAGGTCGTCACCGAACCCGGCTCGCTCCGGGAGACGATTCTCGACCTCGTCGACGGCGAGGTGTAGCGAACAGGCGATACGCTCCCCCGACGGACCGGTGTATCGCACACCCGCGGACCGGTCCGCTTCGTCCTCACGTCATGGGGCGGCGTGGCCGCGCCTTCGGATAAAAACTCTCCCGACGGGCGCCTCGCCCGCGCTCACCAGAACGCCTTCGTCCGGGCGTACTGCCGCTCGCGCTCGAGGATGTCCCTGTAGAAGTCCTCCTCCGTCTCGCGGTGACGATTGATGATCCGCGCGGCGTTCTGTGGACCCACCCCCCGCGCAGAGAGGGCGATCACGGCCTTCTTCCCGTGACTCTGGACGATGCTCGCGTTCTTCCTCGCCCGTTCGGTGCGCTCTCTTTGTTCGCCGTCCTTCTCCTCCGCCTTCACCGCGCTCACGACGTCGTCGGCCCAGGGGCTGAGGGCGGCGATCTGCGTCGACTCACAGCGCGGACACCGCGGCTGATCGCGGACTCTGCTCACCGTCGTCTCGTGCTCCCAGTCCTTACAGTGGACGCAGAACAGCTTCACCCGATCGTCCTGAATGCGGTCGCGGACGGTCTCGACGACGCTCGCGTCCGCGTTCTCGGGAGTCAACAACTCGGTGCCGCTCGACCGACCGGCGGTCCCGATGGCGGTGTGGCCGCCGTGGCGCTCGACGCGCAGGTCCCCCGACTGGATTCGCTCGAGTACCTCGCTCGCCCGCTCGACGTCGAGCGTCTCGTGGAAGACCTCGCGGACGGCCTCGTCGTACATCGGCGTGTCCTCCAGTGCTGCCATGACGCGGTCGAGCGAGACGGCGTCCCCGCCCTTCCACCGCTTGAGGGCGCCGAACTTCGCGGCGACCTGGGAGAGGGTGAACTTGAGGGTGTCCGAGCGCTTCAGACTCAACTCGAGCAGGGGCTCGACGTGATCGGGATCGGTGGACTGCAGGACGTCGAGGACGTCCGTCGCGGTGATCCCCTGGGGGACCTCGAGTTCGATGCGATAGGGGTCGGCGTCGAACCCGACCGACGATCCCGTCCGCTGGCCCAGGAGTGCAGCGAGCAGTCGGCCGAGGGTCTCGTTCGTCTCGTGGCCGAAGGTGGCGTTGACCACGACGGATCGCGCTCGCGACTCGACGAGCACGGTGTCCTCGGTCGGCACGGGTGCCTCCGTCTCGAGGTGGTCTGCGACCTGGCCAATGGCCGAGGCGATCGTCGCTGGATCGCCCGGGTACCGCCCGGCGAAGTCCCGGGCCACCGCACCTTTGCTCGCGCCGTCCGCGAGTTGGGGCGCCGCGGCCCCGCGCATCCGGCCGACCTCCTGTGCCACGTCGTGGGGCACCGGGATCTCCTGGCCGACCCAGGAGGGGACCTCCCCCGACGGGTCCTCGATCGGGGAGACCTCGACGCGCTCGTCGTCCTCGTCGATCTCGGCGATGCGCCACATCTCGCCGCGCTGGACGAACGTGGCCCCCGGTTCGGCGAAGTTGACGACGAAGCGCTCGTCGAGGGTCCCGATCTGGTTGCCCCTGGCGATGTCGTAGACCTCGTAGGTCTGTTCGTCGGGGATCATCGAGAGGTTGGCGTAGTAGTACTGCCAGGTGCCTCCCGACTTCTCGATGCGATCGCGCTCCTCGTCGAGGTACACGACGCGATTCCGGTTCACCTCCCGGACGACCTCCTTGAACGTCTCCTCGTCCAGGTCGGCGAAGGGGTAGGCCCGCGTGACGACCTCGTATGCGTGGCGGGCCGAGACCTCGCCCTCGTCCATCGCGAGGCCGACGACCTGGTTCGCGAGGACGTCGAGACTTCCCGCGTGAATGTCTGCGTCCTCGACCTCGCCGGCGTACGCCCGCCTGGCGATCGCGAGTGCCTCCATCGTGTCGTCCGGACGCCCCGTCACGATGGTCCCCTCCGAGACGCGGTCCTGGCGGTGGCCGGCACGGCCGACGCGCTGGAGGAGACGGGCGACCTCGCGCGGACTCGCGTACTGGACCACGTGGTCGATCCGGCCGACGTCGATTCCCAGTTCCATCGAGGAGGTACAGAGGAGGGCGTCGAGGTCGCCCGCCTTGAACGCCGACTCCACCTCGATTCTCGCCTCCTTCGAGAGCGACCCGTGGTGGATTCCGACGTCGGCGTCGATCTCCTTGAATCGGGACCCGAGTGCCTCGGCCGTCTGTCGGGTGTTGACGAAGATCAGCGTCGAGTCGTTCTCCGCCACGATGTCGGCGATGACCCGGACGTGACTCGCCATCCGGGCCGAGGTCAGCAACTCGGAGGCCAACTCCTCGTCTGCCTCCCGTATCTCCGGTTCCCGAACGGTGAACTCGACCTGGCTCGTCGCGTCGACCTCGACGATTTCACACCCCCGGTCGCCGGTCAGGAACGCTCCCACCTCCCCGGGGTCGCCGACGGTCGCGGAGAGTCCGATGCGCTGGAAGGGGCCGCTCACCGTCCGCAGTCGCTCCAGGCCGACGGTCAACTGGGCCCCGCGCTTCGAGGCCGCCAGTTCGTGGACCTCGTCGACGATCACGTGTTCGACCGCGGCGAGGCCCTTCCTGAGCTTCGACCCGGTCAGCATGGCCTGCAGGGTCTCCGGGGTCGTCACGAGGACGTCGGGTGGGTCCTCGGCCTGCTGCTGTCGCTGGTAGTCCGTGGTGTCGCCGTGGCGGACGTCGACCTCGAGGTCGAGGGCCTGCCCCCACCAGTCCAGGCGCTCGCGCATGTCGCGATTGAGCGCCCGCAGCGGCGTCACGTAGAGTGCCCCGAACCCCTCCGGTTCGCTCTCCGAGAGCGCGTCGAGGACCGGGAGCATCGCCGTCTCGGTCTTCCCCGTCCCCGTCGGCGCGACGACGAGGGCGTCCTCCCCCGCCGCGATCGGCGGGATCGCCCGACGCTGTGGCTCCGTGGGTCGGTCGAAGCCACGCTCCGAGAGGGCGTCCCGCACCGCGGGGCCGAGGTGGGCGAACGCGTCGGCCCCGGTCGTTTCGCTCATCACACCCACTACCCGGGAGGCCCTTGTAAGCCCGTTGCTCCCGCAGAGAGCCTCACACGTCGTCGAACGGTCCCAGTCGCGTCCCGTCGAGCAGGTAGGCCTCGGCGTCCGGCACGGCCGCGGGCAGGAACGGGGACAGGAACTTCTGGTCCTCGACGTTGACCCAGGTGCCGCCCACCAGGTCGTTGAAGGCGGGGAAGACGACCAGTTCCCCGTCGACGGCTGTGACGACCTCGCTGCTCGCGTGATCCGCGAAGGCCGCACCGTCGAGTGCGCCCCGCAGCCACGCTCGCTCGATGCGACTCCCCCCAATCTCGTCGGTCAGCCTGACGGTGGGATGTTCGTGCCCGACGGCCAGGACGTCGGCCGCGAGGACGGACTCCGCGGGCCAGGAGTGTCCGTGCGCGAATCCCACGGACCCGAACACGACGCCGTCGCCGTCGGCGACGTCGAAGGCGAGTGCGTCCCCGAGGCGTCCGTCGTGATTTCCGGGGACCAGCGTGACGTCGACGTCCCGCAGGGCGTGTTCGAGGTCCAGCAGTTCATCGAGTTCCGCCCCGCTGGGCTCCCCGATGTGGTTGCCCAGGTCGCCGAGAAAGATCACCCGCGTCGCGCCGACACGATCGACGAGCGATCGCAGACGCTCCCGCCGCCGTTCGGCCCGACTCGTCACCTCCACGCCGTCGCGACGCAGCGCCTCCTCCACGCCGGCGTGATAGTCGGCGACGACCAGGGCCGTCTCGCCGTCGACCGCGACCGTCGCCGCCGGTGCGTCCCGGATCGGCTCGAGGACCGGCATCAGATCGGCGTGAACCGGTCCTCGCCGGACTCGTAGCACCGACCGCCCATGAGCGCGTCCTGGAGGGCGTCCTCGACCGCGTCAGGGGCGACGTCCTGGGTCTCGCTCACCCTCGCGAGGATGGCGTCGCGGGGGGCGCCGTCCCCGTCGTCGAGGTCGGCCATCGCCTCGACGACCGCGTCCTCGAGGTCCACGTCGGCGTCCGTCTCGGCATCGCTCTCGCCCGCCTCCCCCTCGTCGTCGGGTCCCTCGGCCACCGACGCCGAGGAGTCCTCCGGCCCGGGGGCGTCGATCCCCGCCTCCCCGGGTTCGCCGACCTCGTTTCCGGTCTCGAAGCCGACGTCGTACTCCTCCTCGACGGCCGCTCGCTCCTCGGGCGAGAGCTCGTACGTCTCCTCGTCGTCATCCGCGTCCGGCCCCTCGGATGCCTCCTCGTCCCCCTCGAGACCGCCAGCGGGACCCGCTGCGTCGTCCTCGCCGCCTTCATCGAGTGCGCTCTCGCCGGTCGCCGACCGCGATTCCTCGGTGCTCACCGTCTCCTCGCCCTCGGTGCTCACCGTCTGCTCGCCCTCGGTCTCCGGAACGGACGACGTCTCGTCCGGCTCCGGCGGCGCGGTCGCGTCCTCGGCCTCCCCCGACGCCATCGACTCGTCGGCCGCCGATGGCGGGGATTCGTCCCGATCGCCCTCGCTCGCTGACTCGTCGGGGTGCCGGCCCTTTCGTTCGTCCGCTCCGGACTCGTCCTCGATCGTCGTCTCGGTCGCCCGGTCTTCCCCCTGGGAGAACGATCCCTCGATTTCGAGGGTCACGTCCTCTCCGTCGGCCGGGGCCAGGGTCGGCGGATCTACCTCGTCCAGTTCGTTCGCCACGACCCTGGTGGCGTCCACGGAGACCCGGCGCATCTCCTCGAGGTAGCCGGTCGTCGTGCCGTAGTGGTCGAGCGCCCGGGCGACGCCGGCGGCGAGCCCGGGGGCGACCCCCCGCTCCCGGAGTGCGTCCCGGAGCGCGTCGCCGCGCTCGCTCAGGCGGCGGGCGCCCGCCATCGTCTCGATTCGATCCAGGGTTCGCGTTGCGGTCTGGACGACCCAGCGGTCCCGGGTCTCCGCCGTGACCTCGTTCGCGGTCTCGGGGCGGATGGAGGTGTAGACCGCGTCGCCGTCCTCGGGTTCGAAGGTGCGCGCCTTCCCGGTCACCGCCACGAATGCCGGCGGCTCGGTCCGGTCGAAGAAGGCCATCGCCTCGGGCTGGTACTGGCCCGCGTAGACGACGAACGCCCCCGTCGGGTCGGCGATGCGCGCGCGGAGGACGTCGTCGTTCACCCGCTCGACCGCCGTCAGCACGCCCACGACGAACAGGCGATTGATCCGCGCCCCGGTCGGGGTGACGACGTAGTTCGGCGCCCGCTCCTCGTCGCTCTCCGCGTAGCTCTCGTCCGCGTCGTCGAACTCGGCCGCGAAGACGCGGTAGGCGACCTCCCGGCTCGGCCGCTCCTCGCTCATCGGGCCACCTCCGCGAGCAGGGCCCGCGCCCGTTCGACCGGATCGTCGTCCGCTCGCTCGAACGCGGTCGCCTCGAGGTTCGCGCCGAAGTCGTCGACGCTCAGGTGCCCCCTGACGCGGTACTCGTGACCGACGACGCGGTCGGCGATCTCGTCCGCCACGACGGACTGGTCCATCGCCTCGCGGGCCCGCTCGCGCGCGTCGGCCAGGTCGCCGCCGTAGACGCGTTCTGTGATCTCGTCGTCGAGGATCACCGTCGCGGTCCCCGTGCCGTCGTCGAGGATGGCCTTCACGCGCAGGTCGTCCTCGCCCTCGACCGCGCCGTGCTCCCGGCATTGGCCCTTCTTCACGACGCGGCCGCACTCCGGACAGCGCTGGATCAACCCGGACCCGTCGCGAATCTCGATGACGTTGCCGGTGAGCGAGACGTCGTAGACGCCCCCTCGCTCGACGGCCTCCCGGATCGGGAGTTCCGCGGGGCCCCCGGGCTCCACGTCCCGATCGAGTGGCGTCACCGCGCTGAACTCGGAGACGTTGACCGAGGGCACGCCGCGGAACTCCCGGACGTAGACGTTCTCGATCCGCACCGACGCCCCCTCGACGAGCGCGTCGTGGGGGTCCCAATCGGTGACGGGCAATCGGGCCGTCTCGTCCGCGATGACGCCCGAGAGGATCTCGGTCTCCCCGTCCCGGCCGTCGATGGTGCGGGTCTCGATCTCCGTCACCCGCGCCTCGACGGTCCGCCCTCGGTCGCCGGGGGCGAGTTCGGCGAGGGTGGACTCCCCGCCGATCTCGTCGGGGACCTCGACGGGTTCCTCGCGCTGCCTGACGGAGGTGTGCTCGCCGACGTTCAATTCCGGACTGCCCTCCCACTCCCGGACCGAGGCGTTTCCCACGGTGACGGTGTCCCCCGGGTCGACGTCGAAGTCCTCCCAGGCCGTATAGGAGATGCGGCCCGTCTCGTCCGCGACCGTCCCCTCCCGAATCACGTGGTCGTCGCCCTGGTACTGGATCCGGCGTTTCCCCACGGTCAGGACCCTCACGGTCACGGTCGCCGTGCCGGTCTCCGGGGTGATCTCCTCGACGGCGGTCGCGGTGGGAGCGTCTCCTCCGCCCTCGTCGCCGTACTTGCGACGGAGGCTCTGCTCGGCCTCCTCGAGGGGAACGCTGTACGACAACAGGTTCTCCAGGTCCGCTTTGACCTCCGCTTTGTCGACGCCGAGGTCGGAGGCGAGGTCCTCGGCCGTGGATTCGAGTTCCATCGGGCCCCACTTCGCGGGTCGTCGGTAAAAGGTTCGTGGGGCGGCGCCGAAACCGGTATGGGGACGCCTCGGGAAGGCGGGGTATGCACGTCGTGGTCAACGCCGCGGAGAGCGTGGACGGCAAGCTCGCCTCCCGCACGCGCGAGCAGTTGCGGATCAGCGGCGAGGCGGACTTCGCACGCGTCGACAGCCTCCGCGCCGCGGTGGACGCGGTGCTGGTGGGGGTTGGGACGGTTCTCGCGGACGACCCCGCGTTGACCGTCGACGATCCGGCACTGGTCGCCGAGCGTCGGGACCGCGGTGAGGACCCCCAGCCGGCCCGAATCGTGGCGGACTCGAGAGCGCGAACGCCCCCCGGGGCGACCGTCCTCGACGACGCGGCCGAGACCTACGTTCTGGTGAGCGAGGCCACGCCTCCGGAGCATCGCGAGTCGCTGACTGCCGCCGGCGCGACGATCGTCGAGGCCGGCGAGGAGCGGGTGGATCTCGCGGGGGCCCTCGACGCGCTCTCTGCCGCGGGCGTCGAGCGCATTCTGGCCGAGGGCGGGGGAGAGATCATCTTCTCGCTCTTCGAGGCCGACCTCGTCGACGAACTGCGCGTCTACGTCGGGTCCATGGTGATCGGTGGTCGGGACGCCCCGACGCTCGTGGACGGCGAGGGATTCACGGAGGCCTATCCGTCGCTGTCGCTCGAGTCCGTCGAGCGAGTGGACGACGGCGTCCTCCTCGAGTACGCGGTCGAGTCCGCGTGATCGCGGTCTCTGGGCGGTCCCGTCAGTGCTGGTGGCCGGTGGCCTCGCCGTAGGTCATGCCGAAGCGCTCCTCGAAGACGTCCATGGCCGCGGACTCGATCTCCTCGAGTTCCTCGCCCGCGTCCTGGTCGTGGTGGACGATGGCGTGGGCGCGCTCCGCGAAGGCCATGACGGCCATGTCGGCGACGATCTCGACGTCCGACTCGTCCTCCCGCTCGCGGAAGAGGTCGATCAGGTCGCTCGGCAGTTCGATCTGGTCCGTCTCGCCGTCGATCTCGAGATCGACGGTCAATCGGGGTGACGCCATGGCTTTCGGTTCGTGCGCCCGGACAAGAACCCTGTGCTTTGCCGGTTCAGTCGTCCGCGGCGGCCTGCGTCTCGTCCCCCGCGGTGACGGCGTCTGCGGTCTCGAGGTAGTCGTCGGCGTCCAGGGCGGCCTTGCTGCCCATGCCGGCCGCGGTCACGGCCTGTTGATAGTGGAAGTCGACGACGTCGCCCGCGCCGAAGATGCCCTCGACGTCGGTCCTGGTCTGTCCCGCACCGCGACCGCCCTCGGCCAGGACGTACCCCTCCTCGTCGAGTTGCACGCCGGTGTCCACGAGGAAGTCCGTGTTCGGGGTGTGACCGATCGCGAGGAACACCGCGCCGACGTCGAGTTCCCAGCGGTCGAGTGCCTCCTCGGCCTCCGGGTCGCCCACCTTCTCCTTCGGGTGGCCCGCGGGGTGGGTGAGGAGATCGACGTGGTCGACGCCCTCCTCCTGGCTGCCGTGGATGGCCGTGACCTCGGTGTTCCGCACGAGTTCGATGTCCCCCTCCTCCACCTTCTTCGCGACGCGGTCGATCCAGTAGTCCTCCGCGCGGAAGTTCTCCCGCCGGTGGATCACGTAGACGGTGTCGGCGAACTTCGTGAGGAAGGTGGCCTCCTCCATCGCCGCGTCGCCGCCGCCCACGACGACCATGTCCTCGTCGCGGAAGAAGGCGCCGTCGCAGGTCGCACACGTCGAGACGCCGTATCCCATCAACTCGTCCTCGCCCGGGACGCCGAGGGTGCGCGCGCTCGCCCCGCTCGCGACGATCACCGCGTCGGCCGTGTAGACGTCGCCGTTCGTGAGCGCGACCTCGAACGGTCTGACGTCGTCCGCTATCGAGGAGACGATCCCGTGCTCGAAGGTCGCCCCGAAGGTCTCGGCCTGCGTCCGCATCCGGTCGATCAGCGTCGATCCGTCGATCCCCTCCGGGAAGCCCGGGTAGTTCTCGACCTCCGTGGTGAGGGTCAACTGGCCGCCCGGCTCGTCGCCCTCGACGAGGAGGGGGTCGTTGTTCGCCCGCCCGGCGTAGATCGCCGCGGTGAGCGCTGCGATGCCCGATCCCGCGATCACCAGTCGGTGGTGTGCCTCGACCTCGTCCGGCGGGGTCCGTGGCGCGTCGGTCTCCTGACTCATGGTCGCAGATAGCGCCGAGAGACCTAATTAGCTTGCCCCCGGCGGGGACGTCGCCGGCTTCGCGGTGCGGACGGCGGGCCGCCGCGTGCCCTCCGCCCGCCGCGTCGCCGAAGCCCTATGGCCACGGGCGCCCAATCGCCTCCATGGCCGCGGACCTCGAGGAGAAGACGGACCGATACGAGCGACTGCTCGCCGAGGCGCTCTCGGCCGCCGAGGCGAGACCACCGCCGACCTCGCCGCTCGGCGAGGCCGCCGCGACCTTCGAGGAGATGGCCCGGTCGTACCTCGAGGACGGTCGGCACTTCCGATCGACGGGCGACCCGGTCAACGCGCTGGCCGCCTTCTCGTACGGGCACGCGTGGCTCGACGCGGGTGCCAGACTCGGCCTGTTCGACGTGCCGAGGGAGGGCGACCTCTTCACCGTCTGAGTGACGGGCCGGGGGTGCGCCCGGGACCACTTCCACGTCGCTAGTCATCTTTATACTCACCTGATCGAAAGATTTCGGGCACACAGGGGGGACAGAAAGGTGGACGATTGCGTCGTCTGCGGTCGGGCTGCCGGGTACCACCGAGCAGTCGTCGACGTGCTCCAGGACCGCGTCGTCGGGGGCCTGTGCCGGGAGTGCGAGCGCGAGGAGTTCGGTCGGGTGCTGGAGCGGGGACGCTTCGGGGAGGAGTGCGTCTTCTGCGATCGGGACGGACACGTCGCCCTCCCGATCTGGCGACCGGACCCGCACGAGCGCGAGGACGGGACGGTTCTCAACGGGGTCACCTACCGGGTCGACCGGGGGACGGTCCACCTCTGCGACGAGCACGTGAGCGCGATCGCCGGGGAGTTCCCCACCGAACGGGCGCCGACAGCCACCGCGAACGGGCCCTGACGGACCCCATATTGATGCCGATCGCTCCCGTAGCGTCGCACATGTTCGCGGATCGGGAGGCGGCGGGAGAGCGACTCGCACAGCGCCTGCGGGCGGAATCGATCGAGATCGACGTGGTCCTGGGCGTCCCGAGGGGCGGTCTCCCCGTCGCAGACGCCGTCGCGAGGGCCTACGGGGTCCCCCTGGACGTGGTCGCCGCGAAGAAACTCGGGGCTCCGCACAATTCCGAACTCGCCATCGGCGCAGCCGCGGCCGACGGGACCGTCTGGCTCAACCGGGACCTGATCGAGCGCCTCGGCGTCGAGGAGTCCTACGTCGAGGCCGAACGGGAGCGCGCCCGGGAGACGGCCGCGGAGAAGGAGGCGACCTATCGGTCCGGACGGGAGCCGCCGGCCATCGAGGGGCGGACCGTCGCGATCGTCGACGACGGCGTCGCGACCGGGGCGACGATGAAGGCGAGCGTTCGGTCGGTGCGCGAGAGCGACGCGGCCCGGGTGATCGTCGGGGTCCCCGTGGGTCCGAGCGACACCATCGCGTCCCTCCGCGAGGAGGCGGACGCGGTCGTCGTCGTCGAAGTGCCCGCGAGCTTCGGGGCGATCGGTGCTCACTACCGGGACTTCGGACAGGTCACGGACGAGGAGGCCATGGCCTACCTCGGCGCCTGACCGGTCGACTCACCGGACCGCGGAACGTGCGTTTTATACCGTCACGAGTGATACGACCCCGTACGACTATGCCGAGCTCCAACGGACCCCTCAACGGCACGCGAAACAAGCTCTCCAACGATCCACGGGATCGTGGCACCTCGCCCCCACAACGCTCCGTCGAGTCCTTCGACGAGGGGCAGAAGGTCCACCTCAAGATCGATCCGAGCGTTCCCGACGGCCGGTACCACCCGCGGTTCAACGGGCAGACCGGCGAGGTGCTCGACCGGCAGGGCCGCGCCTACAAGATCTCGATCACCGATCGCGGCAAGGAGAAGACGGTGTTCGCCTACCCGGCCCACCTGCGCGCCCAGCGGGACTGACAATGACCATCTTCAAGGAGACGGTCGACGAGGAGTTCCTCACGGTCTCGGAGGCCAAGGCCCTCCTCGCGGACGTCGAGGACGAGCGGGCGACGGACGAGGACCGCGACCTCCGCTACGAACTCGCTCGCGCCATCGACCACACGAACCGCTTTGCCGTCCTCGACCCGGAGGAGTCCGCCGAACTGGTCGAGGAACTCGCGGCCCTCGAGACGATCGACGCCCCGGTCGCGTTCAAGATCGCAGACCTCCTCCCACAATCGCGGACGGAACTCCGGGCGGTCTTCGCACAGGAGCGATACGCGCTCTCCGGCGGGGAACTGGACGAGATTCTCGACGTCGTCGCGAAGTACGCCTGAGAGTCGGCGGGGCACCTCTTAAGTGACCGCTCGGCGTACGGGACGACATGAGCGGAAGCGACGACGCCGGATCGGCCGATCGCGAGTACGCGATCGTCCTCGACGTGTTGGCCCACGGTCGGAGCGACGCACCGGAGCCCCAGTACCAGCGATCGCCGGTCGCCTACCTGGTGGCAGAGCGCGACTTCTCCCTCTTCGAGGTGGCCCTCACGGAGGACGCGGACATCACGATCGACGACCGTGTCGCCATCCGCCCGGACTTCGAGCCGGGCATCGAGCGGGGCCACCAGATCGAGTACGACGGCCTCACCGACGGCGCGCAGTCGGAACTGGAGTACGTCGTCGAGGAGATCGTCGAGGAGCGCGAATCGGAGTTCGTCGACTTCTTCAACGAGGCCCAGCCCGTCTCCCTGCGCCTCCACCAACTCACCATCCTCCCCGGAATCGGCGACAAACTCCGCGACGCGATCCTCGACCGCCGCAAGCGACGGCCGTTCGAGAGCTTCGAGGACCTGGAGTCCTCGATCGACGGCCTCCACGATCCGAAGGGCACCATCGTCGATCGCGTCCTGGCGGAGATTCGCGAGGACGAGGACCTCAAGTACACGCTCTTCGCCCGCTCGTAAGGGGTTAATGCGCCCGCCCGCTACGGTCGGCCGATGCCTGGCTACCGCGACCCGGACGACCTCATCGCGCGGGCCGGTCGTGGCGACCCGGACCGCGATCAGCACTTCCTCGTCGACGATCGGGTCCTCGATCGCATTCCCACCTACGCCGAGGACCAGGACACCGCCCACGTCCTGGAGATCGGCCCCGGGACGGGCGCTCTCACGGACCGACTCCTCGGGATCGCGGAGCGGGTGACCGCGATCGAACGCGACGCGGACTTCGTACAGTTCCTCCGCGAGGAGTTCGCGGCGGCGATCGCGGACGATCGGCTCGCGGTCGTCCACGGCGATGCGACCGCCGCGTCGTTTCCGGCGTACACGACCGCCGTCTCGAATCTCCCCTACGGGGTCTCGACCCCGGTCACCTTCCGACTGCTCGCCCGTCGTCGGCCCGCCGTGCTGATGGTCCAGGCCGAGGTGGCCGAGCGGATGGCAGCCGACCCCGGGACCACCGAGTACGGCCGCCTCTCGGTCGCCGCCCAGCACTTCGCGGCCGTCGAGGTGGTCGAACCCGTCCCGCCCGAGGCGTTCGACCCCCAGCCGGCCGTCGACTCGGCGGTGGTTCGGCTCACGCCGCGGGACCCCGCCTACGAGGTCCCCGACGAGTCGGCCTTTCTCGACCTGGTGAAGGCGATGTTCACCCAGCGGCGCAAGACGGTGCGAAACGCGATCCGGAACACCACGCACATCTCCGGCGTGACGGACGCGGCGGCGGTCCTCGACGCACTCGAGGGGGACCTCCTCTCGCGTCGCCCCGACGACCTCGAACCCGCTGCGTTCGCCCGCATCGCGCGGACGGCCGACGCGGTCGAATGACCGACCTCGCCGAGCGACGCGACGTCGAGACCGACCTCTACGAGCCGGCGGAGGACTCCGCGCTCTTGGCCGACGTCGCCGTCGAGGAGGTCAGTCCGACGGATCGCGTCCTCGACGTCGGGACCGGGTCGGGGTTCGTGGCCAGACGCGTGGCGGAGGCGGTCGGGGCACGCGTCGTCGGCACGGATCTCAACCCCCACGCGTGTCGGGCGGCACGCGATGCTGGACTCGAGGTGGTCCGGGCCGACCTCGTTTCGTCCTTCGTCGCCGACGCGTTCGACGTCGTCACGTTCAACCCTCCCTACCTCCCGGTCGACGAGGCCGCGGCCCGCGACGACTGGATGGAGGTGGCTCTGACGGGCGGCGAGACCGGTCGCGAGGTGATCGAGCGGTTCCTCGCCGACGTGGGCAGGGTCCTCGCTCCGGACGGCGTCGTCCTCCTCCTCGCGAGCACGCTCACCGACGTGGACGCGGTCGTCGCTCGGGCCGGGGAGGCGGGCTTCTCCGCGGTGGTCCTCGCCGAGGACTCCTTTCCGTACGAGACGCTGGTGGTGGTGAAACTCGTCACGTGAGATTACCGCCAGTCATTATTTCGGAAAGAAAATATTAAAGACGCGCAGTCGCGTACCGGCGGGCACATGCAACTGCTCGCGACGACGCCGGGGCTCTATCCGCTTCCCGACGACGCGAAGGAGACGCTCGGGGACCTGAAGGGCCACCAGCGGGGCGACATGATCGATGGCGAGGAGGTGAAGTCGGTCCAGTCCGTCTACGACGACGTCCGCGCCGACCTGATCGAGACCCAGACGGCCGCGGGCCTCGATCGAGTGGTCGAGGGACAGGCACGCTGGGACGACATGCTCGCCCACCCGCTCGCGGTCCACGACGCCGTCGAGACCGGCGGCATCGTGCGTTACTACGACAACAACAACTTCTACCGCGATCCGATCGTCACGGGCGAGTTGACCCCCGACGGCGACATGGCCGCGGACCTGGAGGCGGCCGCCGCCCTGACCGACGACCTGCAGGCCGTCGCGCCGGGTCCCTACACGCTGGCGGACCTCGCGTCGGACGAGCACTACGGGGACGAGGACGCGTTCCTCGACGCCGTCGCCCAGTTTCTGACGGGGGAGGTCGAGGCCTTCCCGGAGACCGTGGAGACGCTGTTCCTGCTCGAGCCATCGCTCGTGGCCTCGCCGCCCGGGGCGGGAGCGGACGAACGCGCGAGCGAGGCCATCGATCGCGTGGCCGACGCCATCGACGCCCCCGTCGTGGTCCAGACCTACTGGGGGGCGCTCGACGAACGGGTCCACGCCCACCTCCTCGACGCGGACGTGGACGCGATCGGCTACGACCTGATCACCGACCACGAGGCCAGCATCGACCTCATCGGCGAGTACGGGACGAAAGACGACGTCGCCCTCGGCGTCGTCGACGGACAGAACACCCTCGTCGAGGACCCGGAGACGATCGTCGACCGCGTGGAGTGGGTCGACCAGCAGACGCCGCCCGCCCAGGACTTCGAGACCGTGTACCTGACGGCCAACACCGAACTGTTCTACCTGCCGGTGAACCGCTTCGAGGAGAAACTCGACGCCCTCGCGACCGCCGCCGACCGGGGGGTGAGCCGATGACGGACACGCGCGCGCAGTTCCGACCGGACGATCACCCGACCGATCACTTTCTCCTCACGACGGTCGTGGGGAGTTACCCGAAGCCCAAGTGGCACGACCGCGCCCGCGAGCTCTTCGAGGACGCCGACGCCGACTTCGCCGAGGACGCCTGGGAGGAGGCCAAAGACGACGCCGCCCGCCTCGTCACCGAGGAGCACGAGCGGGCCGGCCTCGACGTCGTCACGGACGGCGAGATGCGCCGCAACGAGATGGTGGAGTACTTCGCCCACCGGATCTGTGGCTACGAGTTCAACGGCCCCGTGAAGGTCTGGGGGCACAACTACTTCGATAAGCCCTCCGTCGTCGACGAGGTGGGGTACGACGAGCCCTGGCTGGTCGAGGAGTTCGAGTTCACGGACGCGGTCGCCGACCGACCCGTCAAGGTCCCGATCACCGGTCCCTACACGCTCGCCTCCTGGAGCTTCGACGAGGTCTACGAGGACGAGGCCGAACTCGCCACAGAACTGGCCGACCTCGTCACGCTCGAGGTCGAGAAACTCGTCGACGCGGGCGCGAACTACGTCCAGATCGACGAGCCGGCCCTCGCGACCACGCCGGACGACCACGCGATCGTCAACGCGACCCTCGATCGCATCGCCGCTGCGGTCCCGG
>JBDGUE010000044.1:0-39264 GCA_042216045.1 Halanaeroarchaeum sp. | reverse complement strand
CCGGTTCACTCGCCGAAGGCGAGGCCAAGGAGGGGGCGAAGCCCCTGACGCAGGCCTTTGGCCGAGCTTTTGCAAGCGAGCAGCGCGGGACGCGAAGCGTCCCGCTGCCGTACGGGCGACTCGCGGGTCGCCCGTACAACGCAGCGAGCGCTGCAAAAGGTCGAAGTGTGCGCCCGGAACACTACCGGACGAGAATCTACTAGTAGGCCCAGTGGAAGTGAACCAGACGGTCTGAGGCGCTTGAACGCGTAAAATCAATGCATCTGTTCAAATCCACGGATCGAGTTCCTCGCGCCCGCCGAACGAATCCCGATCCTGGTATGCGTCGGTCATTGTAATAAGACCAGCTGCAACCCGATATGCCGGCATCGTATCGTCGTAGAGGAGAACAATGCCAGCGTGACGATCAGCCGGCACTCCACCGAAGTCTTTCACGTCGCTCGTCACGACGATCAGTTCGTGTTCCCGTGCGTACGGTAGCACATCTGCTTCATCGTCGGCTCCCTGCCAGAGCGCATCGCGGACGTGTTCCGCATAGATCTCTTCCTTCTCCAAATACGTGGCCGTCTTTGGGTCGATGTTCTCGTCAAGCAGAAAACGCCACTCGCTCATTTCAGGCGGCGTCTGGACCGACGCCTTCGGGTCGGTCGATGGATTCGCGGAAGTCTTCCATAGCGTCTTCGCGCGCCTCTTCTACGTCACGCATCTCTCGCGGGTGATCGTGATAGTACGCCAACGCGTGATACACGTCAGCTACGTCGAGATCGTACCGATCGGCAACGGCCTCAGGATCCTCACCGCGTTCTTCGACGAGGGCGTACACCTGGCGGACGCTGATCCTGCGGCCGCGAATATGGGGCTCGCTCAGGAGTTCGCGTGCGATCCGCCGGGATTCACCCTCGGACATACCTACACGTTGCTGCTACTCCCGCAAAAGCATACTGCTAATACGAATAGTAATTTCCGTATCTGCTACTCACCGCTGAATCAGTGGCCCCTCTCTCCAGTTCTGAAATGTACGCCCGGAACACTACCGGGCGAGTTTCTACTAGTAGGCGCCCTGGAAGTGAACCGGGTGTGATAGAGAGCGACGCCAAAGACGTATAAACGAAGGCGGCCCTACACGACTGTATGACGATCACTCGTGACGACGATGTGCTCGGCGGGGAACCCCGTATCGACGAGACGAGAGTCGGCGTCCGTCACGTAGCCGCACGAGTGATAGATAGCGGTCAATCGCCTGCGTACGTCGCTGATCAGCTCGAGCTCTCTCTCGCTGAGGTCTACGAGGCACTCTCGTACTACTACGATCACGTCGAGGAGATGCGCGACCTCGAACGAGAGAACGAAGACGCGTTCGAGCGCGTCCGTGAGTCCTCGCTGAAGCCAAAAGAGACTATCCAGTGACGGGGGATCGGATTCTTCTGGACGAACACGTCGGTCGGATCTTCGAGCGACTGCTCTCCGAACGTGGATACGATGTCGTTCAAGCGAAAGACCAGTTCGGAGAACACACGAACGATGTCGAACTCATCCAGTGGTGTGCAGATGAGACCGTCGTCTTGCTCACGAACAACGCCAAGGATTTCGAACCGCTTCACCGAACTCACGACCATGCTGGAATGCTGCTGTACTACGACCAGAAACTCCCCGACAACGACCCCGAAGGGCTTGCTCGAACAGTAGATGAGGTCTTCAGTCAGTACGGTTCGACGGGTATCGAGAACGAACTTGTCGATCTCGACGAGTGGTACGACTGGCTCCACGAGTGACTACGTGAGCGAAAGTGTACGCCCGGAACACTACCGGGCGAGAAACTACTGGTAGGCTCGGTGGAAGTGAAACGGGAGAGAGATAGTATCCGGCGACCGAGCGGTCCGTAAGGACCCGGAAGGTCGCCGGTTCACTCGCGCGAACGGACGTGAGCGCGAGGCCGACGAGCGACCAACGGGAGCGAGGAGTGCTTTTGGTCGAGCTTTTACCGAGCGCTGGCTCCGCCAGCGCGCAGCGTAAAAGGTCGATGTGCGCCCGGAACACTAACGACCGGCGTCATCCCTGGCGGCGTGCCGCGTCGGCCGGGAAACCCTCGTGCCGGGCGGGGGCCAAACCCCAGACCTGTCGCGTACCGGGGTTCTCCGCGCGTCATCGCGCCCTGATGGACGTACTCGGGCGGGGACAGCGGTACGCGCTCCGAGGTAGTCCCGCGGATCGGGTAAGCCTATCGCCCGGAGATCCGGGGCCGATCGATCAGCACCCCTCGGGTTCGCCGGTGTCCGAATCGAAGTCCTCGCCCGCCTGCGTGAGGGTGAAGACCTCCTCCCGACTCTCGCAGAGGCCACAGACCGGCTCTGCGTAGCCGGCGGCCGTGAGTTCCTCCACCGCCTTGCGGGCCTCTCCAGCCGTGATGTGGGCCTCGGCGGCGATCTCGCTCGGGGAGAGGGGGCCGCGATTGTCGAGGACGACCCTCGCGAGTTTGCCCGTACACGACAGCACCCCCGTCTCGCACATACACCGACCTACCGCTCCCCGGGCAAAAACCCTTGGCGAAGCGGCGACAACGGGTTCGACCGGCGCCTCGCGATGGGGGGACTGAAGGCCCTGGTCGTGGTAGGGCCGACCATGAGCGCCGACGTCGCCGTCTTGCGACAGAAGATCCACGGACAGGACGCCGCCGACCTCGCCGCGGTCCTGCGCGATCGCCTCCCGGATCGCGAGGTGGCGGTGGCCGCCTCGCCCGCTGAGGAACGCGCGTTGCTCGCGGAGGCCGAGATCGCCGTCGGGACGCAGATCGACCCGGATCACCTGGAGGCCGCGACGAACCTCCGACTGTTCGCGTGTGCGTACGCGGGCACCGATCACCTGCCCCTCGACGCACTCGCCGAGCGGGGAATCGCCGTCACCAACGCGGCGGGGGTGCACGGGCCGAACGTCGCCGAGTGGGTCCTGGGCGCGATCCTCTCGTTCACGCGGCGGTTTCACGTCGCCTGGCGGCGCAAGGAGCGACGGGAGTGGCGGTCCTACCCGGCGCGCGAGTTCGCGGGAAGCACCGTGACGGTCGTGGGCCTCGGCGCGATCGGCTCCGCCGTCGTCGATCGACTCGAGCCATTCGACGTCGAGACGATCGGCGTGCGGTACAGTCCGGAGAAGGGCGGGCCCACCGACGAAGTGCTCGGCTTCGCGGACGACCTCCACGACGCGCTGGGTCGAAGCGAGTACGTCGTGATCGCCGCCCCGCTCACGGACCTCACGGAGGGGCTGATCGACGCGGAAGCCCTTCGATCGATGCGGGCCGACGCGGTCCTGGTGAACGTGGGCCGGGGACCGATCGTGGAGACGGACGCCCTGCTCGACGCACTCCGGCGGAACGCGATTCGCGGGGCCGCCCTGGACGTGACCGACCCGGAGCCGCTGCCCGCGGACCACGAACTCTGGGGGTTCGACAACGTGTTGCTCACCCCGCACAACGCCGGTCACACGCCGCGGTACTTCGACCGACTCGCAGACGTCCTCGAGCGAAACGTCGAGCGGATCGACCGGACCGGTCGCTACGAGGACCTCGAGAACCAGGTGTGCCGTTAGACCGGGAGGACGGTGACCGACGGTGCCTTGAGGTACTCGGTGAGTCGCTCGCCGACGTAGAAGACCTCGACGCCGAGGGACTCGAGGTCGGCGACCGCGTCGTAGTTCTCCGCACAGGCCTTGCAGGCCTCGAGGGTGACGCCCGCGTCGGTGAACTGCTCGAACCACGGAGCGAGTTCGTGATCGCCGGCGAGCAGTCCCGTCGAGGCGCCCCAGATCAACAGGGTGACGTCGTCCCACCAGTCGTTGTTGGCGGCGTTCAGCGTGTACATGAACACCATGTTCTCGGCGACCTCGGGGTCACCACTGGTCCAGAGCACGACGAGTTCGTCGTCGGTCATGTCCCGACGATCGGTGCCGGGGGACAAATAGTCGGGGGATCAGAGGTGGCCGCGCTCGGCCAGCAGTTCGCCGTTCAGGAGACTCGCGCCGGCCGCCCCTCGGATGGTGTTGTGCGAGAGCACGTTGAACTGGAAGCCGGCCTCGGTCTCCGAGACGCCGCCCACGGCGATGCCCATCCCGTCGCCGACCATGCGATCGAGACGGGGCTGTGGTCGATCGGGCTCCTCGAAGACCGTGATCAGCGGGTCGGGAGCGGAGGGGAGGTCCTGGGTCGGTGCGTCCCGGAAGGCCGCCTCGATCTCGGCGACCGAGGGGTCCGCTTCGGTCTCGACGAAGACGTTCTCGAGGTGGCCGTCGATGGTCGCGATCCGGTTACAGGACGCGGAGACGGCTGCGGGGTGCCAGTCGACGGCTCCGTCCGCGAGGTCGCCGAGCAGCTTGCGGGACTCCGTCTCCATCTTCTCCTCCTCGCCCCCGATGTGGGGGATGGCGTTGTCGATGATCTCCATGGAGGTGACCCCCGAGTACCCCGCGCCGGAGACCGCCTGGAGCGTCGAGACGTGGACCCGCTCGAGGCCGAACCGGTCGACGGCGGCGAGGGCCGGGACCATCGTGATCGTCGAGCAGTTGGGGTTCTTCACCAGGCCGCCCTCCCACCCGCGATTCCGGCGTTGGGTCTCGAGCAGGTCGAGGTGGTCGGGGTTGATCTCCGGGATGACGAGGGGCACGTCGTCCTCGAGACGGGCGTTCGAGGAGTTCGACGAGACGACGTACCCCGCCTCGAGGAAGGCCGGTTCGACCGCGGCGGCGACGTCCGAGGGCAACGAGGAGAAGAGGAGGGAGACGTCGTCGGGGACGGCCTCCGGCGTCGTCTCGACGACCGTCGTCTCGGCGACCGCCGTCGGGACCGGGGTATTCAGTCGCCACTTCGCCGCCTCGCGGTAGGTCTTCCCGGCGCTCTCGGGGCTGGCGGTGAGCGCTGCGATATCGAAGGTCGGGTGATCGGTGAGGAGTTGGACGAATCGCTGTCCGACGGCCCCCGTCGCACCGAGGATGCCAACGCGTGTCATATGCTATGCTGGGCGATGGCGCGGGTAAGACCTTCGGATGCGGGACAGAATTGTCAGTTGAGCTTCCGGGTCACGTACCCGGCGATCCGGTTGCGCACCGACTTCGACTCGATGTTGGTGAGTTCGGTGACGCTCTCCTTGTTGTGCTCGAAGTCGTCCTCCTGGAACGCGTCGGGGTATCGCTCCAGCAGGATCGTCCCCGTCTTCTTGACGTAGTCGGGCTTGATGGCCATGCGCGCGGTTTTGCCCTGCTCGGGTTAAAACCATTCGTTCCCGCACTCAGAACGACACGAGATCGCGGAGTCGGTCGAGGGCCTCCCGCTCGCGCTCCCCGCCCGCGCTCTCCACGACGTCGGCGAAAAACGAGAGGCGCTCGCGCAGCGTCGCGTCGTCGTAGGTGGGGACGTCGAGGCGGGACGCCGCGACGGTCATCTCGACGACCGCGTTGAAGCCGCGATTGGTGATCGGGACCCGCCGGCGGTCGATCCGCACGGCCGTCGGTTCGAGGGCCCATTCGACCCACTCCGTCCCGCCGGTCCGTCCCCGGTCGATCGACTCGACGGAGACCGAGACGGCGGCAGCGAGGCCGTCGAGGGCGGGCGCCTCGACGGTTCGCTCCGAGAGCGCCGCCTCCACGAAGAGGACGGGATCGTCGGGGAACCCGACGCGGCCCCCGCCGGTGCGCTCGAAGTGCTCGCGCGTGTTCGTCGCCCCCCAGGTCCGGGCCGTCGCGGGGACACCCGCCCGCACGCCGAGGGCGGCGACGTTCCAGTCACCCACCGGCGTCCGTGTGAGGGTGATCGTCTCGGCGACGCCGTCCCACGAGACCGGCCAGTCGGTCACAGCGACGCCCCCCGCGTCAGCGCCACGTAGAGGCCGGCGGCCGTGACGTCCGCCGTCGTTCCGGGATTGATCCCCCGATCGACGAGGTCGGCGGCGAACGCCTCGATCGCCTCGCGCGACCCGTCCTCCAGGCTGGCCGCCCGGTCGGTGACCTCGCGTGCGACCGCCTCGCCGTGCCGGGTCTGGACGAGCGTGTCGGGATCCCGTGCGAGCAGCGCGAGGAAGGCGTCGGCTGCCCGGTCGAGGATGGACCCATCTCCCGAGCGGATCCGCTCGGCCGTCTCGAAGGTGCGCTCGAATCCGGTCGTCCACTCCCGCGCCACCCCGTCACCCGGCGTCGATCGCTCCATCACGTCGAGGAGCGTGAGGCCGCGGGATTCGACGGCGGAGACCGCGTCGCTCCCGCGCCGCACGTCGAGATCGGGTGCGTCGGCCGGCGGGTCGCCGACGGCCACCTCGACGTGATCGAAGGCCCGGTAGAAGTCCGCCGCGTCCGCGATCGTCGTGTCCTCGACGACGCGCTCGGTGGCCGCGGGGGCGATCGTCCCGTCATCGGTCGCCGCCACCAGCGGGACCAACAGGAGCAGCGTCCCGAAGTGTGTGTTCCTGTCGGTCGCGGCCGCCATCCCCGCGATCGCGGTCTCGAAGGCCGCACCGACCCGGTCGCCCGTCGCTGCGGCCACCAGTCCGGGCCTGGCCCCGACGGCCCCAGCGAGGAAGTGCTCGAAGCCGAGGTCCGAAAGGTCGCGGTGCCGGTCGACGTTGCCCGGCTTCGGGGTCCCGGCCACCTCGAGGAGCATGGCGAGGTGGGCCGTCGACGCGGGGCGGTTCCCCATCACTCGAACCACTCCTCGACGGCGTCGAGGACCCGACGGAGGACGACCGGATCGTCGCTCGGCCGGCCGACGCTCACCGCGTCGGCGCCGTACGCGAGGTACTCGCGGGTCGTGGGTTCGTCCCTGACGCCGTTGTTGGCGACGACGAACAGGTCGGTCGCCGCCGCAACGTCCGCGATCACCGACTCCGTGTCCATGGCGTCGACGTGAATCGCGTCCAGGCCCGCGGTCTCGAGTCGACGGGCGAGCGACGGGAGGTCGACGCCCGGGACCTCGGCGCGGACCTTCGCGCCGACGGTCGCCCCCGTCGCCGCGGCGGCCGCCACCTGCGCTGCGAACCGATCCGGCGCCCGGAGCAGCGATTCTCCCGCGCCCGCGTCGCACATCTCCGCCTGCCGACAGTGGGCGTTGATCTCGAGGATCGCGTCTCGCTCCCGGCAGATCCGCGCCACCGCGCGAATCGGGGCGACGGAGGCGGCGCGCACGTTGATCCCGGGCCTGATCGGGACGTCGGCGATTGCGTCGAGTTGCTCCTCGACGAACGCGATCGGGTCGGGCGGCAGGAACTCCTGGCGGTCGCGGTCCGCGACCATCGCGCGGGCGGCCGCCCGGGTCGGATCGTCGAGGGCCACGCCCCCGAGGAAGGCGGCACCGGCGTAGGGGGCACCGGCCCGCGCCCACGAGGCGTCGGCGTCCCCGCTCAGACTCGCCAGTGCGAGACGGGGCTCGAACATCAGAGCGCCTCCAGGGCCTCCGCCGCGGCGGCCGCCACCCTGGCGGCGTCCTCGCGGTCCGCCATCGCCGTGTCCGTCCGAACGACCGGCCGGTCGAGGCGGGTCCCGTCGTCCGCGTCGAGCACGAACGCGTCGGCGAACGGATAGGCCGCTGCCACGCCGCGGGTGCTGGGCTCGCGCCCCGTCGCCGCCATCAGGTCCGCCGCGGGGCCCGAGAAGACCTCGTCCTCGACGAACGGCGAGACGGCGACCACCGGGGTCGAGGTGAGGGC
This sequence comes from Halanaeroarchaeum sp., assembly GCA_042216045.1. Lineage (GTDB taxonomy): Archaea > Halobacteriota > Halobacteria > Halobacteriales > Halobacteriaceae > Halanaeroarchaeum. Next base: position 31,588 of record JBDGUE010000044.1, on the reverse strand, counting down.
CGCCCGGAGTTCCTCGAGGGCGAGCATCGGCCCGAGACTGGTCACGGGATTCGAGGGGCCGACGACCACGGGGCCCTCCTCGATGGCCGCGAGCACGGGGTCGGTCGCCCGCGCGGCCTCGGCGCCACGAAACTCGACGTCCTCGACGGTGGGATCGCCGCCCCGCCCGACCCAGAACTCCTGGAAGTGCATCGGACCCTCGGCGGTGTGGATCAGGGTCGCCACGGGATCGTCGCTCATCGGGAGCAGGTCCACGTCGACGTCGAAGGCCTCGCCGAGGGTCCGCGTCGCCGCCGTGAGCGACTTCCCCTCTGCGAGGAGGCTCGTCCGCAACAGGTGGACCGCTCGGTCCCGATCACCGACGTGCATGAACTCCGCCGCCGCCGAGAACCGCCGCCACCGAGCGAGGTCTCGTCCCGCGGTCTGCCGGTCGTCCTCGAGGTACCGCGGCCCGTCCTCGATGCCGGCGGCCGCGGAGCGGTCCCGGAGTTCGTCGTGGGTCGTGGTCGGATCGTCCGCGACGCCCCACCAGCGCTCCCGGTCGAGTTCGTCCGCGCGCTCGTAGAGCACCGTATCGAGGTCCGGGCAGACGAACAGGCCCCCGAGTTCGACGTCGTCGCCGGTGTTGGCGACGACCGTCGCCTCGCTCACGTCGAAGGCCGCCGCGGCCCCGGAGAGCAACTTCGGCGTTCCGGTGCCGCCGGCGAGAAAGACGGTCATGGGACGGTCGAGGGGACGGAGCGAATAAACCCTTATGCGTGAGATCGGGTGGCGTTGCGGGCCGCCCCGATCCAGTCGGGCCTGGAGACGGCCGTCGCGCCCACCGCCGTGTACGCGACCGATCGCTCGTACGTGCCGGCGGTCGCTCCGACCCGCAGTCGCGCCGTGACCCGTCGCGACTGGATCAGGCCGTCGTCGCGAATCAGGAGTGTTACCGTGACCGACGTGACGGTGACGTTGGGGCCGAAGTCGGCCCGGAGGGTGGCGTTCTCACCGGTCGCCGTGGCGACGTAGCGACGGACCGACGCTCCTTCCCGCGTCGTCCGCCCGGTGGCGTCGAAGGAGTGGTTCGCGAGGAGGGGCCGAACGTCGAGGGAGACGACGTCGGCCGCGGTCAGATTCACCGACGTGGTCCGGTACTGCGGGTTCGTCGTGCCCACCCGCTGGTAGAGCGTCCCGTTCTCGAGGTAGGAGACGACCGGCGCGAACTGGGTCGTGGACGTGAGGCGCGCGCGATCGGCCGCCGGCGAGACGGCGGCGGTGATTCGAGAGTCGCCGGCGGGCGACCCCCCGACCGTGGCGTTCGCGGCGACGGTGACGGTGTACGATCCCGCAGACGCGAGAGCGCTCTCGTGGGCGGCCGCGGCGTCGTCGGCGTCGAGCGCGCCACCGCCGTCGGGCGCGAGTGCGGTCCCAGGAGCCCCGAGACAGCCGGCAGTGACGAGGAGGAGCGCGATCGCGAGTGCGCCCCTCGTACCTGTGTGCATGCCGATCGGTCGACGGGGAGGTGGTTACGGGTTTCGATACCCGACGGGCGGGAGGATCGTTTTTATGCGATGGCACACTACTCCGTGGCGATGACCACGGTCAAGGACAGCGTCCACGACCACATCGAGGTCACGGGCGTGGCGGCGGCGCTGATGGACACGCCGCCGGTCCAGCGACTGCGCCGGATCGCCCAACTCGGCACCGCTTCGCTAGTCTATCCCTCGGCGAACCACACCCGATTCGAGCACAGCCTGGGCGTCTATCACCTCGCTGACCGCGCCCTCTCGCACCTCGACGTCCACGGGCGCCGCGCCGAGACCGTGCGGGCGGCGGCGATCCTCCACGACGTGGGACACGGCCCGTTCAGTCACAACGTCGAGGACCTGCTCTACCGTCGCACCGGCAAGTACCACGACGACGTGGGCGACATCGTGGGCGAGGGAGCCGTGGCGCGCGCACTCGAGGCCCACGAGATCGATCCCGGCCGGGTGGAGGCGCTGATCGACGGCGAGGGCCTCCTGGGACAGCTCATCGCGGGCGAACTCGACGTCGACCGGATGGACTACCTCGTCAGGGACGCCCACCACACCGGCGTCCCCTACGGGACGATCGACCACGGGCGGTTGATCAGGGCCCTCCGGTTCGTGGAGGGCGACCTCGTGCTCGACGAGGGCAACGTCCAGAGCGCGGAGAGTCTCCTGCTCGCGCGGGCCCTGATGAACCCGACGGTGTACAACCACCACGTCGCACGCATCTCGAAGGCGATGCTCCGGCGAGCGACGGCCACGCTCGTCGACGAGACGGCCGTCACCGCGGCGGAGGTGCGTCGGATGGACGACGCGGAACTCGTGGTCGCCCTCCGCGGGCACGACGCAACCGCGGACGCGGGCTCGAGACTCGCCGATCGTCGCCTCTACAAGCGGGCCGTCTGGGCGGAGATGGGCGACGTGGGTGACCCGCTTGCCGCGGACCTCTACGCGGTGCCGCCCGAACGCATCGCCGAGTACGAGCGGACCATCGCGGACCGCGCCGACGTCGACCCCGCGTCGGTGATCGTCGACGTGCAGGGGGCACCTGACGTCGCGGAGTCGACCAGTCGCGTGCTCGTCAACGGCGAGGTCAGGCGATTGGACGAGCAGTCCACGCTCGTCAGGGCGATCCAGATGACCCAGCGCGAACAGTGGCGACTCGGGGTCTACGCACCCGAACGCGAGACCAGCCGAGTGGGCAGAGCCGCCGAGTCGGTGCTGGGACTCGAGACCGAGGGGGCGCTCATCGCGGAGAACGACTCGCCCGGGCGGTACGCGAGCCTCGCTGACTTCACAGACGACTAAGTACTCGGGGGCCACTCGCACACCATGGAACTCACCGGGACGATCCTCGCGGGGCTGGACTTCGAGGCGGTCGAGGGGCGCGTCGTCGTCGAGGACGGCACCATCGTCGCCGTCGAGGAGACGACGACGGACCCCGGGGACGACGTCGTCCTGCCCGCCTTCGTGAACGCTCACACGCACGTCGGCGACTCGATCGCGAAGGGCGCGGGCAGGGGCCTCTCGCTCGACGAACTCGTCGCGCCCCCCGACGGCCTCAAGCACCGACTCCTCCGCGCCGCGGATCGAGACGAGACCGTGGCCGCCATGACCCGCACGCTCCAGTACATGGAGCGCTCCGGTACCGGAGCCGTCCTCGACTTCCGCGAGGGGGGCATCGAGGGCGTCCGCATGCTCCGGGACGCCGCCGCGGACCTCGACCTGACGGCGCTGGCCTACGGCCGGGACGACGAGGAGGTGCTGTCGGTGGCCGACGGGTTCGGTGCCTCGGGGGCCCGCGACGCCGAGTTCTCCGCCGTCCGGACCGCGACGCGGGAGGCGGGCCTCCCGTTCGGCATTCACGCCGGGGAGCGGGACGCAGCGGACGTCAACCCGGCCCTCGACCTCGATCCCGACCACCTCGTCCACATGGTCCACGCCGAGGACCTCCACCTCGAGCGCGTCGCCGACGCCGAGGTCCCGATCGTCGCCTGCCCCCGGTCGAACCTGGTGACCGGCGTTGGCCTCCCGGACCTGCGATCGCTCCTCGATCACACCACGGTCGCCCTGGGGACGGACAACGTCATGTTGAACGGCCCCTCGATGTTCCGGGAGATGGCGTTCGCGGCGAAGTGCTGTGACGTCACGGACCTCGAGGTGCTGCGGATGGCGACGGTGAACGGGGCCCGGGTCGCGGGCCTCGCCGGCGGCACCATCGAGGAGGGCGAACCGGCACGTCTGCAGGTCCTCGACGGCGACTCGGACAACCTGGTCGGCTATCGGGACCCGGTGCGCGCGGTCGTGCGCCGCGCGGAGACCGCAGACGTCGCGCGGGTCGTCCTCCCTGCCAACAATTAAGGGCGACCCGGGTGTACGCAATACCACTCGATGGGCCTCTACGAACGCATCCTCGTGCCGACCGACGGCTCCGACGCGACCGAGCGAGCCATCAGGGAGTCCGTCGATCTGGCCGCGGAACACGGGGCCACGATCCACGCACTCTACGTCATCAACACCGCGAGCTTCGCGAGCATCCCGACCGAGTCCTCCGTCGAGGGCGTCTCGGAGATGCTCGAGCGCGAGGGCGCCGCCGCGCTCGACGCGGTCGAGGCGATCGCGAGCGACCGAGGGGTCCCGGTCGAGCGGGTCCAGTTGGACGGATCGCCGGCCCGCGAGATCGTTCGGTACGCGGAGGAGGCGGACTGCGACCTCGTCGTCATGGGAACCCACGGTCGTGGGGGCATCGACCGCCTCCTCCTCGGGAGCGTCGCCGAGCGGGTGGTCCGCTCCTCGTCGGTGCCCGTCTTGACGGTGCGGGTCGACGGCGAGGAGGACTGACTCAGGCCCGACGCAGGTGCGTGACGTCGCCGGCGTGGAGCGTGCGTCGCCCCGCCTCGGTCTCGACGACGAGCGCGCCGGTCTCCGTCACGTCAACCGCCTCCCCGGTGATCGTCTCCGCCCCCGACTCGACGCGAACGCGACCGTCGAGGGTCGCGTTCAGGTCGCGCCACCGCTCGAGGATCCGTTCGTCCCGGTCCCGGAGCGACGCGAATCGATCGAGGATCGCCTGGACCAGCGACCGGCGATCGACCGACCCGATCCGGTCCTCGATGCTCGTCGCCGCTCCGGGGAGTGCCGCCGGGTCCACGTTCGCGTTGAGTCCGACGCCGACGACCACCCAGGAGACTCGGCCCGCCTCCCCGCTCATCTCGGTGAGGACGCCACAGAGCTTCTTCCCCCCGCGCTCGCCGTCGCCCGGGACGATCACGTCGTTGGGCCACGTGATGGCGGCCGGAACCCCCCGATCGCGAACCGACGCCGTGACCGCCACCGCCGCGCCGAGAGTGAGAAGCGGAACCGTCGCCGGCGGGCGATCCGGACGGAGCACGACGCTCATCCAGATCCCGCCCGGGGGCGACTCCCACCCCCGCGTCCGTCGCCCGCGTCCGCCCGTCTGCTCGTCGGCCAGCACGACGAGGTCGGACGCACCCGCCTCCGCGCGCTCGCGGGCGACCGCGTTGGTGCTCTCGACCGACGCGTGGTACTCCACCTCGAAGGGGGCCGCGAGTCCGTACTCGACGGCGGCGGCGCCGTACTCCGGGACGGAGACGAGTCGATAACCGGCCTCGGTGCTCGGGACCTCGAAGCCCGCGTCCCTGAGCGCCTCGACGTGATTCCAGACGGCGGTCCGCGAGACGTCCAGGCGGTCCGCGAGCGACGGCCCCGTGACGGGGCCGGCGTCGAGTTCCTCGAGGATCGCGCGTCTGGTCTCTTGCATGGCGGAACCTACACCGTCGGTGCCAATGAATGGTTCGTCGGAGGGCGAAGCGGAAGCCGGACCACGGTGGCCGGCCGTCTCAGGTGGAGGCCGATGGTCCCGTCCCGACGCCATCGGCGCGACGCGACAGGTACCGGAAGGCGAGGCTGGCGACGAACACCGAGAGCGTCGAGAGGACGAGGAAGGCGTCGTAGAGCGTCGGGGAGACGATCCCGCGACCGAGACCGATCTCCGCGGCCGCGACGCTGATCGCCAGTCGACCCGGCATGACCGCAGCGAGCAACAGCGTGGTGTGGCGATCGACGTCGGCGAGGGCCCCGCCGAGGACCGACCCGAAGACCTTCGCGCCGATGCCGAGGACGACGACGGTGGCGATCACCCAGAGATCGCTCGCGCCGACGCCCCGGACGCGAAACTGCATCCCGACGAAGAAGAAGAACACCGGTGCCGCGAGGTCCACCACCGGCTTCATCGCCCGCTCGATCTCGTGGCCCTCGTTGGTGATCTCCGCGATGAGCACGCCCGCGAAGAACCCGCCGAGGATGGCGTGAACGCCGGCCACCTCCATCACCAGTGCCAGCACCACGGCCAGGAAGACGCCGAACTTCGTCGGGTTCGTGCCCACCGACGACGGGACGATCCACTCGAGGTACTCGACAAGGAACGACGGGACGACGACGAAGAAGGCGAGGACGGTGAGGGTCAAGATCGCCGCTCCGAGGACGGGGTCGGCGGCGGTGAACGCGATCGCGTAGGCCAGCGCCACCACGCTCAGGACGTCGTTGAAGACGGCCACGGAAAGCAGGAGTTGCCCCCGGTCGGTGTCGATGTACCCGAAGTCCTCGAGGAGGGGATACACCAGTCCGAGCGACGTCGTCGATACCGTGACGCCGATCAGGATCGAGGCGAATGTCGTGAGCCCCAGGAAGAGACCCAGGCCAACACCCGATGCGAAGGGGACGGCGAAGGTGCACACGCCGAGGAGTGAGACGGTGCGAGGGTCCTCGCGGACGAGGGTCAGATCGAGTTCCAGGCCGGCGTCGAACATGATGAGCAGGAGGCCGAACGAGGCGAGACTCAGGAGGAACTCGTACCCCGGCGTCGCGGGGCCGACGAGGCCGAGAAGCGAGCCGAAGATGACGCCCGCCAGGATCTCGACCGCGAGGATCGGAATGTCGTATCGCTCCAGGAACTTGAGCGAGTAGCTCGTGCCGTAGACGAGGACGAGTATCCACACGAACTCGTAGCGCAGTGCCACTGGTTATCATTCGACGACGCACCGCGAAAGGACTGTTGGTACACCCGAATCGTTCCACACGGGGCCGCGAACCACCGGATCGGCTACGATCCGTCGATCGCTGATCGGCTGTGACCCACCGAGTACCTATCGGCTGTCACCCACCGAGCACCTGATCGGCTATGGCCCGCCTGATCACCGCTCCCGCGGGCCGACCGCTCACTCCAGGACGACGAGGGTGTCGCCCATGTCGACGGACTGGTCGGGTTCGACGAGGACCTGTGCGACGGTGCCCCCCTGGGAGGCGACCACGTCGTTCTCCATCTTCATCGCCTCGAGGACGCAGAGGACGTCCCCGGCCGCGACCTCGTCGCCCTCCTCGACGTCGACATCGAGGATGGTCCCCTGCATGTCGGCGGTAATCGTCTCGCCTTCTCCGGCGGTCACGGTCTCCTCGTCCTCGCCCCCGGCCGGTTCGGGCCGCGAGGAGGACTCCTCCGACTCGATCGCGAGGTCGGCCGCGCCGCGCTCCTCCAGGTCGACCTCGAACCGCTTGCCGTCCACCTCGACCGTGAACTCCCGCTCTACGACCTCCGCGTCGTCCGCCGCCGCGGCGGGTTCGGTGCCCCAGCGCTCCTGGGCCGCCTCGATCCGGTCGTGGTCGAACTCCTCGTCGAGGTACTTCGTCGTGTGCGTGCCCGCCTGGAAGCGGTCGTCGGTGAGCATCAGGCGGTGGAAGGGCACGACGGTGGGAATGTCCTCGATCTCGAACTCGGCGAGGGCGCGTTCGCTCCTGGCGAGTGCCTCCTCGCGGTCCTCCCCGTGGACGACGAGTTTGGCGATCATCGAGTCGTAGTCGGTGACCAGGTCGTCGCCCTGCCGCAGTGCGTCGTCGACGCGGACCCCGATCCCGCCCGGAGGATCGTAGGTCGAGAGCGTCCCGCCGGAGGCGGGAGCGAACTCCTCTGCTGCGTTCTCGGCGTTGATGCGGAACTCGAAGGCGTGCCCGTCGATCTCAACGTCGTCCTGTGCGAACCCGAGTTCGTCGCCGGCGGCGACCCGGAGTTGCCACTTCACGATGTCGATGCCCGTGATCTCCTCGGTGACGGTGTGCTCGACCTGGATCCGCGTGTTGACCTCGAGGAAGTAGAACTCGCCGTCCTCGACGAGGAACTCCACGGTGCCCGCGTTCGTGTAGTCGGCCTCGCGGACCCCCCGTCGTGCCGCCTCGCCGATCTGCTCCCGGAGGTCGTCTGCGAGTTCCGGACTGGGGCCCTCCTCGATCACCTTCTGCTGGCGGCGCTGCAGCGAGCAGTCGCGCTCGCCGAGGTGCCGGACGTTGCCGTGGTGGTCGGCGACGATCTGGACCTCGATGTGCTTGGGGTTCTCGAGGAAGCGCTCGAGGTAGACCGAGGGGTTGTCGAAGTAGGCCTCCCCCTCGCGGATGGCAGACTCGAGTTGGTCCTCGACGTCCTCCGGGCCCTCGACGATCTTCATACCGCGGCCGCCGCCACCGCCCTCGGCCTTGATCGCGACGGGGTAGCCGTGTTCCTCGGCGAAGGCCTCGACCGCCTCGGGGTCGTCGACCGGGTCGGTCGTCCCCGGGACGATGGGCACGTCCGCCGCCTGCATGATCTGACGGGCCTCCGTCTTCTCGCCGAGCGAGCGCATCGCCTCGCTCGAGGGACCGATCCAGGTGATCCCCTCGGTCTCCTCGACACGCTCCGCGAAGTCGGCGTTCTCCGCGAGGAACCCGTATCCGGGGTGAATCGCGTCCGCACCGGCCCGCTTGGCGGCGTCGACGATGGCCGCCTGATCCAGGTATGAGTCCGCGGCCCGCGCGGGACCGACGTTGTAGGCCTGGTCGGCGTACCGGACGTGGCCGGCGTGTTTGTCGGCGTCGCTGTACACCGCGACCGTCTCCATGCCGAGTTCCTTCGCGGCGCGCATCACGCGAACCGCGATCTCGCCCCGGTTGGCGACGAGCACTGAGTCGAACATATTGATCGTTGATTATGGTATCCGGATACTCACTCTGTCGGTTCGTGACGCGATTCTCGTCCGGGTCATCGGAACCGCTCCCGGCGTCCCGCGGCCGTCCAGGCGTCGGTCGGCGCCTCCCGCGGGACCCGGACCGGGCACCCGGTCTGGCTCTCGATCCGGCTGGCGAACGTCCACTGACGGCCCTGCCAGGTCTCTTCTTCGTCCGAGGCGGCGTCCGCGGCCAGTTCGCGGTCCGTCAGGTGAGCGCCGAGGGCCGCCGCGATGGCCGCGGCCTCCTCGTCCGTCGCCTCCGGCGGAATGGCGTCCTCAAAGCGGGAGGTTTCCATGTTTCTTCTCCGGGAGGGAGTCCCGCTTGCTCTCGAGCATCTCGAGGTCGCGAATCAGTCGCGGCCGCGTGTTCTGGGGCTCGATCACGTCGTCTATGAACCCGTGATCGGCCGCGGTGTAGGGATTCGCGAACTCCTCGCGGTACTCTTCGATGAGTTGCTCGCGGAGTTCGTCGGGGTCGTCGGCCTCCGAGAGTTCCTCGCGATAGAGGACGTTGACCGCGCCCTTCGGGCCCATGACCGCGATCTCGGCGGTCGGCCAGGCGTAGTTGACGTCCGCGCTGAGGTGCTTCGAGGCCATGACGTCGTAGGCCCCGCCGTAGGCCTTCCGCGTGATGACGGTGAGCATCGGGACCGTCGCCTCCGAGTAGGCGTAGAGGAGTTTCGCCCCGTGGCGAATGATCCCCTCGTGTTCCTGGTCGGTCCCGGGCATGAACCCGGGGACGTCCACGAAGGTGAGGATCGGGAGGTTGAACGCGTCGAGGAACCGCACGAAGCGCGCGGCCTTGTCCGAGGCGTCGATGTCGAGGGTGCCGGCGTTGACCCGGGGCTGGTTCGCCACGACGCCGACCGATCGCCCGTCGAGGCGGGCGAACCCGATGGCGACGTTCTGGGCGAAGTCCGGTTGGACCTCGAAGAACGACCCCTCGTCGACGACGCTGTCGACGACGTCGACGACGTCGTAGGGTTTCCGGGGCTGATCGGGAACGATCGACTGCAGTTCGTCGTCTCGACGCTCGGGGTCGTCCCAGGGGTCGACCCGAGGTGGGTCGGCCACGTTGTTCTGGGGGAGATAGGAGAGCAGTCGCTTGATGTCGTCGAGGGCGGCCTCCTCGGATGGCTCCGCGAAGTGGGCCACTCCGGAGGTTCCCGAGTGAGTCGTCGCCCCGCCGAGTTCGTCGTGGGAGACCTCCTCGCCGGTGACCGTCTCGATGACGTCCGGCCCGGTGATGAACATGTGGGAGGTGTCCTCGACCATGAAGACGAAGTCCGTGATGGCCGGCGAGTAGACGGCCCCGCCGGCACACGGCCCCATGATGGCCGAGATCTGCGGGACGACCCCGCTCGCCTCGGTGTTCTGCCTGAAGATCTCGCCGTACCCGGCGAGGGAGTTCACTCCCTCCTGGATGCGGGCGCCGGCCGAGTCGTTGATCCCGATGATCGGGGCGCCGACCTCCATCGCCTTCTCGTTCACCTTCTGGACCTTCTCCGCGAACACCTCGCCCAGCGATCCCCCGAAGACGGTGAAGTCGTGGGCGTAGACGAAGACCGTCCGACCGTTGACCTCACCGTGACCGGTGACGACGCCGTCGCCCGGGATCTGGCGCTCCTCCATCCCAAAGTTGTGCGACCGGTGGGTCCGCAACTGGTCGAACTCGGTGAACGTCCCGTCGTCGAGGAGGTACTCGATGCGCTCGCGGGCGGTCATCTTGCCGCGCTCGTGCTGGGACTCGATGCGGTCCTCGCCCCCGCCGAGACGCGCCCGCTCGCGCAGGTCTCGCAACTCCTCGATGCGCTCGTCCATCGTCATGTGGTTCTGTCACTCATGTTTGTTACCAACCGCAAAAGGATTCCGAGTCGTCACGAGCAAGCGATACCAGACGACCGAGTCCGAGTGCGATCGTCGACCGACGGGGTTCACCCCGTGAGTCCCGAACGAGGCGTCGAACCGCGGCCGCCGACGGAACGGCACGCCCGTCGGGTCGGGAGTGCTCGCCCGTCGTTCAGAAGTACTTGCCCGTCATCATGCCGCTGTACAGGGCCTTGATGCCGAGGTACAGCGTGACGAGGACGGCGATCGGGACGACCGTCCGCACCCACCAGACCCACGCGGTGGTGAAGGTCTCACCGAAGCGCGTCCCCTTCTCCAGTTCGTCCATGGCGTCGATGTCGGCGATCCAGCCGACGAAGATCGCCAACAGGAGGACGGCCGCGGGCAGGAGGAACTTGAACACGACGTCGTTGTAGAGCGTGAGGTAGTTGAGACCGAAGGCGGGGATGAGGCCGACGATGAAGATGACCAGTCCCGTCCCGATGGCCGCGTGCGAGCGCTGGTAGTCGTGGCGTTCGGCAACGTAGGCGACCGGCACCTCGAGGAGGCTGATCGCACTCGAGAGCGCGGCGAACAGGAGGACGACGAAGAAGATTAGCCCGATGATCTGACCCGCCGGGAGCTGTGCGAACGCTCCCGCGAGTGCGACGAAGGTCGTCCCGACGCCGCCGGAGGCAGGGGCCTTGCCGATCGTCGCGAAGAACACGGGGAAGATGACGAACCCGGCGAGCAGCGCCACCAGCGTGTTGATCACGACGATCGCGCCGCCGTCGGCCGGCAGACTGTCGTCCCGTCCGAGGTACGACGAGTACGCGATCATGACGCTGAACCCGAGCGAGAGGGTGAAGAACGCCTGCCCCATCGCCGCGGGCACGATGCTTCCGAGGTTGGCCATGAGTTCGCCGACGTTCGGCGAGAGGTAGAAGGCGTATCCCTCGGCCGCACCGGGCAGGGTCACCGCCCAGAGCCCCATGGCCACCAGGAGAATGATGATCGCGGGGATCATGAACTTCGTCGAGCGCTCGATGCCGTCCGCGACGCCGTAGGCGACGATGCCGACGGTGAGCGCCATGAAGACGAAGTGCCCAAGGATCGCGATTGCTCCCGTCGAGACGGTGCCGAAGAAGCCCTCCGCACCGCCGAAGTAGGCGCCCGTGATGCTACCCACGATGTAACTGAGGACCCACCCGCCGATGACGCTGTAGAAGGAGAGGGTCACGAACGAGGAGAACACCCCGATGCCGCCGATGAACGACCAGTCGTCGTACCCGATGCTCTCGAAGGCCGTGACGGGGTTCTTGAGACCCCGACGACCGATCACGAACTCGATCATCATGGCCGGGAAGCCGATGAGGAAGACCGCGAACAGGTAGACGACGAGGAAGGCAGCGCCCCCGTTCGTCGCGGTCTGGAAGGGGAACGACCAGATGTTCCCCAGGCCCACCGCCGATCCGACGGCGGCGAAGATGAAGCCGACTCGACTGGTCCAGGTTTCACGCTCTGACATGGTCTATCCCATCCATTCATAACAATCTGTTATAAGTGTCATGGTATCACGTGTCCCCCCACCCACACAGCGAGGCGCTCCGGGGAGATATCGCAAAATTTGCACCGCAGTCCGGGGTCGAGCCGGCGGCAGTCGCCCACGCGACCGCGACACGAATGAGCGGGGTTTAAGCGCCGCCAGTTCCGTCATGAACCTGCATGAGGTTACACGAGTATCAGGCGAAGGACGTGTTCGCCGACGCCGGGATCGCAACGCCCGGGTCGGCGCTCGCGACCGCCGTCGACGAGGCCGTCGAGCGGGCGTCCGAGCTCGGCTACCCGGTCGCCGTCAAGGCCCAGGTGCACGTCGGCGGACGCGGCAAGGCGGGCGGAATCGAACTCGTCGAGAGCGACGACGAGGCCCGCGCCGCCGCCGAGTCCATCCTGGGGATGGACCTGAAGGGCTACACCGTCGAGAGCGTGCTCGTCGAGGAGGCGGTGGACTTCACCGACGAACTCTACGTGGGCGTCACGATGGACCGCGGGGCCGGCAAGCCCGTCGCGATGGTCTCCTCGAAGGGGGGCGTCAACATCGAGGAGGTCGCAGCGGAGAGCCCCGAGGCCATCTCGCGTGTGCACGTGGACCCCGCCTTCGGAATGCACCCCTACCAGGCCCGGAAGGCGGCCTTCGACGCGGGCGTGCCCGACGAAGTGGCGATGGACGTCGCAGGCGTCCTGCAGACACTCTACGAACTCTTCGAGGATCGCGACGCCAGCGAGATCGAGGTCAACCCACTCATGGTCACGACCGACGACGAGGTGATCGCCGCCGACGCCGTGATGAACATCGACGACGACGCCCTGTTCCGACAGCCGGAACTGGCGGACCTCGAGGAGGAGTCCTACGAGGACGATCTGGAGCGCAAGGCGGGGGAGTACGGCTTCGACTACGTGCGCCTCGACGGCAACGTCGGGATCATCGGCAACGGCGCCGGCCTGGTGATGACCACCCTCGACCTGGTCGACTACTACGGCGGCGATCCCGCGAACTTCCTCGACATCGGCGGGGGCGCGAAGGCCGAGCGCGTGACGAACGCCCTCGACATGGTCTTCTCGGATCCGAACGTCGACGCCATCGTCTTCAACATCTTCGGCGGCATCACCCGCGGCGACGAGGTGGCCAAGGGCATCAACGAGGCCCTGCGCCAGTTCGACGAGATTCCGAAACCTGTCGTCGTTCGCCTCGCCGGCACCAACGCCGAGGAGGGCCGCGAGATCCTGAACGACGAACTCGTCACCGTCGAGGAGACCCTGGAGGACGCCGTGAAACGCTCCGTCGAGAACGCAGCGGAGGTGAACGCATGAGCGTACTCGTCGACGACGACACTCGCGTCGTGGTGCAGGGCATCACCGGCGGCGAGGGCAAGTTCCACACGGAACAGATGGTGGAGTACGGCACGAACGTGGTCGCCGGAGCCGTCCCCGGCAAGGGCGGCCAGGAGATCGACGGCATCCCGGTCTACGACACGGTCGACGAGGCGGTCCGCGCGGAGGACGCGGACGCCTCCGTCGTCTTCGTCCCGCCGGCCTTCGCCGCCGACGCCGTCTTCGAGGCCCTCGATACGGACCTCGAGTTGGTCGTCGCGATCACCGAGGGCATCCCCACCCAGGACATGGCGAAGGTCAAAAAGCGCCTGGGCGAGGTGGACACCCGCCTCATCGGCCCGAACTGCCCCGGCATCATCTCCCCGGGCCAGTCCAAACTGGGCATCCTCCCCGGCAACATCTTCGAACCGGGCAACGTCGGACTCGTGTCTCGCTCGGGCACACTCACCTACCAGATCGTCGACAACCTCACCAGCGAGGGGATCGGCCAGACGACCGCCATCGGCATCGGCGGCGACCCCATCATCGGCACCGACTTCATCGACGCCCTCCGCGCCTTCGAGGACGACCCCGAGACCGAGGTCGTCGTCATGACGGGCGAGATCGGCGGCGAGGACGAGGAGGAGGCCGCCGCGTTCATCGAGGCGGAGATGGACACCCCGGTCGTCGGCTTCATCGCCGGCCGCACCGCCCCGCCGGGCAAGCGCATGGGCCACGCCGGCGCCATCGTCTCCGGTTCCGGCACCGGCACCGCCCAGAGCAAGATCGATGCGCTCACCGACGCCGGCGTCCCTGTCGGTGACACGCCCGAGGAGGTCGCAGAGCACGTCGCCGACCTGCTGTAGACCGCCGGACCTCGATATTTTCGACCGAGTCGCTCCGCGGACGGAGTCCGTCCCAGCGCGCTCTCCCTCAGTTCGCGGCCCAGTCGAAGACCCGGGTGAAGACGAGAAACGCGATCAGGAAGAAGACCGCGAAAATCGTCCACTCCAGGACGTCGAAGCGACCGGTCGTGGCGAGCGTGACGAAGACGTACGCGAGGGAGGCGGCGACGAAGGCGGCGACGGTGTGTTCTCTCGTGGGTGCCAGGGCCCACGTTGGTCGGCGAGGAGCATAATCACTCGCGTCGATCGAGGAAAGCCGACGCGTGTGCGCTCGCAGTCAATCGAGGCCGGTGACCAACGAGACCCCAGGACAGCATCCACTCGCCGGGGCGGATTCGATCCGAGTGGAGGCGTTCCGGGTCGCTCCCTGCGGTTGCTTCCCGGACTGTGACCCCCCGGGTTCGAATCCGCGACCCATTTCTCGGGAGTGACCGCGCCGACCGACCGCCGTCGGTCGTCGCTTCGTGGTGAGAAATGGGCCGGGGCGGATTCGAACCGCCGACCTGCTCCGTGTGAAGGAGCCGTCATAACCGGACTAGACCACCGGCCCGTACCCGAAAATTCCCGGAGCGAAAACTTAAGACTTGCCTCTTCGGGTTGGACCGTCCGTGAGCCAGAGGGCTCGGGGTGAGCGCTGCGACCTCGACGCCCCGTGTCGGGCCCCGAGCGGTACCTCGGTTCAGTACTCCGGTTCGAGTTCCGGGTCGCCGTCGCGGGCGTTGGCGACCCGCCCGAAGACGAACAGGGCGTCCGAGAGGCGGTTCAGGTAGATCACCGCGGTCTCGTTCACCGCCGTGGCCTCGCCCGCCTCGATGACCCGTCGCTCGGCCCGTCGGCACACGGAGCGGGCGTGGTGCAGTCTGGCGCCGGCCCTGCCACCACTCGGGATGATGAAGTGCTCGAGGGGGCCGACCTCCGCCTCGGCCTCGTCGATCCAGGTCTCGAGGCGGTCGACGTGTGCGGACTCGATGCGTGGCGAGTCGGCCTCCGCGTCGGGATTCGAGAGGTCGGCCTGAATCACGTGGAGGTGGTGCTGGATCGTGACGATGCGGTCGTCGAGGTCGTCGTGGCCCGTCGGGCGGAGGGTCCCGAGAAGGGCATTGAGTTCGTCGACGGTGCCGTAGGCCTCGATCCGCGGGTCCGTCTTCGAGACGCGGGACATGTCCGCGAGGTCGGTCTCGCCCTCGTCGCCGCGGCCGGTGTAGAGGCTCACGACGAGACCCTCCGTCGCACTGCGATCGTGGCTGAAGACGTGCGCATACGGTCGAATGGAACGGCGAGGACTTGGGTGTTGGCCCCGCGGCGACTCAACGAACGGAAGACTCAAGCGGCGGTTTGACTCTCCGGCAGCCCTTTTTCGACCGCACCCCTGGCCGTCGTATGGATCGACGGGCGTTCCTCCGTGGTCTCGCCGGCCTCGCCGGTCTCGCGGGGTGTGTGGCCCCCGGGCCGTCGGATCGAACGACGACGGCTCCGGACCTCCCGTACCCGAGCAGCGACGACGAACTCGACGCCTACGAGCCGACGCGGACCGACCGCACGCTCACTCTCGGCAGTCGCGAAGGGGTGTCCGACCCCCAGGGCGACGGCCCGCACGATCTCGTGCTGTGGAACGCCGTCCCCACCACCCGGTCGGTCGCGCTGCGGATTCGGGACCGGGTGGACGACGAGACGGTCCACAGCGGCGACGTCGCGATTCCCGGTGACGCGGAGTTGCGCGTGCGTCTCCTGGAACCGGGCGCCTACGTGGTCGAGATGCACGTCCCGAGCGCGAGTCTCTCGGAGACCCTCGGCGTCCCGCGGGCATACTTCGACTGCAACGCCTCCCGCACCGAGATCGGCCTGTTCGCTGAGCGCATCGACTCGCGGGTGTTCACGACGCTCATGGCCTGTTCCGACCGGACGGTCTCCGGTGGACCGTCGAACTGACGACGGTGCGGCGCGGCGGACGAACGCCGGGGCC
Organism: Halanaeroarchaeum sp.; assembly: GCA_042216045.1. Taxonomy (GTDB): domain Archaea; phylum Halobacteriota; class Halobacteria; order Halobacteriales; family Halobacteriaceae; genus Halanaeroarchaeum. Next base: position 15,456 of record JBDGUE010000044.1, on the reverse strand, counting down.
GATGGACGACGAGCGATCGGGGCGGTCGGGGAAAACCCGAATCTTCATTGTCGACAACGCGTGAGAGACGACCATGGCCAGCGAGATCGAACACTACTGTCCCTCGTGTGAGACCGACCGAACCTTCAAGAAGTCGGCCAGCACGATGGTCCACCTCGGCGAGAAGACGAAGTGGTACTGCGAGGAGTGCGACCACCAGATCGTCATCATCGACGGCATCGACTCCACCGCGACGGCCTGACCCGGGCGGCGACGACTCCGTCGAGACGGCCCGATCGTTCCACCATCGTGTTCTCCGGCGGTCGACCCCTCGGCCCGCGTTCCGACGAGCGGTCACGTGTCGCGGACGCGTCGCTCTGCGCGCTCGGCGATCTCCCGGACCGGTCGATCGGTCTCCTCGGCCACCGAGAGGGCGTCGTCGTACTCCGCGCTCACGTCGTACCTGACCCCCTCGGCGTCGGTCGCGATCTTCACGTCCACCGCGTAATCGGTCCCGTCGACGTCGACGTCGACGGTCTCGATCGTGCGATCCGCCACGAGTCGACGTGCCGCCCGTTGGACGCGGACCCCGAGCGTCCCGGTCGCCGCGGCGAGGCGTCCGGAGACGTCGTCGGCCGCGGCCGGATCGGCGATCACCTGGACCTCGTGTCCCGGCCTGGACTTCTTCATGGTGGTCGGCCGGACCGAGACGTCGAGGGCCCCCGGACCGAGGCGCGTCTGGAGCGAGCCGAGCACCTCCGGCGGGACGTCGTCGACGGTCGTCTCGAGGACGGCGATCCGCTCCGACGCGAGCGAGAGCGCCCCCGAACCGGCTGACGCGACCGACTCCGCGATCTGGACGCGAAGCACGTTGGGCCGGGACTCGAAGGTCTTCGATCCGGCACCGTAGCCGACGGCGTCGACGGCCAGCGACGGGAGGGCGTCCACGCTCTCCCCGAGGTGTGCCAAAAGCGCCGCACCCGTCGGCGTCAACAGTTCTGCGTCGACGGGCCCGCCCTCGATGGTGAGGTCCGATCGCGCCGCGATCTCGGTGACGGCGGGCGGCGGCACGGGGTAGGTGCCGTGAGCCATCGAGACCTCGCCGCCGCCGGCGGCGAGGGGCGCGACGACCACTCGATCGACGTCGAGATCCCAGAGGAGAAGCGCCGTCCCGGCAACGTCCGCGATGGCGTCGTCGGTGCCCACCTCGTGAACCGTCGTCGTCGCGGGATCGGTCCCGTGAACCGCGGCCTCCGCCCTGGCGAGCAGTTCGAAGGTCCCGAGGACGTCCTCGCGAACCGCCGCGGGGAGGTCGATGTCGGCCACCGCCTCGCGGATCTCCTCGAGGGTGCGCCCCGGTCCGTGGCCCTCGGCCGTCTGCGTCTCGTGTCCCCCGTGGGCGTGATCCGTCGACCCCGACGGTCGATGGTGGTGCCCGTGCCCGGCGTCCCCGTGTTCGACGGTCACGTCGGTCGCCTCGACGCCACCGTCGCGGACAATCTCCGTGACGTACTCGACGGGCAGCGCGTGCTCGACGGGCGCGAGGGCGTTCCGCTGAGCCCCCGCCGCGAGGAGCGCGCCGAGCAGCATGTCGCCGCTCGCACCCATCGTGCCGTCGATCGCGAGGGTTCGCATCGTCTCCGGGTGGGGACGACGGACGAAAAAGCCACCGGTGGTGGTCGGTTCACTTATCTGTCCCACTCCACCTACCGGGCCCATGGACCTGCGCGACCTGCTCGAGGACGTGGCCAGCGGGGATCGAGGCGTCGAGGAGGCCCGCCGGGAACTCGAGGGGTTCACCAGGGTCGACGACTTCGCCCGCATCGACGTGGACCGTCGGGACCGCGGGGGCATTCCGGAGGTGGTGCTCGCAGAGGGGAAGTCGGCCCACCAGATTCGATCGATCGCGACGGCCTTCCTCGAGGAGACCGACCACGTGATCCTGACCAGACTCGACGACGACGAACTGGCCGAGGACCTCGCCGCGACGGCACCGCGTGCGGACTGGCGTCCCGACTCGGGCGTCCTCGTCCTGCGAACGGCGGCCCACGAACCGCCCGAGTGCGACGGCACCGTCGCCGTCGTGAGCGGCGGCACCGCGGACGTCCCGGTCGCCGACGAGGCCGCGACGACTGCACGGGAGATGGGGTGTACCGTCGAGACGCACTACGACGTCGGCGTGGCGGGCGTCCACCGGACGCTGGCGGAGACTCGCGAGGTGCGCCGGGCGGACAGCGTCGTCGTCGCCGCAGGGAGAGAGGGGGCACTCCCCACGGTGGTGGCCGGTCTCGTCGACGTCCCCGTGATCGGCCTCCCGGTCTCGGTCGGGTACGGTCACGGGGGCGACGGAGAGGCCGCGCTCAAGGGGATGTTGCAGTCCTGCACCGTGCTCTCGACGGTGAACATCGACGCGGGATTCGTCGCCGGGGCGCAGGCGGCCCAGATCGCCCGGACCTGATCACTCGTCGGGACTGACGCTCCCGCTTCGGTAGCCCGCCAGGTCGAGTGACACCGTCTCGAAACCGGCGTCCAGGATGGCCTCAGTCGCGGCCGCGGCGAACTCCGGATCGAGGGCCCGTTCGATCTCGTGGGCGCCGACCTCGACGCGGGCGTGGCCGTCGTGATCGCGGACGCGGAACTGCTCGAAGCCCCACTCTCGCAGGAAGGCCTCCGCGCGCTCGATGCGCGAGAGTCTGTCCTCGGTGATGCGCTGCCCCGAGGGGATGCGCGAGGAGAGGCAGGCCATCGAGGGCTTCTCGGCGACGGAGAGGTCGTAGGCCCGAGCGATGTCGCGGACGGTCTCCTTCTCCACGTCGTGGGCGTGAAGCGGGGAGTACACGTCGAGTTCGTCGACCGCCCGCAGTCCGGGTCGATGCCCGGATCCGACGTCGCTCGCGTTGGTGCCGTCGAGGACCGTCTCGATGCCCCGTTCCCGTGCGACGTCGTACAGTCGGTCGAGACGCATCGACCGGCAGTGATAGCAGCGCTCCTCTCCGTTCTCGACGAACGCGTCGTCCTCGAGTTCGCTGAAGGAGACGTGGACGTGTTCGATGCCGATCTCCGTCGCGACCTCCCGCGCGATCTCTCGTTCCGCCGCGGGCAGGGTCTCGCTCGTCGCGGTCACGGCGAGTGCGTCCGCTCCCAGCGCGTCGTGGGCCAGGGCGGCGACGACGGAGGAGTCGACGCCGCCGCTGAACGCGACCACGGCCCCCTCGCGGGCCGCGAGGTCGTCCCTGATGTCCGTGAGGAGGTCGGCGTCGACCGTCATGACTCGATCTGTCGGTCAATGGAGGCGACGACTCAGACGTTCGACGCCATCGCGCCGCCGTCGATGGCGATCGCGGTGCCGTTGACGTAACTCGCGATCGGGGAGGACAGGGTGACCACGAACTCGCCGAACTCCTCGGGTTGTCCCAGGCGTCCCATCGGGATGCCCTGGGACTTGGCCTCGAGGCCCTCCTCGTAGGAGTCGTACTCCCCCCGCTCGATGGCGGACTCGATGAGGTCGACCTGGCGCTGGGTCTCGGTCGGCCCGGGCATCACCACGTTCGTGCGCACCTCCGGCGCGAACTCCATCGAGAGCGTCTTGGCCAGTCCGGCCACGCCCGATCTGACCGAGTTCGAGAGCACGAGTCCGTCGATTGCCTCCTTCACGCTTCGAGAGGTGGAGTTGACGATCGTCCCGCCGCCGTCCTCGAGGTGCGGGTAGGCCTCGCGTGCGAGGCGGACGACGCTCATCACGAGCAACTCGAAGGCGAACTCCCAGTCCTCGTCGTCCGTCTCCATGAAGGAGCCGGAGGGGGGACCGCCCGCGCTGGTGACGAGGTGGTCGATGCCGCCGAACTCCTCGACGGTGACCGCCACCAGCTCCTCGATGTCGTCGGGGTCGGTCAGATCGCCCTGGACCGTCGCGACCTCGACGCCGTCGGCCGCGTCCGCTCGGATCTCCGATGCGGCCGTCGCGAGGCTGTCGCCGTCGATGTCGTTGATCACGACGTTCGCTCCCTCGCGAGCGAAGACGCGCGCGGTCGCCTTCCCGAGTCCGTTTCCGCCCGCGGTGACGATGGCCGTGTTGCCGTCGATGCCGATGTCCATGAGTGAATGTCGAGTACATTCATCATGAAAACCTGTGTGATCCGGCAGGACCCCCACCGGCCAACCGTCATCTTCAAGGGTGACTGATTCACGAGTACGACTCGCACGATGTCTGCCGGATCAGCGACGGAACAGGGGCCACCCGCGGGAGGGGAGTGATCGCCGATGGATCACGACGAGTACGCCGATCGCGCCCGCGACGTGCTGGGGTACTCTCGGTGGTGGCTCCTCCTCGCGGCCGCGGCGATGATGGCGGTCGTGGGGCCCTACCAGTACGTCTGGAGCAGTCTGCGCGAGCCGATCGCCAGGCAACTCGGGATCCACAGCGCCGCCCTCTCGACGGTCTTCACCCTCTTCGTGATCGTGCAGGCCGGCAGTCAGTTCCCGGTGGGCTGGTGGCGCGATCGCCACGGACCGCGGTGGCTCACGGTCGCCGCGGCCCTCCTCGCGGGGGGCGGGTACCTGGGCCTCTCGGTGGCCGCGACCGTCTGGCAGATCTACCTCGCGTACTCGCTCGGGGCATTCGGCGTCGGCATCGTCTACACCATCGCGGTGAACACGGCGTTGAAGTGGTTCCCCGATCGCCGGGGGCTCACGTCGGGGGTCGGGACGATGGCCTTCGCCGCGGGCAGCGCTGCACTCGTCCCCTACGTTCGAGCGAACACCGGGCCGGCCCTCCCCGGGGACGCGTACGCGACGGTCCTCCGGAACGTGGGCGTCCTCATCCTCGGCGTCATCCTGGCGGGGGCCCTCGTCCTGCGCGACCCGCCGGACGGCTGGCTCGACGACGGGGAGCGGGAGTCCGGGAGGCAGACGGCGTCTCGCGGCCCGCAGGTGACCTGGCGCTCGATGCTCCGCACCTGGCAGTTCTGGCTCATGTACGGGATGTTCGTCGCCGTCTCCGGGGCCGGGTTGATGCTCACGGAGAAGATCGTCTCCTACGCCGATCAACTCGGCCTGGCCGCCGTCGTGGCGACGGCAGCGGCGACTCTCCTGCCCCTGGCCGGCGGCGTTGGCCGCCTCGTCCTCGGCGCCGCGAGCGACCACGTGGACCGAACGAACGCGATGGCGGCGACCTTCGTCACCCTCGGGCTCGCCCTCGTAGGCGTCGTCTACTTCGGCGAGGTCGGAGCCCAGGTCGCCTTCGTCGTCGCGGTCGTCGTGGCCACGTTCTTCTGGAGCCCCCAGTACACGCTCTTTCCCAGCCTCGTCGGCGACTACTACGGCGAGGCCCACTCGAGTGCGAACTACGCGCTCCTCTACTCCGGGAAGATGTGGGGCGGGGTCTTCGGCGGCACGGTGACCGGGTTCCTCGTCACGCGTCTCGGGTGGAACGCGACCTTCCTCCTCGGCGGCGCGATCGCCATCTTGGCCGGGGTCGCCGCCCTCCTCCTCCGGGAACCGGACGTGGCGAGCGAGGGTCGCTGACGCCCCGTCGAGAGGTACCTTTTTGCCCTCCGGTGCGTCTTGGCGGCACATGACACGAGACCGGTGGAACGTCCTGTTGCCGCCGACGATCGATCCGCGTGGTCCGCGTTCGATCGAGGACGTCGCGACCTTCGCCCACTGGGACGACTACGAGGACCGGTCGGCGCTGCTCGACGACGTCGACCGGTACGAGGCGATCGTGGTCCGCGTCTCCGAGGTCTCGAGGGAACTGATCGAGGCGGCCACCGACCTCCAGGTCGTCGCGAAACACGGCGCGGGCATGGACAACATCGACGTGGCGGCGGCGAGCGAGGCGGGGGTGATCGTCTGCAACACGCCCGGCGCGAACGCCAGATCGGTGGCGGAGCACGCGATCACGCTCCTGTCCGCGGTGCGGCGGAACGTCGTCGAGGCCGACCGAGCGGTCCGCTCGGGATCGTGGGGTCGCCACCGATTCCAGGGTCGCGAACTCCAGGGGACCACCCTCGGACTGTTCGGATTCGGCGACATCGCCCGGGAGGTCGCCACCATCGCTGCGGCTTACGGCACGTCCGTGGTGGCCTACGACCCGTACGTTTCCGCCGAGGAGATGCCCGACCACGTCGATCCCGTCGAGGAGCAGGCGGCCCTGTTCTCCCGCGCCGACGCCGCGTCGGTGCACACCCCACTGACGGAGGAGACCAGGGGCGCCATCGGGACCGAGGAACTGACACGACTGGGAGAGGAGGGCGTGATCGTGAACACCTCGCGAGGCGGGATCGTCGACGAGGACGCCCTCCTCGACGCTCTCGCGTCGGGCGCCATCGAGGGCGCGGGCCTCGACGTCTTCGCGGAGGAACCGCCCGCGGCGGACGACCCGCTCCTCTCCAGGGACGACGTGGTCCTCACGCCCCACGTGGGCGGGCTGACCGACGAGGCGATGGAGCGAATGAGCAGGCGTGCGGCCGAGAACGTCCGCACGGTCTACGACGGGGGCGTGCCCGACTCCACCGTCAAAGCGGACCGCCTGTGACCGCCGGAAAGGCGTGCAGGTTGGGGAAGGTTGATGTGCGAGCGGGGAGCCGGTGGTTCCATGGTGAGCCGTGACAGGCCGATCGACGACGATCGCACACCGACGGACGACGACCGACCGGGGGGTCGCTGATGCGGTATCTCGCCCGCACGGCAGACGGACGACCCCACCTCGGGGACGACGACGGATTCGTCCCCCTCGGGAGCGCGTATCCGAACGCATCGAGCGTCCGGGACGTCCTGTCGGAGGCCACCCGAGGGCTCCGCTCGCCCGCGGAGGCCCCGGCGGCCCGGGTCCCCCGCGAGCACCTGACCCTCGGACCCGTCCTCGAGCGACCGGGGAAACTCTTCGGCATCGGCCTCAACTACGCCGAACACGCCTCCGACCTCTCGGAGGAGGCACCGGAGGAACCCGCGAGTTTCTTCAAGCCCAGCACGGCGGCCACGGGGCCAGGGGGCCCGATTCGCCTCCCGCCCGCGGAGATCTCCGACGGGGTGACCGCGGAGGCCGAACTGGCGGTCGTGATCGGCGAGACCGCGACCGACGTGTCCGTCGAGGAGGCCGGCGACGTCATCGCGGGCTTCACCCCCGTCATCGACATGACGGCGGAGGACATCCTCCAGCGCAACCCGCGCTTTTTGACCCGGGCGAAGTCCTTCGATTCGTTCCTCGTCCTCGGCCCCCACCTCGCCGTCCCCGAGTCGGCGGCGGACCTGGCGGACGTGGAGGTGCGAACCGTGGTCAACGACGAGGTCCGGGCCCGAAACGTCGTCGCGAACATGCACTTCTCGCCGCGCGAACTGGTCGCCTTCCACTCCGACGTGATGACCCTGGAACCTGGAGACGTGATTTCGACGGGGACGCCCGGCGCCCACCACATCGATCCCGGCGATCGCGTCCGCGCCGAGGTCGATCGCTTCGGGACGGTCGCCGCAGACGTGGTTCGGTAGTCGGCCAGTTCATCCGGATATTTGATACTTCGTGGAGGAATGGCGCCCCCCCAATTATACCGTTCAATTGTCCTATATACGGTAATTTTATTATAGTTCCTCGCGACGTGTGATCCGTCATCATGCCAATTCGTGACATCGACAGGCGGCGGTTCCTGAAGTTGGCGAGTGCCGCGGGCATCGCCTCCACGGCGGGCTGCATCGGTGGCGGTGGAGACGGTGGCGGCGGCAACTTCGCGGAGGCGGCGGCGAAGCTCAATCTGGACCAGAGCTGGCAGCAGCGCCGGTTCGAGCGGGCCAGGAACGACTGGCCGATGGAGGCTCGCAAGCAGACGCCGCCGCGGGACGCGGAGACGTGGACCAACAGCCAGGCGTTCAAGAGCGCGGTGGAGAACGACGTCTGGAAGCCCCCCGAGGGGTGGCAGGACACGGCCGCCGGCGACGTGGACTCGATCCAGATCATCAACCACGGCGCCGTGAACATGACCTACGACCCGGCGACGCTGGCCGCCCACGAACTCTTCGAGGAGCAGACGGGCATCACGGTCAACCCCATCGAGATCGGGGTCTCGCAGGCCAACCAGCGCGAACAGCAGGTCCTCTCCTCGCAGAAGTCCTCGCCGCACCTGATGAACGTCACGGGGGCCCTGCTCCCCTCGTTCATCCAGCAGGGCTGGATCGAACAGACGGACGCGCTGTATCCCGAGGGCGTCTGGGAGCCCTACATCCCGGCCCTGCAGAGCCTCGTGCGCTGGAGTCTGGGACCGGGCGAGGGAACGCACACGTACGGTTCGGTCAACATCGCCGAGGGCATGGTCGGGCACCTGCGTCCCGACCTCATGGAGGAGCAGGGCCTCGACCCCGCCCGATTCCAGGGCGAGTGGTCCTGGGACCTGCTCGAGGAGGCCATGAAGGCCTTCGAGGACACCGGCACCTACGCGTTCGCGTACTACGCCGGGACGGCGACCTACCTCTCGTACTCCTACCGGCAGATGCTCTACCAGCAGGGCGGCCGGATGGTCCAGGAGGACGGGACGGTGAAGGTCGACACCCCCGAGTCGATCCGCGTCGTCCAGAAGATGAAGGAGTGGCGGGACAAAGGGTGGGTCCCCGGCGACGTCATCTCGTACGGCGAGGGCGACATCGTCGACCTCTACCTCGCCGGCGACCTGGCGTACACCCACGGCTTCACCGACATGGTCGCCCGTGCCGTCGAGACGTACGAGCCGAACACCGAGTACAAGCCGATCGTTCCGCCCGCGGCCAACGCGGGCGGCAGTTCGACCCAGGCCACGCTCATCGACCCGAACTCCACGAGCATCAATCCGTACGCCGACGAGGGGCACAAGCTCGCGGCGATGCTGTACGGCGACCTGAAGTTGAGCTACCCGACCCAGTGGTGGGAGCTGACCTACGAGGGCAACCTGTCCTACATCGACAGCGTCTACGACGACGCGGCACAGGGCGGCGCGCTCCGCTGGGGCGATATCTTCGGGACGGCCGTCTCGAACGGGGTCGTCGAGCTCTTCCCGCAGATGTCCTCGGTCTTCCAGCGCATGTCGAATCCCATCCAGTCCGCCATCCAGGGCGAGATCACGCCGGCCGACGCGATGGGACAGGTCCAGACCTACATCGACAACAACATCAACACGAGCTGAGATCCGTCCTCCTCCAGGGCACTTCATCATGGGCACGAACGAGACTTACGGCGACGTAGACGGCGATGGCGGGTTCCTCGACCGGCTGTCGATGTGGATCAACGATCACATCCGCATCGCACTGCTGGGTCCGGCCCTGCTGTCGCTGTTGATCGTCTTCGTCTACCCGGCGGTCATGCTGCTGTGGCTCTCGCTGCAGAACACCGCCGGCATCGGCTCGACGTTCGAACCGCTCTACAACTACCGCCGGATGCTGACGGACCCGACCTTCTGGAACGCGTTCAAGAACACGCTCGTGTACTCCTTCGGGTCTCTCACCGTCTCGATCGGGGCCGGACTGGTCGTCGCGCTGGCGCTCGACAAGGTCGTCCGCCAGCGGTTCAGGGACGCCTACACGACCCTGCTGTTGCTCTCCTGGGCGGTCCCACTGTCCATCGTCGGGATCACCTGGAAGTGGATGTTCAACGGCCAACTGGGCGTCATCAGCCAGATCCTCATGGACCTCGGGGTCCTCGAGACGACCTACTCGTGGCTCGGTCACAGCCTCAGCGCCCAGGTCATCGTCATCCTGGCCGACGCGTGGGCGCGGATTCCCTTCGCGACGATCGTGCTGCTGGCCGGCCTCCAGTCGATCCCCCAGGACATGTACGACGCCGCCAAGATCGACGGCGCGACCACGTGGCAGCGGTTCTCCAACGTGACCCTGCCCTACCTCCGCCCGTCCTTCTTCGTGGCAGGCCTGCTCAACTGGATGTTCGCCTTTCGGGCCTTCGCCATCCCGTACACGACGACGGGCGGCGGGCCCGGGTCCGCGACCGAGACGCTCGCCATCTACATCCAGCGATTCGGCATCCAACTCGTCGACTACGGCTTCGCCTCGGCGGTCTCGATCTTCCTGGTCTCGATCACGCTGATCGTCGCGGCGGTGTACGTGATGTACATCCTCGAGCAGATGCAGGAGGTGGAAGTCTAATGGGCACCACGGATTCGACGCTTTCGCAGTATCGGCGCCGACAGGCGATCTGGGAGAAACTCGAGAGTCCGTTCGTCGTCCACCTCGTGCTCTTCGCGGCGGTGTTCTTCGCCGTCGCGCCCCTGGCGTGGATGGCGATCACCTCCTTTAAGACGCAGGCGGCGATCTACAACCTGACCTACCTCCCGCCGGACTGGACGCTTGCCCCGTACCGTCGGGCGCTGTTCGATCGGGGCTTCTGGCGCGCGGTGGTGAACAGCATCGTCGTCGCGTCCGCCTCGACGGGCATCGTGATGGTCCTCGGGACCCCGGCCGGCTACGTCTTCAGCCGGTTCCGATTCCCCTTCGACAACGTGGTGTTCACCTTCGTCCTGTTCACCCGCCTGTTCCCGCCGATCGGCCTGGTGACGCCGTACTACCAGATCATGAGCCGACTCGGCCTGACGAACACCAAGATCGGGATCATCGTCGCCAACGTCTACCTGTGGCTGCCGCTGGTGATCTACATCATGCGGAACTTCTTCATCACGATCCCACAGGACCTGGACGAGGCGGCCCGCGTCGACGGAGCGACGAAGGTCCAGGCCTTCTGGCACGTGGTCATACCGGTGGTCATGCCGGGAATCGCCGCCGGGACGATCCTGACGTTCCTGTACTCCTGGCGGGAGTTCCTCTTCGCGTTCACCGTCGCCACGGACCTGCAGTCGATGACCATCCCGGTCGCGACGTTCCTCTTCGTCGGGGACGTCTCGATCGACTGGCCGGCGATGGCCGCCGCAGCGACCGTGGCCGTCATCCCCTCGGCGCTGGTCGTGTTGTTCTTCCAGCGCTACATCGTCCGGGGTCTCAGCGGAGGGATCAAGGGATGACACGCGCGACCCCGCGCCACGGCGACGTATCGAACGCACCAACGACGACGGGAGTGATCACGACATGAGCGAATCCGCCGCACCACCGACCGACGAATCGCGTCCGACAGACACGAGTGACGACGTGAGCCTCCGCCTCGATCACGTCACCAAGACCTTCACTGAGGACGACGGCTCCACCATCGTCGCCGTCGACGACCTCGATCTCACCATCTACGACGGGGAGTTCATCGTCTTCGTGGGCCCCTCTGGGTGCGGGAAGACGACCACCCTGCGCATGATCGCGGGCCTCGAGGAACCGACCGAGGGCGACATCGTCATCAACGACCGAAACGTCCTCGGACTGGCGCCGCGCGAGCGCGACGTCGCGATGGTCTTCCAGAACTACGCGCTCTACCCCCACAAGACCGTCCGGGAGAACCTGAGCTTCCCCCTCGAGATCCGGAAGTTCCCCCAGGACGACATCGAGGACCGGGTGACCTCGACGGCCGAGACCCTCGACATTCCGGAGCTCCTCGACCGCCATCCCGCCGACCTCTCCGGCGGCCAACAGCAGCGGGTCGCACTGGGACGGGCCATCGTTCGCGACCCGGAGATCTTCCTCTTCGACGAGCCGCTGTCGAACCTCGACGCGAAGTTGCGCATCGAGATGCGGACCGAGTTGAACAAGCTCCACGATCAGGTGGGGAAGACCTCCGTGTACGTCACCCACGACCAGGTCGAGGCGATGACGCTCGCCGATCGGGTCGTCGTGCTCAACGACGGCCAACTCCAGCAGTTCGCCCCGCCACAGCAACTCTACAAGGCGCCGGCCAACAAGTTCGTCGCGGGGTTCATCGGCGAGCCACCCATGAACTTCTTCGACGCGGCCGTCGAGGAGCGCGACGGACGGTACTGGGCCGTCTCGGATCTCTTCGAGTTGGCGCTGCCGGCGGACTTCGCGGAGGGAATCGAGTCCTGGAGCGGCGATCGATCGAACGCCATCTTCGGGATCCGGCCCGAGCACATGTTCGACGACGACCTGCAGGACCGGGCAGCGCCCGAGCACCGATTCGAGGGCGTGGTGAAGGTCATCGAGCCGATGGGCCCACACATGGACCTCACCGTCGCCCCCGCCGACCACCCGGACGACGAGGAGGCCGAGTTCACCGTTCGCGTCTCGAACGAGAGCGACGTCGAGGAGGGGGGCACGATCACCATCGGCGTCGAGGTGGAGAAGTCCCACGTCTTCGACGGCGAGACCGAGGAGAACGTCGTCAAGTGAGCGGGCGAACGCGTTAGCTCGTTGTCGGTTCGAAGACCGGTTTTCCGCCCTCGAAGACAAGCGAGTGCCACGCTTCGATCGAGACGGGCTCCGGTGCGACCTCCGCGAGGGCTCGCGAGACGCGGAACGACGAGAGGTGCCCGGTGTTCTCGATCCAGGCGATGCGCACCGTCTCCGGGTCGTAGGTCCCGATGGTCGAGAGGGCGGCCCGCAACGCGAACTCGTCGTCGGGCATCACGACCGGGATCTGTGCCTTCGAGAGCGAGGCGCTCGTGAGCGCGTTGGTGTAGACCTGATCGAGGTCGAGGGCCTCCACGGTGGCACGCGTCGTCACGTCCGCGAGTCCGATGCCGTTGCCGTTGCCGTGAGTCGCCTCGGTCAGGCCCCGGACCACGATCCGATCGACGTCGGGCGTCTCGGGATCCGCTGCGTTGAGGACCTGGTACCGCCCGATCACGTTCGTGTCCATTCCGGCGCCGGAGACGTCCTTGCCGATCTCGTCGACGACGAGCACGTCGAGGTCCTCGAAGGGCAGCGTCGGCATGTACTCGTTCGCCCGTTCGAGGAGCGGTACCTCCGCCTCGGGGAGGGCCGCCGCCGGGACGCCCTCGACGTGGGCGGTTCGATCGTGGAAGTTCTCCACGATCGCGACGCCACCGAGGAGCGGTGCCTCCGCCTCGATCACCTCGAGGGCGGACTCGAGGACGGGGACGTACCCCTCCTCCAGGGCGTACTCGTGGGCGGCACTCGCCCCGGCCTGCTTCCCCAGACCGATCACCGACATCTTGGTGAGGCCGCTCTCGATGCGACCCGTGAAGTTGGTGTGGGCCTTGACCCGGTTGATCACCACGATCCCGTCGGCCTCCAGTGCGGCCGTCGAGAAGGGCACCGGCGCACCGACGTCCGAGGTGCCGAGGACCGTGGTGTCCATCCGGGCGTCGATGGGACACCCGAGGGCCTCCTCACTCAGACCGATTCCCTCCAGCGTGCGGCGCTGCCCCTCCGGTGTTGCTCCCCCGTGGCTCCCCATGGCCGGGACGACGACTGGCTCGAGGCCACGTTCGCGCATCTCGTCGACGACGGTCCTGGCGATCGACGCGACGTCGTCGATGCCACGACTGCCGAGGCCGATCGCGACGGTTCCGCCCTCGGGGAGCGAGGAGAGCGGCAGGTCGGCGACGGCGTCGCGAGTCTCGGCCACCACGTCGTCGACCGCTGGCGTATCGGGTTCGTATCGGACGGCAGCGAAGTCCGGAATTGACGGCTCGGGGAGGGTCGCCTCGAGTGCGTCCCGCGTCGGAAAGTGCATGGGCAACCGTCGTGCGAGAGGGAGAAAAAGGCTGGCGTGGCCGGTCACCGCAGCGTTTAACTCCCTGCTATGGGATCACGTCGCATGGAGGTCAGCGAGGTCGAGAGTTTCGCGGTGGCGATCCCCCTCGACGAACCGGTGTCGTTCGCGACGCGCACGGTCGAGGAGCGAGATCACGTGATCACCCGGGTCCGGACCGAGGAGGGAATCGAGGGCGTGGGGTACTCGCTTGGATACGGTGGCTCGACGGTCATCGCGGACGCGGTATCCGACGTGCTCGCGGACGTCGTGATCGGGGAGGACCCGCGCGACACCGAACGCCTCTGGCGAGAGATGTTCGACGGCACGGTCCAGATCGGGCGCAAGGGCGTGATGCTGCGCGCGATCGCGACGATCGACATCGCCCTCTGGGACGTCGCGGCGACGGCGGCGGGAGTGCCACTCTACAAGTACCTGGGCGCGAACGCCGACTCTGTCCCGACGTACGCCAGCGGCGGGTACTACCGGGAGGAGAAGGGACTCGAGGGACTCCGCTCGGAGATGCAGCGCTACGTCGACCGTGGACACGACGCCGTCAAGATGAAGATCGGCCGCCGGTCCGCGAGCGAGGAGGCCGACCGCGTCGCCGCCGTGCGGGACGTGATCGGCGAGGAGCGGACGCTCATGGTCGACGCCAACGGCAAGTGGGACGGCCTCCCCGAGGCCCTCGAGACCTGTCGGCGCATCGCCGAGTACGATCCCCACTTCGTCGAGGAACCGGTGATGCCGGACAGCGTCTCGCTGATGGCGAAGGTGAACGACGCGCTCCCCTACGGGGTCGCCGCGGGCGAACTCGAGTTCTCGCGGTACGGGTTCGCCGAGTTGCTGCGAGAGGGGGCCGTCGAGGTGGTCCAACCCGACGTGACGGTGGCCGGTGGCATCACCGAGTGGCTGAAGATCGCGCACACCGCGGCCAGTTTCGACGTCCCGGTCGCCCCCCACTACAACTGGAACCTCCACGCCCACCTCGTCGCCGCGATCGAGAACGGCACGTGGGTCGAGTACTTCCACCGCGACTCGGACGTCAAGGTCTTCGACGACCTCGTCGAGCGACCCCTCCGTCCCACGGAGGGACGGCTCTCCCTGCCCGACCGTCCCGGTCACGGCGTGGCACTCGATCCAGACGCACTCGCGGAGTTCAGGGTCTGAACATGCGGGACTACAGCGATCACGGAGACCGGCGTTCGGCCGAGCGTGACGTCTCGATCACGGCCGTCGAGACCGCGGTGATCGAGGGCAACTTCGACTGGAACCTGATCCGGATCCACACCGACGCCGGCCCGGTCGGCATCGGGGAGGCCTACCGGGGCGGGCGCGTGACCGACATCGTCGAGTACATGGCCTCGTTCCTCGTCGGGGAGAACCCACTCGACGTCGAGCGTCTCTTCCGACGCATGATCCAGGAGACGTCGGGCCACGGCGGCACGACCGGCAAGGTCGTGACGGCCGCCTCGGGGGTCGAGATCGCCCTCTGGGACGTGGCCGGCAAACTCCTCTCCGTGCCGACCTATCAGTTGCTGGGCGGGAAGTACCGCGACGAGGTGCGCCTCTACGCCGACCTGCACGCGGGGGAGGCCTACGCGGTGGACACCGGGTACACGGACTACGGCGCGTCGGAGGCCTACCGCCCGGAGGCCTACGCGGAGAGCGCGAGAGAGGCGGTCGATCTGGGATTCGACGCGATCAAGTTCGACCTCGACACCCCCGCGGACAACCACCCGGACCCGGTGAACGGCCGCCTCTCCGCGAGCGACGTCGCGGACAAGCGGGAGGTCGTCGCGGCGGTCCACGACGCCGTCGGCGATGAGGTCGAGATCGCCTTCGACGCCCACTGGGACTACTCGAAGGACTCGGCGAAGCGTCTCGCGCGGGCGCTCGAG
>JBDGUE010000030.1:0-39493 GCA_042216045.1 Halanaeroarchaeum sp. | reverse complement strand
AGTGCGGGAGCTGTCGGTTCGCCTGCAAGTACGACAACGTCGTCTGGGAGTGGCCGGAGAACGGCTCCGGCATGACCTACAAGTACGGGTAGGAATCCCCCCGACCGTTCCGGTGGCGTGGGAATCGCGTTCTCGTTCGACGGATCGCTCTCCCGTCGGTCCGATACGCCGACCGACGACCCGACGCGCACGGGCGCACCGGCGGACTGGACTTACCGTTCGTCGACTCTCTTCGTCGGCGGGTGCCGGCTTCGTGGTGGTCCCGACCCGTGACGTGTGACGATGGCGGGCCTCCCGCCGGAGCCTGCGGGCCGGGACGTGGACGTCCATCCGGGCGGGACGGTCCGCGGTCTCTTCTGCCCCACTCCTTATATCCAATAATATCACATATACAGAACTCTCTTGAGTGACGACGCTGTGTGGTACTCACACTCATGACGATGCGAGACGTCTCCCACGCGCACCCGAACACGGACGACGCGAACACGATCTGGCAGCGCGGCACGCGATCGGGCGACGACTGACCGGGGACCGATCGACGGATGAGCGGCGCTGCCAGAGGGCCGATGGGCGCTGCTCGAGCGCCGATCGCCCCTGCGGCGGACGTCAGCGCTTCTCGGGGTAGGCGACCTCGATGGTGTCGCCGTCCCGGGCGACCTGGACGTGACCGTCGAAGGCCGCCTCGGCGTCCGCCTTGAGCGTCCCGGTGTCGCCCGCGTACCGCGAGGAGACGTGGGTGAGCACGAGGCGGTGGACGTCGGCCCGGTGGGCCACCTCGCCGGCCTCCCCGCCGGTGGAGTGGCCGGTCTCCGCGGCCCGCGTCGCCGCCTCGTTCGCGAACGTGGCGTCGTGGATCAAGAGGTCGGCGTTCCGGGCGGCCTCGATCACGCTCTCGACGGGCCGGGTGTCGCCGGTGTAGACCACGGTTCGTCCGGGTCGCGGGGGGCCAACGACCTGCTCCGGGTCGATCACGGTCCCGTCTTCGAGTTCGACCGACTGACCCTCGTGCAGACGCGAGAACTTCGGCCCGACGGGGACGCCGAGTTCCTCGGCGCGCTCCCGATCGAAGCGGCCCTTGCGCTCGTCCTCGACGAGTGCGTACCCGACCGACCGGGTGCGATGCTCGGTCGGGACGGTCCTGACCGCGTACTCCGCTCGCTCGAGGACCGTCTCCTCGGGGCCGACCTCGCGGACGTCCACCGGGTAGCCCGGATCGGCGCCGACGGCGTGGACCAGGTCGTGGATCTGCTGGCCCGTGCCCCGCGGCGTATAGATGCGGAGGGGATCGTCTCGCTCGTTGAAGTCCCAGGTCTGGACGAGACCCGGGATTCCGAGGACGTGGTCGCCGTGGACGTGCGTGAGAAAGACGCGGTCCACGTCGAAGCCCGTCCCGAAGCGCATCATCTGGCGCTGGGTCCCCTCGCCGGCGTCGAAGAGGAACGCCTCGCCCTCCCGGCGGACGAAGACGGCACTCGGGTTGCGGTCGGTCGTCGGGACTGCCCCGCTGGTCCCGAGAAACGTCACCTGGAGGCTCATGTGCACCCGTTCTCGGCTGAGTGGTAAACCCGCTTCGGAGCCGGGACCGACCCATTCTTTGTCCCCGGTCCCCGAGGGGTGAACGATGGAACGGCCGCTGTGGATCGACGAGTACGCCCCGACGCTCGAGGACCTCCCGCAGGCCGACGTGCGCGATCGGCTCCGGGACGCCGTGGGGGACCCGGTCAACCTGATCCTCCACGGCCCCGTCGGGAGCGGGAAGACGGCCGCGGTCAGAGCCCTCGCCGATGCGGCCCACGAGGATCCCGAGAACGACCTCGTCGAGATCAACGTCGCCGACTTCTTCGACCGATCGAAATCGGACATTCGCGAGGACCCACGATTCAGCCCGTTCCTCCAGGGGCAGACGGAGTTCTCGAAACAGTACCGAAGCGGGACCGAGCGGAAAAATAAGTACAAGCGAGACTGGTCGAAGCGGGACATGATTTCCCACGTTCTCAAAGAGCAGGCCGGCTACGCCCCCTCGAGCGGTGGGTACACCACCATCGTCCTCGACAACGCCGAGGCGATCCGCGAGGACTTCCAGCAGGCCCTGCGCCGGGTGATGGAGCGGTACCACGAGACCACGCAGTTCGTGATCACGACCCGGCAGCCGACCAAACTCATCCCGCCGATCCGCTCGCGGTGCTTCCCGGTCGCCGTGCCCGCACCGACCGAGGCGGCGACCGTCGACGCGATCGCCTCGATCGCGGACGCGGAGGGGGTCGACTACGACGAGGAGGGCCTCTCCTACGTCGCGAACTACGGCGACGGCAACCTCAGAAAGGCGATCCTCGGGGCCCAGACGACCGCCGAGAAACGGGACGAGATCACGATGGCGGCGGCCTACGACGTCCTCTCGGACGTGGGCCTCGACGACCGGTTCGAGGCGATGCTCGAGGCCGCGGAGGCGGGGGAGTACACCGACGCACGCTCCGTCCTCGACGACCTCCTGATCGACGAGGGGCTCTCGGGCCCCGAGGTCCTCGAGCAACTCCTCTCGGTCGCTCGCTCGCAGTACGACGCCCGGCGGTTGGCGGAACTCCATCGCCTCGCCGGTGAGGTCGACCACGACATGGCCCAGGGGACGAGCGACCGGATTCAGATCGGCCGGCTCCTGGCGGAACTGGGTGCCTGACGGTCATCTCGAGCGCACGCCTCGCCTTCGGGCCGGGAAGACGTCGATCAGCGGAGCAGGTGGACGTACCGGTGAAGCGAGCGATGGACTCGTCGCTCGAGGACCCCATCGACGCGCCATCCGGCCGCCTCGGCCGCGACGTGATACGACCTGTCGGCGACGAGGACGCCCCGGTCGGCCACCCGCCGCCCCTCGTCGAGGGCGCCCGCGACGAGCGTCCCCAGGTCGTGGGTGGCGATCTTCGACTGTCGGCCGTATGGCGCGTCGACGACGAACGCGTCGACGGCCCCGTCCCGGAAGGGGAGACGCGTCGCGTCCGCCCGGGCCAGGTGAAAGCCCCCCTCGAGGGCGGCCGATAGGTTCCGTCGCGTCCCCTCGATCATCTTCACCTGGGCGTCCGTCCCGACGGGGACGGCCCCGAGCAGTCCGCCCTCGACGAGGAGTCCACCCGTTCCACACATCGGATCGAGGAGCCGGTCGCCGGGATCGACCCGCGCCAGGTTGACGACGGCCCGCGCGAGGAGGGGGTCCATGCTCCCCGGCTGGAAGAACGGGCGGTCGGTCGGCTTGCGGTCGCCGTAGTTCCGCTCGCTCTCGGCCACCTGCCAGGCGAGGACGCAGCGCTCACCGGAGAAGAGTGCCAGGAGGACGCGATCCGGGTCGTCGAGGTCCACGGTGAATCCGGCGTCGACGATGGCGGCGCCGACGGCCCGTTCGGCCGACTGGGTGTCGACCGCTGCCGACCCGCGGACGTCCCTGGCCCGAACCGCCACGGATCCAGTCCCCTCGACCTCGGCGTCTCGGACCGCCGCAGCCGCCGTCTCGACGTCCGCGGGACAGCGGGCGAGAACCCGACCCGCCCGTCGGGAGAGCGCGAGCGACCGAAACCGCCTCGCGTCGACCGACGCGGCGACGGCCAGCCCCGGCCCGACTCGCTCGACGCCGCTCGCGGCCACGGCTGCCTCCGCGGCCGCGAACGCGTCGTCCTCCCCCGCGAACTCGAGGACGTACACGCCCTGCGTTCCGTCCCGTTCCCACGTAAGCCACCCGGTCTGACCCGGAGACGTCGGGTGGAACCCCGCAGGTGTGTCCGGGACCGCCAACCTTTATAAGCCTTAAATACGACATTTAAGTCGTCTATGACGGATCCCAAGGAAACCATCAACATCGAAAACGTGGTCGCCTCCACCGGGATCGGCCAGGAGCTCGACCTCCAGTCGGTCGCGATGGACCTCGAAGGTGCCGACTACGATCCGGAGCAGTTCCCCGGTCTCGTCTACCGCACGCAGGACCCGAAGTCCGCCGCCCTCATCTTCCGCTCGGGCAAGATCGTCTGCACCGGCGCGAAGAACACCGACGACGTCCACGAGAGTCTGCGCATCGTCTTCGATAAGCTCCGGGACCTCAACATCGAGGTGGAGGACGACCCGGAGATCGTCGTCCAGAACATCGTCACGAGTGCGGACCTGGGCCGCCAGCTCAACCTGAACGCCATCGCCATCGGCCTCGGCCTCGAGAACATCGAGTACGAACCCGAGCAGTTCCCGGGACTGGTCTACCGGCTGGACGAACCGGAGGTCGTGGCGCTCCTGTTCGGCAGCGGCAAACTCGTCATCACCGGCGGCAAGGAGCCGAAGGACGCGGAGGAGGCCGTCGACAAGATCGTCTCCCGGCTCGAGGACCTCGGCCTCCTCGAGTGACGCGGGCCGGACATTCGGGCGACCACGTGCCCCGATCGGTGCCGTTTTGCCGGATCGCCCCGAGTAGCCACCATGGACCAGTATCGCAAACAGGTGCTCGAGGCGAGTGCGTCCACGCTCCTCGGGGCGATCATCGCCGGAGCGCTCGCCGTCACCGTCCCGAATCCTGGATCCACCCTCGTGCCGCTCTCCGGGTCGGCGCTCGTTCTCGTCGGCGCGTACTTCTTCCTCGGTGAGCGACGGGCGCTCGCGATCGTCTGGCCCGCACCGCTGGTGGCCGCGGCCGTGGTGTTCCTCAGCCGCGACCCCGCCTCCATCCGCGCGGCGGCGATCAGCCTCGCGATCCTCTCCGTGTTGGGCGCACTCACGTGGCGGGTGCCCGCCTACTTCGCGCGGAAGGGACGCGAACTCGGCGAGCGCGACTGATCACTCGACGAGGCGCTCGATCTCGGAGACGAGGATGTCACTCGCTCCAGCCCCCTTGAGGTCGTTGATCGTCGAGAAGACGTCGCGCTCGTCGACGACCGCGTGGACCGCGACCCGATCGGTCCCGGCGACGTCCATGACCGTGGGTCCGCCGAGACCCGGGATCACCTCTTCGATCGCCGGGAGGTCCTCCTCCGTGGCGTTCATCATGAGGTAGCGCTTTCCGTCGGCCGCCAGGACCGAACGCAGCGCCATCGTGACCTCCTCGACCTTCGGCTCGTCGCGCCGGTCGTCGCGGGCGAACAGCCGAACCGAACTGCTCAGCACCTCGTCCACGATCGAGAGCCGATTGACCGCGAGGGTCGTCCCCGTGCTGGTGATGTCGACGATGGCGTCGGCCATCTCGACGTGCGGCGTGAGTTCGGTCGCCCCCGTCACCTCGACCACGTCGACCTCGATGCCACGCTCCTCGAAGTACTCCCGGGTGACGTTCGGGAACTCGGTGGCGATCGTGGCACCGTCGAGCGCCTCGACGTCCGCTATGCCGTCCGCCTCGGGAGCGGCAACCACCAGCCGGCAGGTGCCGAACTCCAGGTCGAGGAGTTCGGAGACGTCCGTCACCTGGGCCTCGCGGAACTGGTCGTACCCGGTGATGCCGAGTGCAGCCGCGCCGTCGTTCACGTACTCCGGGATGTCCGCCGCGCGGGCGAACAGCAGGGTGATCTCGGGATCGACGGTGTCGGCGTAGAGCTTTCTGTCGGCGCCGTTCTTGACGTGGAGCCCGGCGCTGTCGAGCAGGTCGAGCGTCGGATCGTGGAGTCGCCCCTTGTTGGGAACCGCGATGCGCATCGAGAGCGCCTTCGCCGCCGCGATGGAACTAGCTTTCGGCGCCCCGGCCATCGACGGATTGAGGCTCCCGGCTGGCGAACGTCCGGCCATGACCACGCTCGAGATCCGTGGCGGTCGGATTCTCCGCCCCGATCTGTCGGTCACGGTGGGCGACGTACTGGTGGATCGCGAGGCGGGGACCATCCGGGCCGTCGGCGACGTGGGGGCTGGGGACGACGTCCTCGACGCCACCGGGGCTCTCGTCGTCCCGGGACTCGTCAACGCTCACACGCACGCCGCGATGACGCTGCTCCGGGGCTACGCCGACGACGAGCCCCTCGAGGACTGGCTCCGGGAGGACATCTGGCCTGTCGAGGCGATCCTGGAGCCCGAGGACGTCCGCGCGGGGACCGATCTGGCTGCCGTCGAGATGATCCGCTCGGGGACCACGGCCTTCGCGGACATGTACTTCCACATGCCCACGGTCGTCGATCGCGTCGAGGCGGCGGGCCTCAAGGCGCGGATCGCCCACGGCGTCGTCACCGTCGGCAAGGACGAGGCGGACGCCCGGGCAGACCTCGAGGAGGGCCTGTCGGTCGCCCGTCGCTTCGACGGGGCGGCCGACGGGCGGGTGCGGACGGCCTTCGCGCCCCACTCATTGACGACCGTTGGCGAGGAGTACCTGTCCGAGTTCGTCCCGCGGGCTCGCGACCTCGGCGTTCCGCTCCACTATCACGCGAACGAGACCGCCGCGGAGGTCGAACCGATCGTCGAGGAACACGGCGAGCGGCCACTCGCCTACGCCGACGACCGCGACATGCTCTCGAGCGAGGACTTCCTGGCTCACGGCGTCCACCTCGGCGACGCCGAGATCGACCTGCTCGCGGAGCGCGGGACGAGCCTCGTCCACTGCCCGGCGTCCAACATGAAACTGGCATCGGGGATGGCGCCGGTCCAGGACCTCCTCGACGCTGGCGTCGGCGTCGCCCTCGGCACCGACGGTGCGGCGTCGAACAACGACCTCGACGTCTTCGACGAGATGCGCGACGCCGCCATGGTTGGCAAACTCGCGGCGGAGGACGCGAGTGCCGTGCCCGCCGAGGCGGTGGTCCGGATGGCGACCGAGGGCGGGAATCGCGCCCTCGGATTCGACGGCGGGCGGATCGAACCGGGGGCCGCGGCCGATCTCGCCGTCGTGGACTTCGAGGTTCCGAGACTGACGCCCGTCCACGATCACGTCTCGCACCTGGCCTACGCGGCGACCGGCGGCGACGTCCGACACACGGTCGTCGACGGGGCGGTCCTGATGCGGGATCGGACGGTCCAGACCCTCGACGAAGAGGCCGTACGGGAGCGCGCGGCCGAGCGGGCCGCCACGCTCGCGGAGCGCGTCGCGTGATCGCCCTTCGGTAGGGTTTTGCCGCCGCTGCCCGACCCAAGGGACATGGACACCGCTGCCCCGATCGGCGACCGACTCGCGGACCTCGAGTCGGCTCGCGCCGACGGTCGGACCAAGATCGACTGGGCGTTCGAACACATGCCCATCCTGCAGTCGCTTCGAGCGGACTTCGAGGAGAATCGCCCCTTCGAGGACGTGACGATCGGCATGGCCCTGCACGTCGAGGCCAAGACGGCGGCGCTCGTCGAGACCCTCGCCGCCGGCGGGGCGACGGTCGCGATCACCGGTTGCAATCCCCTCTCGACGCACGACGACGTCAGCGCCGCACTCGACGCGAACGACGCCATCACGTCCTACGCGAAACACGGTGTCGAGGACGAGGGGTACTACGCGGCCATCGAGGCGGTCATCGCCCACGAACCCGACGTGACCGTCGACGACGGGGGCGACCTCGTCTTCCGCATTCACGAGGAGCACCCGGAACTCATCGAGACGATCGTCGGCGGGACCGAGGAGACCACGACCGGCGTGCACCGTCTCCGGGCGATGGACGACGAGGGGGCCCTCGAGTACCCCGTCGTCGCCGTCAACGACACGCCGATGAAGCGCCTCTTCGACAACGTCCACGGCACCGGGGAGTCCGCACTCGCGAGCATCGCGATGACGACCAACCTCTCCTGGGCAGGCAAGGACGTCGTCGTGGCCGGGTACGGTCACTGCGGCCGCGGCGTCGCGAAGAAGGCCGCCGGCCAGAACGCCCACGTCGTCGTCACAGAGGTCGACCCCAGACGGGCCCTCGAGGCCCACATGGAGGGCTACGAGGTCACCACGATGGACGAGGCCGCGACGCGCGGCGACGTCTTCGTCACGACGACCGGCAACCGGGACGTCATCACCCGCGAGCACTTCGAGTCGATGCAGGACGGCGCGATCCTCGCCAACGCCGGTCACTTCGACGTGGAGATCGACCTCGACGCCCTGGGCGACCTGGCAGTCGCCGAACGAGACGCCCGGGAGGGCGTTCGGGAGTACGAACTCGCCGACGGCCGCCGTCTCAACGTCCTGGCGGAGGGACGCCTCGTCAACCTCGCGACGCCGGTCGCTCTCGGTCACCCCGTCGAGGTCATGGACCAGAGCTTCGCGGTCCAGGCGGCAAGCGTGCGCGAACTCGTCGAGAACGGAGACGACTACGAACCGGGCGTCCACGACGTGCCGGACGCCCTGGATCGGGAGATCGCGGAGATCAAACTCGCCGCGGAGGGCGTCGCATTCGACTCGCTTTCCACAGAGCAGGAGGAGTACCTGGAGAGCTGGCAGCAGGGGACCTGATCGGTCGCGTGGCGAACAGGCGGTCGTCGGCGGATCACCGGGGCGGGTGACCGCGCACTCGCCGCGTTCGCCCCGGAGCGGGTGATCACATGGGTCCGGGTGGCCCCGTCATCGCACTTGAACTCTCCCGGCGGCGATCAGAAACCATTTTGTCGCGCCCCGATTCGAGGGGTATATGACCACCCACGAACTCCTCACGCGAAACACCGCGGAGGTGGTGACGGCCGAGGAAGTCGAGGCCCTGGCCGAGGATCCGGTCGGCAAGCGCGCCTACGTGGGATACGAGCCGTCGGGGGTCCTCCACCTGGGCCACCTGCTCACCGCCAACAAGCTCATCGACCTCCAGGAGGCGGGCATGGAGGTCGTCGTGCTGCTCGCGGACGTGCACGCCTACCTCAACGGCAAGGGTACCTTCGCGGAGATCCGCGAGACGGCTGCACAGATGCGGGCGCAGTTCCTGGCCTACGGACTCGACGAGGACCAGACCGAGTTCGTCTACGGGTCCGACTACCAACTCGATGAGGAGTACGTCCTCGACCTGCACGCCCTCGAGGTCGAGACGACGCTGAACCGGGCCCAGCGCGCCATGGCCGAGATCCAGAGCGGCGAGGCGGCCTCGGTCTCCCACGTCGTCTACCCGCTGATGCAGGCCCTCGACATCGAGTACCTCGACCTCGACCTGGCGGTCGGTGGCATGGACCAGCGAAAGGTCCACATGCTCGCCCGCGAGGAACTGCCGAATCTCGGGTACGCGGTCAGGCCGGCGATCCACACCCCCATCCTCGGCGACCTCTCGACGGGCGAGGGAAAGATGTCCTCGAGCGAGGGGGTGACCATCTCGATGGAGGACGATCGCGAGGCCATCCAGGAGAAGGTGAACGACGCCTACTGTCCCCCCGCGCGCGATCCGGGAGACGACCGGGTGAATCCCGTCCTCGAACTCTTCCAGTATCACGTCTTCCCCCGCTTCGAGCGGGTCGTCGTGGAACGACCCGACGAGTACGGCGGCGACCTGGAGTACGCGGACTTCGAGTCACTCGCCGACGATCTGGAGGACGGGGACCTCCACCCCGCGGACGCGAAGGGAGCGCTCGCCGACTACCTCGACCGCCTCATCGAACCCGGACGCGAGCGCCTGGCAGCGTTCAGAGACGACTGATCACATCCCGAAGAGTCCCATCACCTGGTCGAGGCCGCGCTTGACGAGCAGGCCGGTCCCGGCGAGCACCAGGAACAGGCCGGCGGCGACGAGGGGATCCGCGACGGCGACGAGTCCGAGGCCGAGCACCATCGCGACGAGTCCGAGGACGCCAAGGGCACCCAGTTTCTCGAGCATGCACGTGGGTCTCCGGTCCGCGGGCAAACGGATTTCGATCGACGTCGCCGACGACGAAGGGGTTTAAACGCCTCCACGGTCAACTGGCGGATATGACCGAGAACGAGGGCAACCGAAAGGACCTCCGGATGCCCGACGAAGACGAGGTCTTCGCGGTCGTCGAGAGCATGCTGGGGGCGAATCGCGTCAAGGTGCGCTGTGCGGACGGCACGGAGCGGACGGCCCGCATCCCGGGGCGCATGCAAAAGCGCATCTGGATCAGGGAGGACGACGTGGTCCTCGTCGAGCCCTGGGACTGGCAGGACGAGAAGGCAGACGTGGTCTGGCGGTACGAGAAGGCCGACGCCGAGCAGTTGCGCGAGGAAGGACACATCCAGTGAGATGGACGACGATCTCCTCGACGACCCCGCGGACGCCCCGGGCGACGAGTGGGAGGAGATCGACGTCAGCGACACGGAGGCCGACAGGATCGCCCGCGCGCAGGACCGTGCGTTCTCCGAGTTCCGCAAGCGTCTGAAGGACACCGAGGCGCTCAAACTCGAGGAGGGCGTCTTCGACGAGGCGACCTACGCGGCCATCTACAAACTCGTCCAGGACGGCCACGTCGTCGCCTTCGGCGGACCGATCTCGACGGGAAAGGAGGCGAACGTCTACGAGGCCCTCGGCCCCCAGGACACCGACGTCGCCGTGAAGGTCTACCGGATCGGGACGAGCAACTTCGAGCAGATGCGCGAGTACCTCGACGGCGATCCCCGGTTCGAGGAGATCCGCGGCGACAAGAAGAAGGTCGTCCTGGCGTGGACCCAAAAGGAGTTCTCGAACCTCTCCCGCGCCCGCGAGGCGGGCGTCAGGGTCCCGGAACCGATCGCCGTCCAGCGCAACGTCCTCGTGATGGAACTCATCGGCGAGGAGGACGATCACGCCCCCACGCTGCACGACGTCGACGTCGAGAATCCCCAGACTGCATACGAGGTGGTCCGGGAGTACATGCGCCGCCTCTACAGCGCGGGTCTCGTCCACGGCGACCTGAGCGAGTACAACATCGTCGTCTACGACGGCGAACTCGTCATCATCGACGTCGGGCAGGCGATGACGACCCACCACCCGAACAGCGAGGAGGTGCTCCGCCGGGACTGTCGCAACGTCGCGGACTTCTTCAGGCGCGAGGGGGCGGAGACCGACGCGACCGACCTCTACGACTTCGTGACGGCCCCCGACCCCGATCCCAGCGGGTGAGACGAACGAACGCTTAAACGGCCCGAACCAATACCTCGCCACATGCAACACGTAAAGATTCCCCAGGAGCGCATCGGCGTGCTCATCGGCGACGGGGGGGAGACGCTGCATCGCATCGAGCACGCCGCGGAGGTGCGCCTGGACGTCGACTCTGAGAACGGGTCGGTCGCCATCGAGCAGACCGGCGACCCCATTCTGGGGATGACGGGTGCAGACATCGTCGAGGCCATCGGTCGCGGGTTTCCCCCGGAGGACGCGTTGACCCTCCTCGACGACGAGATGCGGATGCTCGAGATCATCGACGTCGAACGGTTCGCCCGCAACGACAACGACCTCCGGCGAAAGAAGGGACGGCTCATCGGCGAGGACGGTCGCACACGCGAACTGATGGAGGAACTCACGGGCGCGAAGGTCGTGATCTACGGCTCGACGATGGGCGTCATCGGATCTCCGAAGGAGGTCGACGTCGTTCGCTCTGCCGCAGAGATGATCCTCGACGGCGCCCCTCACGGGACGGTCTACTCGTTCCTGGAGCGCAAGCGCGTCGAGGAACTCAAACACCAGGGGCTCGAGTACCACGAGTACAGCGGATGAGTCCCGCGACGCGGGCCTTAAAGGAAGGCATGGTTTTCGTTGACATGCGGTAGGCGGTCGCGTCCACCAATCACTCCGTCCTGCAACGCAACGTTTATATAGAATGGCAATCAATCACCGATGACTATGGCGCAGCAAATGGGTAATCAGCCCCTCATCGTCCTCTCCGACGACTCTCAGCGAACGTCTGGGGAAGATGCACAGTCGATGAACATCTCGGCCGGCAAGGCCGTCTCCGAGGCCGTGCGGACCACGCTCGGCCCCAAGGGGATGGACAAGATGCTCGTGGACGACACGGGCAACGTCGTCGTCACCAACGACGGCGTCACCATCCTCAAGGAGATGGACATCGAGCACCCGGCGGCCAACATGATCGTCGAGGTCGCCGAGACCCAGGAGAACGAGGTCGGCGACGGCACGACCACGGCGGTCGTCCTCTCGGGCGAACTCCTCTCGGAGGCCGAGGACCTCCTCGAGCAGGACATCCACGCGACGACCCTCGCACAGGGGTACCGGCAGGCCGCCGAGAAGGCCAAGGAGTTCGTCGACGAGATCGCGATCGACATCTCGGCCGACGACACCGAGCACCTCGAGCAGATCGCCGCGACGGCGATGACTGGCAAGGGCGCCGAGAACGCCAAGGACACCCTCTCGAGCCTCGTCGTCCAGGCCGTCCAGTCGGTCGCCAACGAGGAGGGCGTCGACACGGACAACGTCTCCGTCGAGAAGGTCGTCGGCGGTTCCATCGACGAGTCCGAACTCATCGAGGGCGTCATCGTCGACAAGACCCGCGTCGACGAGAACATGCCCTACGCCGTCGACGACGCGAACGTCGCGCTGGTGGACGACGGCCTCGAGGTCGCCGAGACCGAGGTCGACACCGAGGTCAACGTCACCGACCCCGATCAGCTCCAGGAGTTCCTCGAGCGCGAGGAGCAACAGCTTCGCGAACTCGTCGACGCCCTGGCGGAGGCGGGCACCGACGTCGTCTTCGTCGACGGCGGCATCGACGACATGGCACAGCACTTCCTCGCCCAGGAGGGCATCCTGGCCGCCCGTCGCGTCAAGAGCGACGACATGAAGGCCCTCTCGCGTGCGACGGGCGCCACGCCGGTCTCCAACGCGCGTGACATCACCGCCGCGGACCTCGGCACCGCCGGCTCGGTCGCCCAGCGCGACATCGGCGGCGACGAGCGCATCTTCATCGAGGACGTCGAGGAGGCCCGCTCGGTCACGCTCATCCTCCGCGGCGGCACCGAGCACGTCGTCGACGAGGTCGAGCGCGCCATCGAGGACTCCCTCGGCGTGGTCCGCGTCACCCTCGAGGACGGACAGGTCGTCCCCGGCGGTGGCGCCCCCGAGACCGAACTCGCCCGGGAACTCCGCGACTTCGCCGACTCCGTCGGCGGTCGCGAGCAGCTGGCGGTCGAGTCCTTCGCCGACGCGCTCGAGGTCGTCCCGCGCACCCTCGCGGAGAACGCGGGCCACGATCCCATCGACTCGCTGGTCGACCTGCGGAGCACCCACGACGGCGGTGCGGTCGCCAACGGTCTCGACGCCTACACCGGCGAGATCATCGACATGCAGGAGGAGGGCGTCGTCGAGCCCCTCCGCGTGAAGACCCAGGCCATCGAGTCCGCCACCGAAGCCGCGACCATGATCCTCCGGATCGACGACGTCATCGCGGCCGGCGACCTGAAGGGCGGTCAGGTCGGCGACGACGATGACGACGCCGGCGGTCCCGGCGGCCCCGGCGGCCCCGGCGCCGGCGGCATGGGCGGCATGGGCGGAATGGGCGGCATGGGCGGAATGGGCGGCATGGGCGGCGCAATGTGAATTCGGTCGGAGACCGAACTCACCGGTGACGGCACGCGCCGTCGTCGACCACGCGTCGTCGACCCCCTGTCGCCGACGACCCGCGTCGCCGCCTCATCGACCCCTCTCCCGAACCCGCGAGCACCGTTCGTCTTCTCACCGTCCTTTTCTCGGCGTCGAGTCGCGAGGCTCACTCGAGGTCGAAGACCGAGAGCCCCGTCCGATCGTCGGGCCGATGATCGAGGGTCGTCCCGACGGGAACGACGACGACCTCGAAAGTGCCGGAGACCCGCCCACCGGCGAAGTGACCGCCGATCGTCGAGAAGTCACGCCGCCCGAGTTGGACGTGCGCGTGGATCTTGTCCGGGCCGACGTTGCCGAGGAAACTCGTCACCTCGAAGTCCTCCTCGAAGGTTCGCTCCCTGTAGTCCTGGGTCTCGACGTCGTAGTGGCCCAGGGTGACCTCGTCGACGGCCCCGATGCCGAAGAAGAACCCGCCCGTCAGTCCGCACTCTTCGCGGACCGTCTCGAGTTCTTCCATCACGCGGTCACCGGGATCCATCCGAACGACGATTCGATCGGCGGTTTCGACGTAGTCCATGCCCGCAGTTGAAGGGCCCGGTCCGTGAATCTACTCCTCGACTTCCGGCAAAAATGGCGCCACTATAAGTGGGTGACGGACACACGTTCCGGCATGGCCGAGCGCTCAACCCTGTTGCTCACCAGTCAGGAGGTCGACGCCGAGATGCCCATGGGCGAACTCATCGCCGCGGTCGAGGACGCCTTCGGGGCGTTCGCTCGCGACGACGCCCAGATGCCCCCCAAGTCCTACATCGACTTGCCACAGTACAACGGCGACTTTCGTTCGATGCCGGCCTACCTGGATGCCGCGGACTGGGACGCGGCGGGGATCAAGTGGGTGAACGTCCACCCCGACAATCCCGACGACCACGACCTCCCGACGGTCATGGGGACCGTCATCTACAGCGACCCCGAGACCGCCTACCCCCTCGCGATCATGGACGGGACCGTCCTCACGATGAAGCGGACCGGCGCCGCGGCGGGCGTCGCCACCGATCACCTCGCCGTCGAGGACGCGACGTCACTCGGCCTCGTCGGGGCGGGGACGCAGGCCCACACGCAACTCGAGGCCATCGCGCAGGTGCGGGACATCGAGGAGGTCGTCGTCTCCGACGTCGACTCCGAGGCCGTCGAGGCGTTCGTCGACGAGTACGACGACGAGTTCGACGTGCACGAGGGGACCGTGAGCGAGGCGGGCCACTGCGACGTCCTCTCGACGGTCACGCCGGTCGAGGACCCCATCGTCTCGCCCGAGGACCTCGGCGAGCACACGCACGTCAACGCCATGGGTGCCGACGCCGAGGGGAAACACGAACTGGCCGACGCGATCCTCGAGGACGCGAAACTGGTCATCGACAACTACGAGCAGTGCACCCACTCCGGAGAGATCAACGTCCCCTGGAGTGCGGGGACTCTCGACGACGGTGACCTCTACGCCGAGATCGGCGACATCGTGACCGGCAGTGTGCCCGGTCGCACGGACGCGGACGGGGTCACGGTCTTCGACAGCACGGGTCTCGCGATCCAGGACGTCGCCGCGGCACACGTCGTCTACGAGCACGCCCTCGAGCACGACATCGGGACCCACTTCGACCTCATGGGCGTCTAGGTGGGCGCCACCGAGGAAGGTTCACGTACCGAGGCAGGGCCACCGGTTCCCATCCGCGATTGGTGGCCCGGAACGAACACGGCGGGAGCGACGGCCCGTTTCGGGAGTCGAGGGCAGTCCCCTCCGGTGAGACCGCCCACGTCCGTCGCCTGTACGCCCCTGTAGCCCTCAGCGAAGCAGAATCGCCGGTCGGAACGGCTCCGCGTCGCTCGCCTTCTCCGCGGTCGCCTCCTCCTCGGGGACCACGTCCACGGCGGCGTCGAACTCCCTGGCCAGGTAGCCCGCTGCGGACTCGTAGAGCGCCGTCTCGTCGACCGACCGCAGGGCCGCGAGTTCTTCGTCGCTGCGCTCGCGGACGTCCTCGACGAGCGACTGGACCAGATCGTTCACGGCATCGCCGCGGTCCCGGAGGCCGTCGTACTGCATCACCGATCCCATCACCGCTCCGACGTCTGGCCCGGTCTCCGCGACCTCCTCGAAGACGGTGTGCTTCCAGTCGGCCGCGGTGTAGAGGGTGATCTCCGTGGGGTCGGTCTCGGTCACCTCGACGATGTCTCTGACGTCGTCGGCCAGCGCGGCGATCAGGTCCTCCTCCAGTTCGACCCGCTGGGACTCGAGTGTCGGGTCCGGGGACGGCCAGCCGGCCTCCTCGACCGGCTCGCCCTCGAGGCGCTCGTGCAGTTCGTTCGTCACGAAGGGGACGATCGGCGCGAGCAGTCGGAGTCGCGTTCTGAGGACCTCCTGGCGCGTCCAGTTCGCGCCGGGTCGGTCCAGGTCGGCGCGCTTGCGGTACCACCGCAGGTCCTCTTCGAGGCGGTAGAAGGCGTCCTGGCTGGCGTGTCGCGTGCTGAAATCCTCCATCGCGTCGGTCACGTCGCGGACCGTTCGCTGGAGGCGGGAGAGCAGCCATCTGTCGATCCGCTTCAGGTCGGGCCGGTCTGCGGGAGCATCGAGGCCGACGACCTTCCGGGCCCGCCGCCAGAACCGCGCGAGCTGATCGTGGGTGCTCTCGACCTCCTCGGCCCGCCAGTCGTAGTCCTGCCAGGGTTCCGCGGAGTTGAGCAGGAAGAACCGGACGGTGTCCGCACCGTACTCCTCGATGGCCTCGGAGGGGAGCACGACGTGGCCCTTCGAGGAGGACATCTTCTCGCCCTCGAGGAGGCCCATCCCCATGATGGTGATCCCCTGGGGCCAGTTCGGCTCGTCGAAGAGTTCCGCGTGGTGGTAGATGTAGAAGGTCAGGTGGTTGGAGATCAGGTCGTTGCCCGAGCACCGATAGTCCACGGGGTACCAGTACTCCCACTCGTCACGGAGTTCGAGCGCCCGTTCGGGTGGGTCCTCGACGGCCTCCGGCCCGTAGAACAGGGCGTCGAAGAACTCGTGAGTGAGTTCCTCGGGGGGAACGTCCTGGATGCGGTGGGCGACGGTGTAATAGGCCATGTAGATGGTCGAGTCCGAGAGGGGCTCGATGACGAAGTCGTCGTCCCAGGGAAGCTTCGTGCCGAGGCCGTAGTTCCGGATGCAGGGCCACTCCTCCAGCCAGTCGAGGGTGTGGTAGTACTGGTCGCGGGTGTTCTCCGGGATGGCGTCCATCTGGTCGACGACCCGACGGGCCCGCGCCTTCCAGTCCTCGTCGTTGTACCGCAGGAACCAGGTCTCCTGCTTGGCGACCTCGACGTCCCCTCCGCACCGACAGACGACCTCCTCCGAGAATTCGTACATCGCGTCGAAGACCCCCCGGGACTCGAAGTCGGCTTTGAATTCGTCGCGGACGTCCTCGACGACGGCGCCGGCGTACTCGCCGTACATCTCCTTCAGCGTCCCGGCGTGGAACTCCCGGTTGTAGACCTCCTGGGTCGCCTCCTCCAGGGCCGGGTCGCCCTGTCCGTCGACGTCGTACTCGGCGACCGCGTCGCGGGCCGGGTACTCGCCGTACCCCTCGACGTCGATGATCGACCGCGGCTCGATGGACTCCACGCGATCCACGTCGAGGTCGTACTCCCGAAGCCGCGTCACGTCCCGCTTGACCGTCTCGAGTGCCACCCAGTCGTCGGGACTGTGGGCTGGGACCGACATCACGACGCCCGTGGCGTTGTCGGGGTCGACGAAGTCGGCGGGGAGCACGAGCACGTCCTCGCCCGTGACCGGATTCTCGACGTCGGTCCCCACCAGGCGCTCGCCGCCGAAGGTCTCCTCCACCGCGACCGAGCGCTCCTGGAGGCGGAGCTTCTCGAGGGCGTCCTCCGAAACGATCCACTCTTCGCCGTCGACAGTGGCTCGTGCGTACGTTGCCGTGGGGTTCACGAACGCGTTCGTCACCCCGTGGACGGTCTCGGGTCGGAGCGTCGCCATCGGCATCACCGCGTCGCCGGCACCGAACTTGACGAGGGTGTACTCCTGGTACTCGGCCTCCTCGCCCTCGAGCAGGTCGTGGGTCGTGACGGGGTTCTCCTCGTTCGTGCAGTACTTCACCGGGTGGAGCCCCTTCTCGAGGAGTCCCCGGTCCTTGAGGGTCTCGTACTGCCAGGTGATGAACCTGGAGTAGCGCTCGTCGTTGGTCGTGAACTCCCGACGCCAGTCGATCGAGAGCCCGAGCGCCTTCATGTTCTCCTTGTAGTGGTTCTCGATGAAGTACCGCGCGAAGCCCATGGGCGTCTCCAGGTCGGCGAGTTCCTCCTCCGGTACGCCGTAGGTGTCCCGGAGCACGGAGAGCTGTTCCTCCTCGCCCTCCTGGAGACGGTTGACCGCGCCGACGATCGGCGTCCCGGTGACGTGCCACGCGATGGGGAAGAGCACCGTGTCGCCCTGGAGGCGACGGTATCGCGCGTAGACGTCGGGGACGGTGTAGGTGCGGGCGTGCCCGATGTGCATCCCGCCGCTCGGGTAGGGATAGGGGACCGTCACGAACGTCGCCTCCTCGTCGTCCGGGTCGACCTCGTACCGACCGGTCTCGGCCCAACGCTCCTGCCACGTCCGCTCGATAGCCCGTGGCTCGTAGTCCATACCCGTGGACTCGGCGCCCGTCTAAAAAGGACTTCTGTTGTGCCGGGTCGGCGGGCGCCCCGATCGGCCGCTCGCGGTCTCTCACTCGATGTCGATCTCGTGGGCGTCCGCGCTCGCGTAGGCCTTCGGGAGGGTGACGGTCAGGACGCCGTTCTTGAAGCGGGCGGAGACTCCCTCCTCCTCTACGGCCTCGGGGAGGGAGATCGACCGACTCGTCGACTCACGGCTCCGCTCTCGGCGGACGTAGCGTCCCTCGTCGCCGGTCTCGGTCTCCTCCTCGCGCTCGGCCTCGATGCGCAGGGTCTGGTCGGCCAACTCGACGTCGATGTCCTCCTTCGTGACGCCCGGGAGGTCCGCAGTCACCACGTACTCGTCGGTGCGATCCTCGACGTCGACGTTGAGTCGCCCCGCGAACCCGAAGTCGCGGCGGGACACGTCCTCGAACTGCTCGCTCATTCGCTCCAGCATCCGTTCGATGTCCTCGAATGGGTTGTTTCGTCGCATGCCATTGATACGTTGTCTCGCAAAGAACAAAAATATAGCGCCCTCACACGACGTGTTCGACGTCGTACGAGCCCAGGCGGCGCACCCACCCCGACGCGGCGATCTCCTCGACGGCCGCGATCGCGTCACGGGTCCGGTCCTCGTAGAGGCCGGCGTCGAGGTCCACGTGGAAGACGTAGTCGCCGAGTCGCTCGCCGCTCGGGCGCGACTCCAGACGGGAGAGGTTGACGTCCCGTTCGGCGAAGGGGCGGAGGAGTTCCAACAGCAATCCCGGGTAGTTCTCGTTGGGATAGACCACGAGGGTCGTCTTGCCGCCCGCCGACGAGCGCTCCGCCGGCCCCGCGACGACGAAAAAGCGCGTCGCGTTCGACGTGCGGTCCTGGATGTCCTCCGCGATCACCACGAGGTCTTCACCGGCGTTCTCGGGGTGGCCGATGCCGGCGACGCTCGGGTCCTCACGCGCCCGTTCGACTCCCCGGGCCGTGCTCGCGACGGCCTCGAGGTCGGCGTCGGGGTACTCCGCCTCGAGGAACTCGCGACACTGCGCGAGCGCCTGCGAGTGACTGGCGACCGTCTCGACGCGCTCACCCTGGGCCAGCAAGGCGTGGCGGATCGGCGTGACGATCTCTCGGGTCACCGCCACGTCCAGGTCGGCGAGGGCGTCGAGGGTCTCGGTGACGCTGCCCTCGATGCTGTTCTCTATCGGGATCACCCCGCGATCGACCGTCCCGGCCGCGACCTCGTCGACGATGCCGTAGACCGACTCCCGGAAGCCGACGTCGCCGTCCTCGAGTGCGCTCGCCGCCCGGTGGGAGTAGGTGCCGGCGGGCCCGAGGGTGATCGTCGTCATGGCGTGGCGTACTCGGGTGGGGATGAAAAGGGCGTCGGCGGTCAGCGGTTGAGCGTGTGGATCGCCTGCCCCAGTGCGTTCTCGGCCGCCTCCATGACGCTCTCGGAGAGCGTCGGGTGGGTGTGAACCGTGCTCGCGACGTCCTCCAGGGTCGCGCCCATCTCGATCGCGAGGCCGATCTCGGCGATCAACTCGGAGGCCTCCTGGCCGACGACCTGCCCGCCGAGGACGAACCCGGACGCCTCGTCGGCGACCACGCGGACGAATCCGTCCTCGTGACCGGTGGTCAGGGCCCGTCCGCTCGCGCGGAACGGGAACGTCCCGACGACCGGGTCGAAGCCCGCCTCCTCGGCCTCCGCCTCGGTCATCCCCACGGTTCCGATCTCGGGGTCGGTGAAGACCGCGGCCGGGATTGCCCGCTGGTCGAGGGCCGCCGGTTCGCCGGCCGCGACCTCGGCGGCGACCGTCCCCTCGGCGCTGGCCGCGTGTGCCAGCATGGGTTCGCCAGCCACGTCGCCGATCGCGAAGACGTGCTCGAGGTCGGTCCGGGCCCGGTCGTCCGTCTCCAGGAATCCGTCCTCGTTCGTGTCGAGGTCGATGGCCCCGAGCCCCAGGGTGTCGGTGACCGGCTCTCGTCCCACGGCGATCACGGCCAGGTCGGCCTCGTAGGTCGACGTCTCGCCGTCCTCGGCCTCGGCGGTCACGGCGACGCCGTCCTCGGTCTCCGTCCAGTCGGCCGCGGCCTCGCCGAAGGAGAACTCGATGCCGAGGTCCGCGGCCCGGTCCGTGACCGGTCGCGTGAGGTCGGCCGCGTACCCGGGCAGCGCGTCGTCGAGCATCTCGAGGACCGTGACGTCCGTGCCGAGTTTCGCGAGGACGGTCGAGAGTTCCATCCCGATGTACCCGGCTCCGACGACCACCACGCTGTCAGGGATCGTCTCGAGGTCGAGGGCCGCCCGGGAGTCGAGGACGTGTTCGCCGTCGAAGGCGAACCCCGGGATCTCGATGGGTCGGGATCCGGTCGCGATCACGGCCTGCTCGAACTCGAAGGACTCGGATCCCTGTCCCTGGCCGCCGTGGGCCACGCGCAGGGTGTGGTCGTCGGCGAACTCGGCGCGACCCTCGACGATCGTCACGCCGTTTGCCTTACAGAGCTTCTCGACCCCGCCGGTCAGCCGATCGACGACTCCCTCCTTCCACTCGTGGAGCTCCGCCATCCGGACCTCGGGATCGGCGTAGACGCCCATCTCCTCGGCGTGGCCCGCCTCGTGGGCCACGTCGGTCGCGGAGATGAGTGCCTTCGAGGGGATGCACCCGTAGTTGAGACAGGTCCCGCCGACCGCGTCGTCTTCGATGAGCGTTACGTCGAGGCCGAGTTGGCCGGCGCGGATGGCGGCTACGTACCCGCCCGGGCCCCCGCCGATCACGGCCAGTTCCGTACCGGTTGAGACGTCTCCGACGACCATTATTCTAACAGGAGCAGCGTGGGGTGTTCAAGGTACTCCATCACCTCGTTCGTGAACGCGGCCGCGATCGCCCCGTCGACCACCCGGTGGTCGATCGAGAGCGAGAGCGGGAGGGTCGGCGTCGCCGTCACCTCGCCGTCCGCTGCGACCGGCCGTTCCTCGATGGCGCCCAGTCCGAGGATCCCGACCTCGGGGTAGTTGATGATCGGCGTCGCGTACTCGCCGCCGATCGCGCCGAAGTTCGTGATCGAGAAGGTGCTGCCCTGGAGGTCCTCCAGGGCGATCGACCGGTCGCGGGCCTGGGCCGCCAGGTCGTTCACCTCCGCGGCGATCTGGAGGACCGACTTGCGGTCGACGTCATCGACGACCGGGACCATGAGTCCCGCGTCGGTGGCGACCGCGACCCCCAGGTTGTAGTAGTTCTTGCGGACGATCTCTCCCGCCTCCTCGTCGAGCGTGCTGTTGAGGTCGGGGAACTCCTTCAGGGCCGCGACGACCGCCTTCATCACGAAGGGCATGTAGGTCAGCTTCACGTCCCGCTCCTCGGCGCGGGGCTTCAGGCGCTCGCGGGCCGCGACCAGTTCGTCCACCACCGCGGTGTCGTGGTGGGTGACGTGGGGCGCGGTGTACTTCGACTCCTCCATCCGCTCGCCGATGGTCTTCCGGACGCCCGAGTAGGGGATCCGCTCCTCGCGGCTGCCGGTCTCGGCGGCGGTGGCGTCAGCGGCCTGGGCCTCCCGCTGGGCGTCGGCGTACTGACGGACTGCCGCCTCGTCCACGAACGCCTCCCCCTCGCGGCGTTCGACGGCCGGAACGGCGTCGATGTCCACGCCGAGCTCGCGCGCGACCCCCCGGGTCGCCGGGGTCGCGAGGGTGTGGTCTCGATCCGCGGAGGAGCCGGCGGTCCGGGCCGATTCGGCGGTCTCACCCGCTGCCGTGGTCTCCCCGGCGGACGGTTCCGTCGCTTTCGCGTCGGTTCCCGCGGGTGTCGTCTCGTCCGCTTCCGTCTCGTCCGCCGTCTCGGCGGCCGCCCGCACGTCGCTCTCGGTGATCCGCCCGCTCGGACCGCTTCCGGAGACCGCCTCCAGATCGACGTCGAGTTCGCGCGCCAGACGCCGCACGCTCGGGGGCGCGAAGGACCGTCCGCCCCCAGCGTCGGCCGATTCCGTCGCGGGTTCTGCGACCGCCTCCTCGGACGCGGCGACCGCCTCCTCGGGGTCGGCACCCTCCCCTCCCGGTTCGGCGGTCGATTCGGGCTCCTCGCCCTCGACGGCGAAGGTCACGATGACCTCCCCGACCTCGACGACGTCTCCCTCCTCGTAGTGCAGTTTCTGGACCGAGCCGTTCACCGGCGAGGGGACCTCGACGACGGCCTTGTCCGTCTCGACCTCGGCGACGGGCTGGTCCTCAGCGACCGCATCGCCGACGTCGACGAGCCAGGTGACGATCTCGCCCTCGGCGACCCCTTCGCCGACGTCCGGGAGGTGGAATTCTCGTGGCATGATCAGAACTCCGCGGTCTCCCTGATTCCGTCCGCGATGCGCTCGGCCTCGGGCAGGTAGTAGTCCTCCAGGGCGTAGAGCGGGTAGGGCACGTCGAAGCCCGTGATGCGCTCGATCGGGGCCTCCTGGTGGAGCAGCGCCTCCTCCTGGATGGTGGCCGCGATCTCCGCCCCGAGGCCGCCGGTGCGCGGGGCCTCGTGAACGATCGCCGCCCGCCCCGTCTTCTCGAAGGACGCGACGATCGCCTCCTCGTCGAGGGGCGAGAGGGTGCGGAGGTCGACGACCTCGACGTCGATCTCGCCGGCGAGGTCGTCGGCCGCCTCCAGGGTGGGACGCGTCATCGCCCCCCAGGTGAACACCGAGACGTCGCTGCCCTCGCGGCGGACGGCCGCCTCGCCCAGGGGCACCTCGTAGGTGCCGTCGGGCACCTCCTCGCGGAACGATCGGTAGATCTTCTTCGGCTCGAGGAAGATCACCGGGTCGGGGTCGTCGATGGCGGCGATCAACAGCCCCTTCGTGTCGTGGGGGGTGCTCGGGATGACGACCTTGAGCCCCGCCTCGTGGACGTAGAAGGCCTCCTTCGATTCGGAGTGGGACTCGGGCGCGCGGATGCCCCCGCCCATGGGGGCTCGCAGGACCATCGGGACTTCGTAGCGCCCCCGACTGCGGGTGCGCAGACGGGCGGCGTGGCTCACGATCTGATCGAACCCGGGGTACATGAACCCGGAGAACTGGATCTCCGGGACCGGCTTCAGCCCGTAGGCCGCCATGCCGATGGCGGTGCCGATGATGCCGGACTCGGCGAGCGGGGTGTCGATGACCCGGTCCTCGCCGAACTCCTCGTAGAGGCCCTCGGTGGCCCGGAAGACGCCGCCGTTCTCGCCGACGTCCTCGCCCATCACGATGACGTCCTCGTCCGCTGCCATCTTGTCGTGGAGTCCGTCTCTGACCGCCTGCACCAGGGTGAGATTCTCGGACATGTCAGTCCTCCAGTAGCGCGTCGTCGCCGTACTCGTCCCGGAGCGCTGCCAGTTCCTCCATCTGATCGCGCACGCGTGGTGGCATCTCGTCGTAGGCGTACTCGAACATCTCCTCGGGGTCCGGTCGCGGGTGCGATTCGGCTTCGTCGATGGCGTCAGCGACGCGCTCTTCGACCTCGTCCTGGATGGCGTCGACGCCCTCCCCGTCGAGTCGACCCGTCTCCAGGAGGTAGGTCTCGAGCCGCGGGATGGGGTCCTTTTGCTTCCAGCGCTCGACCTCCGACTCCTCGCGGTAGACCGAGGGATCGTCGGCCGTCGTGTGTGCGCCGAAGCGGTACTGGACCGCCTCGATGAGGGTGGGTCGGTGCTCGTCCTCGCCGGGGTCTTTCGCCTTCTTCACCGCCTCGCGGGTGACCCGATAGACGGCGAGGGGGTCCATCCCGTCGACCTGGACGCCCTCGAACCCGTAGGCGTTCGCCTTCTGGGCGATGGTCTCGGCGGCCGTCTGGCGCTCGCGCGGCACCGAGATGGCCCACTGGTTGTTGTTACAGAAGAAGACGTTCGGGGTGTCGAAGACGCCCGCGAAGTTCATCCCCTCGTGGAAGTCGCCCTCCGAGGTGGCGCCGTCCCCGAAGTAGACCAGAAAGGAGGTGTCCTCCTCGTCCGTGAGCTTCGACGCCCAGGCCGCCCCGACGGCGTGGGGGATCTGGCTGGCGATGGGGACGGCGACCGTGAACAGGTTGAGGTCCTCGGGGACGGCGTTTCCGGACTCGTTGCCCATCCAGTAGATCAGGGTCTGATCGAGTGAGAGCCCCTTGGCGAGGGCCGCGCCGTGTTCGCGGTAACTGGGGAACAGCCAGTCCTCGTCGTCGAGGGCGAACGCGCTCCCGATCTGGGCCCCCTCCTGGCCGGACAGCGGGGGATAGGTGCCCATGCGGCCCTGGCGCTGGAGGCTCACCGCCCGCTCGTCGAAGTGGCGGGAGAGTTTCATGAATCGGTACATGTCGACCAGCCGCTCGTCGGAGAGGTCCGGTTCCGTTGCCCCCTCGACGAGCGTGCCGTCCTCGTCGAGGATCCGTACCTGATCGTCCGGGTCGCGATGCAGAATCGACGTCACGGGAACCCCCGTCCTGGCATGGCTCACACTCGCGCCCGGACGACCATATGAGTTTCGTCATGATTGTTCGTGGTGTATTGTCGTGGGGGAAATTCACACGACATCGTCCACCTCTCCGTCCAGGAATACAACGCATCGGCGAAAGTGGCCGGGGTTTCGTGGCCGAACGTCGAGTCGGTCAGGGGTTGGCAGACGCGGCGTGGGCGTCCCGTCGGGCCTCCTCGGGCGAGCGCCCCTCCCTGAGGAGCGCCTCGACGAACAGTTCGCCGGCACGGTACGACGACCGGACCATGGGCCCGCTCGCGGCGTAGAGGAAGTCCAGTTCCTCCTCGGCCACCCGTCGCCAGGTGTCGAACTTCTGGGGGTGGACGTAGCTCTCGACGTCGAGGTGACTCTCGGAGGGCCTGAGGTACTGGCCGAGGGTGACGATGTCGACGCCC
Source organism: Halanaeroarchaeum sp. (assembly GCA_042216045.1). Classification (GTDB taxonomy): domain Archaea; phylum Halobacteriota; class Halobacteria; order Halobacteriales; family Halobacteriaceae; genus Halanaeroarchaeum. The sequence continues at coordinate 14,604 of JBDGUE010000030.1, read as the reverse complement.
ACCTCCCGGAGGTCCGCGAGCGTCCGGTAGACCTCGTGGTCGTACTCGCCCAGTCCGAGCATGAGTGAGGTCTTGGTGTGGACGTCCGCCTCGCGGTCGACGTGATCGAGGACCCCCAGGGACTGCTCGTATCCCGCACGGGGGTCCCGGACGGGCCGCTGGAGGCGCTCGACCGTCTCGACGTTGTGGGCGATCACGTCGGGTCCCGCCTCGACGATGCGGTCTATCAGCTCCGGTTCGCCCTGGAAGTCGGGGATGAGCACCTCCACGAGGACCTCGGGGGTCCGGCGATCGATCGCCCGGATGGTCTCGGCGAAGTGACTCGCCCCCTGGTCGGGCAGGTCGTCGCGGTCCACCGAGGTCAGCACCACGTAGTCGAGGTCGATGTCCTCGACCGCCGCGGCCACGCGCTCCGGTTCCGTCGGGTCGAGGGGATCCATGCCGCCGGTCTCCACGTCACAGAAGTTACAGCCCCGGGAGCATCGATCGCCCATCAGCATGAACGTCGCGGTGCCGGCCCCGTCCTCGCCCGACCAGCACTCCCCCATGTTCGGACAGGACGCCTCTTCGCAGACGGTGTGGAGGTCCCGGTCGCGCAGCGAGGACTTGATGTCGGTGAACTCCTGGCCCGACCGCGGGCGGGACTTGAGCCAGTCGGGCTTCCGTCGTGCCATGTCTCTCCATTCGTCGCTGCGGCAAAAAGCGTGTGGGCCGGGTGTCGCCCGCCAGTCGATGGGTGTCGCCAGCCACCCGATCGCTCTCGCTCGACCACCGCCTTCGCCCCGCCCGCATTTCGCCTCCGTCCCGCCCGACATCCGCTCCCGTCTCGTCCGCCATTCGTCCCGCGGGTGCCCGACTCCCGCGTTCACGTTTCGCCCGTTCTACCTGTCCGCTACCATGACACTTTTTACGGAGGCGTCACTCTGCTGAGAGCGTGTCGCGTTTCGACGTCTCGCGGGAGGACATCGTCGACGGATCGCTTCCCCGGTCGCTGACCCTGGTCGCGACGCCCATCCTCGTCCAGCAACTCGTCCTGGTGGGACAGCAACTCGTCGACGTGTTCTGGCTCGGCCGTCTCGGCCCGGACCGGGTCGCCGCGGTCGGACTCGTCGCGCCCATCGTCGGCCTCCTGACGGTCGGCTCCTTCGTGGCCTACACCGGTGGGCAGGTCCTGGTCTCCCAGCAGGTCGGCGCAGAGGATCCGGCGGGCGCACGCTCCGTCGGCATCCACGCCATCGCTCTCGTGGCCCTGCTCAACTTCACGGTCGCGGTCGCGGTGGCCCTGGGCGCAGGACCGCTGGTGTCGCTGTTCGACCCCGGCCGGCGGGTGGCGACCTACGCGGCGACCTACCTGGGGGTGCTCTCGTTCGCCCACGTCGCGAGCGGGATGAGTGACGCCCTCGAGGCCACCTTCGTCGGGTGGGGGGACTCCCGGACGCCGATGATCGTCAACCTCGTGGCGGTCTCCACCAACCTGGTCCTGGATCCGTTCCTCATCTTCGGCTGGGGGCCGTTCCCCCGTCTCGGGATCGCGGGCGCGGCGGCGGCGACGCTGCTCGGGTACGTCCTGGGCCTCCTCGTCGGCCTGGGAGCGACGACCCTCGATCGGACGCCGGTGGCCTTCCCCCGCTCCTCGCTGTCGCTCGACCTCGCCGTCGTCCGCGAGATCCTCTCGGTGGGCGTGCCGCGGGCCGGCCAGGAGGTCGCCCGTCAACTCGCCCGCCTCGCGGTCGTGGCGGTGATCGCCTTCGCGGCGGGGGCGGCCGGCCTCACCGCCTACACGGTGGGCGCCCGGATCGCGGCGGTGGCCTACGTCCCCGCCATCGCCCTCGGGAGCGCCGCCACCAGCCTCGTGGGCCAGAACCTCGGGGCCGACCGGCCGGCCCGCGCCCACCGGGCGACCTGGCTCGGGGTGACCGCCGGGACCGCCCTCATCGGGGCGGTCGGCCTCGTCCAGTTCTTCGTTCCCGTCTCGGTCGCCCACCTCTTCGTCCCGGGCCTCGACGGTCGCGCCCTGGTCCTGACGGTCGGGTACCTCCAGATCCTGGCCCTCGGGTACTGGGCGCTCGGGGCCATCTGGACCGTCCAGGCCGGCTTCGAGGGCGCCTCCCGAACGGAGATCCCCCTCTACGCCACGATGGCTCAGTACTGGGGGATCCGGGTCCCGATCGCGGTCCTCGGGGCCCTCCTCCTGGGCGTGGGGGCCTGGGGGGCCTTCTGGGGCGTGACGATCTCGAACGCGGCCGCCGCCCTCGGACTGGGCGGCTATTACACCTACGCGGTCCGGGACGGGATGCTCGACCGGGCGGCCGAGGCGAGCGGCGGCGAGTGAGGACGGGAGAGTGTGGCGGTCGACCGAACGCGGCGGACGCCCAGAGAGAAACGGTTTTGCGCGCCCCGTTCGTCCCCCCGATAGATGGAGGTCGCCGAGGTCGTCCCCGAGTTCGCCGAGGCATTCGCGTTCGAGGAGTTCAACCGGATGCAGCGGGCGGCCCTCCCCGCGCTGCTCGAGACCGACGAGAACGTCGTCGCGAGCGCCCCGACCGCGAGCGGGAAGACGGCACTCGCGGAACTCGCGATCGTCGACGCCCTGCGAACCGGCGGCACCGCCCTCTTCGTCGCCCCGATGCGCGCGCTCACCAACGAGAAGGAGGCCGAGTGGGAGCGCTTCGAGGACCTCGGGTACTCGGTCTACGTGGTGACCGGCGAGCGCGAGTTCACCCCGCGCCGGGCCGCACGTGCCGACGTCCTGGTGATGACGCCCGAGAAGGCCGACTCGGCGACCCGCAAGCACGACTCTCCCCGCTACGCCTTCGTCACGGACGTGGACGTCGTCGTCGTCGACGAGGTCCACCTGCTCGACGCCGAGACGCGCGGCAGCGTCCTCGAGGTGGTGGTCTCGCGTCTTCGACGGCTCGCCGACCCCCGCGTCGTCGCCCTCTCGGCGACCATGGAGAACGTCGGTGACGTGGCGGGGTGGCTCGACGCGCCCGCGGAGACGACCTTCGACTTCGGCGAGGAGTACCGACCGGTGGACCTCAACACGGGCGTGCGCACGTACACGCACGGCGACAACGCGTTCGCGGACAAGTACCGCAGGCTCTATCGCGCCCTCGATCTGGCCGAACCACACCTCCGCGAGGACGGTCAGGCCCTCGTGTTCGTCGCCTCGCGACGGGACACCGTCCAGGCCGCGAAGAAGGCCCGCGACGAGATCGCCGAGCGCGACGTGCCCATCGACGCCCGCGGCGATTACGACTTCCACACCGAGACCCAGGCCCTCGAGAACGACACCCTCCGACAGTCGGTCCTCGACGGGGTCGCCTTCCACCACGCCGGCCTCTCGAAGCACGACAAGGACCGCGTGGAGGAGTGGTTCAGGGCGGGACGGATCGACCTCCTGTTCTCGACGTCGACGCTGGCGTGGGGGGTCAACCTCCCCGCGCGCTGCGTCGTCATCCGGGACACGAAGTACCACGACCCCCTCGAGGGCGAGGTCGAGATGAGCCCGATCGACGTCGTCCAGATGATCGGTCGGGCGGGCCGGCCCGGCTACGACGACGTGGGCTACGGCTGGGTCGTCACCGACGCGGACGACGCCGACCGGTACCGCCGCCTGCTCCGGGAGGGCACCGCCATCGAGTCCCAGTTGGCGGCCGACCTTCCGGAGCACCTCAACGCCGAGATCGCGATGGGAACGATCGGCAGCGTCGAGGACGCCACGGACTGGCTCGAGACGACGTTCTACGCCCAGCGTGCCAGGAGTGCACCGGATCGCTACGACACCGCGATCCGCGAGCGCGTCCGCGAGATACTGGCGGACCTCGTGGAGCGCGGATTCGTCGAGCGCGAGGACGGCACCCTCTCGGCGACCACCCTGGGGTCGCTCGCCTCGACGTACTACCTTCACCTCGACACGGCCGGGCGATTCTACGACCTCACCCGCACCAGTCCGACCGAGGGCGAGGTGGTGCGCGCGGTCGCCCGCGCGAGCGAGTTCGACAGCGTCAGCGCGCGCCAGGCGGAGCAGGACGCCATCGACGACGTCCTGGTCGCGGACGATCGATCGCTCGACGCCGGCCCCGGGAAGGTCGCCGCCATCCTTCGGGCCAGCATGGCGGGGTCGGTTCCCGCGGCGCTGCGATCGGACGCCTGGGCGATCCGCCAGAACGCCCTCCGACTCGTCGCCGCCCTGGGCGAGTTCTTCCGCCGGTACGACCGGCCCCATCCGGCGAACCTCGTGACCCGCCTCGAGGCGCGGATCGAGACCGGCGTTCCGCGGAGGGCGGTCGGTCTCACCGCCCTCGACGGTGTCGGCTCGGGGCGCGGTCGGCGCCTCTCCCGGGCGAGCGTTCGGGATCCGGCCGACGTGCGGGCGGCCGGGGTCGATGGACTCGTGGACGCCGGCCTCGCGGAGGGCGTCGCGGAGAACGTCCTCGAACAGGCCGTCGACCTCCCGGCCGTCGAGATCGAGTGGGGGACGTTCCCCGACGCGGTCGATCGCGGGGAGTCAGACGTCAGGGAGGTCACGATCCGGAACCGGGGCGCGGGCGCACGCGTGGGCGTTCGCGTGACGGTGAACGGCGTCGAGATGACCGCGGAGACCACGTACCTCGCCGACGAGACGACCGTGCCGGTCGGCGTCTTCGGGGCGGACGACGAGCGCCTGACGTACGCGATCTCGGTCGCCTTCCCGACCCTGCCCCTGCGACCGATAGAGGACGAGCGGACGGTCGCGGTCACCGCCGCGCGCCCCTCCGGGTAGTCCGGAGGTTCATGTACCGAGACCGGCCCACTGCGGGCCATGCAGCGTTCGATCCGGATGTTCGCCGGTCGCTGTACCGTCACCGAGAACGACGCCACCCGCGAGGGCGAGGTCGTCGCCGTCGTCAAACCGGACAACACGGTGCTGGTGCACGACGCCGAGGGGTACCAGCCGGCGGCGTGGCTGACGCGCGCCGACGCGGTCCAGGTCGAGCGCGACGACGGGGGGTTCCGCCTGCGCGCCCGCAAGGGCGACGACCGCCTCGCGGTCAGGGGGTCGACGATCGGGCAGGCCGAGTTCGCCGTCTCGCCGTCGGGTCCGCGGGTGGGGACCTGCCCGCACTGCGAGGCGCCGCTGGTTCGCGACCGCGGGAGCGTCGCCTGCATCGGGTGCGGCCGTGAGTACCCCCTGCCCCGGGACGCGACGCTCACCGACGACACCTGCGAGGACTGCGGGCTCCCGACGATCTCCGTCGAGCGCGGCGATCACTTCGAGGTGTGTCTGGACCGGGAGTGCGAGTCGATCGACCAGGCCGTCCGCGACCGGTTCGCCGGCGCCTGGACGTGTCCGGACTGCGCGTCGACCCTCGCGATCGAGCGCGAACGGGGGCTCCGGGCCACCTGTCCCGACTGCGATCGGTCCCACCGCCTGCCAGGCGGGATCGTCTCCGATCCCTGCGCCTGTGGCTTGCCCACCTTCGAGACGGTCGACGGCCCGCGCTGTCTCGACCCGGACTGCGAGGCGAGTGGGGCACATTGATGGCTCCGCGGGTCGGAGGCCTCTCACATGGACGCCGCGCTGTCCGGAGACGAGGTCATCGTCGGGGGGGACGCCCGCCAGCGGTTCTACGACCCGCGCGGGTACGGTCGCCCCCGGTCGGGGGACGAGATCGCCCTCGACCCGGTCGAGGCCGCCCACCTCCTCTACCGGGGTGACCTCGACGCCGTCGACGGGATGGACTTCCGGGCCTTCCTGTCCTCGCGGCCCGCCGGCTTCGCCCCGCGATTCCTCGTCTACCTCGACCTCCGCGACCGGGGATTCTACCTCTCGCCCGCGCGCGATGGCTGGGTCGACGATCCCGAGGGCGTCGACCTCGTGGTCTACCCGCGCGGGAAGGGGCCGGAGGACGACGCGATCGCCCACCGAATCCGCGTCGTCGGCGAGCGGACGGCCCTCCACGCCGACGCACTCGAGGACCGCGTGCTCGCGGTCGTCGACGAGGAGGGGGACCTGACCTACCTCGACGTTTCGCCGTTCGACCCGACCGGCGAGACGACGGCGGCCCTGGATGAATCGGTCGAGGGCGCACTCCTCGACGACCGGGTGATCGTCTGGAACCCACCCGCGACCCTTCACGAGGCGGCCTTCTACGGCAAGCCGATCGAGGGCCGGGCCGCCGACTACGAGGCCCTGCACCTCTCGCTCGTCGAGGCCGCCTACCTCGCCGCCAGGGGGTCGCTCGCGCTGTCGGACGACCGCGACGTGGAGACCCTGCTCGAGCGGGGTCGGTCGGTCGAGGGCGAGCGCTTCGACCGACGGCTCCGCGCCTACTCGACGCTCCGCGACCGCGGTGCGGTGCCCAAGACCGGCTTCAAGTTCGGCGCGGACTTCCGGGTCTACCGCGAGGTGACCTCCGTCGCGGACCTGGGCCACTCGGAGTCCCTGGTCCGGGTGGCCCCGATCGCCGAGACGTTCGCCCCGCGCGACCTGGCCCTCGACGTCAGACTGGCCCACGGGGTCAGGAAGCGAATGGTTTTTGCGCTCGACGACGCGAACGGAGAGACGATACGGTGGCGTGCGGTCTCCAGACTCACGCCCTGAGTACCATGACCGAGGACACGGACACCCAAGACGACCCGGCCCCGGGCGCGGACGACCTCGCCATCGACCCGTGGGGCTCCGCTGCGATCGCCGACTACCGCTCGCTGTTCGAGGAGTTCGGCATCGAGGAGTTCGACGAGGTGCTGGCCGACGTGCCGAACCCGCACTACCTGATGCGGCGGGCCATCATCTTCGGCCACCGCGACTACCGGCGCGTGATCCAGGCGATGGCGAACGACGAGCCCTTCGCTGCGCTCTCCGGGTTCATGCCGACCGGCGACCCGCACATCGGCCACAAACTCGTCTTCGACGAGTTGATCTGGCACCAGCGGCAGGGCGGGGACACCTACGGACTCATCGCCGACCTCGAGGCCCACGCCGCCCGCGACCTCTCCTGGGCGGAGATCGACGACCACGCCGAGGACTACCTCCTCTCGCTTCTGGCGATGGGCTTCGACCCGGAGGAGGGCACCCTCTACCGCCAGTCCACGAACCGGCGCCTGCAGGACCTGGGCTTCGAGTTGGGCATCGAGGCCAACTTCTCCGAACTCGAGGCCATCTATGGCTTCTCCGGGGAGACGGACGTCTCGCACATGCAGAGCGTCCTCACCCAGGCCGCGGACATCCTCTACCCCCAACTCGAGGCGCCCAAGCCCACCGTGATCCCGGTCGGTCCGGACCAGGATCCCCACGTCCGGCTCACCCGCGACCTGGCAGCCCGGATGCGGTACTTCGGGGTGACTCGGGCCTTCGCCAGTTTCGAGGCCGACCCCTCGGAGCGCGAACTCATCGCGGCCGCCCACGCCGCGCTGAGCGACGAGGCGGGCGGCGAGGACGACGACGTCCGCTGCGTGGAGGCGGCCGAGTGGCTCGAGCGCGAGGTCGAACCGAGCGACGCGCGAGCGGGCGCCATCCAGAAGCTCGAGGCGGCGGGCAGAGAGCCCGTCCGACCGCGGGTGCGCCTTCTCGACCGCAACGCCACCGACGAGGCCTTCGAGGCGTTGATCGAGGCGATCGAGGGCGAGAAGCGCGTCTTCGAGGCCCACGTCGACGCCTTCGAGATGGACCGCGAGGCGGCCGAGGACCTCGCGCGCGAGGTCGAGATCGACCACGGCGGGTACGGGTTCGTCGCCCCCTCCTCGATCTATCACCGGTTCATGACGGGGCTCACGGGGGGCAAGATGTCCTCCTCCGTGCCCGCGAGTCACATCAGTCTCCTCGACGACCCCGAGGACGGGTACGAGAAGGTGCGTGCGGCCACCACCGGTGGCCGCGAGACGGCAGAGGAACAACGCGAACTCGGGGGCGAACCCGACGAGTGTCCGGTTTACGAGCTCTACGCCTACCTGCTCGCGGGCGACGACGACGAGTACGCCCAGCGGGTCTACGGCGAGTGTGCGGGCGGGGACCGCCTGTGTGGGGCGTGCAAGACCGAGGCGGCCGAGGAGATGGCCGACTTCCTCGAGACCCACCAGGAGCGCCGCGAGGAGGCCCGGGACCGGCTGGCCGACCTCGACGTCGACCTCGAGACCGAGCGCCCGTAGGAAAACGCTTTAGTCGGCCTGTACCGTCCCCCCGCCCATGGCAGCCGACCCACGCCATCGCGAACGCACCGGGCACCGGTCGATCGGCGCGACCCGGGTCGGCTTCTTCTTCGCCTGACGGGTCGGTGGACGCCGGGGCCGGCCCGGCGGAAACCCACCCGCGAGGCGAGCGCATCGATCGACAGGCGGACACGCGAGAACGATCCGAATGAAACTGCCACCCCAGCAACTCGCGGTGCTCGAGGCTGCGAGCCCCGACGAGTGGACGACCATCGACGAACTGGCCGATCGAACCGACGAGAAACCGGAGACCGTGACCGGCGCCGCGTTCGCCCTCGAAGCGGAGGGACTCCTCGCGGTCGCAGCGGAGACGGAGACCGACGTCGCCCTCACGGAGGAGGGCGAGACCTACCGCACGGACGGTCTCCCCGAGGTGCGCCTCTACCGGGCCGCACTCGCCGAGGGGGCCGATGACGACTCCGTGGCGTTGGGGACGGTCCTCGACGCGGCGGACCTCGACGGTCCCCTGGTGGACATCGCGCTCTCGAACTTCGCGCGCAAGGACTACGGGGAGATCGCGGCGGGCGCCGTCGCGGCGAATCCCGACGCCGACCCGGACGCAGACGCCGAGGCCGCCGCCCTCGACGCGATCGCCGCGGGGGAGGACGTGGACGACGACGTCCTCGACGACCTGGAGCGCCGCGACCTGGCGGTCCGGGAGGAGCGGACCGTCCGATCGGTCCGCCTGACCGAGGAGGGGGTCACCGAACTCATGGCCGGCGTCGAGGCCGCGGCCCGGGTCGACCGTCTGACGCCGGAGATGCTGGCCTCCGGCGAGTGGCGCGAGGCCGACTTCGCCGAGTACAACGTCGAGGCCGACGCGTCGGTCCCGACCCCGGGGAAGGTCCACGTCCTCAGGCAGACGGCAGAGCGCGTGAAGGAGGTCCTCGTCGGCATGGGCTTCCGGGAGATGGAGGGTCCCCACGTCGACGCGGACTTCTGGATCAACGACTGCCTGTTCATGCCCCAGGATCACCCGGCGCGCACGCACTGGGACCGCTTCGCCCTCGAGACCCCGGCGACGATCGACGACCTGCCCGCGGACCTCGTCGAGCGCGTCGAGTCGGCCCACCGCGAGGGCGTCGGTGCGGACGGCCAGGGCTATCACTCGCCCTGGGACGTCGAGTTCGCCCGCGAACTCGCCCTGCGCGGTCACACGACCTCTCTCTCCGCCCGGTACCTGGCCGGCGAGGCGGTCGGCGACCTCGATCCACCCCAGCGCTTTTTCAGCGTCGAGAAGGCCTACCGCAACGACACCCTCGACGCCACTCACCTCCTCGAGTTCTTCCAGATCGAGGGGTGGGTGATGGCCGAGGACCTCACGGTGCGTGACCTGATGGGAACGTTCCGGGAGTTCTACGGCCAGTTCGGAATCACGGACCTGCGATTCAAGCCCACCTACAACCCCTACACCGAGCCGAGTTTCGAACTGTTCGGCCGCCACCCCGAGACCGACGAACTGATCGAGATCGGCAACTCCGGGATCTTCCGCCCGGAGATGCTCGAACCGCTCGGCGTCCAGGCCGACGTCATGGCCTGGGGACTCGCACTGGAGCGACTGCTCATGTTGATCACCGGCTTCGAGGACATCCGCGACGTGCACGGAACGCTCGCCGACCTCGCCTTCCTCCGGTCAGTGGAGGTGGAGTACTGATGCCCGTCGTCGACGTCGATCCCGACGAGTTGCGCCGACTCACCGGTCGCGAGGAGCGCTCCGACGCGGACCTCAAAGACGACCTCTTCGAGTTGGGCATCGAGTTCGAGGGCGAGACCGAGGCGGGCGACTTCCAGCTCGAGTTCGAGGCCGATCGCCTGGATCGGCTCTCGATCGCGGGGATCGCCCGATCGCTGCGCTACCAGTACGGCGACGCGAGGGGCGTCTACGTCCCGGACACGAACGACCCCGACTGGACCATCGCGGTGGAGGAGAGCGTCCCCGAGCAGCGGCCCTACGTGACGGGGGCGATCGTCAGGGGCCTGGACATGGACGAGACCGACCTCGCGGCGCTCATCCAACTCCAGGAGAAGCTCCACGCCACGATGGGGCGCAAGCGGGCCAAGGGCGCCATCGGCATCCACGACCTGACGATGCTGAAGGGAGCGGGCGTCTACGACGAGGGCGGGAAGTCGATCGCCTACCGGGGCGTCGAACCCGAGGGCGACACCTTCGTTCCCCTCGACGCCGACCGCGAACTCACCCCGGCAGAGGTCCTCACCGACCACCAGACCGGGCGGGAGTACGCAGACCTCGTCGCCGAGTACGACCGGTACCCGGCGATCTACGACGACATCGGTCTGTTCAGCTTCCCGCCGGTCATCAACGGTCGGCGGACCGAGGTCACGACCGACTCGCGGGACCTCTTCGTCGAGATGACCGGCACCGACCAGTGGACCATCGACAAGATGCTCGCCATCGTGTGCTACGCCCTCGACGCCAGGGGCGGCCAGATCGAGTCGGTGGAGGTGGCCTACCCGGACGGGACCGTCGTGCGCCCCGACCTCTCGGTCTCGGAGAAGCGGATCACCCACGAGCGCATCGAGGGAACGCTCGGGATCGACCTCTCGGCCGACGACGTGGTGGACCTCTTCGAGCGCTCGGGCCTCGACGCCGCGTCCGTCACCGTCGGCGACGACGAACTCGCCTACGACGTCGGGATTCCGCCCTACCGGACCGACGTCCTCCACCCCGTCGACCTCGTCGACGACGTTGGTCGAGCCTACGGCTTCAACGACCTCACGCCGCGGTACCCGGACGTGAGTACGGTCGGTGGGCGGACCGAGGCCTCCCGTCACGAGGAGGCGGTCCGGAACCTGCTCGTTGGCCTCGGCTTCGAGGACACGTTGAACTTCAACCTCACCAACGAGGCGGAGAACTTCGAGCGCATGCGCCTCGACCCGACCGACGACGCGGTCGGCGCCGCCCACCCCGCCTCCATCATCGAACCCTACAGCGCGGACTACACCGTCGTCCGCACCTGGGCGCTCCCCTCGCTCGTGATGGTCCTCGAGAACAACACCCACCGGTCCTATCCCCAGGACCTCGCGGAGATCGGCCTCGCGGCCCACGTCGACGATCGGGAGAACACCAACGTGGCCGAGCGGCGCACCGTCGCGGGCGTCCTCGCGCGCCACGACGCCTCCTACGAGGACGCCAAGGGGCGCCTGCAGGCGATCGCGCGCAACTTCGACGTCGACCTCTCGACGCCGCGGACCGAGCATCCCTCCTTCCTCGAGGGGCGGACCGCCGCCGTCGTCATCGACGGCGACCGCGTCGGGGTCGTCGGCGAACTCCATCCGGCGGTCCTCGCGGAACACGACCTCGAGGTGCCCGTCGCCGGGTTCGAGTTCCGCCTCGACGCGCTGCGATGATCACAGGTCGGCCCCGACCGCGTCGGCCACGCTGTCGAAGCCGTCGCGGTCGAGCAACTCGAGCAGTCCCTCGTTGATCTCGCGAGCGATGGTCGGCCCCTCGTAGATGAGGCCGGTGTACAACTGGACCACCGAGGCCCCGGCCCGTATCTTCTCGTAGGCGTCCGTGGCGGTGAAGATCCCGCCGACGCCGATCACCGGGAGGTCGGTGCGCCCGGCGACGAACCGGACGAGCGACGTCGCGCGCTCCTCGAGGGGTTCGCCCGAGAGGCCTCCCTCCTGGGCCCGCTGGTCGCTCGCGAGTCCCTGGTCGCGCGCGGTCGTCGTGTTGGTGGCGACGATCCCGGCCAGGCCGTGGGCCTCGGCGAGGTCGACCACGGCCGCGATCGCCTCCCGGCTCAGGTCGGGCGAGACCTTCACGAGGAGCGGATCGGCGCCCGCGTCCACGAGGGCCGAGAGGATGTCGGCGAGCGGTTCGCGATCCTGGAGGTCGCGCAGGCCCGGCGTGTTGGGGCTGGAGACGTTGACCACGGCGAAGTCGACGTGCTCGCCCACGCGCTCGTAGGTGTAGCGATAGTCCGCCGGCGCCTCGGACAGCGGCGTGGCCTTCGACTTGCCGAGGTTGACGCCGAGGGGCACCCCGGGATGGGGGCTCGACGCGAGTCGCTCGCCGATCGCGTCCGCGCCCTCGTTGTTGAAGCCCATGCGGTTGATCAGGGCGCGATCCTCGCGGAGGCGGAACAGCCGCGGCCGCGGGTTGCCGGGTTGGGCCTCGGCGGTCACGCCCCCGACCTCGACGTGTCCGAATCCCAGGGCGGCGAGCGCGCGCGGGACCCGCGCGTTCTTGTCGAACCCAGCGGCGACGCCCACGGGATTCGGAAACGACACGCCGAAGGCCTCCGTGCGGAGGCGCGGATCGTCCACGACGAGGTATCGACGGAGAGCGGCGAGGACCGTCTCGCGCTGACCCGCCTCGAGCGCCCGGACGGCGAGTCCGTGGGCGGTCTCCGGTGGGAGCCGGAACAGCAGCGGCTTGAGAGCTCCGTACATCGTTCGCGTACGAGCACCGCGGCGGGTTAAGTGCCTAGAAGTCGTGTTCGACCTCGTCGGGGTCGGCCTTCTGGATGATGATCTTGTCCTCCCGGACGCGGACGAACACCTCGTCGCCGATCTCGAGGCCGGCGACTGCGAGTTCGTCCTCGTGGAGGTTCACGTGTGCGTTGTGATACGCGCCGTCGTCCCCTTTCGCCCCACTGGGACTGAGCTTCTTTTTGCGGACCATCGGGGTAACCTGGTTGGGGCTTCGCCGTGACGTATACTTAAGTTCTTCCGAGTCAGCCCGCCGTGGACGCCGTCCCGGCCCGCCCGTCGCGGGTGGCCGAAGCCCTCGGTGTTCCTCGGGCCTGGGGCGCCGCTGTGGCCGGATCTCGTGAAGGCACTATAAATATTTTCTGGAACATTCGCCGGTATATTTATGCACCCGTCTTGTGTTGGCATCGCATGGGTTCACACCATGGTACGTGAGGACGGCAAGCGGAACTTCGCACTGCGGGAGTCGAACGGGTCCGAATCGAGCGTCTTCTCGGGGAACACGCCACGCCAGGCCGCCCTCAAGGCCGCGCGGCGACTGGCGGAGGTGGGGCCGTCCGAGGACGACGCCCCACGCATCGAGATTCGCCTTCGAGAGAAGGGGACGGACAAGGTCCACATCTACGACGCGTGGGCCTGGGAGGAGGAGGCGCCCGCGGACAAACCCGACTGGATGCCCGGCGAGATCACCGAGGCGAACGTCTCGAAGAAGGGCATCGAACACGTCGAGGACGTCTGATCGGCTCGATCGGACCCGTCCAGTGACGTTATCCCGCGACCCCACGTAGCCTCGCGTGGCGCGGGCCTCTCCCGATCCGACCCCACGCACGTGCGAGGGATGACCGATCGGCCTCCACCCGCGCCGGACATTTTGCCGTGCACGCCGCCGCCCGTCCTGCCATGCAATGCCCTCCCGAACGGGGGGTCCATTCGACGGCCTTATCCGTACCCCGCCGTTTCGCATGGATGCACGATGAGGTGGCCCGGCCCGCCGGTGCCACTGATGTTTGCCCGACGCCCCACGCCGTGGCAGCGACCGATCGCCGGTCCCGCTTCGATGCCCTTAAGTAATACCCGGGACTTCGAATGGAATGCGTTCGATGAGCGGTGGTCGGCACGACCGACCCGCCGTGATGCATTCCGACGTCTCCGGTGGGGCGTCGATCCCGATCGCGACGACTCGGGTTCGATGCCCTTAAGTAATAACGGGGCGTTCGGGTGAATGTGAACGCCCCGCGGCCGACGCGGGGCGTCGGGGTCCGACGAGGTTCGATGGGTTTATGACCCAACGAACGCTACGTTGAGGTCCCGAAGGACATGAGGATCCTACCCCTGCGGTCCGCCCGTACAGATGGGATCTGATGTTAGCCTCGATGGTTTGGTGATATCTGGTCGGCCACGAACCGATCGTGACGACCACACCCGCCAACCAGAGATCCATCTCTGGCCCGCCGGGAGTCATTCCCGGCACATTCCGGTTGATCCTGCCGGAGGCCATTGCTATCGGAGTTCGATTTAGCCATGCTAGTCGCACGGGTTTGGACCCGTGGCGAATAGCTCAGTAACACGTGGCCAAACTACCCTATGGACCGGAATAACCTCGGGAAACTGAGGCTAATTCCGGATACCGCTCCAGCACTGGGATGTGCGGAGCTCGAAACGCATTGGCGCCATAGGATGTGGCTGCGGCCGATTAGGTAGACGGTGGGGTAACGGCCCACCGTGCCCATAATCGGTACGGGTTGTGAGAGCAAGAGCCCGGAGACGGTATCTGAGACAAGATACCGGGCCCTACGGGGCGCAGCAGGCGCGAAACCTTTACACTGCACGACAGTGCGATAAGGGAACTCCGAGTGCGAGGGCATAGAGCCCTCGCTTTTGTACACCGTAAGGTGGTGTACGAATAAGGGCTGGGCAAGACCGGTGCCAGCCGCCGCGGTAATACCGGCAGCCCGA